>CAZCDS010000013.1:0-122366 GCA_964497585.1 uncultured Syntrophaceae bacterium
AACCTCTTTCCGCGAAAATCGCCATAATACCTTACAAAAATGGGGAAAGTATAGCGGGGAGGGCCTTTTTGCAAAAAGGCCCTCCCCGGTGAACACTTACACTCTCACCTAATACCTACATTTCGGCTGTGGGGTGCCAAATTTGGTGAAGACTATCTGCCAGAGCTGGATATTCCGTGCACGAAAGGACCCCGCGCAGGAAAGTAAATAGTATTCCCACATTCGCTTGAACCTGTCGTCGAACTTGTCCTTCAATTTGGGCCACGCCTCGTGGAATCGTGCGTTCCAGGCCATGAGGGTCTTGTCGTAGTGAGGCCCCAGGTTGTGGATATCTTCCACGACGAACAGCTCCTCTGCGGCCTGGGTGATCTGGGCGATGCTGGGCAGCTTACCGAAAGGAAATATGTATTTCGAGATCCACGGATCGCCGCTCAGCTCCGATTCGTTACTTCCGATCGTGTGGAGCAGGAAGATCCCGTCTTGCTCGAGGCAACGGTCCGCGACCTTCATGAACCTGCGATAATTTTTAGGACCGACGTGTTCGAACATCCCGACGGAGACTATCTTTTGAAACGTGCCCTGAACATCCCGGTAATCGCAATGAACAGGGTTGACCGGCAGCCCTTTACAGAATTCGGCTGCAAAACTCACTTGCTCGTGGGAAATGTTCACTCCCGTGACCGTACAACCGTAGGTTTCGGCAGCGTATTTCGCGAAGCCTCCCCATCCGAAGCCTATGTCCAACACGTGATCGTCCTTTGTCAGGGCCAGCTTCCTGCATAGGAGGTCGAGCTTGTTCAGTTGGGCCTGTTCCAGGTCGTCGGTGCCGTCGAAGTATGCGCAGCTATACTGATTGTAAGGGTCGAGAAACGACATGAAGAGTTCATTGCCGAGATCGTAGTGCTGTCGGGCCACGGTGCGCGAAAGCCTCTTCGTCTGGAGGTTGAGGAGGTGTGCCTGGATCACCGGTACGATGAGCCGCAGGCCGCCCTTCACCTTTTCATTGAGTCTCGCCTTGATGATCCGATGGAAAAGCTCGTCCAGTCGATCGCACTCCCACCAGCCGTCCATGTACGACTCTCCGAGCCCCAGATTCTTCTCCCGCAACACCCGGGCGTACGTGCGATCGTCCTTCACCCGGATATCCCAGGGGTTGGGGCCGCCGATGGCCACGCCTGCAGTTTGGAGCAATTCCTCGACAATCCCTTTTGGTCCGATCATCGTCACACCTCGCCATTCTCGCTGTCGTACTCGTCTGAAGTCCGACGAACGGAGCACCTCATGCTGTTTCTCACGGTCGTTCCGTCGGTCCCCGCACCATACCAAGGGTGAAAGGATCCGGCAACAGTTATAGCGGTTGGCAAAAGAAATGGCAGATTTCTCATGGAAATATTGCGGATGGCTCATTTTTTCGGCAAAAAAAACGGTCTCTGCAGCTCCTGCAAAATCTCCGTACTTTCAGCAAATTGCTCCGCTTTGATTCGCTCGTTTGCAGGATGAAGAAGAGAATTTCCCGAACGCACGGCTCTGCTAATAAGACAGAATTTTTGTCAATCAGTGTAGTCCCATCAGGGTCTAAGCCGCTCCACTATCTGGTGCTTCGGTCCTGCTTCTATTGTGCACCGTCGTTCCCCCATCGTAGTTTCATCCCTTCTTTCCCACGGCCCTCAAGTGGTTCGTTTTCGCAGCCTGCCCCTTCAGCTTGATCAGCGATAAACCATATTTTCAGTGTAGCGCCAACTGGAGGCTCGAAATCCGTCAGTTCGTACCTGACCGTAGATTGCGAAATCACCTTTCTGCTCTTGGCCAATCGGGCTGGACACTGCACGTGGATATTCTCTGCACAGACCATTCCGTCGCCGTCTATGACGAAGGTAGCTCGTCCGATGGAACCCTTCCAATACGAACCCATCCCGTATGTATAGAAAGCAAAACGGTAATCAGAGCGGTGATACGGTGCCTCGTAGCTTACCGAGTAGTCGTCTTGTCGTGACCGGGAAACGTCACCTGCTTGACCATCCAGCGCTCGTCCTCGACTTGTTGAGCCGGTTGAGAGAGCAGTCTCTTTAGGAAAGGCTGTGAGCGCGAGGAGCGTGCTCGCTCCTCTGAAAACTTCACCCTACGGCCGTCGACCCACGTCTCGAAGCGAATGAAGTCCTTGACTCCATCGAACGACAGAGCTGCCGATCCCCTGGCACTTTTCGGAAAGCCTACCCATTCGGTCGTCTTCGCGCTCGTATTGAAGAAACGAAAAACAGCATCGACTGTGTAGCTAGTCCTCTCCAGCGTGATTCTAACATTCTCGGACTCCATACGAATACTTGAATGGGGCGATTTTGGTGAGGCACCCCCACTCATGATTTCGATAGGAGCATCGTTAGCCATGCTAGGGCCGCCGACAAGGGAAAGAACAGCACCGAGCAAGCATATGAAGACTGCACCCACACATCTCATCAAGCCTCCTCCGATTCGTTTCGACAGCAGAGTCGTTTGCCGTTCATCCGTTATGTGCGCATCAGTTGCGGTATCAGTACCGCGGATGCCGTACTCAGATCCCCTTAAGATATATGCAGACATACATCGTTTTCTCATGAGGCCCCTTTCTCGGGCTTGCCTCATTGGGCCCACAGTCTCTCCCGATTAAAAATTCTCTACGCCAAGACATAATGACACCAGGAAAAGCAAGACTCCGAGAGGTCTGAAGCACAGATCGACTGTGTTGGTTGTCGCTCAATATTCCGCGTACGATCTCCCTCCGGTCCCTTCTAGCGAGCTGAAAGGCCCAAACCCCGCATAACGTGCTCGGCTGCCTTCAAGCCTGAATTGAAGCTCGTTTCGAGACTCGCCTTGTACAACCCGTCTCCGGCGAAGGAAACGGTTCGGAACCGCTCTTCCAGGATCCTGCGAGCCGAACTCTGTTTTGCCAGAGCACCCGGAGGAAGCTGAACCGCGCCGTATTTCCATCGGTACAATCTGCCGAACAGGACCTCCTTTGAAATTCCTGGATAGAGTGCATCAACCTCTTTGAGCACGGCATCGAGAACCGTGGATTCAGGCTCCTCCATGAGAGCACTGCTCGCTTTTTCGCAGAGGATTGCGGTCATGAGCCCTTTGCCTTCCGGCATGCGCTCGGGACCTTTATGATGATCGAATACGAGTGTGCCCACCACGTCGAAATTGTCACGGCAGAGATTATTGATCATAGTGGTATCCCGGTGCAGCCAGTCCAGGGCAAAGGCGGCCACGAGACTCTTTGCGTACCGAACTTCTTGGAACAAGCTCTGCACGTCCTCGGGCATTTCCTCCAGGATGCCGGGGATCAAAGGCGCGGGCACCGCGAAAATGACCGCGTCGAAGGCCATCACACTCGGGTGCTCTCCTCCTGTTTCCACCTCGTAGCCCTGCCCGCTCGCGGAACGTCGGACCCTTTGCACAGGGGTATTCAATCTCACGTCCAGTCCCTGCGCGATGCGATTCGGTATGGTGCTCATTCCTTCGCGGAAACTGAAGATCTTGAACCAGGTGAGATTGGGAAGGGTCGCAAGAAAAGGCACCTTTGAGTTGTCTTCCGGATTACCGAGGAATATCTCACAGAAGATCGGCCAGGCAACATACTCGAGAATCTCTTCGCTGTAGTTGCGCAGAAGATAGTCCGCCGCCGACTCCTTTTCCAGCTCAAAGGTCTTTGCCGTGGGCTCGATCAGGTTCAGCGACTTGCCAAGCGATTGCGCGTACAGGTAGAGCTTCACCATATCCTTCTTGTTGCCAAGCGACAGCAGCTTGTACCTCAAGAAATCCGACGGAGACCCGATCTTGACCTGATACTCCTTGCCCCGAGCGAAGGTGGATGAGGTTCCCGCGGTTCTCACAAGCGCGTCGCTCATGCCGAACTCGTCGAGCAACGCGGTGAGATTCTTATGGTATTCGGGAAAGGTGTAGGCCGCTTTGTCAATGAGAAAACCGTCCACCCTTTCCGAACTCATCCTCCCGCCCACGTGTCCGTCGCTCTCAAAGACAACCGGATCCAACGCGGCGCTCTTCAGTCGATAGGCCGCAGCCAAACCTGCGATGCCGGCTCCTACAATGGCTATGCTCGCGGACATGGTCTCCTCAGCTCCTGGCACAGATTTGCCCGTGATGAAGCAACGGGCTCAGGTTTTTCTTCTTTTCATTCCTGCGACCATATCCTGTGCCCGCTGAGCGGTCAATGTCGGACTGAACATTGGCACCGACGTGATGCTAGGTGTTGGCGGTCAGCGGGGTTACTGCGCGTGAATGGCCGGTCCGCGTCCCATTTCAGTCGTTCTTTGGGCTCAGGCGAAGGCCCCCTTGATGTATTGACATTCCCTGTTAAATCAAGTATAAAAGACGTATTATTAAAGGAGTACTTGAAAATGAGAACCCTTTGGCTGGTTTTGATCTTGGTCACGGCAATTTCCGTGCCCGCAACGGGTCACGCGTTCGGTTTAATCAAATACGTTTGGGACGGCGTCTCAAATCAGCTCGGGATGGACCGGGGCCCCATCATGAAATCTCCACCGAAGTGTCGCCCTCAGTTCGACGTCAGTTATCAGCGACGAATCCCGCGACACGTCTATTTCCCCACCATTCAGTTGCAAGCGAACGGATTCTAGGAGCGTAAAAAGGTCACGCGGGACGGGCTTCCTGTCCGTCCTTTTTCCCTCTTTCCCCCGATGACGCTGAGGCCGGACTCCAAGGGAAGGCTCTGCGCAGCTCGTTTCAACGCGCGCTGAGGATCATTCCCCGTTAGCAGTCTTCTTAGCTGCCGATCGAACGTTTATCCTGTACGTGCCGGTGGCGGTAGCGTTCTTGATATTGTCTTTCAGCTTGGTCTTGATGACGAGCGTTCTGCTCAGGGCGCCTCTGAGATTGATTCGCGGGCTGAAGAAGAGATCGAGTAGGGGAACGCGTGAAATACGTTTCTTGTTCAGGATACCCGCCCGCTCTCGGATCAGCTTTCCCTTGTCGTCGTAGACCGCAAGGTCAAGGGTCAGGTCGATGACGTACCGATCCGATGTAACCCGCGTTCCATAGTTGGAGGGCTGTATGTATAGCACGAGTTTGTGTAGGGCTTTGGACGGATCGACCGGTGAATAATCCCCGAACCCCCTGACTGACGAGCAAAGGACCATCTTGCCGATCCCGAGGTTCCCCCGATTCTGCAGTTCCACGATCCGCCTCTTGAGTTGGAGGATGTTGTCAGATGCCCCCGGGGTGGCGGACTTGCGTTCAGGAATTGCTTGCTGCCCGGGAGTGATCGCGGGCTGTGGGGAAAGGGCCGGATCGGCAACAGGTCTGGATGTACCGCTTGTTTCAGGCTGTCCGACGGTTCGCTCGACCGACGTATTGGACGCGGCCGGCAGGGGCTCCGTGGTTGATCCCGCCGGTTGATCGACCTGTTCCGCCCACGTACCTCCTGTCAGGAGGACGGCAATGAAGAGGAGACAGATGACGCAACGCCAAGAAAAACGATGTGACATGGTTCGCCTCCGTTGAGTCTCAGCACGGACTCTGGAACTCGCCACGGGATCTTAGTCGCGGGCTCTCCGTCTTGCAAGGCAAATCCCCTTTGGACTGAAAGTACTACACAGATTCTTCAAAACAGCGGTCGACCCATCGGAATTGCTGCAGGATTCGCGCGGAACCTATGCCGAGTCGGAGGGAGGATGTAGGCAGCGAACAGGCCGCCGACAGGCCGGTGACGGGCTAGTCCAGGCTGGAGAGTCGCTTTCTCTTTCGGGACCTGGTGCGTTGGCGCTTCTTCTTTTGAACGGGGATGACGAGTCGCTCGCCCCTGCGAAGCTTGCGACTCAGGTTGACGTCCGGGTTGAAGCTGGCTAGCTGTGCCCGTGTGACTCGATAGCGTCGTACGAGCTTCCAAACGCTGTCGCCCTTGTGGACGACGTGGACGACCTGCCCCTTGGGCGCGTCCTTGGGCGCGCGTTCGAGCCTTGCCACGAGAATTCGTTTCTTCTGCCGGGGGACTCTGACCCGGTATGCCAGTCCCGTCGGCGGCGTCATTCGCCTCAAGAGTGCAGGATTGAGTTCCTTCAGCTCGTCTTCCAGGAGGCCGGCGAGTTGTGCGAGGGTTTTCAGCGAATAGCACCCACGAACCTCAACCTCTTCAAACCGATCCCTGCGGGGCCGAATCCTTAACGGGAGAAATCCGTATTTGCGAGGATTCCTGGCGATCCGGGCGATTGCCTGGAATTTCGGCCAAAATTCCCGGGTTTCCTTTTTCAACCGTCTACTTGAGCAGATCTCATCGTACTCGTTCGCGTCTTCCTGGCACAGTACCCTGTTGAGCTTGTTCTCGCCGGAATTGTAGGCACTCAGAGCCAGTCGCCAGCAACCGAACATGCCGTACAGGTCCTTCAAGTAGACCATGGCGGCACGGGTCGACTTCTCCGGATCCAGCCGCTCGTCCACCCATGAGTCGACCCGAAGTCCGTAGCTGCGCGCGGTAGCGGGCATGAACTGCCACATGCCGAGGGCATTGGCCGGCGATCGTGCGTCGGGATTAGCCCCCGACTCAAGGAGGAAAAGATACGCGACCTCCTTGGGCAGACCGTTCTCCTGGGCCACCCTGCTGACCATAGGCAGGTATTCCTCTGCCCTGGCAAGGTAGCGTCTCATGGTGCCGCGCTGCTGGTACGCATAGTGCCGAATGAAGCGCCTCACCCGGGGGCCGTCTTCTTCCAGAGGCAGGGGGGGATACGAGCCGGACTTCGCGACCGGCTTCGATTTTTTGGTCCGATTCCCGAAGTCCGCTTTCAACTTGGAAACAATCGAACCTGGGTCAAGGCTTTTCTTAACGAGGGATTTGGTCGATCCGCATCCTGAGAGAAGAAACGGGAATCCAACCAGAACTATGAAAAGGGCTTGCCCTCCCCGCTTCCAGGAAAGAACGCCCACAACCCTTGATGTTCTGAGATCTCCCGTCAAACGACCGACTCCTTGGCCTAGCCTCAAAAAACCAAATAATCTCATACCATGGCGCTAACGATCATAGCATATTCACCAATTCTGTCAATGCTGAAAAGCTGCTCCGAGAGCGGCATGAGAATCTTCGCCTCCACATCATGCGGTCCGGAGGCCGGGCCAATTGATCTCTGTTCTGCTCGCTCTAGCAGCCGCTGATTTCCGTCCCGGCCCAGGGCTCATCGCGCCCTTGACCGGAATACACCCACCGTCAATCAGCGGCTCGAACCTCCGAAAGCTTTTCCGTCACGACATCCCGAAGCCGCTCGGGATTGGCTATCTTGCCTATGCGTGCCGGGGGCTCGTTTCTGCGATCGATGACGAGCGAACCATACCCGAACACGCGGCCGAGGGCCCCCTGAGTGACGGAGATCCCTTTCACGTCGGAAAGATTGATTTCCACAAGTCTTCCCTGAAGGAACCCGATCTTGCCGAAAATCCTGCCCTCTGTCACGCCGAGTTCCGAGATCAGGTAGCTGATCACCGACGCGGCGACCCAGATCACTGCGATGCCCATCCAGATCTTCATGAGTGCTGCCAATTGCGGATGAGTGCTCCCGGCCGCGATGAGCGCAATAATGGCAACACAGAGGAGAGGCCCCACGACCACAATCCAATGGAGCTTCGCTCGATAGACCACGTTTTCTTCCGGCGTGCGAACATCGTGTCCGTTGCTCACGGTTTTCGACCTTTCAGGCATTCGCCTGAGATACTGTTTGTTACCCCAAAAACTCAAACACTATAGTATACTCCTTCACGAGGGTGATCGGGGACAAAAAAAGAGGGACCGCCGGGATGGGTTTCCCAAGGCCTTACCACGGGTGGGTTAGCTCATCGCCATCCTCAAAAATATGGCGCGCTGCACTGAAATCCGTTGAGGTCAAGCAGCTTGAAAATGTGATGGTTCCGGTGATAATATCGCCGGATCAATCCTCTGTGAGAGGATTCAACGCCTTGTAATTACAGCATCTTGCAGATAGCATAGACGGCGGTGTACCGGGGGCCCTCGGATGGTCCACCGGCTCGGACCGACCTGCGACCGAAGGAGACATTGCGTGACTGCGATTGGTGAAAAAGTTACCGTGGGGATCGAAGAAGAGCTTCAGAAGTCCTACCTCGATTATGCCATGAGCGTGATCGTGGGCCGGGCACTCCCTGATCTGAGAGATGGTCTCAAGCCTGTGCACCGCAGGATACTCTTCGCGATGGAACGGGGAGGCAACTTCTGGAACAGGGCATACCGCAAAGCGGCGAGAGTGGTCGGTGATGTGATCGGCCAGTTTCATCCTCACGGCGATACCGCGGTTTACGACTCGGTGGTCAGGATGGCCCAGCCTTTTTCCCTGCGTTATCCCTTGGTTGACGGGCAGGGGAACTTCGGGAGCGTTGATGGCGATTCACCGGCGGCCATGCGGTACACTGAGGTTCGCTTGCACCGGATCTGCCAGGCCTTGCTGGAGGACCTGGACAAGGACACGGTTGATTTCATCCCCAACTACGACAATTCCCTCGAGGAGCCGATCTTGTTGCCGGCTCGATTTCCGGTTTTGCTCGTGGAAGGCTCGCAGGGAATCGCTGTGGGCATGGCCACGAACATCCCTCCGCACAACCTCAACGAAGTGATCGACGCGACGATCCACCTCATCGAACATCCCGAAGCGTCAGTGGTCGATCTCATGGAACATTTGCCCGGCCCCGATTTCCCCACGAGCGGACTTATTCTCGGGACCAAAGGGATTATGGATGCGTACTCCTCCGGCCGCGGCTCGATCCGAATGAGGGCGAGGACCGAGATAGAGGACGCAGGAAAAGGCTTTCAGCGAATCGTCGTCACGGAGATTCCGTACCTGGTGAACAAAGCCAGAATGGTCGAAGCAGCGGCCGAACTTGTCAAAGACAAGACCATTACCGGAATCAGAGACATACGCGACGAATCGGATCGCCACGGAATCCGCGTGGTATTCGAACTAAAAAGAGACGAGATTCCCGACGTGATCCTTAACCAGTTGTTTCGCCACACCCATCTTCAGACTTCTTTCGGTGTGCAACTGCTCTGCGTGGACGCGGGCAGGCCTCGCCAGATGAGCCTCAAGGAGATCCTCCGAGGTTTCATCGATTTTCGGCGGGAGGTGGTGGTCAGGCGGACAAGATTCGAATTGGCCAGGGCCAGAGAGCGGGCGCATATCCTGGAAGGGCTCAAGATCGCCCTGGACCACATAGACGAGGTGATCGCCATCATACGGGCGGCCGAGAGCCCTCCCACGGCACGGCACGCATTGATGGACAACTTTGAGTTGAGCGAGGTTCAGGCGCAGGCCATTCTCGACATGCGTTTGCAGAGACTCACCGGCCTGGAACGGGACAAGATCATCAAAGAACTTGCCGAAGTCAGGGGCAAAATAGAGGAACTCGAAGGCATCCTCGCGTCCGAGCAAAAGGTCCTGCAGATCATTGTCTCGGAGCTTTCCCAGGTCAAAAACCAATTCGGGGACGAGCGCCGAACGGAAATCGTTCCAGACGACGGTGAGATGCTCGACGAAGATCTCATCCCCCGTGAAGACATGGTCGTCACGTTCTCGAGAAAGGGGTACGTCAAGCGGGTACCAGCAAGCCTGTACAAGGCCCAGCGACCCGGTGGAAAAGGCAGGATCGGAACCAAGGCCGCGAGTGAAGACGTGGTTAACCAGATCCTCTTTGCCAGCTCCCACGATCTGTTGCTCTGCTTCTCCAACCGGGGCAGGGTCTACTGGATCAAGGTGTACCAGCTCCCGGAAGAAAGCCCTTACAGCAGAGGCAAGGCGATCATCAACCTTGTGAGGATCGATCCGAACGAGCGGATACGAAAGATCCTTCCCACCGAGGAGCTGAGCACTGAGGGCTATGTCGTCATGGTCTCCAAAAAGGGCAAGATCAAGAAGACC
Source organism: uncultured Syntrophaceae bacterium (assembly GCA_964497585.1). Taxonomy (GTDB): domain Bacteria; phylum Desulfobacterota; class Desulfomonilia; order Desulfomonilales; family Desulfomonilaceae; genus CAZCDS01. Next base: position 9,924 of record CAZCDS010000013.1, read on the forward strand.
GCTCTCTCCGAGTTCTCTCGTCCTCGCTCCACCGGGCTGATCGCTCTGACTATCGATCCGGATGACGAACTAATCGACGTCAATTTCACCTCGGGAGAGAATGACATTCTCCTCGCTACGAAGAAAGGCAAGGCCATCCGTTTTCACGAAAGCCAGGTTCGGCCCATGGGGCGCCAGGCTCGCGGGGTGAACGGGATCAGACTCAGGAAAGAAGACGCGGTCATCGGCATGGAGGTCATCTCGGACATGGAAAAGAGCCTGCTGACCGTTGCGGAATTCGGATTCGGGAAACGCACTGCGCTCAGCGAGTACCCGGTGCACAAACGGGGAGGGCTGGGAGTCATCACCATCAAGAGCACCCCTCGAGTCGGCGATGTGGTTCGCATACAGATGGTGGACGAATCGGATCATCTGCTTATTCTCACCTCCGGGGGTCGGATCATAAGATTGATGATGGAACAGATTTCCGTCATCGGCCGTAACACCATGGGAAGAACCCTGGTTCGCATGGACGAGGGAGAGCGGGTCGTGGACGTTGCCCGTGCCGAGACCGCGGAAGATGACGAAGAATCCTTGATCCAAGAGGACGTGGATTCCACTGAAGAATCGGAGCTGAAGGCCGAAACAGGCGACTCGGATGAAACCTGAACCTGGCTGGACATTCCTCGATCATACCGCTGACATTCGTATGGAAGTCCGTGGAACCACGATGGAAGAGCTCTTCACGAACGCCGCGCAGGGACTGACCAGTCTTCTCGCGCCAGAGACCCTGCCGACTCCAGATCGGGAAGTGCACGTGGAACTCGAAGGGGTCGATTACGAAGGTCTGCTCGTGGACTGGCTCCGGGAGATCCTTTTTTACTACGAGGCGGAAGGATTTGTCCTCGTGGAGGCACGGGTGGACGCCCTCTCCCAGTCAGCACTGCAAGGCCGTCTGATCGGAGCGAGCCTTTCTTCAGACGAACTCTCCGGTGAGATGGAGATCAAGGCGGTAACGTACCACGGGCTCGCCATCACCCGACACAAGAAAGGGTTCTTCGTCCAGGTCGTTTTTGATATCTGAGGCCACGGCGCGTGCAAAGGATTTGCACTTACCGGGCCGGTCATAGACGTTCGAGATCCTCCCTCACGCTATCCTTTCTCTCAGCGGCAAAGGGGGCAAGAACAAAGTGCTCTTTCTGCCTGGGAGGGTAGGGTGAGGGGCGTCCCGGATGGCGACACTTTTCAATTGCTTGAAAGCGTATTGGTATTCCCTGTCTGAATGCGGATCCGTACCATGAGATCTGATAACTCTTCAAACCGGTTTCAGCACAATCAAGAGCACAATGGGGAGGCACCCTTACAGGACTGGTTTCTGGTGGCAGCCCCTGTAGCTCTCATCTTCTGCTGCCTGTTGTACATTCCGGTCCGCATTTTCGATCATCAGCTCTTTTCGCTGATGAACGGTCTTCATTCACCGGTTACCGACCATTTCTGGCTCGGCCTGACGACGTTGGCAGACGGTTGCGTCGCGGGCATGATCCTGGGAGCATTCCTCGTTGTCAATCCGAGGGTAACCGCGCTGGGGCTTTTCCTCTTGATCGTTTCCGGTATTGCGGTCCAACTGACGAAAGCAGCAATCCCCGCTCCCCGCCCGGCTGCGATCATGCAAACGGTTCATGTGATCGGTCCTCTACTCAGGGCAGGGTCGTTTCCCTCGGGCCATGCTGCCACGGCAACCGCGGTGGGATTGGCCGTCGCTTACTACGCTCCGTCTCGGGCGGCGGCAGCGGCGGTGATGGGTCTCGCGCTGCTTGCGGCTCTTTCGAGGATCTTTGTGGGTGCGCATTTTCCCGGCGACGTGATCGGCGGGATCGCGATATCGCTGGCGATTTTTTGTCTCACATTGATTCTGATCATTCCTGTGTGGGAGCGGAAGATCGCGGCACAGCCGGTGTTTTCCTCGAGGAAATTCCGATTCCTTTACTGGGTGGAACTGGTTTTCACCCTGTTTGTCTTGTCAGTGTACGCACACTACTACGCGGATTCCGCGCCGGTTGCCCTGGGAGTATCGGCCGCAGTGCTGATCGTTCTGGCTTATGGCCGGAGCGCAGCGCGCCACCGGGGAGAGCATTGGAGATGAAAATCGTGCGTCGCACTCTTTCCACAGGTAGTACTCTGTCTTATTATTAATTACAGAGTTCGTCCGGCTCGTGGAAAGCGGGATCAGCAAGTCTTCGGCAAGCGATCCCGTTTTCTTATGGGAGACGAGGCTGCGCGATTCATTGAGCACGGCAGGAGTAAATGGAGATGTCAGCCGAAAGAGCGTACGAGCTGAAGAAGATCGACGAGGTGCGGTGGGAAATCCCCAGGACGGGAGGCATGAGGGTTCCGGGTCGCATCTACGCGGACAAGAGCTTGCTTGACTTGATCCAGAGCGATCGCAGTCCCGAGCAAGTCTACAATGTAGCTCACCTTCCCGGCATCGTCGCCCGCTCCATGGCCATGCCCGACATCCACTGGGGCTACGGCTTCCCTATCGGCGGCGTTGCCGCGTTTGACCTCGATGAGGGAGTGGTGTCTCCCGGCGGCGTGGGGTACGACATAAATTGCGGAGTCCGGGTGGCGGTCACAGGGCTCGAAAAAGAGCAAGCAGCAGGCCGGATACGTGAACTGGTCGACGCGCTCTTCTCCCGCATTCCCTGCGGGGTCGGCTCCAGCGGAGACATCCGCCTCAGCAGGAAGCAGATGGCCGCGGTGCTCAGAGATGGGGCCGCGTGGGCGGTCCATCAGGGAATGGGCGACGAGTCGGACCTTTCTCACATCGAAGATGGGGGAGGACTCGAAGGTGCAGACCCCACGCTCATGAGCGACCGGGCCTTCGAGAGAGGCAAGAACCAGTTGGGCACGCTCGGATCGGGGAATCACTTCCTTGAGATCGGGTATGTCGAGGAAGTCTATGATGCCAAGACAGCAAGCCTCTGGGGTCTCGAAAAGAACCGGGTCACCGCAATGGTTCATTCGGGGTCGAGGGGTTTCGGTTACCAGGTGTGCGACGAATTCCTCGCTCGAATGGTACGCAGTGTCCAAAAGGAGGGCCTCGTTCTCCCGGACCGGCAGCTCGCGTGCACGCGGCTCACCTCGTCGCTTGCCCGAGAGTATCTCGCCGCGATGGCGGCCGCGGCGAACTTCGCTTTTGCCAACCGACAGATTCTCATGCATCTGCTCCGCACGACCTGGGAGGAGGCTCTGGGGCTTTCCCCCCGGGAGCTGAAGTTCCGGTTCCTTTATGACACGTGCCACAACATCGCAAAAATAGAGCAGCACACCATCGATGGTGAAAAGAGAAAAGTGTGCGTACACCGCAAAGGGGCCACCCGCGCATTCCCCGCGAATCACCCCGACCTGCACGACCAGTTCAAAGCCACGGGGCAGCCCGTGCCCATTCCCGGCGATATGGGGAGAGCATCGTACGTGCTCGCCGGCGAGCCCGGCTCTATGAAGGAGACCTTCGGCTCAGCGTGCCACGGCGCGGGCCGCCTTCTCTCCCGCAAACAGGCGATCAAAACGACCAAGGGGAGAGCCATAGAAAGGGAATTGGCTGACGTCCGCGTCTATTCGAGGTCCCGAGGTAGGAAGACCCTCAGAGAAGAAGTCCCGGAAGCATACAAGGATGTGAGCCTCGTCGTCGATGTGGTCGAACGGGCCGGGCTCGCCCGCAAGGTCGCCAAGATTAGACCCATGGGCGTGGTGAAAGGGTAGCACGCTTTGGCCCTGAAGAGTGAATGGTCGGGACCTTTTCGCAAAAAGGTCCTCCCCACTCCTCCAAGAAAGCCCGAGGAAAGCACCGGCCGGCCCGATTAGTCTACCTCCTGACGGCCACGACCTGCTATAGATAGGATCAGGGGATGATGCCCCCGACGTGCAGGGCTTCTATCCGAGTCGGCCTTGAGGGAGCCGGACATGAAAGTCAGCAACCTGATCATCAGAAACTTCCGGGCTATTGACAACCTCTCTCTCAATCTGGGCCGTTCCAGAAATACGGTTCTGGTCGGGATCAACGGGTCGGGCAAATCGAGCGTGCTCGATTGCATCGCCATCATGTTAGCCGAATTGCTGGACTGGGTGCCCGATTTTCCGAGCGGGAATCGAGGGCTTGAAGCGCGCGACGTGAAGGACCCAGCCACAGAGTGTCTAATCGAGATAGTAGTTGAGCATGGCGATCAGACTCAAAGTGCGCGGTTGCGCGCGACTCGTCGAGTCCCTGGAAGCCCTATCGAGATTGACGAAGACGGTCAAGGAGATTGCCTGCATCACGTATTTGCCGATCTGGATGACATTGACAGACGTTCTACCGTCCGGGTCCCCATCGCTGTGTACTATCCGGTGAACCGGGCGGTGGTTGAGGTCCCGGTCGATTCGCCCCCCTCACTGGGCCTTGGACAACTCAGCGCATTCGAAGGGGCCCTTGGCGGTGCAAGAGTGGATTTCGAAGGTTTTTTCAGATGGTTCCGAAATCGTGAGGACATCGAGAATGAGGAGCGAATCACCGATTCGTCATACCGTGACCGAGAAATCGAAGCAGTCCGAAGGGCCATCGAAAAGATGGTCCCGGGCTTCTCCAACCCGCGGGTCAGGCGTGCTCCGCCGCGGATGGTCGTTACCAAACGGGACTGGGAGAACGGTGAACCGACCGAGCTCCAGATAAGCCAGCTTTCCGACGGTGAGAAGTGCCTTATCGCCATGGTAGGGGACATCGCGCGGCGCCTTGCTATGGCCAATCCTGCTTTTGCGGATCCTTTGCTCGGTGATGGGGTCATACTCATCGACCAGATCGAGCTTCATCTTCACCCCGCGTGGCAGCGTATGATCGTCCCTGCATTGGAAAGGACCTTTACCAACTGCCAGTTCATTGTCACCACGCATTCGCCGCAGGTTCTGAGCCAGGTGCGGCCCGAGGCAATATACCTGCTAGAGCGGACACCCGAGGGGATCGCGGCCTATCGCCCGTCCAGTTCGTACGGGAGAGATTCAAACCGCATACTCGAGGAGCTTATGGGGGTCTCCGAGCGTCCCGAGGAGATACAAAAGGACCTGAAAGATTATTTCCGGTTCATAGACGAGGGGAACATGTCGGAGGCGGCCAAGTTGCGGGAAAAGCTGGAAAAGGATATCGGGGCCGATGATCCTGAGTTCGCCCGAGCTGACGTGCTCATACGGCGCAGGGAGATAATCGGAAAATGAGGTTCATCAAAAAGGGCCCTGAACCGGAGAGCTTCCTGCAATGGAAAAACGACCATGCGAGTAATCCCGGGCTGAGCTATGAACGGCTCAGAAACCCGGTCAAGGCAACCGTCCACCAGGCCCTTGTCCGGGAGCAAGGGTTTATCTGTTGCTACTGCTGTAACCGAATCACTTTGGATAAGCACCATATCGAGCACTTCAGGCCGAAGGCCCACTATCCGGAGCTGCAACTGGACTACGCAAACCTTCTGGCCTGCTGCCAAGGCGGGATCGAGGAGGCCCCTCCCAGACAAGTTCATTGCGGTCACAAAAAGGGCGATTGGTACGATGAGGAACTGATGGTCTCACCGACCTCTCCTGATTGCAATTCCTATTTCCGATATACGTCTTTAGGGGAGATACTCCCGACGGATGACGAGTCCAGAAGGGCGGCCGGTGAGGCCACAATCGAGCATCTCGGCCTGGAGAACGAGAAACTGACCGCGGCACGAAAAAGAGCCTTGGACGCTGTCCTCGAGGTGCTCGACAAGCTCACCGAGGAGCAGGGGCGGCGACTCATCCGTACGCTCGGTGAGAGAGACTCGAGCGGGAAGTACACCCCCTTCTGTTCCGCCATCGTACACGTGCTCAAGCAATACTTCTCCGGTTAGCCCGACTTTGGCAGAAAAGGCTGTAGAGTCAATAAGATCGGTATGTTACGGAGGTATTTTAGCCCGAGGGGCCTTTCTTCAGGGATTGCTCCACGTTTTTCGGGGCCGAATGATCTCCTGGGATACGCCGGGCAGTTCAGAGAGTCTCTTCAGGTGAGGCTTAGGTGTTGAAGCCTTGCGTATTCTGATACCGAGGCCATCAAAGACACCGAAAACACCCGTTGACAAGCTTATTGCGCGCGCAAATTGGGCTAAAGACCGCCCTGCCGAGCTCTTACTCAACCCCGTGGGCCGAAGAGAGCGGTGCCGATTCTGACGAGGGTGGCCCCTTCTTCGACCGCGACTTCAAAGTCGCCGGTCATTCCCATGGAGAGTTCGTTCATTTCAGGGGCGAGGATTCCTTTGGCCATAAGCCTCTGCTGCAGCTCGTGCAGGCGGGTGAAGTACGGACGGGCCCGATCCGGGTCGTCGAAGAAGGGCGGCATGGTCATCAATCCGAGGAGCCGGAGCGAAGACAAATTCCGGATGGCCTCGGCCAACTCTTCGGTCTCCTGCTCGGTGATCCCCGATTTTTGCGGCTCCTCCGCAAGGTTGACCTGTATGAGAACGCCGAGGGTCCTTTCTGCTTCGTGAGCCCGCCTTTGCAGAGCATTGGCGAGACGGACGCTGTCCACGGTTTCGATTACCTGAAAGAGCTCTACTGCCTTGCCCGCCTTGTTCGTCTGGAGATGTCCGATCATGTGCATCTGGACCGGACCGATGCCCGGCGAGCTGAGGTGTCGCGCAGCCTCCTGAACATAGTTGTGTCCGATAATTCCAATGCCTGCCGCAACGGCTTCCCGAATCTTCTCGTCGGACTGCGTCTTGGCCGCGGCCACGATGCGCACCCGGTCCGGGTTGCGACCCGCCCGAGCCGCGGCGTCTTCGATCCTTTTCCGAATCGCTGCGAGATTCTCGGCAATCATGACCGGGGATGTCCCTCCAGAACGTCGACGATTCCCAGTTCCTTGAGGTCTTTTATTACTTCGCACAGGGGCAGACCCACCACGTTGGTGTACGATCCGGAGATTTCCTGGACAATGCCCGACCCGATCCCCTGGATCGCGTATGCTCCGGCCTTGTCCATGGGCTCGCCGGTCCTGATGTATCCTTCGATTTCCGCTTCGTTGAGTTCTCTGATGTGGACCTCGGAGCGAACGAACCGCACGCGGGTCTTGTCCGGGTACCGTGAATTAACGATCGCGTACCCGGTGAACACCAGGTGCGTCCTCGACTGGAGCATGGTGAGCATTCTTTTGGCTTCATCCACGTCCGCCGGCTTGCCGAGTATCCTGCCGTCGACGACCACGATGGTGTCAGCGCCGAGTACCCAGGCTCCGGGTACGCGACCGGACACTTCTCGTGCCTTGGCCAATGCCAGGCGACTGACGTGCTCCGAGGGCTCCTCTCCGTTGAGCAGGGTCTCTTCAACCCGTGAAGGCACCGCACGAAAACGTATGCCCACGGAACGGAGCAGGTCGTGCCTCCTGGGAGAGGCCGATCCGAGCACAAGATCCGTGTCTGAAGCTGATCCGGTTTCGCTCATGCTGTCGATGCCCGTACGATACCAAGAATCACCCGTTGAAGGCCGCGGGTTCACCGGCGGCTCACTCTTCCCCGGGTGCCGGGTCTAAAGAGAACCGCGCTCATTCCGGTCTGCCTGATGTCTGCCTTCACGATCGGATCTCTGAAGTATCGTCCCTGGACCCACGCGCTCATCTGATCCTTATAATGGGTGGAGAAGAAATGCGCGGACGTCCCCATAGGAGTTATCCCGACCAGTTCCGGCGGATGCGTCATGTCCGATATCTGCCTCAAGGAGACGCCATTACGGACCAGAAAGGGATGGCTGGGAAACCACCCGGCGAGGTCAATCGTGTCGTCTGAGCCGGCCAGGGAGACAGGCCCGACGTGATAGAGCAATTCGAGAAATCTCGACCTGGCGGTGAGCGGATGGCGAAAGACTGCCTTGTGCACGTCTCCCCATTTCCACTTCGACAGATTGCTTCCCATCATTGATGTACCCTGATCGACCGCCTTCTCGAAGCTTCGCCGAAGCACTTTTCCGGGCCCGGTCTTCCCCAGCCAGTCGGTACGGCCGCCCAGGAAGATCCTTTTGACATTTGTGGCCACGAGTTGATTCTCCCGCGAGAAGCCGAGGAAGCAATCCTCTCCGAGGCTCTTCCGGAAAAGCTCATCCACCAGCGACTGGTATGTCAGGGCGAAGACAGCAGCCCCCGCGGAGTCCCTCGGCATGCTCAAATCCCAGGAGCGGAGAATCTCGATTGCTTGCTCCTGGGCCGTGTTAAGAGACTTCCACGCGCCTGCCGCTTTGAGCAGAACCGGAACAAGATCCCAAGCAAGGGGTGATTTCGTATCCGAGAGGACTTGCTGAAACGTCTGAGGGGATTGCTCCCCCGCGCCGGCCAGAAGCTTGCTGATTCGATTCTTGCGCGAGGCGTCGTTCCAATAACAGCTTATGAAATAGGGATAATCGGGACCGCCGGGCCGCCCGTCCGAGACCACGAGAGGACCCTCTCCCGAGACCGAGGGCAGTTCGGCAAAGGGGATGAATCCCTTCCAGTCTTGTACCGCGGTCCAGGCGGGCATCGGTATGATTCCGTCACTCCCGGAGGACCTCACGGGAACCCGCCCCGCCATCTGTATTCCGTGGCCACCATCGGAGTCCGCCCAGACGACGTACAAGACGGGAGCGACAAGTGACCGCAACGCGGTGATTATCTCATCCCCTCTCCGGGCCCTGTTCACGGAATAGAACGCGGGAACGAGTCCGAGCCCATCCCGGGCAGTCCATCGCAGACTCAAGCCTTTGCCGTTGGTCACTTGGGACACCAGAGGCCCCGTTTCCGTCAGCTTGACCGTCCGTTGTATCGATCTCCCGTTCCTGATCCGGTAGGTCTCCGTAATTTCGCGCAACGGACGCCAGCGATCGACGCGCCAGTAGTGCTTCGGAGAATCGGAATCGAGTCTCTCCACGAACAGGTCGGCGTCGTCAGCCGGCGTGGAAATAGCGCCCCATGCCACGTATCGGTTGCTGCCCACCAATGCCACAGGGACGCCAGGCACAAACGCCCCGGCCAGATGAAAGTCGCCTGCAACGAGTCGTGCCCGGTACCAGAACCCTGGTGCACTGAGCGCCTGGTATACCATGCACCCCGCCATGGAATTACCGCTCCGCGTTTTCTCTCGTCCCAGCGCCCAGATGCAACCGCCCCGGAACCCCGGTACCCTCGCAAGGCCGGGAGAAGAGGCAGCGACACGGAAGATGAGTCCGGCTGGTTGCCATCCGTGAAGATCTGAGACGACCAGCTTCCTCGACGCGGCGGGATCCGTGGGAAAAAGCGCAAACGCGCGTTTGGGTCCGACGCGTCCCATGATTCGAATCATCACGGGATCCACCCGGAACGCAGGAGAACTCTCCTTTGCCAAGGCAAGGAAGATTCCGAGCACGTCGTCGACGGAAAAAGGCTCGGGCCGATACTCCAGCAACGAAAATTCGATGGGAAGCTTCCCGGAGTGTCGGGCAAGGTAGAGATTGATCCCGCGCACGAAACTCTCAATCCACACCCGTTGAGGTTCATTCAATTTGTCAGGCGAATCCTGACTTTGTTTGCCCGCGGATGCAGTCCTCATGAGGTGGTCCGCGTCGAGGTATTCCCTGCCCAGAATCTCCGCGAGACGTCCCTGTGACGCCCTGCGCAGGAAATCCATTTGCCAGAGCCTATCCTGCGCCATGACATAGCCGAACACCGTGGCTACGTCAGCCTCGTTGGCACCAATGATGCCCGGAATGCCCTTGCCGTCCCGCACCACGCTTACCTCTGACTTGAGGCCTGGCAGGTCAATCCGAGATTGACTGTCAGGCAACAGAGACATCACAAAGAAGTAGATCCATAGCGCGCCGATTCCCGCCAGGACGATGAGCGCAACCGGGATGATCGTAAAGATCCGCAGCAGCCAGGCGGGATCGATGTCCATTTTGCGCAGCGCTCTCAGGGAACTCAAATGGTTGTACCTCCTGGCCGGTTGTTCATGACGTTGGCAGGGGAAGGGCGACGGGAAGAGTTACGATTCACCACGTGTAGTTTAGGGCTCACAGGGGCTTGCGGCGAAGGCGGCCCGCTGCGCGCGCCCGGCATCTCTGATCCCTCGTTCCCATTTACTTCCTCTTGCCGAGGAGATTACGTGCAATAATGATCCGTTGGATCTCATTTGTCCCTTCGTAGATCTGGGTTATCTTGACGTCCCGCATGTGACGTTCCATGGGATATTCCCGGCAGTAACCGTACCCTCCGAGGATCTGGACCCCCTCGATGGCGGCCTGCATGGCTATGTCCGAGGCGTACATCTTAGCCATGGCGGCTTCTTTCTCAAAGGGGAGTCCCCTGTCCTCCAGCGTAGCCGCACGCCACGCCAACAGCCATGCCGCGTCCAACTGCGTTGCCATATCCGCCAGCTTCCACTGAATCGCCTGGAATTCCGAAATGGGTCTACCGAACTGTTCCCGGACCTTGGCATACTCGATCGATTCCTCCAGGATTGCCTGTCCGATGCCCAGCGCCTGCGCGGCTATACTGATGCGGCCGCTGTCGAGGGTTGAAAGCATCTGCCTCAGCCCTGACCCGGGTTTCCCCAGAATATTCTCTTTGGGGACCCGGGCGTCCTCGAAAATCATCTCCGCGGTTCCCGAGGCGTTGATCCCGAGCTTCTCTTCCACTCGACCCACCCGAAATCCCGGGGTCTCCCGCAGGTCGCAGACGAACTGGCTGATCCCTTTGTATCCCTTGGACCTGTCGGTGGTGGCGGCGAAAACACAGAGATCGGCAAAGTTGCCGTTGGAAATGAACTTCTTCTCGCCGTTGATTATCCAGGAATCGCCGTCAAGTTTCGCTGTCGTTCGAACATCGGCCGCGTCGCTCCCCGCGTTCGCCTCGGTAAGCGCATAGCAACCCACTGACTTCCCCGAGGCCGCGGGGACGAGGTATTTCTTCTTCTGCTCTTCGTTGCCGAAGGTCAGCAAGGGATAGCAGTAGAGCGAGTTATGTGCGGCCACCGTGGTACCGGTTCCCGCGCAGCCTCTGGAGATCTCGGCCACTACCAGCGCGTACGAGACGTAATCCATACCCCCACCGCCATATTCATCGGGGACCGCGACCCCCATTATTCCCATTTCTCCGAGCGCGTCGAGCACTTCCTGGGAATAGGTGTGCTCGCGATCCAGACGGTCGGCTATGGGCTTGAGTTCATTGTCTGCGAATTTCCGGGCCATATCCCGGACCATTTTCTGCTCGTCAGTCAAAAGGTAGTCCATAAAAAGCTCCTGGAGATGATCGCTGTGGTTTTGCTCTACGCGGAGTCCGGTGCAAAGTAGCACTCAGTAGGTCGGTCTATTGGTAGAAGTCGAGCGCCGGATTGTCAATAGCAAATGGCTTTGTCGGTCCTGGTTTCGGATCAAAGCGCTTCGTCCGGACGCGTGCAGCGATTCAGGGACGAGGCCGCGGGACTTTGCGCAAAGATAGCATGCAATATGGTCTGATCTGCCTTTGGCACGGGCCCGCGTCTGAACGGGACTAGGCCCCTACGGCGGTCTGCGCCTGTCCCTGAGGATTGTCCTGCAGCTCACCACAATGCCCGGCAATTCCGGTCATTCCCGGATGGGGCCGCGGCCGTGGTAGATTCCTGCCAGCCACCGTGAGGAACGGAGATTGTGCCGAGCACCACAGGCCCGCGCTCAGGCGGCGGTTCTTGCCCCGGGAGATTTGGGTTGAAAGCCACGACGTGCCAGTGTTAGATTCCGACTATGAAAAAAGCCGGGAAGATTTTCCTTGGGGCCGTGATTATTGCGATGGTTGCGGCCCTGATAGGGTTGGGGGTAAATCTGGTCTCCCCGAAGGGCATACCCTGGATCTACGCCCCTCCCAAGGAGCTGGTTCTTGCCGGCATCAAGGTCCCGATTATCGACGAGAAGCAAGCTTACGATTTTTTCAAGCAGGGGGATACGCTATTCGTGGACGCGCGTGAAGAGGAAGACTTCGAGGACGGCCACGTCAAAGGGGCCCTTTCCTTGCCCTCTCCCCGGGTGGAGGAACGCCTCCCCATCATCGAGCCTCTTCTCCCGAAGCAAAATCGCATCGTATTGTACTGCAGCGGTCCTGACTGCGACATGGCTCAGGAGGTTGCGCTCTTCCTCGCTCAACTCGGGTACAAACGTCTCTACATCATGGCCGCGGGCTTGGCCGCTTGGAAACGGGCAGGCTTCCCGGTGGAGGGTGGATGACCGGCGTCGATTGCCGGGAGCAACCGACGTGATTATCATGGCAGTAAGCGGAATGTTTTCTCATTTTGCATGGAGTCGCAATGGCGAAACGTTTTCAGCAGTTTCTCGGAACGAACCCCGGAATCATCGTCGAACTCCTCGATGACGCCGAGTCACCTTTTCGCGTGCGGACCGAAGGAGGATTCGAGTTCACCATAAGTGCCGACGATTTCAAGAGTTACTACAAAGAGGTGGGGACGGGGACGCCGTCGAAGTGGAAGCACCTTGTAACCGATCCCGCTAGGCAAATGGTGCAATCGGAGAAAATGACCCAGGTCATGGAAGCCATACGTCCCTTCCAGGAGAAGCTGAGGGATTTCGACCGGGCGAGAGATCTGGTACGGGACATTCTTGCAGAGATGAACCGTTCAACATCTGCAGATCCGCAAGAGATTCGCTCTCGTCTGGCGGAAAAGGGGTGGGACGGCGCCCTCCTGCCGGACGCCGAATTCCAGCAGCTCCAGAAGACCCCCGACGATGTGCGAGACCTCCTGTTGGGCCATACCTGTGCGGTGATTCCGTTCCTCGACTCGGGAAACGGCACTCCACACGATGTCAACGCGGGCGTGGGGACAATTCCGGAAACCATAAGCGGGACCGCCGCGCCTGAATCGAGCAGGCGCAGACCCAAGAAAAAGGAAGGCGCGAAGGTGCGGAAAGCGGGGATGACGAATGTGGAGCTTTCCGTGGACAAGGATATCCTTTCCGTCGTCGTCGACCTGTCCAAGGATTTCGGCCCCTCCAAGTCAGGCAAGACCATTATCGTTGGGTCCACTCGAGGGAACAAGACCGTTCCAGGTCGCGAGGAAAAGATTGGATTGAATATCTACCGGCAGGCGAACGACAGAACGGCCAAAGGCCGACAACGTGCATTCAAGAATGTGGAAATGGACGTTAAAGGGGACACGCTAACCATTACGATCGACCTGTCCAAGGATTTCGGCCCCTCGAAATCAGGTCAGACGACTATCATCGCGTCCACAGAGGGAAACCGATTGGTCTTCGGGCGAGAGGAAAAGATCGGACTGAACGTCTACAAGAAGACCGAATGAGAACAAGAGTCGGGCCGATACAGTACTGCGGCAGCACGAACCGAATCTCGACAGCCGAAATCCTCAGGGCCGGCTTTGATACCGACTTCCGGGCATCCAAAGGTACAGCGAAGAACGAACATGCCGGCAAGTCGGGGCATTACGCCACTAGGTGTTCAAGCGGGTAACATGACCGACCCCGGCCGGAGCGGGTCCCGGACGTAGCCCACGGTTGATCAGACGCGACACTCTTTGCTTTCATAGAACAAGAGGAGGCTTTAATGTTCGTGTTCGGAACGGCGGACGACGTGTTTACCATGGCCGTGCGCATCGAAGAGAACGGCAAGACCTTTTATGCGGGTGTTGCCGAGAGCAACGACGATCCCCAAATCAAAAAGCTTTTCGAAGACCTCGCCGCAATGGAAGACGGTCACATTGCCCAGTTCAAGGCCCTCAGGAGCAGGCTTGCCGGTTCGTTTCCCACGGACGCGGTGTGGGATCCCGAAGGTCTGGCCGAGGCTTATCTTCAATCGACCGCGGACACCCACGTCTTTACCCTCGAAGCGGCAAGTGAAAGGCTCAAGCAAGTCAAGTCCGCACAGCAGGCCCTTGACCTGGCCCTGCAATTTGAAAAGGACTCGGTCGCCTTCTTCGTGGGTATGAAGGAGATCCTCCCGGATCCCAGTGGGAAAGGGGAAATCGATAAGCTGATCCGCGCGGAAATGGATCACATCCGGATGATCTCGGCAGCGAAAAAGGAGCTTTCCTCCACCGGTGTTGCCACCATCTCGTGAGTCGATTCCCTGGGAAAAGTTGACCGGGGTGGCCCCTTTCTGCAAAAAGGGCCCTCCCCGGCAACTTCTTGTCTCTCTTCACCCCTTGATCGCGATGCCGACGATGCCGAACCTTGAATCTGTGGAGACCCCCTCCATAAGACTGAGTCCGTTCTTCTCAAGCTCGGCGAGGAATTGTGGACCGTTGAAGCGGTCCTCACGGGGGTGGCGGAGCATCCATCCGAGCAGGAAATTGGCATAGAGCGGCGGATAGATCTCCTCGAAAAAGAAGGCGCCACCCGGCTTCAGGACCCGGCCGATCTCCCGGATGCACGCGCGCCAATCAAGAACATGATGAATGATTCCGTAATTGACCACGGCGTCGAATTGCAAGTCGGAAAAGGGAAGGATCTGCGCGTCGCCCACGAAGAAGGAAATCCTGTCGCTTAGAGCCGACGGCAGGCCGTTGACCGCTCGACGGATCAGCCGCTCCTCCAGATCGAACGCATGAACCTTTTCGAACCCCATGGTCTCAACGAGGATCCTCGCGCCTTTGCCCAGTCCGCAACCGATTTCCAGCGCGTTCTGCGCGTCCACGGGTCCTCGTTGGCGTAACCATTTCCTCGCATGGAGCTTCAAGAACCAGACTCTCACGGGACTGTAAATCCAGACCCGCTCGGGCCAGTTCATGAGCATATCGTCTTTTTCAGGCATGTGGGGGCTCAAACCGATGCAATGTCGAGTGGATGACATTCAGTCGGATTCTCACAGGCGGCAGGGACATAAACTCTCCTCAATGCCGGTTTGCTTCCGGGGAGAACCGAACTTGCCCCCGGCTGGCAATGGGGTGAAGGAGAATTCTACTCCTTGCGAGCCGTCGCTATCAAACAGGGACAAACACGGCCACCAAGGTCAACAGAAGAAAACTTGCCGGCATATAGCTTGCTTTGTTGAAGAGAGCCGCTGCCTTCTCAGGTTTGGGGGTGTAATAGAGATCGCGGGCGGGGCGCAGCAGAAGCACCCAACCGAGCACCACCGCGCCGATGGGGTAGAGATACCCGACTCCCGCCCCGGCAAACCAGTAGATGGCGGTCCCTGCGAATGCGGCCATAGAGACCGCGGCAACCACTCTGAAGACCGACTCGGGGAGTCCTTTGACCGTTGCCGTGGTCCGGGCGGAGACACGCAGGTCGTCATCCTTGTCCACGATATCATTGGCGATGTTCTGTCCTCCAACCTCCCACGCGGCGAGCCAGAGCACCAGCAGCGCGAGGAACCCGGGAGAGGGACTCGGATCCACCGCGAGAACTCCGACGAGTCCTCCGGTTGCCTTGACGAGGGCTGACGGCACGATCTTCCAGTGAGTTACCCGAAGCAGTTTGCAGTAGACCGCTTCGAGCACCGCGGACGCTACGAAGAGATAGGCGCAGACGGGATTGAGCCACCATGCGCCCACAAGCGCAACTATGGCCCAGAAAAGGAACCAGAGGAATCCGCTCCTGAGAGACAACAGCCCTTGAGCAACCGGATGAGGGACCATGATCTCGTCGACGTGAAAGAGTTCCCTGGGGTCATCACTATGTGAAAGCCTCCGCCGATCTGTCGAGAGGTCTACCAGATCGTTCAGCGCGTACACCGCGGTGTACCCCGCGAAAGCTGTTATGATGCCAACTATCACTACCTGGAGAGGTGGGAATGCTCCAAGCCAGAGCAACGCGGCCATGGCCGGTGTGGCCAGATCGAGAACTCCGTGAGGCGTACGAGACAGGCCGAGGAAGAGCTTCAGTTTCGTCGTCGTCGGAGATGCGGATGCGGTGTGCTCTTTCGTGTCGTTGCTGTTCATGGGACCAATCCTTGAGGGGTTTTGGGCCGGTCTCCGGGGATGCTGCTCACTCGTACGGAAACGTCAGGTTTCCTCCAAGGAAACCTATGGCTGCAATAATGACCGTGAGGACAAAGAGGCCAGCCACGTATATCGAGACTAGGGGGTCACTCAAATCGAGAGGTCCGTCGACGCAGGCCCGCAAAATGACGGTGCCGATCGCTAAGAGAAAAGCCAACCACGCCAGACGCTTTTTCCAATTGATGATACGGTGATCGGCGCAGTCGTAGTTTATCCACCAGGTGAAATAGCCTGTTGCCATTGACGGGGGCAGAGCGAGGAATACGACGACAAGGCAGCAGTATGCGGCCCATTCGGTCGCTCGCGAATTGGTCAGCAGCGCGAGAACTTCGAAGAGGGGAACGATCATCATGACGCCCACGGGCACGTGGACCGCGGCAGGATGAGGATGTCGTCTGAAGAAGGGGTGCCGGCCCAGCCAGGAATTGACGTTGCCCTTCACTCCGCTCAACGGTTTCTCGGGGGTATGTTCGTACTCGCCGACCTGCTCGAAGCGTTCAAGCACCTCGGGTCCGTGAGGGGCCGCCTTCAGTTCCGCGCTGAGATCCCCCCCCGCGTAGTGGCGATTCATGTGAAGCCCGTTGTTCCATTTCTTGCTCGTGGAAAGATCGAACACCTTCCCGTCGATCGCGACAAAGGTTTTGTTGCCTTCCTGACCGTTAGCCTTGGAAAGGTCTTCTCCACAGTAGGTCTTCATCCACCCACCTGTTGTAATTCGGCGGCCGGACCCGGGCTTTCCAAACACCCCGAAGGCTCAGATGACCGTTGCCTCTGCCTCAGGGCTCCCGATTCTCTGCCTTGCCGAAGCCCGACCCCAGGAGGCACTTCATCATTCCGGGCGACGCGAAAAACGCCGTCCCACAGGACGGCCCCTCTCCCTTGAAGCGTTGTCTCGCGCGCCGGCGAGTTCGAGGTCCGTGGCATAACACCGGATCAGCCTATATGAGCGCGCGGAGCTTCCAACACTGCTCATCGGCTGCCTGGGAGACTTCAAAGGACTCTTCGATTGAGTGTTCGTTGAGTGTATCTTTCAGGATTTTCTGCGGCTTGAGGGCAAAAGAGTCGCATTCCTCATCGCAACGGTCCTCGAGAACCGTCACGATTATTTGCGCGTTATCGTCTGTGTATATGGCTTGCCTGCCTTCGAAGACATGGGGGTAACGCGGGTTGTCGGACCGTTCTCCCTTTTCCAGCTTTTCAACTCTCATACTAGGACTGCAGCTGATCCCGGCAGATCGGCCCGAGCAACTTCGGCATCCGGACATCTTTATCTCCTCTGAGGCGCGTCTCTCTTTTGAGGAGATTAAGAGTTTGAGAGGGGTCTGTCAAGGGGCCTTCACAAGTGATGTTCCGTGACGCGGGTCCGATTGCCTCTCCTTGGGCGTGCCCCGAGCCCCCTACAAAATCTTGATGTCGTCGATGGATGTGTCTTCGAATTCTTCTTGTACGGCCGTGACGATGGGGTGTTCCAGCGCCTCCTGCTTCAGAGCCCTGGTGCGGTCGGTCTCCCCGTTCGGACGGGAGGTGTAAGGCTTCTCGGTATCCAATGATGTGGGTTGGGCCAGAGTCAGGACCTTGACTCGGGCATCGCCAAAGAAATCCTCGAAAATTTTCTTAACAGCCGCTTTACCCTCCAGCCGCTTTTCGAATTCATCCCGGTAAAATGTCTTGTGAAACCCGATCTCTACCTGCGTAGGTCCGACGGAGATTATCCGCCCGTGATCCATCATGGAAGAGAGCATCGGGTCTAACCCCGAATTGCCGATCTCGGTCTTGATGGCGGCCCAGAGTTCGTCAGGCGGCTCCTCGAAAACAGGTGTGATACGGGTGATCACGAAACCTTCCGATGCCTGCTCGTTCGGGGGTGCCGCGGGAGTCTCTTCAGGGGATTCGTTAGGCTTGACTCCCGGTTCCATCTCAGATGCTTCTCCGGCGATGCGCACCGTTTCCCCTTTCTCGACACTCCCGGTTTCCTTTTGCGCCGCCAGGGGGCCGCTGCCGAATGCGCTCCTTCGGTGCATCTCGGAAGAGGGTTTGTCAGTTTGTCGACTCCTAGGCGGCGTCCTTCGGGCCGCGGAAGGGGGTGCAGACTCGATGCGACGGAGAATCTCCGACAGGTCCACGATATCGGGCGCAGTGGCCATTCTTATGACTGTCATTTCCAGGACGACCCACGGATTGCCGGCCCGTTTGATTTCTCCCTCGCCGCGCATGAGCATCTCGAACATGTACTGGAGTTCCTCGGGGCTTGCGCGAGCTGAGAGTCGCTCCATCTCCTCCAGCTCTGCCGGAGCTGCGTCCACCATCCCTTCCGGCCGATCCGCGGCTGGTACAGTCCCCACGACAATGAGACCGCGAAGGTAATCGATCATATCCAGGGCCAGTTGTTCCGGATCGTATCCACCATCGAACAGGTCGTGAACCAGTCGAAGCGCCCCCGCTGCGTCGCGCTCCAGGATGGCTTGTACCAACCGACCGAAAGCTTCCCTACCGACGATACCGAGGGTAGCCTCCACATCCTTGAGCGTTACGGAACCCGCGCTGAACGCGATGACCTGATCGAGGAGACTTAGCGCATCCCGGAACGAACCCTGCGCCTCCCTGGCCACCTGAGCAAGAGCCTGTTCGGAGGCTTCGATACCTTCCTGTTCGAGTATTCGACTCATCCCTGCGATCATGTCTACCATGGAGATGGTCCGGAAGTTGAACCGCTGGCAACGGGAGTTGATCGTGGCAGGCACCTTGTGTGATTCCGTTGTGGCGAAAATGAACTTGGCGTGCGCGGGCGGTTCCTCAAGGGTTTTGAGCAGCGCGTTGAACGCGCTGATGGAAATCATATGGACTTCGTCAATGATAATTATCTTGAAGGGAGAGCTCACGGGCGGGTACTTGATGTTCTCGTTTATCTCCCGGATGTTTTCCACCGAGGTGTGCGAAGCGCCGTCTATCTCTTGGACGTCGACGCTGATACCGTCGGCTATCTCCCTGCAGGAGGAGCATTCGTTACAGGGATCGGTCTGCCCTTCCTGCCGGTTCGTGCAGTTGAGAGACTTTGCCAGGATTCTCGCCACGGTGGTTTTTCCCACCCCCCGAACACCGCAGAAGAGAAACGCGTGGGCCACCCGACCTGACAAGATCGAATTGGTCAGCGCTTGCACCACATGGCTCTGGCCTACCACGTCACTGAAGGTGGCCGGTCGATATTTCCGTGCGAGAACAAGATAGGAAGGCATTGCTTTGAAGTGTCACGCACGAGGCGGAAGCGACCGTGGTCGGTGATCGGGAACGAGGGCCAACTCCCGAGATTACTACCGCTGCTTCCTTCCGGACCTGACGGGGTTCGTAACTCCAAGTCGCCCTCCCCCGGTCACCGGCAACGGCCGCTTCGTCTGAAAAGACTCAGAATTCCGGGAAAGGTTCACTGCATCCGAATAACCTCTAGTACCAGAACCCCAGTGACCCCGTCAAGGGTTGACCACGGCAGCGGGGCAAAATGGTCAACGGCGACACGGGATCCCGCGATTAACGACCCCATCTTTCACGAACAGGAGGCCGACTCGTCTAAGGTATTGATGGCCATGCCCTTTGCCCGATCGATCAGATTTCGACACTGGACAATGGCCGGCCACTGAAACTGAGGAGGTAGCTGACCCATGAAAAACGGTATGATAGCCCTTGTGTGCGTCTCAGTCTTCGCGGCGAGCCTGTTTGCAGCGGCTCAAGGATCCGGTGAGAGACCCGGTCCGCCCCAGCCGCCGGGAATCGATAGACCGGGAGCAGCCCCGTACGGGCCTCCCGGTATGGGCCAGGGGCCTCCCCCCGGCATGAGCGAAGGTCCGCCGGGATTCGGGAGAGGGCACTTAAGAAGATTCGGTCGCCGGTGGGGTCGAGGCATGGGCCCAGCGCGGCTCGAGAGGGTGCTTAAACTAACGGCCGAGCAAAAGGATAAAATGCGCGAGCTCTTTGTAGATTTTAGCAACACCACACGCAAGGCCCGCATGACCCTCCGTGCGCTGAAAGATGAAAAGATGACCATGGTGGCCGCAGGAAAGATCGATCCCAAGAAGCTGGCTGAGATCGATGACCGCATCATCAAAGCCCAGACCGAGCTGCTGCGGGAACGTTTGAAAATGAAACGAGAACGTATGGCCGTGCTGACGGATGACCAGATACGGCGCATCGGAGCTCTTCTCGCCCAAAGGCAGCTCCGTGCATCCGAGGGGGGATTCAGGGGACGACGCGGGAGACGCGGATTCGCGGACTGGTTCTGATCCCGACTTCCCTCGATTGACAGGAACAATCCACCGCCTCGTAGGACATGCAAGTCCTGTGCGCGCGGGGGCGGGGCAAAATGCCCGGAGGGGCGTAGTTCGGAACGTGTCTCAAAGGCATTATGGGAGAAGAAATCGTTCTATGCGCCACAGGTTGCACAGGCCTTGGGATGGAATGGGGAGGCCGTGCTCAGCCAAAGACACTGACCACGTCTCGGCGTGGTCAGTGGCACCCCAATAACCTGCCACCCCATATACTCTGCAAAAAACCGGGACGGTGCGTCTCGTCCTTTTCTTCACGTCCAGACCGGGAGAAGAGCGCAACAATAGGGCTCCATGTGCTTCAGTCAATTGCGGAGCTCTTCTGCTCGGGACAGGCAACGCGCGGGGTGCCACGGACCTGGACGCAGACCAGGTCCGTGTCTTAATTCCGACAGGCTGTGCCTTCGGCTCCTGAGACACGACCTTTTGCTTGGTACGATTCACAAAGGGTGTCGAATTCTGAGACACCTTCCCTGCTACGTCCCTGATTTATACAGTGGCGGATTTTTTTGGCAGAGCGGGGGCCGTGCCTCCCGGACCGTATCTCAGGAGGGCGCATTCAATGGAACAGGAGTTGTGCTCCGATCCTCTCCATGCCGGAGACGCTGCTGAGGGGGGTCTCCAGCGTGCGTAGCTGGATCCGCCAGTGTCACTCCTTCGCACGTCTCGCAGAGCAGTCACCTCACGAAAATAATTCGTCTCGGCCATGTTCAAGGAATCGGGCCGCACCTGAGAGGCGTTGACAGCATCCAGGCCGGTGCAGTATGCTCAAAAATATGGTAAATTCCCCTTGTTAGCCCCTTTTCGCCTGAACGCTCCACTTTCAGGGAAAGGACAGCATGGGGACCTCTTTGCACGGCCGAAGATCTCGAGCATGACGCTCCCGGGTCTGACGGGCCGGAAGGACCGTGATCCTTGGCGGACGAGACGATCAGACTGCTCATGATCGAGGATGACCTGGTAGACCGAATGGCCTTTGAGCGTATGGTCAAGGCCGAAGGGCTCCCGTACGATTACACCTGCGTCTCGTCGGTCGGAGCGGGCAGAGAGGCCCTGAAATCGGACAAGTATGACGTGGTGATTTCGGATTTTCGTTTGGGAGACGGTACCGCCTTTGATCTTATCGACGAGGTGGCTTCAGACGTTCCCCTCATCCTGGTAACCGGGGCGGGAGGGGAAGAGGTCGCTGTTAAGGCGATGAAAGCGGGAGCGTCCGACTACCTGATGAAGGACGTGGATGGTAGCTACCTGAAAACGCTACCGATAACCGTTGCCAACACAATGAAGGCAAAGGCCACCGAAAGAGAGCTGAAACGATACCACGAGCGGCTCGAAGCTCTTGTGGAAGAATTGAGCAGCACCAACAAACAGCTCCTCGATCAGATCCAACATCGGAAACGGGCGGAGGAAGAGCTTCGGGAATCAATGGAGACGTCGGCGAACATCGTGGAGACGATCCCTTCCGGTCTTCTCACCTTCCAGTACCAGCCCCCGGGGGAATTTTTTCTCGTCGCGGGCAATCCCGAGGCCGAACGCCTCCTGGGCATCAAGGTCGACCAGTGGCATGGCCAGGAAATTGACGAAATCTGGCCTAACGCTCGATTGCACGGGATGACCCGGGGATTCCTCAAGACGATTCAGACTGGAGAGCGGTTCAAACTCGACGAGGCCGTGTACAAGAAGAGTGATGTCACCAGGTTCTTTAGACTGCGGGCTTTCCGTATCCCCGGTGAACTGCTGGGGGTGGCCTTTGAAGATGTTACCGAGCGAACCGAGGCTGAACTGGCACTCCGAGCCGCGCATGAAGAACTCGAGGCGCGAGTTGATGAACGGACCGAAGCGTTGACCCGAAAGAACCTGGAGTTGGAAGAAGAGATCCGGAGGAGGGAGCGGGCCGAAGCGCTTCTCCTGAGGGCATCCCGGCTCGGCGCGATGGTGCAGATGGCCGGCGGCGTCGCAGACAATTTTATGAATTTCCTCCTCACCATTTCAAGGAAAGCCGACGATGCCTTGGCCCGCGTGGAAGCCTCCAATCTTACCGATACCAAGACTCTGCTGAAAGAGATCCTCGAGATCGCGGGCCGAGGGACCCAGACAGCCAGCCATCTCCGCATGTTCGCCCGAGCCGGAGCGCAGGAGGGCCACTCCCCCACGAGAGAAATCTTCGATCTCACCGCCGCTGTACGAGAGGCCCTGCAGATCTGTGACTTCTGGCTAAAGAGCAAAGCGGATGAAGAAGGCATAGACGTGTCCCTCGAACTGGAACTCACCGATGATTGCCTCATCGACGGCGAGCGAGCCGAGATCGTGGAAGTCGTCGTCAACCTCCTGAAGAACGCGTTGGAGGCGCTCCCGAAAGGGGGACGGATACGCGTCAGAACTCTGCGGGAAGATAATCTGAGCGTGCTCTGGGTCGAAGACAACGGGGTGGGCATACCGCAACCGGACATGACGAAGATCTTCGAGCCCTTCTGGACCTCCAAGGAATCTCACACCGGTCTGGGTTTAACCACGAGCTTTGGTATCATTCACCGCCATCGAGGCACGATCCGTGTCAACAGCCTCCTGGGAAAGGGCACCAAAGTCAGGGTTCGGTTCGGCCACGTGGGTAGTCTCGCCTGACCGGCAGCCCAGGGGCGCATATTCAAGACCACGACTGGACGCCGCGGGAAGCAGGTGCGCCGCGTTCACTGCCGACCGAGCAAGCGCAACAGGTTTCCCCCAAGTATGCTTTCAAGGTCCTCTTCGGAGAAGAGCCTCTCCAGTTTCCTCTTCTCCAGGGCAGGCACGCCAAAGGGATAGTCCGATCCAAACATAAGCCTTTCCGTGCCGTAATTCTCGGCATAATCGGTTATCTCACCGTAGCCGGCGAGCGCAGTGTCCGCCCACACGAAGGGACTTTCGAACACTCCGGCCTGTTTCAGCCTCCCGTAGCCTCCGTTCAACGCTCCCAGGTGGGGAATGATCACCACGGTCCTCTCCGCGATGCGCCTGATGAACTGCAATGTGTTGTGGAACTCTTCTTCCAGTACGATGGGGAGGCACTTGTCGCAGATTTCGGTAATAACCCGTTCACAGGCAGGCTCTCCGTAGTTGTACACCGGCTCGCCGGAGTGACGATGCCATTTGATTCCGACAAAGCCCTCCGGTATGGATGCGAAGTCGTTCCAAACGAAGAAATAGGAAAAGATGTGATCTCGTTCGGCCAATCCGAGCAAATATCGGTGGACGGAAATCCGGCTATTTCGGTATTCCTCGGAGTCCGTGAAAAAGGGGTCGTAACGGTCATAGATCTCTTCGACCGGCGAGAACATGACTCCGCCGTGGATGGCGCCCTGTTCCCACTCGCTGGACAGCTCCTCATAAGGAACCGTGTACCCGCAATGGGTGTGCGCGTCGAGAGTCGGCACTCGCATGGTCGCGTCCCTTCCTGGCGATATCTGCCGCTGAAGACGGCCGCGTAGATCTCGGCGGACGCTCGGACTGAGGATAAGCGTCCCGACCGCTATCGCTCTCCGATGAATTTCGGAGGGAGCGCGCCGAGCCCTTCCAATCCGTGCCCCGGTATTAACATGAGCGTCGAAGTACCATGGGCAATGAGCCGGCCGCTCTCATCGGTGACTTCCGCGTCGGCCAGTCCGAGGGTCCTGCCCAGTTTGATCGATCGTCCACGGGCCAGCATCTTGCCCGTCTGCGAGGGCGCGAGATAGTTGAGCTTCAGATCCACCGTGGTCATGCCCATGTCCTCATCAATTTCGGGAAATGCCGCCCACCAGGTCGCCGCGTCGATTAGGGACGAAAAGACACCTCCATGAACGTATCCGAAGGGCTGGAGATGCTTCTCTTGGATTTTGATCTCCAGAAACGATCGACCGATCTCCAACTGGACGATCTTCATGGATAGCAACGAGAAATAGGGAGAGTGGTTCGCTACGGCAATGACCTCTCTTGCATAGTCCGGGTTGATCCTTTTCATGTCCTCATCCTGCGGTTCGCGTCCGTATGATGTCAGCCTGCGTTCAGACGAGCATTGGCATGATTACAAGCCAAAAGACTACCACAAGATCCTTCGGGGGGAAGTTTTTTCGGAATCCCTCACCAACTTCAATCGGTGAACGCTCAGTAAGACTGGTCGAATTAGTTGAGATGGAGCTTTGACGATGACCCTCCCTGCAATCGTTCAGTGGGAAGATATCTGTCGCAGCATGTTCAGTCATCAAGCCACGAAATAATCAAGAAGATGAGAAACTCTCCCCCCGCTGAGCCACCGAGCTCCACATACAACGAGAAATTTTCTCTCATACATTCCGGTCCAACCGTGTCTACTCGCCCGACGCCACTCCTCTTCGGTTAATCGGGTAGTTACCCATTGGCCCGGTGAAAGGCAGAACCAACATCCACGGCAGGGTGAGTCGGGAAGGATCCCGGAACTGGTTCAGACCGATGGTCATCCCCTCGTGTCCCCGGGAAGGCTGCGCGCGGTACGTCCCCATGAACCGATCCCACCAGGGAAGGTTGAACCCGAAATTGCTGTTGGTCTCACTTGGGAAGATCGAATGGTGAACCCGGTGCATGTCGGGCGTGACCACGAAGAGGCGAAGCACCCGGTCCAGTCCCAAGGGAACCCATATGTTGCCGTGGTTGAACATCGCGGTCCCGTTGAGCAGGATCTCGAAGATGATCACCCCGAGCGCGGGCGCCCCCAGAACGATGATCGCCGCGGTCTTGATCAGCATGGAGATCACGATTTCGATGGGATGGAAACGGGCCCCCGTCGTAAGGTCGTAATCGAGATCCGCGTGGTGCATCATGTGCACACGCCATAGGGCGGGCACCGCATGGAACATGACGTGCTGGAGGTAGATCACGAAATCCAGCACGATCGCAGAAACCACCACCGCTACCCAATAGGGCACCGTCACTGTGTTGAAGAGGCCCCACCCCAACTTCCCTACCCAAACGGCCACGCCGACCGCAGCCGCGGGAAAGAGCAACCGGAGGATCACCGTGTTGATAACGACTATTCCGATGTTCCCGAACCATCTGCTCGCCTTGGACGTTGTCAGGATCCTCCGCGGAGCGGCCACCTCCCAGAGGGCCACGATGACGAAGATCCCCACGAAAAAGGCCAGCCGGATCGTCGCCTCTGCGCCAGGATCGATTGCCGGCATCTGTTTGTCACCATCCCGAGATTATCCGTTCCCCGCCGAGCCGGTTCAGCGACAAGCTCGCCGGTTTCACAAACAATAACACTAAGTCATTCCCGTGCCGTGTCAAGTACGCGTTTGTCTCACCGCGTCGTGCGTCGAGTCGCCAGAATCGCGTTGCTTCGGCAAACCGTCGCAATTAACCACACCGCTGTAGAGATTTGCCACATACAAAGAAACATGTGGAATATTAATATGCTAGTAAGACATGGCGCAAATTGCCACAAAGAAGTGTGGCGATTTGCCATGGATCGGGTTTGTCACCGGAGGCCTGGGTGAGAAGGAAATAGCGTCGTGAAAAAGGTATGTTAGCTACACAAACAGCGTAATCGGTCCATTTGGCATCAATCCTGCACGATTTTAGGGCACGTGCGACGAAACGAGCACCAAGGAGGCCCAGACAATGACACACACAGCCAAACTCACGGAAATCAATACCCCGCTGAACGCCGTCATCGTTCAACAGCGTTGCCTGCATACCTTGACGGGCCGGGCCCCTGAACACAAGATGTGCGCCCACAACTATGAGTGCGGTTCCTGTCCGTACGATCAGATGATTGATGAAATCAACCAGGTTGCGCCTCAGCCACGGCCCGCACGAAAGACTGCGGCAGCGTGAAAGGTGATGCATGTCGCATTGGGGTCGGCCTGCCGACCTTTTCCGTTGCCTCCGGAACCTGGGGAGGGCGTGGCAATCCGCCCCGGTCACCCCGAGGAGGCTGAATCGGGCCAGAACAAAAAACCGACTGTGGGATTTCGCAACAGATCTGCGGAAACTCCCGCCAAAAGTGCTGAGAAACACTCCATGGCCCGAGATGATTTGTACGACATGCGGTCGAAGGCCGCTCGAAGAGAACAGCAATCTTTTTTGCTTCAATACCTAAAGGAGGCCCATCATGGCAACCGCGGAAAAGAAGCGAGGATCCATTACCGGATTCAACTTCTCGGAAAAGGAATGTGTCTGGATGAAGGCGAAAGTCGTCCCCACAAAGTATTGTGACAACGCGTTCGATTGCTCCACCTGCGCATTTGACAAGGCGATGCACAAGAGGATGGCCAAGGAATCCTACGAGGCGGGATGGAACACGAAGATGTTCGACCTGGCTTCCGAGGAGCAGCGTTGCCGCCACGCGCTGACGGGAAGAGCGCCCAGGAACAAGATGTGCGCCCGGAACTACGAGTGTGGAGACTGTCCCTTCGATCAAATGCTCGACGACATGATCCAGGTGGACCACACCCTTTTCGGCCCGCCCCAGTACCTCAATGCTCACGGGTATCTGGTCCCCAGGGACTACTACCTCCACAAGGGTCACGGATGGGCGAGGGTCGAGTATGGCGGACGGGTCCGCATCGGGCTCGACGATTTCGGCAACCGGCTCGTGGGTAGGGTGGACAAGTTCCGTCTCCCGTCGCTCGGCACGAGGTTCAAGCTCAACGACGAGTCCTTCATCATGGACCGTGAAGGGAACGAGGCCGGCGTACGGACGCCATTGTCCGGCGTCGTGACCGCGGTCAATCAGAAGCTCCTGGACTATCCGGAATGCTCCAACGCTGATCCGTACAGCGCGGGCTGGGTCATGCTCCTCGATCCTGCTGAGCTGAGATCCGATCTCAAAGAGCTGAACTTCGGCGTGGACAGCGTCAAGTTCATCGAATCCGAGGCTGAACGTCTCCTCTCCATGATCGCGGACGATCCCGCGCAGGCAGCGGCTACTGGTGGTGAGCCTATCTCGGACGTGTACGGATCGTTCAAAGAGATGGGCTGGGACAACCTCGTCAAGAAGTTCATCTAATAGCAACCGGCATGGAAGAGTGCGGGGGCCTCTTGTCAAGGCCCCCCTCCGCTCCCCTGCCAAGACATCCCACCTGCAAGACACCGAGATCATAGCCCATTCGGACAGTGACCCACCAACGTATCCTTGTGTTGCACCCGCGATCATCCTGATGAATCGTGTGATCACGGACAGGTGAACGGAGGTTTTTACGTTTATCCATTCTTGAGCAGGGCGTGGTTCAAGGCGCGAAGCGAGATCCTCTTCTGAAGGACGAGACCAGGCTGAACAAAAGACCAGGCGAAGCGCGTGGACGGCGTGGTCTCATCGTCTGCCGGTGCTCGATCCTCCCCGTACGGGTGCAAGAAAAGAGCGTAACAGGATGAGACTCTTTTTTCGCAGAGGATTCCGCGTGGGCTCTAACGGTTTTTACAATTCTCTCCTATTCTCCAGAGCCCGGCTGAGTGTAAGGGGATCGGTGTATTCGAGCGAGCCGCCGACGGGGATGCCGTAGGCGATGCGGGAGACGGTTACCGTTGAGTCCTTGAGCAGGTCATGGATGAAGCCCGCGGTGGCCTCCCCTTCCACGGTGGGGTTCAGGGCGAGGATGATTTCCTTGACCCCCTCATTAGCGGTCCGCTCGACGAGGTCGTTGAGGCGGATATCCTCGGGGCCGATCGCGTCGAGGGGCGAGAGCAGCCCGTGGAGCACATGGTACAGCCCTTTGAAGACTCCCCCCTTTTCCACGGCAAAGAGGTCGAGCGGAGTCTCCACAACGCAGATCTTCGAAGCATCGCGTCCGGGATCCGCGCATATGGAACAGGGTTCCACATCGGTGAGGTTGAAGCACCGCGAACAAAGCCGCAGGGTGGCTTTCACGTCCTTTATGGCGGATATGAGTTCCCGGATCTCCTCCTTTTCCGCGTTGAGAATGTAGAACGCGTAACGGGTTGCGGTCTTCTCACCCACACCGGGGAGGCGCTTCAGAGCTTTGATCAATGCTTCAAGGGGGGCAATCATCGGTCGGGCACCTGAGCGGTCGGATCCAATCAGCGCGCGTCTTGTGCAGCACCAAGGTAGAGGAACAAGACGCGGCTGCCCAGGATTGTCTGACGATCGAGCCGCGTGTGCAAGCAAATTTCCCACGGGAGGGTAGATCTCTCTGCCCTAAGTGTCCGAAATCCGCGCACAGCGAACACCTCGTCCCCCTGAGCAGAGAGCCAATACGGATTGCTTTCCCGGAGAATCGGTGGTAAGGGGCGACGGAACGAGCAAGTCGCTCCGCTTGTGAGAGTACTTCGGACCATGAAATCGATCCTGCCCCCAAAGATGAGAAAGACCTGGTGGATGGCGCTCCTCTTCTGCGTGTCCCTGGTGGCAGGTTCGTGCGCTCCCCTGAGCGGCATCCTTGGGGGAGAAGAGGACGAGTCCGTCCCGCCGCCACAGATCCGGTCGCAGAAACGCATACCGATGCCTCCGACAATCCGCGAGTTCCAACGTCAGCGAGAACTCAAGTCCCCCAGGCAACAGCTCACGGCCCCCCCGTTTGACGAAGGCCCCATATCCCTCCGATCCGATAAGTGAACTGCCCGATTGCCAAGGGGAAGAGGTCTGAGAAGGGGCGCGTTCAACCCGTAGCACACGAGGGACAGAATGGCGTGAGGCGCTACGGTCATGGCGGGTGGCGCACTCTTGGAGTTGCTCCCCAGCAAACGCGGGTCAATCGAAGCGGTTTCGTGAAAGATGAATGCAAACACGCGAGCCCTCCAGCGGCGACTTCTTGACGGGGAAGCCCCACACAACTGAAGCCTTTCCGAACCCTTATCGCGCTTGATAACGGCCCTTTGATCGTGTACCCGTGGGACGCAATACTGGCAAGATAGCTGGTATCCGTGTTAGTTTCTATTATGGACACCCCTTATTCGGGTACGGGCAGGGCTTGGTTGCTGAACCAGTGAGCAGGAGGATTCTCGTTGAGTAATTCTGAAGGCGTTACGTGCACGCTTGCCCCTGCAGACTTCGCCGTGGTCATGCAGGCTGTTCTGCAAAAGGGCAAAACGTTTCGGTTTCGTGCCCGCGGGGCGAGCATGACGCCCTTTATCCGGGACGGCGATACGCTCACGGTTGCTCCTTTGCTGCGCGGGAAGCCGCGCCGCGGAGAAGCTGTCGTTGTTTTTCGCCCATCTGAGATACAACCGTCCCTGGTTGTTCACCGGGTTGTGGAGCTCCACGAAGGAGGCTTTGCCATCCAGGGTGACGCTGCCGGCTGTGAACCGGAGATCATACCTCGGGAAGCCATTGTGGGCCGAGTGGTCCGGGTGGAACGTGGAGGCAACGACATCCGTCTCGGTTTGGGGCCGGAGCGTCTGCTCCTCGCCTGGATGATCCGTACCCGAATCCTCTGGACAGTGATTTGGCCACTCTGGAATCTCGTCGGTCGCGTGTTCGGCAGACGAGCTCGTACGCGGACCAATGACGTGGATTCTCACGCGAAGGACTGAGATCTTCGGCCCACGATCAAAGGCCGGGAGAAAAGGTATCCACCACCAGCACCCAAAAGGCATAGGATAGAATTCTTTTGCGCTCCACTTCTTTCCTGCCTGCAGGGAGTGCAGTGGGTCGGGATTTCTCTCTCCGTGGGCCACGGATGCCGTGCCTTTATCAGATTTGTGCTCAGACCCCATGGAAAACCGATTCCAAAAACGGCCAGGATCTAACAGCGGCCAATGCCACGTCGGTCGCTGCGATGAGATGAGAGCCGGAAACCGACGCCCTGGGATGCCTGACCCATTGGACCACATGACGAGGATGGAGCGGTTACGGCTGTTCCTTTCGAACAACGGCGTCATGTGGACGATCGTATATATTGTTCGTCAACTATTTATTAGGGGCTGGACACTGACCGATCGGTTGAGACTGTTCCTCGAAGGCAAGTATAAATTGCCGGGCGTCTACCTCGTTGAAACGCAGAGACCTATGTGGCAATCGTACGACTGGGAGGAACTGGGTGAGGAGTGGACTCCTTCTCCTGAATGGAAACAATCTCTAATTGAAAACGTACTCTTGAGGTATTTCCATGCCGGCAGCACGGTCCTCGAGCTCGGTCCCGGCGCCGGAAGGTGGACCGAGCCAATAGTACGGCTGGCCGACCGTCTCATTCTTGTCGACTTTTCGAGCACCGCGATTGAAACGTGTAGGAAACGATTCTCCGAGTTCGACAATATCGAGTATTTCGTCAACGATGGGGCATCGCTCGGCTTCGTTCCCGGCTGTTCCATCGATTTTTTTTGGTCTCTTGATGTCTTATGGCTCGTCGGGCCCAGAGAGACCGAACAATACGTCTCGGAATTCGCTCGGGTGCTCAGCGAGAACGGTATCGGGATTGTCAGCCATTCGGGAAGAGAAGGCTGGAGGCACGGATGGGCGTGCGTCACCACCGGCATCTTCCATGATATGCTCAAAAAGCAGGGTCTCAATGTTGTGGACAATTTTGATTCGTGGCGAGACGGCCACACGCAGCATGACCTGTTGACGGGTACCGAGATAACGATCTTCACCAAGTAAAATGCGGCCCAACGCACGACGCGCCCCAACAGAATACCCGGTTCAGATAAGGACTCGCAGCGTCGGATTGAGGGAGAATCGTCGTCGATGGGAGGCGCGTTGGTATGAAAGGGTCTTCCCGACGCTTTCGCGTTCGGAGAATTCATCCGACTTGGTAACGGCCGCGGTGGGTCGCCGCGGCCGTTGAACGAGGGTCACGAAGAGGGAATCCGTTTCAGGGAAGCGAGGACCGGAAAACCGGTGTCGGCCTCCAGTTGGTCCGGATTCGAGTAGGTGTGGTCGAAGAAGTTGGCCAGAAAAATCAACCCCAATCCGAGGGGGATGGCCAAGAGAAACGCGCCGATGACAAAGAGCCACCGTCTGGGGAACACGGGCGCGGTGGGAAACGAAGGCTTGCTCATAATCCGCACGTTGACCAGTTGTTTCCCGCGGATCAGGCTATCCAAACGGGTCTCGTCTTCCTTGGCGGAGTATTTCAGGTACCGCTGCTTGGCTATCTGGGCTACCAGGGCAAGTTTTTCTGCCTCTTCGGCCTTTTCCTCGAGAAGCCGAAGTCTGGCCTGTTCCATCTTCAGGCTGGCGACCAGGCTTGCTTCCTTTGCCTTGAAGTTGTCCAGTTGCGCGTTCAGAGCCTCCTTGAACCGGGCAATGAGGGAGTGTACCAGTTCGTTTGCCACCTGGTAGTCCCGGCTGTCCTCTGAGAATTTCACCCGGGCCTCCAGCCTCTGCTGCTGGGCGCGCAGGAGCTGCGCGGCGATCACGTTGATTACCGTATTCTCCTTGAATCCGCCAAGTGTTTGCGCGAGCTGTCCTGTGGGTATTTTGTCCTCTTTGAGGGCCGCGAGCATCTCTTTATACTGGGTCTTGTCGGATCGGATGTCTATGAGGTTTTCCTGGACGTTTTTGATCTGCTTGATCAGCTCCTCTTTCTGCTTTTCCGGGAAAGCGATGTTCCAGCGCTTCTTGAATGCAGCCAAACGATCCTTGGAGCTCTCGAATGCCTCTTTGAACTGGGCTCCCTGCCCCTCAAAGAACTTGTGGGCTCCGGGGGTGGCGTACACTTGCGAGTGGTAAGGGATGTACAGGTTCAGATGCGTCTCCAGGATCTTCCGCGCTTTGACCGGGTCGTCATACCTGAACTGAATGTTGAGAACATGAGATTTCGGGACCGGCGTGATCTTGCAGTGCTTCATGAGCGCGGTGGCTATCTGCTTGACTTTGCGATCCTCGGGCGATTCTTGACCGCTCCTGACCTCGGTGGGGCCGAACAATTTGCTCAAGCCGGAGAACCACCTCGAAAGGGGCCCCGCGTTCTCGTCCTTGAAATAGCCCACCCCGAGTTTTTTCACAGTGCTCACCCAGAGTTCCGGGCTCTCAAGCAATTCCATCTCGTTGTTGAGGTCCATTTCCTCGACGTTCAGGCTCAAGAACGAGGTTGAGACAGCCTCCCGCTTGGCCATAAGCAGTCCTGTGCTTTCCTGTTTGGCTGTAACCAGGACCTTGGCTTTACTCTCGAAAATCGGGGTGACCAAGTACGTGGCCACAAGCGTTCCCAGGGGCAGCAGAATGACCACAAGCTCAAGGATGTAAATTCTGCTGAACAAAGCGTTCAATACGTCTCGGGGTGACGGGCCTTCTGTCTGTTTCATGTCGGACCTTCGACTTTCTCGAGATGGCAAGTCTGTGTGAACGTTCCCACGACCCTTTCAGCTAAATTATAACTAATTAGGTTAAACGACAACGTTTTTTTTGTGAAAGTTTGCCGGATTACCCGGTACAGACACTTAATAGGCTCCTGCTCCCCTGACGACCGCGGCAATGGTCATGAGGAGGATCTTGACGTCAAGGAACAAGGAATAGTTGCTCACATAGTACAGGTCATATTGGGTGTTCAGATGAAGCGGCAAATCACTCCTTCCCGATACTTGCCACCAGCCGGTGATTCCGGGGGGGACGGCCAGCCTCTGCCACTGCCAGTAGTCATATTCTTCGGTGATAAAGGGCTGCTCAGGTCTCGGTCCGACGAGCGACATCTCGCCTTTGAGCACGTTTATTAACTGGGGCAGCTCATCGAGCGACCACCTTCGCAGAATCGCGCCTACACGGGTCACGCGCGGGTCTCGTTCGGATTTGTATACAGGCCGTCCTTCTTTGTCATATTCGATCAATTCCGCCGGAAGCGTTTCCGCATCGACAAACATCGAACGGAATTTGAGCATCTTGAAGATCCTGCCCTCTTCGCCCACCCGCTCAGCCCGATATATAGCCGGACCCGGTGAATCGAGACGGACCGCTATCCAGACAAGCAGGATGACAGGCCAGGTGACAAGCAGGAGCAGAGAACTCACTGTGATGTCGAAGATTCGTTTTGTGATCCGGTTTACCCCCTCGATGACCGGTTCCCGAATTCCGATCAGGAGCGCGTCTCCGAAGGTCTCGATCTCCGAGTTCACCAGCCGCAGTTCCCACAAATCCGGGACGAGATAGATCCTCACGTTCAAGGGAAAGAGTTCCCGCACCAGTTTTTCCGCTTCCCTGAACCGTTTGTCCGGGACCGCAATGATCACCAGCTCTATCTCTTGCTCCTGCGCGATGCGACTCACCTCGTCCACAGGTCCGATCAGCGCCGCGGGAAGGGGGGTCCGAAGGTTCTCGTAGTTCTCCACAAAACCGACCAGCTCGTATATCGAACCGTGTTCCTTCCGGATCGTCCCGGCAAGGTTAATGCCCTTCTCAGTTCCTCCCACGATCAGGACCTTGGACCGAGGAAGTCCCGTCCGTTTCATCTTCATGTGGAGCATCAGGCAGAATCGCAGAACAAGAAGCACCGCGTAACTCCCTATACTGAAATAGACGACGAGCATGCGCGATGTTCCCCTGTACGTGAAGTAGAGAAAACCGGCCAAAACCAATACCGAAAGAAGCGCTGCAAGAGTCAGTCGGCCTGCCTGCCTGGTGAAAGAGGGCATCCTCGAGATGTCGTATACTCCCATAAGCGCAAAGGAGACCACCCACAGCATCGCCACCATCGCGTAGACCAATGGGGGCACGACATGCGACTCCGCGGCTATATCCCGGCCGGGAAGAAACGGCCGCAATTTGACGGTGAGCGCGAATACGGCCAACGTGAAAACCACATCGGCCAGTACGAGGAACAATTGGTAACGCCTGTACTCCTTAAACACGATCTACCTTTACCCCCCGCCTGGAACTCCACGCGCCAAGGTCCAGGGATATGACGTGAAAAGCCGGTGTGTCCCGATTATAGACCAACGACTTGGTGGTTGCGACCACAAGACGTTGATCCCGCTCGTTCCACTCTGTGGGGCAAGGACGGCATTCCATGTTCCCCGGGTGCATGAACACGCGCCTTGCCTCATCCACTCGAAAATCCCTCGGCACGACTCTGCCAGACGGTTCACCTCTTGACAAGCACGCTTCTCCTCACCCTTGTACACGGGTGACCCGGCAAACGCGCCGGACGAGTTTGCACCACTGCCTGCGGAGGAGAAAGCCGACATCATCAATCGATCGGGGTAGATGGTAGAGAGAAAAGGCCCGGAGATCTTGCGACCGCGACGGAGGAACAACGAACGGACTGTGTCCTTCACCAACGGCCGCAGCCACCTTCTCCGCGCATTTCGCGGGCCATGACAGGGGATCGATGGGGATTCGTGGTTCGGCGCGGTTCGGGCATTCCGGGTAGATTGACGCGCGACTCCGATCCGGTTCCGACGAGGAAGAGAGCACAGCTTCGTGTCCCAGTCTCGATAGGGCGTCGGCAAGCTCTTCCCCTCTCCTCGCATGATAGATTATCGGTATCCACCACTTTCGGGAGGCCGCGCCCACTTCGATCTCCTCGGGAATGGCCGGCTCCCAGCCGTACCACCGGTAACCGACTTCAATTGCGTCCTTCCCGACCGCTGGAGGGGGGGGGACGCTATCGAGCCTCGCTGGCCTGAGTTTCAGTTCCTTCGTCAGATAGTCCAACACCCACGTGGTGAGAGCGAGCCGATCCCGGCAGCCGTCCTTGAAAGGGTGCATGAGGAGCGAGATGTGGTCCGTACCTTCCATTGCCGATTTTCCCACCGCGCAATTGATTTCCGCGCGGATAGACGGTTTGTTCCCGTTGTACGTCTCCACTGATAGGGGGAGTATTGTGAGATCGCCGATTCGCGTTCTCAGTATCCGAGGTCGGCAGGAAGCCTCCATGAACCGGGTGAGGTAAAAGGGTTGCCGTCTCATCAGTACGCAGTACCTCAGGCCGGCCTGGAGCATGGCTTCGGGGGAAAGCCCATCCATACGGTACACGTAGTTGGCGCCCGTCACGTCGCTGAAAGCCTTTAGCTGGCTCACGTTCTCCCTGACTAGACTCGTCTGCACGTGCAGAGTCCGCTCCTGGAGGAACTCATGGAAGCTTCCGTGAGCCCCTATCTCGTGCCCTCCCTGCACGATTCTTCGCACCGCGTCTGGGTAGATCGCAGCGACAAAGCCGGTCACGAAGAACGTCGCGGCAATCCCTCGCGATTCCAGCATCGGCAGGAGTCTCGGTAATCCGAATCGCGCTCCTCCAAGCTGTTCAAGGTCGCAAACGAGGGAAAAGGTCCCGACGCGCTCGCCCTCGGACTCGGGCTGACCGACCCCAGCGACTTCCGGCAGGCTTACCGAGGCCTCCCCTGACAGGATGTCCTCGATGCACTCTCGACTCTGTTCCCTTTGCCGTTCACGGTCGATCCCGGACAGGCACGTGTACCCCAGACGAGCGCCGGCCAGCAGGTCCCCGATCTTCGGATTACCGGGCATTTCGTCGTTCCGCGTGAAGATCACCGCCTCGATGTCCCGTTCCCGCATTTTTCGCACCAACTCAGGATCGCGCCCTATACGGTCGTACGAAACTTCGAGGGTCTGAAATCCCGCGGCTTCGAACGCGCGGACGTCCAGATCGAGGAGTCTGGGATCTCTCGGATCCCACAGAAGGAGCGTCTTAGTCCAATCCACAGTCACGAGGTCAACCCGCAGGGTGAAAATTCGTCAGGGTTTCGCGATCAGAGATCGGTAAACCGCCCTCATCTCCTCCACGCCCTTGGAATGCTCGAACTTCTCTTCAAATGCTTTGTACCCGCCTTCCGCCAAATCATGCCGGAACGCCTCGTCATCGATAAGTCTCAGAACGGCTCGGGTAATCTGCTCAGGCGATTGCGGTTCGATCAAGAGGCCCGACACGCCGTCTTCCACCATTTCGGGAATGCCACCGACCGACGTTGCGACAATCGGCAGACGGGCTCTCATCGCTTCGAGAACCGCGACGGGCACGCCTTCGGTCCGGGAAGGGAGCAGGAATAGATCGGCCATGCCCATCAAAAGGGGGACTTTGTCCCGTTCCACTTCTCCCGTGATCAGCACCCATGAGTCAAGTCCCTTTGCCCGAATTATGGCTTTGACCGCGCGCATTTCGCCCGGAAGCTCTTCCCTGCCGACGAGGACAAAACGAACCGTGTCTTTATTTCGAATCACCTCGGGCGCTGCCTCGAGAATCTCGAAGACCCCTTTGGTTTCACTTACTCCCCCGACGAGCAGGACCACGAAATGTGAGCCGTCCAGTCCCAGACGTGCACGGGTCTCCGCCACGGCATCGGGATCGGGCGGCGCAGCTCGGGCCAGGCGATTCCTTACCAGCACGACGGGAACCGGCCCTTGGAGTCTGTTCAGATTCTCTTCCCACAAGGCATTGAGGATGATTATCCGGTCGGGCAATCGGAGGCACCATCGCTTCAGGAGTCGGTTCCATGCCGACTGATTCACGTAGAAGGAGTTCCAGTTGCTTCCGTGCAGGTGAAGAAGGATTTTCGTGCCCGCCGTTCTCGCAAGCATCATCAAGATCACCGATCCCCGAAAATTGGTCTGGGCGGAATGAATGTGAACCAAGCTGAATCCTCCTCCGCGCAGAAGCCGGAAAAACCGGAAAAACCGTCGAAGTCTGAACATGTTCACGGCCAGAAATCCTTCCACGCCGGGCGGGAATAGCTCAGACCGGGGGAACAGGGTAAAATCGAACTCCGTCGAAAGCTCGGAATGGATCAGATCGTCCGCGACAGAGGCGATGCCGCCGAAGGGTGGCGGCACGGGGCAGGCTACGAGGATCTTCGTCATGTGTCACTGTCCTTGCTCGGGTGAGTGAGTCCTGCCGGTGCCCCTCATCGGTGCGGCCTGTGATCGACGGAGAGGCCGCCTCCGAAGATGCTTCTCAAAAACCGAAAGGCTTTCATTGTTCCGCCTGTCACGGTACGCTTGAACTGGACCGGAACAAAGACCGTTCGCAGAGCGTCCAGCACTGTGAGCTCTCCCACGGAGGAAAGCGTGTGTAGGCCGTCGGGGTAGGGACCGTTTCTCGGCGGCTCCACCACTGCAGCCGGTTCTTCCTCAAATTCATCGGGAGTCAGTCGTCGCACCCGATTGATGACGACCTTCGCTCCGTAGCTTTCGGAGCAGTCCTGCGCCGGCCGATAGAGGACTCCTTCGTGGAGGAAGGGCGTACCACCGGGCCGGGAAGAACGCGCGTCGGTTTTCACGGGATTGAGCGCGTGCGGCGTCCACGGACCCGTCAGCTCACGTCCGTACCACAAGAAGAGGCTGAGATCAGCACCCTCTTCCCGATCGGTAAAGGCTATCCACCACCGTCCCTCGTAATTGAATACCGTCGTATCAATCGCGGATACCCCTTCTCCGATATCGGTCACTTTTTCCCAGGAATTCGGGAAATCGGCTGCACCGAATAAGGATATACGTTGATTCTCGGCCGTCTCCGGCACGCAGTAGACCTGTCCGTCATGTTCAAAAAGATAGGGGTAGGACATGTGAAACGGCATGTCGAAAACCGTTTGGGAGGAGAGCGCGATACCTGAATCAGCGACTTGGACCGCGGTGATGATCCCCTTGGACGATTCATAGTCCAATTCTTCGAACAGGAGGGTGAGTCGGCCGTTGCGCATCAGGCCGAAGGGGTCGGCCCGGATGGTCCCTTTCTGGAGGCCGGGGAGATACTGCGGCTCCGGCAGGGCTCCCGGCTCAAGAAATCGGTGCACCGGAGCGCGGACTATTCCGATATTCCACTGCGGATGGCAGAAGAGGGCTTGAAGTTTGGTCTTCACCAGGTTTCTCAGCAGCTTCAGCGCGAGTATCACAGCCCCGGGTAGGCCTGGCTCCACATGATTCTTCGCTGCCGTGAGCTGAGTCGACGCCTTGCCTGCAATTTCCGGAGCCCGTTGCATGACTCTGCATTGCCGCGCGGGCCACCTTGCTGCCTCGAAATAGAGGTTGTCGATGCTCTGCCCGTACGAGTGCTTGATCGTATTCACGTACCCTTCCCGGAGCACTGCGGTGGAATCGCTCTCATCCGTAAGCCTTTCCAGCACGACCCGGACGACGCTCTCCCCACAGTACATCTCATGGAAAAGAGGGGTCCGAACAAGGTGGTCGTCGTGGCTCCCTTGAAGTAAGGACCAAATTCCGTACCGCGGAATGTTGAGCACGTCCCCTCGAATGGTCCTGAATGCGAAACGGAGAATAAAATCCAGCCTGTGATCCGCGATCGTTGCGACATCCTTTGGACTGAAGTGGCCTGCCTGGGGGCCGTCTTCGACCGGCTCGCATTCGATCCGCGGAATTCCGGAGAGGAGCGGCTCCAGCGATGTAGGAACAAGAGCCCGGGAGCGGTTCAAGAGCAGACCGAGCCCGAAAGGCCGGCTATAGGGTCTTCCTTGCTCGAGGAGTCGCTCCCCGATCCTCTTCCCCTCCTGACTTGCATCGATGATGACCAGTACCGGTTCTGCGAGGCCGGTATCAAGAAGATGTCGCACACTTTGCACTTCCCACTGTCTCATGGCCGGCCCGTAACACATGACGCCGAAACGAAAGGCGACCGGCCACCGCTTGGCAGAGTCTGAAGTGATCTTCATGAATTGCGTGCTCTTGAAGAACCGGGCGCGTCCTCTCGCGGACCCCCGGTGCGGGTAACGGTCACATCCGAGCGCTCTACTTATGGCTTTTCAAGGCCGGAATGTCAAGCTGCCTCCCTCGTTGGGAGTGCCCGGAATTGGCGCGATTGTGGCTCTCATGGTATCGTGGGTCTCGTGCCGACGGGAGGGCGGAAATCTTCAGCTCAAGCGGAGAGAAGCCGTCTCGGATCGTCAAACGGCTCTCCCCGTCGGAGGGCGGCTGCAAAAACCGATCGGAGTATCGATGTGAGGGGTCTCGTCGTATCGGGCGAAAGCTCCAAGGATGAATCGGCCTACACTCACAGGGTAATGAACCTGGCCCAATGCCTCGAGGAGCGGTCCATCTCCTGTGACTTCTTTTACCCCGGGGAGACCCCGTGGCTGAGCACCTGGACCACAGCCTCCCTCTTCATGCTCGGTTGGCTCCCCATGCTCAGACAATATGATTTCCTGTACACGGGGTGCGAGGAAGCCGGGCAGTCCCTGTTCTTCTGCCGGCCCTTCCTTAAGGGACCGATAATCTACGATATTCACGGAGACATCGAAGCCCAATCAGCCCTCGAACGAGAGATTGTATCCCAAGGCGTACGGAAAACGCCGTCATTGAGAGTCAAGATCGTCTCCTGGATGGCCATGGCCTGCGCGGACTATGTGGTGACGGTCTCGGACCTGCACACCGACGCGCTCGTTCGTCGGGGGGTTCCTCCGGATCGAGTGGGGATCATACGTAACGGCGTGGATCTCGGTCTGTTCGGATATCAGGCAATGCCTTCGCCTCCTGAGTTCACCTTCGGATACGCCGGTGAGTTCCAGAGCTGGCAGGGGATCGACAATCTTATCGGAGCCTTCGAGATGGTCCGGGACGAGAGCATCCGCATGCTCCTGGTCGGCTTCACTCCCCAGTACGAACACTTCAGGAACCGTCTGGCCGACAGGTTCGGCAATCGGGTGAAACTCGTTGACCGAACGGACCGAGAGACGCTCGTGAGGCTTCTCGCCCGTACCGGCGTGCTCATTATTCCGAGAATCGACCATCCGGCCATTCGTCACGCGTTCCCGACGAAGTTCGCGGAATACGCAGCGATCGGCCGAGCCATCATGGTAAACGACGTGGACGAAACTGCCGCTTTCGTTCGGAAATACCGGTGCGGTTTCGTGTCGGACTGCTCACCCGAGGCCATGGCCGCCGTAATGGAGCAGGCAGGGCGTACCCCGGTGGAGGAACTCGCTGCTATGGGGAGACGGGCCAGGTCGATGGCGGAGGAAAACTTCTCGTGGCCTATCGTCGGTGATGCTTATGCGGATCTCGTCAGAGAGGTCGTGCAACGGTTTGACGCGAAACGGGCCGGCGGCGTTCGGTAATCTTTATGGGGAATCAGACGCCGGTTGAAGACCGGCCCGGCGTGCACGATCGGTTTCACCGCGATGTGTATTGGATCCGATCCTCCCGTTCCAGGTGGGAAATGACGAAGGGCCTTTTTCCCCCCTCCGTACGTGGGATATCTTCCACCTCTTCAATAATGAGTTCCATTTCCGGCGATTCAAGGCGAGACTGTAATTCCCGGAGGAGCCTCTCTCGTGTTGTGTGAGAAATCGTGTCCCAGGGTACAACCCTGATTCTCAGGGTACGGAGATCCTCCTGGATAATTTGGGACTCCTTTATCTCGTCGAGGTGCAAGAAAGCGTAGTCCAGCACGAGGGGAGAAACGAGGCTCTTTTCCGGGGTAATCACCACATCACCCTCCCTGCCTACGATCCCGGCCAGGGTGGGGTGGCATCTGCGGCAGGAACAGTGGCTTTCTCCCTTTACCGCGAGATCACCTGTTCGGTATCGTATGAGCGGCATCCCGAAGTTGTGAAGACACGTACCCACGATTTCCCAGGCGTCCTCCCGAGATGAGGGAAGCAGTTCCATAACGGCCATCTCCATTTGAACGTGGTACCCTTGTTGCTCGGAACATTGCATCGCCACGGCTACCGACTCCTCCTGCCCGTACAGGTCGATCACCGGTGCTCCGAACACGGATTCCACATATTCCCTGACATGCGGATGGAGATTCTCGGAAGAGGTCCGAATCGCTTTGGGAGATGGAATGCTCATCCTGTTCTTTTCAATCCAGCGGGACAGAATGTAGAGGCATGAAGGCCATCCGTCCACAAAATCCGGTCGGAAGCTTTCCAGAGCCTCCATCATCATTGCCAAACGGGTCTCATCGGTGTTGTGGAAAGAGATTCTCAATTCCCTGGCACCGGGAAAATAACGGAATGTCTTTCGGGGATCGGTCAGTGGAACAGCCTTGAACATTGCCACTTTGTCTCCGGGTTTGTACCCGATCCACTTCAGGTGTCGCAGAGCCAAGGCTCGCTCCATCCCCTTGAGCTGCCTGTCATGAAAGAAGTCCAATGGCGCGCCGCTGGAACCGCTGGTACGAACGGGCTCAAGATGCAAGAAGGAGATGTTGGATGCCAGGAGATCATGCTTCCTCCGTAATACCGTTTCCTTGGTGAGCAAAGGAAGCTTATCAAGATCCGCGACCCCCTGAATGTCCTTTGGCTCAAGGCCTCGTTCTTGGAACACTTCCCGGTAATAGGGAACGTTGCTGTAGGCATGTTCAATGAGACGCCTCAGCAGTTTTGACTGATAATCTGCAAGGGTCTTTTCATCCCATGTTTCGCTTTCGTCGAAGAGGGAGACTCCCTGCCTGTATGGTTTGCCGTACGTCGAGGACGGGGGCAGGGCGCGGAACGCGGACTCAGCCCATTCCACGAGCCAGGTAGGCGCCCTTTTCACGAGACTCTTGACATAATTCATCACGATCCTTCCTCGGGGCTTCCTCGTCTGATCAGGCCCTTGAGAAAGACGATCTCATCGGGAGAGAGTGCCTTGAGCAGATAGACGAGGAGAAGATACGTCAGACCGGAAATCCCGATATTCACGAAGAGATTGAGATCCCGAAGCGCGTACGTTACCGCTCCCATGAGCGCGGCGGCAGCCACCGCTTTCGACGCGGGCTCCATGAACGCAATCGAAAAGAGATGGCGCCTGATATACCGGTACTGGAGCTGGTGGAAAATAATAATGGTCACCAGGGTGGCTGCAACCGCGCCCATCTCCGCGAAATGAGGAATCAACAGGTAGTTGAGAACAATGTTTATTCCGGCTGCTATGATGTTTATGGTGAGGTCAACCTTCTGATTGTCCGTGGCGATGAGCACCTGCGCGAGGATGTAGGCCATGCTGAACGGTATGAGCGACACGATGTGGAGCCTGAGAACCGGTATGGCCCCGATGAATTTCTCCCCGTAAATGAAGGTGATGATCTGATCTGCAATGACCACGGTGCCTACTACAAGAGGGAGACCACCAAGAAGGACGTACCGTAAGGAATCGGACGCCAGGCTGCGCAAACGCTCCAGACCCCCGGAGAATTCCTTCGTGAAAAATGGCAGTAGCGCCGCGGAAAAGGCAACGGGCAACATCTTGCTGATATCGAGTAAACGATCTGCCGCACTGTACACGCCCACGGATTCGATGCTTTTCAGCTTGGACAGCATGATCTTGTCGATGCTCAGGTGTATGGTCGCGAATACGGCTATGCTCGCAAAGGTGGGAGCGTGCCTGACCAGAGACCGCCAGATCTCGGGCCTGATCTGCCATCCGGGCATGCCGCGCACTCTTACGAAGAGGCCGAAGAGCAAGGCCGCACCCAGGACCCGCGTGGCGAGAATCACGCCGAAAAGGGTCACGATCCCGTATCCGTAGAGTACGAGAACAACGCAGAACGCCACCCGAATAACGTTCTCCACGAGGAAGGTAAACGCCACGTACTCAGCCTTTTCCATGGAACGGAAGATGGCTTCAAGATAAGTCGTGACCGTGGAAGCCACCAGAGAAAAGGACATTATCAGGCAGGCCGCAAAAACCTCTGCGGAATACCCCATCGCCGCAACGAACACGTTCATTCCGACAATCGCCGCGACCGACGAGATCGTCCCGAACATCGCTGCGTTGGTGAGAAACACGTGGACATCCTGAGGCTCCCT
The DNA here is from genome assembly GCA_964497585.1 of uncultured Syntrophaceae bacterium. GTDB lineage: Bacteria > Desulfobacterota > Desulfomonilia > Desulfomonilales > Desulfomonilaceae > CAZCDS01. The sequence goes on from CAZCDS010000013.1 coordinate 52,774, forward strand.
TGCCGTCTCTCTCACGATTAGGTCTCCGAGCCCCAGTGAAGCGATTACCGCAAAAACGGCCACGTACGAGAGAACGAGAGAATACTCTCCGAGACCTTCCACTCCCATGTAACGAGAAATCACGAGGACCAATACGAAGGAGACGACCGGATTGAGCATGTTCGGGATTGACAGGGCCAGGGTATTCTTGACCAGGCTCTTGCTCAGGCTCATCGGTTGTCTCCGGTGTTCTTCGATCGGACGAGATTCCGTGCCGAGGTCACGTGCAGAACCGTTCTCTTCGTTTCATCGACTATAGTAATTGACAAGAGCCCTTTCCCAAGGGAATCGCACTGGTAAACACGCCAATCCCTCGTCCCACGGGACACCCGACATCCAACCGGGCAATCCTTTGGGCAATCGCCATAGATGTCTGTCCATTCATACCAGGAAACCTGTCCGAACGGCAGAACAAAACGGGAGAGGCAACCTGCGTCCGTTTAACGGTTCGGGCGCGCGGCTTGCTTTGCCTGCAGGGTTAGGCGAGCGCCGTTCATGAGCAGGGTCCTCATGCGTGGTTGCCCCCTCACGATTTGTGGGCATGGGCATGAGAATGTGTCTGAAAAACGCGCATACCTGTAAGCATGTCCCACAAGTGTCCGGCTAAACACCGCTCGAACTTGATGACGATTCACCCTTCGACGGAAGAAACAATTAAGCTGCCCCGCGGAGCCTGCACCGGCCACCGATCCGGGGGACGCGCCATGAGTAAGCAGGGGGTTCAACCGTGGAAGGGACATTCACCCGATTTCTGCAAAAGACCCTGAAAGAGCCGATCAAACACGACCGCCCCACGCATACTGGCGGCCCCCTTCAGGGCAATGGGTCTGCTTCAGTTGCTTTGAGGGTTTCACGACTGTTTGGTGCGCGTTGCGTCGAGGTCGCGGCCAAGTCAACGAGGCACACGAGCCCACGGGTCCTGTAGAGCTTATGGATAGAGATCAGGCCGAGTCCGGGAACGAGGGGATGCGCGTTTATCGGACACTCCGTACGGGAGCCCCGCGCGGGGTTACTTTGTGTATTTGGGGGTCGGATTGGTCACATCGCGGCCCAGGAGGTCCTCGAGTCGATCATAATCCGGGGTGAACGGCTGGATAGACTCCGGGTACCGCACGGGAATATTCCCGATCTTGTAGAGGACCATTTTGCCGCCGAGTTCTCCGAAGGGTACGTCCGGAGATTCGGGCCGCCCGCCAAGGCTCAGAATGAACACTCCTATGTACCTGTTGTTCTTGTCGTACCCGAGGTACTGTTGGTAATAGTGAGCGCCCTCAAAAGTATCGCTGAAATTGGTGTCATAATACGGCTGGTACGACAATAGCCGCCTCTGACCGAGCGTAGCCTGGTAAAATCCCCTATATTGGTTCTTGAAGTTGAAGAGCGTGTACCGCCTGAGAACCGGATCCCACTTCGCATACCCGATAGGCTTGTTCGTAGCCTCCTCGACAATCCAGAACGTGTCCGGAGATTCCGGTCTGGGCTCGAAGTAGAAGTTCTCCGTTTCTATGGCATCAGGCTTGCCAGTCGCTTGACAGAGACCGGACGCAGCTGGCCAGAGGAGCGCGAGAGCCGAGAGCAGGACAAGAACCCTAATTGTCATTCTACGGTTCATAACATAGTAGATTTTAAATTAATTAACGGAAAAATCAAGAAGCTTCTCAGCACGTTGCGCGAGTTTGCACAATCTTCGAGACGATGCAGCCCCATTCTCCACGTGTTCCAGCCCGCTTTTTCAGCATTGATTGCACCGCGGTGAAAAGATCCGCTGGACGCGGCGGCGGAATCGCCCTGAAGGACGAAAAACCTTTTCTAAGGTAGTCTGGCACGAGTATACTGATGGGACCTCACGAGGAGCCGGACTTGACCGATGAATACTGTTCTCCTGGCATTCGGCACGCGGCCCGAAGCAATCAAGCTGGCGCCGTTGCACCATGAGCTGATACGGAGATCCGACCGCCTCCGAAGCCTATGCTGTGTAACCGGGCAGCACCGGCACATACTCGACCCAGTCCTGGAGATCTTCCGCATAGACCCGGACTATGATCTCAATATCCTCAGTGAGGATCAGACCCTCTTCGACGTCACAACGCGTTCGTTGGAAGGTGTCAGAGATGTTCTCGTGAGAGAGAAACCGGATCTCGTGGTGGTTCAGGGGGACACCACCTCGGCGTTCGCGGCCGCGCTGGCTGCGTTCTACCTGAAAATCCCCGTGGCTCACGTTGAAGCGGGCCTCAGGTCCTTCGATCGGTTCCAGCCCTTTCCCGAAGAGATCAACAGGACGCTGATTTCCCATCTGGCCGATCTCAATTTTTGCCCAACGGCCAGGGCCGCGGCCAATCTCCTCCGTGAAGGGATACCGGCTGATTCAATTCACGTTACCGGCAACACGGTGATCGACGCGCTCCTTTATGCGGTGAAGACGCTGGAAGACGGCCAAGGGGCCGCGGACTACGTAAGGGAGCTTGCTTTGCCGCCCGGTCACATGATTCTCGTGACCGGCCATCGCCGCGAGAACTTCGGCGAGGGCCTGCGAGACCTGTCACTGTCGCTCGTGGATCTGGTTGAGAGCCGGCCTGATGTCAATGTGGTCTATTCGGTCCATCCGAACCCCAACGTGAGAGGTCCCGTAGAGAGCATACTCGGTTCCCATGAAAGGACGCGCATCATCCCGCCGCCCGATTATTTTCGCTTTGTTGCGCTTATGAAGGAGGCGTTCTTCATCATCACCGATTCCGGGGGAATCCAGGAAGAGGCGCCGAGCCTCAAGAAGCCGGTCCTCGTCGCGAGAAACGTGTCCGAACGACCGGAAGCCGTTGAAGCAGGGACGGCAATACTCGTGGGAACCGACAGAGAGAGAATCCTCCGGGAATCGCACCGCCTGCTGTCGGATCCCGAGCACTACCGGAACATGATAGCCCGGGAAAACCCGTTTGGTGACGGCCATTCTGCGAAAAGGATCGCTGATATTATCGAGGAGTTTCTTGCAGACCGATCGTGCGGAACCACACGGGGCAAGACATGAACCTCAGGGGTCTTGTTGTCTCGGGTCATGGTTCGCGGGATACCTTCGCGTACACCCACCGTATCCGAAAGCTCGCCCAATGCCTGGAGGACCGATCGATCCAGTGCGATCTCTTCTTTCCCAACGATACGCCCCTGCTGAATATCTGGACAACGGTATCGGTATTGATGCTTACCCGGTTGGGGATGCTCAGGAAATACGATCTCATCTACGCCGGCGGGGAAGAGGCCGGACAGGCGCTCTTCGTCTGTAAAGCCTTTTTGCGGGGCCCGATTGTCTACGATATCCACGGCGATCCCGGAGTCCAGTCCGCCCCCTATCACGAGATCGAGTCCTGTGGCCGGAAGAAGACACCCGCGCCACGCGTGCGGGTGGTTTCGTGGATGGCCCTGACCTGCGCGGATCATGTGGTCACGGTGAGGAGCCCGCACCGGGAAACATTCTTGGCCGAAGGGTTTGCCGGAGATAGAGTGAGCATCATTCGCAATGGTGTGGACCTCGATCTTTTTGCGTTCCGTCCCATGCCCGAGCAATCCGACTTTACCTTCGGGGCCGCGGGGGATTTTCGAGCTTGGCGGGGCATGGCTAACCTGATCCAGGCGTTTGATCACGTCCGTAATGCGTATATCCGATTGAAGGTCATCGGATTTACCGACCGGCACCGGGACCTCAAGGCCGATCTCGAACGGAGATTCGGCAGGCGGGTCCAGCTCATCGACAGGGTCGCTCAGCAAATGCTCGTGAAAATGCTCAGCGAGGTTCACGTTCTGATCATCCCGAGGATAGATCACCCGGGGCCATCCGCCACGCCTTTCCCACGAAATTCGCGGAATACGCAGCCCTGGGAAGGCCGACCATGGTCAACGACATGGATGAAACCGCTGACTTCGTACGCCAGTATGACTGTGGCTTCGTGTCGGAGAAGAGTCCGGAGGCAATGGCCGGGATCATGGAATTTGCCGCGCAAAAATCCCCGCGCGAATTGGCCGAGATGGGAAAGCGAGCGCGAAAGATTGCTGAGACGAATTCCTCCTGGTCCAAGCTCGGTGGCGAGCACGCGGCCCTCGTGAGGAGGGTGGTCGATCGGTACCGGTCCGGGACAGAGTAAAGGCCCGGAGAGGGGCCCGGCGTTTCCGCGCATTCCCCTTCCGGAGGCAGAGGGATAGGCTGAGGACGACGCGAAGACTGTGCAAGCGAGTCATATTTTCGATTTCGAACCGGGGTTAGTGCCCGGATGAGGGTTCCATGCGAATTATCAGCGTAGTCGGCGCGCGACCCAATTTCATGAAGATCGTGCCCCTGGAACGAGAATTCGGCAGGTACGAGGGAGTGGAGCACCTGTCGGTCCACACCGGTCAACACTATGACAGGGAGATGAGCGACGTCTTCTTCGAGCAACTGGGACTCGCCGAACCCGCAAGACATCTCGGCGTCGGGTCCGGGAGCCACGGCGAGATGACCGGGAAGATCATGATCGCATTTGAGCGGGTCTGCCAGGAATTGAGGCCCGATCTCGTGATCGTTGTGGGAGACGTTGATTCTACGATCGCTGCGGCGCTCGTCGCGCGAAAGCTCTTCATTCCGGTGGCCCATGTGGAGGCCGGCCTGCGCTCCTTCGATGAATCCATGCCCGAAGAGCACAACCGGCGGCTCACCGATCATCTCTCGAATCTGCTCTTCGTGTCCGAGCCTTCCGGTATGGAGAACCTTCAGCGGGAAGGGATACCGAGAGAGCGCGCCCACCTCGTCGGCGACATCATGCTGGAGACGCTCCGGATCTTTCAGAGCATGATCCGGGAACGCAGGAGATGGGAAGACTTCGGCCTCCCCCGCGGCGGCTATGCGCTCGTCACCATCCACCGGCCCTCCAACGTTGACGACCCTGATGCACTGGCCCAGACCGTCGATATGCTCGCGGCGCTTGGTCTCCCGATCATATTCCCTATTCACCCGCGAACCACGGGCCGCCTGAAACAGTTCGGCCTCACTAAACGAATCCAGGCCATCAAAGCCATCAAGCTCGTCCCACCCGAGCGATACGTTGATTTTCTTTCCCTGCTGGAGGGCACCCGACTGATACTTTCCGACTCGGGATCGGTGCAGGCTGAGGCAAGCTTCTTCAACGTTCCCTGTCTGGTCGCCAGAGAAAATACCGAACGCCCGATCTACATCGAGCAGGGCACCTCAGTGCTCGTGGGAAGAAACCTGGAGCACGTACGCGATCTGATGGGAGCGATCGATCGGGAGGAACACAAAGAGTCAACGCAACTCGTCAAAGAGCTGGGTTCCGGAGTAGCCGCGAAGGTGGTCTCAAAGATCGTCGAATATTGTGAAGCGTAGCTTTTCCGTCCAGCTAACCTGGTTCTTGTACCTTTCGCACTGAAATCAATTGTTTGACCGCGAGGACAATTGGCACTATCATAATGAAAAGACATGGAGCCGAACCCGAAGGAGGTTGGCCGTGAGCAAGCGAGGCGCAGGAACGGTGTTCACCGTATTGATTGGAATATCGCTTCTCTACGCACTTGTACTGCTAGAGCTTTTCTTCTGGAACTACTGGCATGATTACGCGGCGAGTCAAATCGAGTTCCTCGTCATTCTGCTCATCATCATAGGATTCGCGGGTTTGATTCTATTTGTCGTCACCAAGCTCTTCGCGCCAGAGCACCGACCGTACCAGACATTCGGGTACATTATTTTTCTCGTTCTTGCGGTCTCGGGAGTGGCTCTGATCTTCATGCTCATGGAGAAGGTCGCCACAACAGGCGTTTGGCCCGGATAAGGACCTCCCGTGCATTGAATGGCACAATCCCCGGTCCAGTGGGAGACGAAGGCCCTCTTTTGAAGGGAGTGGTGGAGGACTTTGAACTGAGCGGCCTCGCGAGAACGCGGGGTCAATGTCGCCTCGCTGAACACGCGTGGGCATGATATCCTTTGCCGTAAGCGGGTAGCGTTCTTCACTCCCTTGTGGTAGGATGGCAGCTAAGCAAACCAGGCATCTTGGAGCCTTTTTACGGGGGTTGCTGTGAAAAACCGTTGCATCTTGGCAGCAATTTTCGTTGTTATGGTCCTGACGGCAATGGCCGCGTCCTTTCCTATCGACTCCGCATGCGCGCAGACCCGATACGAGCCCCGGATTGAAGGCGTGAGCTACCGGCAATTGGCGGAGTGGGATTCCATCTATGGGATGGGCCGATTCTACGGCGGGTACTGGATGCCCGGATATGGGCCGTTCCTGTTTCAGGCGCCTGACAGCTATACCAAAGGACGCAGAAACTGCACGCCGCCTCTTCTACCGGGACCTCTCTGGTAGGGGCAGGACCGGCCATTTGACCCTTGAGCCGTCATGTCAAAAGGATAGGGGGAGCGGGGATCTGTGACTGCAATTGAAGGTTGAAGGTTGAGGCTGTGAGCCGGTGAGGAGTTGGATGTGAGCACAGTAGCAGCGATCGGAGCGACAAGGCGTTTGATGGTGTTGGTCCAGGGAGCGTTGGTGGGCGCTCTGGCCATGAATCTGCTGGCAGCCGGAGAGACGGTGATCTACGACGTGGGTGGTTGGCTCGTCGGAGGTTTTGTCGCGCCGACAATCGTCGGCGCGCTCGCCGGGATGGGCATTGGGAACGTTCTGCTCAAACACAGCGTCGCACAGGAAGCTCTCGCAAGCCTCAACGAAGATTTGGAACACCAGGTGCGCGTGAGGACCGCCGAGTTGAAGCGCTCCAACAACGACCTCAAGTACGAAGTTGGTGAGCGCAAACGGGCGGAGAGAGCATTGCAGGAAACCCTGATCAGGCAGACCGCAATACTCGACAACATACCCGACATGGCATGGCTGAAGGATAGGGAAGGCAGATTCCTTGCCGTGAACGAACCCTTTGAGAAGGCGTCCGGTATAACACGCAAAGAGCTCATCGGAAAAACCGATCTTGATTTCTGGCCCGAAGATGTCGCCCGAAGATTCCAGGATGACGATCAACAGGTCATGAAAACGGGAAAGCGGAAGAGCATCGAAGAAAAAAGAGTACACACGAAAGACAGGGACATCTGGATCGAAACCATCAAGTCTCCCATCTATGACGACAATGGCGACGTAATCGGAACGACGGGAATTGCCCGCGATATAACCGAACGCAAACAAGCCGAGCTGGAATTAAGGAAAAGGGTGCAGGAATCATAGAACTTGCCCCGAAGCACCTCCTCGGGGAAGTTCCAGTGTCGAATAACGGTCGTCAAGCGCCTTGAAATGCCTCTTAAGCCTCGCAACCGACCCGAAATTTTTTGACCCCATCGGGAGAGACGTGTAAGCTCTGGAGTTCGCGATGGAGCAATCTGCCGACAGACTGCTGCCGGCGCCGGTTATCCTTCACATGGCGGTCTTTTCCAGGAGGGCTGCTGGACAAGGCGGTTTGCATCCTCACTGCCGAAGAAGAAGCTATTTTGACGGGAAACCGGGGGCAAGTCCCGCGGCAGGTAGGATGGAAGAGCCTGGATTTCGGCTTCTGCCGGAATGACGCTGAAGCGCCTTTGCCGCAGACTCTACGGCGGGAACCTGATATGAGGGGCCTTTGTGACGTGAACAGTTCCGGCAATTTTTCTTGTTCCCCTGAAACAGGAGTGAAGATCGGCCGCGATACAGCGTGATCAACATGGATCTGCCTGAACGTAAAATCTACACGGTCTCGGAACTCACCCAGGCCATTAAAGACCGGCTGGAAGAGGAATACCCTTCAATATGGATTCAAGGGGAAATATCCAATTTTAGGCCGGCTCCGTCTGGCCATTTCTACTTCACGCTCAAGGATGAGTATTCGCAAATTCGTTGTGTGATGTTCAAGACCCAGAATCGGTTCCTCAAATTTCGGCCGGAGAACGGGCTGGAGATCATTGCGTGGGGCAGGCTTTCTGTTTACAGTCCGAGAGGCGAGTACCAGATCATCTTTGATACCATGGAGCCCCGCGGATTCGGCAGCCTGATGCTCGCGTTTGAGCAACTCCGGGACAAGCTCGCGGCCGAGGGCCTTTTCGACGACGAGCGAAAGAAGGCTCTTCCCTCGTTTCCCCGCACCGTAGGGCTCGTGACCTCGCGACGGGGCGCCGCGGTACGCGACATGATACGCATAGCATCACGTCGGTCACCGGGAACCGATGTGCTTCTCAGTTCCACGTCCGTTCAGGGCGAGAAGGCGCCTGAAGAGATTGTCGCGGCACTGGACAGAATCTGTGCGACCGGCGACGTGGACGTCGTGATTATCGGACGGGGAGGCGGGTCTATGGAGGACCTTTGGGCCTTCAACGACGAAAGGGTAGTTCGGGCCGTGGCGAACTGTCCCATGCCCATCGTCAGTGCGGTGGGACATGAGACGGATTTCACGCTGACGGACTTCGCCGCGGATGTGAGAGCCTCCACTCCCTCCGCGGCAGCGGAGATTGTGGTCCCCGATCGCCGGGGACTGACCGAGCGAATCTGGCACCTGCTGGCACGTTCGAGGGGAGCAGTCTCCGCAACACTACAGAGGTGCTCTACCGCCATCGATGAAGCGGTCAAGCGACTCTATGACCCGCGGCGGCATATCCTGGAGCGCCGCCAGCGCCTGGACGACCTGACGCAGAGACTATCGGGCACAATCCGAAGGAAACTTGCCGCACTGCGTGACGACGCCGCGGCCTGTTCCAACAGGCTCAGACCCGAGTACCTCAGGAGAGAGATCTCTGCGGCAGCCGAGGAGCGGGAAATCCTCGTGACACGACTGGTCCGGTCGATTCGTGAGGTAACCAAAGAGAAGCGTGCGTCGGTCGACACTCTGGCTGCACGGCTGGATGGGCTCAGCCCGCTCGCGGTTCTCTCCCGGGGCTATTCCATAACCTTCCGGCCGGACACCGACGAGGTGCTCATGGACTCGACCGCCATAGCTTCCGGCGAGGAGGTCCGGGTACGACTTCACCGCGGTGAACTCGACTGCCGCGTGACCGGTACCAGGATACCGCAGGACGATTAGTCGCCCGTCTCATATTTTTCTTCCCAGGCGCGGGACTGCCGCACATACGGGTTTCTCTGCCCATCACTCCACGAGCGGGTACGCAGGGATTCGAAAAGGGAATTGCTTATGGCACAGGAACTCCAACCGAATGAAGTGCTCCTTTTCATGGACGCGATTATTCGTAAAGCGAGTGCAGCGGCAATGGCGTTCTTCCGCGGAGACTTTCGCGTGGACCACAAGAACGTTGGTCACAGCGCAATCGATATCGTGACCGACGCGGACCGTGCTTCGGAAGAGATCATCCTCCAAGCGATACAAAAGGAACTTCCGGGACACGATGTCATGACCGAGGAGACCCCTACCGAGACCCTCGGATCGAAATACCTGTGGCTGATCGATCCGCTTGATGGGACGGTAAACTTTGCTCACGGGTTTCCCGCTTTCTGTCTTTCCATGGCGCTGATGTATGAGGGCAAGGTTTCAGCCGGCATGGTGTACGATCCGTTGAGGGATGAGTGTTTCTCCGCGACCTTGGGTGGGGGGGCTCGGCTCAACGGAGAGCCGATGAAAGTCTCCGCTGCGGACCGGCTGGAGAGCAGTCTGGTAGCCACAGGTTTTCCCTATGACAGGGCCGTGTCGCCCGACAACAATGTGAAGGAATTCAGCGCGGTGGTAACCCGGGTCCAGGGGATGCGTCGGGCCGGATCTGCAGCCCTGGATCTGGCCTACGTCGCGTGCGGCCGTCTGGACGGATTCTGGGAATTGAAGCTCAAGCCATGGGACATGGGCGCGGGGATGCTCCTCGTCACGGAGGCAGGCGGCCGCGTTTCAGATATAACCGGAGCGCCCACCGACGTTTATACCCACTGTGTCGTCGCAACAAACGGTCTCATCCACAATCTGCTGCTGGATTTGTTGGTGTCCTCCCAGAGGTCAGGTGAGGTTTCCTGAGATGGACATGAAGCGAGACCATTACGAGGACATACAACTCTTCTCATCGGGAACGGTGCTCTTCTGGTTCATCGTGTCCATGGTTTGCCTCGGGGCTTTTCCCTTCGTGGCCCGGTACGTGGGGAAAAACTACTACATCTACATGGCTAACTATGTGGCGATCAACATCATCGTCGCGGTGGGGTTGAATCTGCTCGTAGGGTACTCGGGGCAGATTTCGTTGGGACACGCGGGCTTCTTCGCGTTGGGCGCGTACGGGACCATCCTGCTCATGGTCAACCTCAAACTGCCGATCTTTATCGCGCTGCCTCTCGCAGGATTGGGGACGGCGCTCTTCGGTTTTCTGCTCGGGCTGCCCGCTCTGAGGCTCGAAGGTCCCTATCTGGCAATCGCTACTCTTGGGTTCGGCCTGACCGTGACTCAGGTCATCGGTAGATGGGAGCTTTTCGGCGGCAGGCAAGGGTTACACGCTCCCCCAGTCACGCTCGGTTCGCTAACTCTTGAGACGGACTTCGACTTCTACTGGATGATCGTTCCCGTGACCATCCTGCTTATCGTCGCTGCGCGAAATCTGATCAAGACGAAGGTGGGGAGGGCTTTCATAGCCATCCGAGACTCCGACGTGGCAGCCCAGACCATGGGGGTCAATCTGACCTACTACAAGACACTGGCCTTTGCAGTCTCAGCCTTCTATACCGGCGTAGCGGGAGGGTTGTACGCGTTCGCCCTCGGTTTCATCGAGCCGCAGATCTTCAACCTTATGCTGTCGATCCTCTTCCTGGCGATGGTCGTTGTAGGCGGGCTCGGATCCATAGTCGGTTCCGTTGCGGGAGCAATATTGCTTTCGCTTCTCGACCTCAAGCTCCAGACCGTGCAGAACTTTCCGGTACTCGGATCGATACTCCTGTACATGTCAAAGCAGTGGTTCACGGTTTCGGGTTTGCCGAACATTCAGTATGTCATTTACGGCCTGATCATGTTCCTGATCGTGGTGTTCGAACCGCTCGGTCTGTTTGGCTTCTGGATAAGGACGAAGATCTATTGGAAGAGCTATCCGTTTTAGACAGTGTAGTAACCCGCGTCAAGTCCCGTGCTGATCTCAGGCTTGTGTCACGAGGGCACGGCAGGCTACGCCCCTCCGGACGTGCGAATGTCGATGCGGGTCGCTCCAAGAGGAAATTTTCGCTTCATGGAGGGTGAATCGGATGTTTTGGCAGGTGATCATCGGCGGAATTGCGGTGGGCAGCGCGTACGGTCTCATCGCTCTGGCGATGGTAATCATTTACAAGACTTCCGAGGTTCTCAATTTCGCACAGGGTGACATGGCGATGCTGAGCACCTATGTCGCCTATATGATGTTGACCGCGTACGGTTTGCCCTTCTGGATTGCCCTGCCACTCACCTTAGCGTTCGCTTTTATCCTCGGGGCTTGTTCGGAATTCTTCTTCCTTCGCAGGGCGAAGGATCCGACGGTTCTCGGTCTGATCATCATGACCCTGAGCCTCGAGATGATCATCTTCGGCCTGGCGACGTGGAAGTGGAGTGCCGACCAGCGGGACCTTCCTTTCCCGATAACCGCGTACGACACGTACACCGTCGGAGAAGTTTTCATCAGTAAGCTCGAGTTGCTCACCTTCGTCACGGCGGTCGCGCTGATGCTGCTCCTCTTTCTCTTCTTCCGCTACACCAAGGTCGGCATAGCCATCAAAGCGACTCAACTGAATCGAGACGCAGCCAGGCTCATGGGCATTCGAACGAATCGGGTTCTTATGGGAACCTGGGGCCTTTCTTCGGTTGTGGGCGCAGTCGCCGCGCTGCTCATTGCTCCAGCCTCCACGCTCGATCCCTACATGATGTGGGACCCCTTGCTCAAAGGCTTCAGTTCCGCGGTTCTCGGAGGCATGACCAGTCTGCCGGGAGCTGCGGTTGGCGGATATATCGTCGGCATCGTGGAAAACCTCTTCGGGACGTACGTCTCCATTGAGTTCAAATCGGTCGTGGCCTTTGCCCTGATCGTCATCATCCTGTGCATCAAACCCAGCGGCCTGCTGGCACGTCATTACGTGAAGAAGGTATGATTGGATGCAGCGCTCTTGACTGCTCAAGAGTGGCGTTCATGTAACCACACATCGAATGAAGACAAACACAAAGCATCACGTTCAACCCAGATTCGGAAAAGGAGGAAATCAGATGATCGGAAGAAGAACCATATGGACATTGAGCCTGATCGGACTGCTCGTTGTCGCTCTGGGAGGATTCTCTGTGTGGGCCGGTGGCACTCCCGGCGTGTCGGACAAGGAGATCCGCATCGGTACGTGGGCCCCGCAGACCGGCCCCGCGGCGCCCTGGGGAGCCGTGTCTCGCGGCACCGAGATCTATGGCAAGATGATCAACGACGAAGGAGGTATCAACGGCCGTAAACTCAAGGTTCTCGCGTTCGACGACCAGTACAATCCTGCGAAGACGAAAGCCGGCGTCAAGGAGCTCGTCGAGGGCCCCGGCGTTTTCGCGTTCGTAGCAGGCACGGGCACCGCGTGCGGTTTGGCGGTACGGGATTACATCGTGGATCACAACCTCATCTGGATTGCTCTGCCGAACGCATGGTCAATGAAGCCGGACAAACATATCTTCTTCGTCTATCCCAACTATCTTGACGAAGCCTCCGTCCTGGTCAAGTACGCGGTGGAGAAGATGGGCAAGAAGAAGATAGCGTTCTTCTACCAGAACGACGACTATGGCAAAGGTGGCCTCAAGGGCGCGCAGCGTCAGCTCAAGAAATACAAGATGAAGCTTGCGGCCGCTGTCCCGGTCGAGTCCCAGGATCGGGATCTCCGTTCCCATACCCTCAAGCTCAAGCAGGCCAATCCTGACGTCGTCGTCCTCTGGGTCAATCCCACATCCGCGGTGATCATGCGAAAGACCGCGGCAGCCATGAAATTCAACCCCACATGGATGGCGCCCAGTACGCTTTCGGACACTCCGCTCATGGAAAAGATCACCGGCGGACTCTGGACAGGGACCATATTCTCCAGCTTTGTCGAGCTGCCCGATTCCGATTCGCCGCTGATGAAGAAGTACCGGGCCGCGTTTAAGAAGTACGCTCCCAAAGGAGACCGGTTGAGCGTGCTCTATCTCGCGGGCTTTGGCTTTGCCGAGCCCCTCGTGGCTGCTCTCAAGGCTGTGGGTCCCGACGTCACCACGGACAAGGTCATGGCACAGCTCAACAAGATGAAAGGCTTCAAGGGCATCTTCGGCCACATCACCTTCACACCGAAGGATCACCAGGGACAGAAAGAGGTCTTCATCGCGGAGGCCCTCAAAGGGGGTAAAACGAAGAAGCTGTCGGGCTGGATGAAGCCTGACAAATAGCGCTCATTCGGTTGAGACTATGGGGGGGCTTCCTTCCGCAAGAAGGGGCCTCCCCGGATCACCGATACGCGAGACGCATCCTATCAAGCTCGGGGCACAGTCATTGCGAACACCGGATGCCTTTACCTTATACACCAAAAAGACGTGGCTCCGGGGACGCGGAAAGGGAGAAGTCATGAAGAATATTGTGGTTCTGCTTACAATGCTGGTGGTGGTGTTCTCACCTTCGGCAGCGCTCCTCGCGGGGGACAAGAAGGCCGAGGACAAGAAGGCTGAGGTCAAGGCCCTTGTTGAACAGGGAGTTGCTCTGGTCCAGAAAGAAGGAAAGGATGCGGCATTCAAGGTCATCAACGATCTTAAGGGCCCCTTTGTCAAGGGAGATCTCTATCTCTTCGCCACCTCGTTGAAGAATATCGATTTGGCCGAAGGCTCACCCAACAATAAGGCACTGATCGGCAAGGACCTGAGTCAATACCAGGCTGTCGTCAAGATGACCGAGGTTGCAAAGACCAAAGGCTCAGGTTGGGTCGAATATTCTTGGCCCAAACCGGGAGAGAACGTCCCGTCTCCCAAGAGGAGTTTCGTCATGAGGGTACCCGGCCAGGACTTCTACATCGGGTGCGGGTATTACTTGAAGTAAAATTCGAAAGCGCGGTCGAGACCTGATCCCGGCTCTTGACCGCAAGAACGCTCCCGATGTGCTGAAATTCCTCAGGGGCTCAAGGTCCTCCTCCGTCCGACTTTTTCTGCCGAGACCGTTTTCCCCATGCCAAACCCTGAGAGGGTGAGGTCCCCGCTAACAGACTGGAATGCTTATCACAAAATTTTTCCGTGACACCGCTTGACATCCTCTTCTTCGTGATTATCCAAAAAAACAGATTAACCGGCTTGGTAAAGACTGGCTTGTCCGGTAACAGCACAACAGTCCAACAGGAGGTTTTGCAAAGATGTTTGACCTGATTCCATGGAGGCGACGCGATGTGGATACGGCTTCGGAAAGGTCCCCCCTGGACCTCCGGAGAGAAATGGACAACCTCTTTGACCGCTTCTTTGGGGACCTGGGGTGGCCCGAACGGGGACTATCGAGATCATTTTCCCCGGCCTTCGACCTTTCAGAGAACGATGACGAGTTCGTGATCAAAGCAGAACTCCCTGGGGTCGACCCGAAGGAAGTAGACATCAACCTCACGGGTAATCTTCTTACCATCAGGGGTGAGAAGAAAGACGAAAGGGAAGAAAAAAGAGAGAACTACCACAGGGTGGAACGGTCCTACGGGAGCTTTTCGAGGTCTTTTCAACTCCCCTGCGAGGTTCAGAAAGACAAGGTGACTGCAAAGTACAAAGACGGAGTGCTGGACCTGAGGCTTCCGAAAGCGGAGGAAGCCAAGAAGAAATCGTTCAAGATTGAGGTGAAACAGGGATAATCGAAGACCGGCCTGCAAATGGGAAGCGAACACGGACTGCGAAGTGCAGGGAAAGGAGGAGCCGAAATGTTTGATTGGGGCGTGAGGAGAGATTCTCTGTGGGATGAATTCAGGCGCATTCAAAGAGGTCTCGACGATCTGGCGCGTCACATGGGTGGCGCGGCACGATCTCCTCTTGAACCGTGGATCAGAACCGCCCGCATTTTTCCACTGCTCAATGTGGTGAAGGCGGACAACTCGTTCGTGGTCACTGCCGAGATTCCAGGCATGGACACGGGGGATCTGGATATCGAGGTGGAGGGTGACACCCTCACCCTCAAGGGAGAGCGAAAACCGGAGCAACTCGGAGACGATGTCAGCTATCACCGGAGAGAGAGGGCTTCCGGAACCTTTCAGAGGAGTTTGACTCTGCCGAGCAATGTTGAGTCGGAAGAAGTGAAGGCCAACTATGCGGACGGAGTTCTGACCATTACTCTCCCCCTGGCAAAAGCCGCGCGGCCCAAGCAGATTTCCATCACTACAGGATGAGCAGACTGAGGAACGAGGTGTAGAGAAATGACGGACCAGGAACTCCAGGTTGCCGACAAGCAGGAGATTACTCCGGAAGGAGGAGAGTTGACCCGTGCGGGGATCTATTTCACCCCCGCGGTCGACATTTGCGAGACGGCCAAGGAACTCATCATTTTCGCGGATATGCCCGGAGTGAAACCGGATGGCGTCGACATAGAACTCAAAGATGGCATCCTTTCCATCGAAGGGAAAGTCCCGGATGAACAACAGGCCGAAGAAAGCCTGCTGTCGGAGTACAGGAAAGGGAGTTATTTCCGAAGCTTCCGGGTAACCGACACGGTAAATGCCGACAAGATCGCGGCATCTATGGCCAACGGCGTTTTGAAGGTGACGTTGCCCAAGGCTGAGAAAGCCATGCCGAAGAAGATCGAGATCTCCGCCGGTTGACACGGGGGAGCGGGCATGAGACAGGCTTCACCGCTGGGCGCCGCGGACTTCGACGGGAAGTCCCGGAGCCATCGGTGGACCTGTTGTTCCGCTTGGCTTCGTCACGACAAGCGGTTTCTCCAATTGTCTTGTGCGGGAGATCCGAAGATGCGAGTATGAAACCTAAGGAGAGCCCAGCGTAATGATGCGCGGACCAAGGCTGGAGTCGAGCCGGAGAGAGCGTCTGCAGACTTGCCGACGCCTTTTAGGATAGTCTAGGGGAGGCGTGCTCCCGTCTTAAGCATTCTGAGGCGCTCTGAAGGGAGACGTCGGACGGCATGGTTCGTATACAGGCGATCGAACCCATTGCGGCAGCCGAGATACGGAGACTGGCCTGAAGATACCGTCCACGGGCTCCTGCGTCGGTTGCTCGAAGACTTGCTGGGAGGCCCGAGGAGTGTGGGCGCGTCTGTCGCCGCGTGCAGACGATACGGCCGATTCGTCCGACAGGGTCTCCTGCCTGGCGGGCTCTGTGAAGAGTGCTTCACACGGGCCGCTTCGGGAACGTCCCGAGGTTCTAACATTCCCTGCAATCAATGCGGGATCAGGTTTTCCGAAAACTTGATCCAAGACGGCCTTTGTAACAATTGCCGCTCTGCTTATGGGTCTGGCTCGCACCGTACGAGCGGCCGAGACCGCCGGCCCCGTTCATCTCGTTCGGATTCCGTGTTGAGAAAAGCCTACGAAGTTCTCGGAGCCGATGAGACAGCTTCCGATGAGGTAATAAAGGGGCAATACCGAAAACTGGCAAAAGAATGCCATGCCGACTGCCTTCCCCAGGGACTGTCCGGTGAGTGTATCCGAGAGGCCAACGAGAGATTTCACCGCCTTCAGGCGGCCTATGAAAGGATAATGGATTCGCGTAATAGGTCGAAATAACCCGGACCTGAGAAACGGCAATCAATTGCTCGAGCGAATACGCTGCCTGTTGCAGACCGTTTCCAGTCAGGACGACCTTCTCTGTCTGCTTTCCCCTTTATAAGCGTGCGCAAAGAGTGATCCTGCGCATCCAATGGGCCGGAACCAGATATTTCGAGGCTTGATTCGGGCCCTTCTGCTCGATTCGGATTGCGCCTCTTTACACTCCGTGCGAGAATGTTATGTGGGGGTATGATCTCGTTCTGTCGCTTTCCCGAATCGCCCCAAACCATCATATCGGTATGGAATGGGTGGCACTTCGTATGTGCCGTGAGGAGACGCTATGACTTCCACCAACGTAATCCACGGAGCGCGGGAAATTTCCCAGGAAGAATATCAAGCGTTCTTGAACTCTTCGGTTGTGGAAACGCTCTCGGAGCACGCCAGGATGGCGCTTCTCTCATCCATGCATCACAAGCATATCCCTGCGGGCCAGAGATTCATTAGCCAGGGGGACGAAGGGAGCGAGTTCTTCATCATCAGGGACGGTGAATGCTTCGTGACCATAGAGGTCGACGGAACCAACCGTGTCGTGGGCCGTCTCGGTCCCGGGGATGTTGTCGGCGAAATGGCCGCTCTCACCGGCGAGAAGCGCAACGCCAACGTTGACGCTGAGACCGACATGGTCCTCTGGGCCATCACGCGTCCTGTCTTCGACAGCGTGTGCGAGCGGTTCCCCCGGATCCGGGAATTGCTGACCCGGATCGTCTCAGACCGGCTTTCCAGATCACTCTTCATAGCGGACCGAACCGTGGGGAAATATACGGTTCAGAGGGCTATTGGGACAGGTGGCTGCAGCGTTGTGTATCACGGAAGGCATAGCACCCTGGATATTCCGGTGGCCGTGAAGATGTTGAAACATCACCTAGCCATGCAACCGGACTTCGTCGAGAGATTTCGCAACGAAGCGAAGATCATCGCCAAGCTCAATCATGAGAACATCGTCAAGGTGTTCGACATCGAGGAAATGTTCAGGACTTTCTTCATCGTCATGGAGTTCGTGGACGGTGAATCGCTTAGTGCGGTCCTCCGCAAGCAAGGGAAGCTCCCCCTCCCCAGGGCGGTGGACTACCTCCTTCAAATCTGCCGGGGACTGCTTCACGCGCATGAGGCGGGCATCGTGCACAGTGACGTGAAACCCGGCAATGTTATCGTGCAGCACGGAGACCGGGTGAAGATCATCGATTTCGGCTTCTCCGCGCCCGTGGGCAGTCAGGACCAATTTGTTGGCGGAACGGATCTGTACGTAAGTCCCGAGCACATCCAGCGGCGGCCCTTGGACGAACGATCCGATATCTATTCACTCGGCTTGACCGCGTACGAGATGCTGACCGGAGTGCGCCCTTGCGATGAGTATGAGAAGTACGGCATCCTCAACTGGCACTTAGAACAGGACGTCAAGGACCCGAGAAAGGTGGGTACCGGCCTTCCCGGCGAATTGGCCGAATTTGTGATGCGCGCTTCACGGAGGGATCCCGATCTGCGCTATGCAGACCTGAAGCAAGTCCTCTCCGATCTCGAGCCTGTGGCCCGAAGAGTTGGGGTTCGTACGCGCACCGTCGAGACAGAGCAACACAACATGATGGGTCTCTTTCTTCTCTACCGCGACGAGCAGCAAGAGACGATGCAGAGGCTGGTTCAGTCATTCAGCCGGGAGTTGGGTAAGGTCGGGGCGCGCCTCTGGGCAACGGAGATCAAAAATCTGATTCGATGATCAACCGACCTGGGACCGCAATCAAAGAGGCTCTCGCGTTGAAAGAGTCGTGATTCCGGATTTGAAGCAAGGGTAGCGCATCGCGGTTATACTGCATTGTGCAAATCATCCCCAGGATAATGGCTGCAAACTGCAACTATCTCCTGCCCAGGCAATTTTTTGCTGATGAATTTTAATCTAATAATTCCAAACTCCTACATCCGACCACGATATTGGCACACAAATTGCCCTCAAGTTTGATGGACGGTGCACGCCAACTTGCCCGTTCCTGGACATAAAGGCCGGATTGCACGGGTCTTCAATACCTGTCGACGCGTCGGCCGGGGACAGGGGCGGAGAAATGGTTCTTTTGGCGCCCGTCAGACAAAGGAGGAAACAGATGCCGCGATTCAATCGAATACGAGCGATAGGTGAAGGGCCAGGATCGGCGTGGGGCCTGAGCCTTCGTCCGCGGCTGGCGGAACGAGTCAGAGGGATTTCCCGTGCATTCGGCCGGGGAATGGGTCGCGGGAGACTCTCATGGGGCGGAGGCCGAGGCCGCTGCTTCGGAGGTCGAGGCGGACGATGGGGTTCATGGGGGGAAAGAAATTCTTTCCGTACCCTATGATTCTGAGAGATGGGCCCTGAGGGGTTGCAAGTGGGCCCTCTCATCAGTTCGCTGCGAAATGGCGGCGAGGAACTCACGCCCCCGGAAATGGCAAATGGAGAAACAGCAGCTGTTCACGCGGTTGACAAGAGGCCGAGGATGCACCCCCAGGACCCCGGGGAGGTGGGTAGGCTGCGAGGATCCCTTTAATTCTCGGCCTCATTTTTCATCACGGCTTGGCGAAAGTCCGTCTCTCCCGAAGAGCCGGGTGAAGGAAACCGCGTGGATGACCGCACGTAACAATAGAGTTCAGAACAGAACGTGAAAGAGGAAAGGAAACCAATATGAAGTGGAAAGTAGCAGTACCATCCATGCACCCTGGCGGACTTGATTCACCCAGGTCAGGCCATTTCGGGCATTGTGACGTTTTTACCCTTGTCCACATTGACGATGGCAAGATCCTGGAAGTCTCCGTTGTGCACAATCCACCCCATATGCAGGGAGGATGCCAGGCGCCGGTCGACCTTCTCCACAGCAACGGAGCGGATGCGATCATCGTCGGGGGCATAGGCATGAGGCCCCTGATGGGGTTCAGGCAAATGGGAATCGATGTGTACTACGGACCGGAAGGAGACACCGTCGGCAAAGTCGTGGACTACCTTCTGGAGGGAAAGCTTCAACCCATCGGTGACCACCAGACATGCGGAGGCGGCGGCGGATTCCGCCAGATGAGATCCGGGAGGGATTTATGAAAATAGCGATAACGGCCAAGGGCCGAGACATTGATGCAGAGATGGATCCCCGATTCGGCCGGGCCCGATTCATCCTGATAGTGGACGAGAACGGCGCGGTCCTGGAGAGCCTCGACAATGCGAGCAATGTCAACGCGATGAGAGGAGCAGGGATTCAGGCCGGCAAAATGCTCTCCGACAGGAAGGTCGACGTTTTGATGACCGGCTACTGTGGCCCGAATGCGTTTAGAGCCTTGAGCGCCGCGGGGATACAAGTCGTCATGGAACAGTCCGGCACGGTACGAGAAGCACTTGCCCGCTTGAAGCGGAATGAAGTGGAATATGCGGACAATCCCAATGTTCAGGCCCATTGGTAAAGCTAATACGCGTTGGAATCGTCGATCGGTGACAAGACCGAATATGCGGGCGGTCCGTAAGATCTCCTTGACGACCGATCGGAGAGAACGGCGGTCAGAAAATTGATGGCGGATTTCTCGTTTGTAAATCGGATACCATGGGCCTCCATTCTCCTCGGAGCGGGTCTAATCTTCACGGTGATTGCGGGGTGGGCCTGGTTCCTGCACAGGTCCGATCCCGAGAAAGGAACCATCGACTCGCCCGATGCAAGCGCGTACCTGACGGGCACGTGTGGCGACAGCATGAAGATCTCTCTGGTCTTTTCGGGCGGGCGAGTGGCGGACGCGAAGTATTGGACCGATGGGTGCAGAATGAGCAGCGCGTGTGGAGCAGCCGCGGCCAAATTAGCCCTCAACAAGAGTCCTGAAGAGATAGCCGATATCGACCATATCGCCATCGAACGGCTGGTGGGCGGACTGCCCGAAGAAGATCTGCACTGCGCCACCCTGGCCGCGGGCACGCTGCAGGAAGCGCTGAAGAATTATCTGGTGGGAGATCGAGTACCAGGGGGGGCATCCCCCCAAGCTCCGCGCGGTGCCAAACCCGGGCCACTGTACCGCCTGATTTCAAAGAAAGAAACGGTTTCGAATGATTATTAGTGTAGCAAGTGGCAAAGGAGGAACAGGCAAGACCACCATAGCAACGAGTCTCGCCTCGGTCTTGGGCTCCAGGGCGCAATTGCTCGACTGCGACGTGGAAGAGCCGAATTGCCATATCCTTATGAAGCCCGACATAGAGTCCCGGGAGGTCGTCAACCTGCCTGTCCCCCGGGTGAACATGGATACGTGCACGCTCTGCGGCAAATGCGGCGAAGTGTGTCGTTTCAGCGCGATCCTGGCAATTGGCGACACAATTTTGACTTTTCCCGAGATGTGTCACGGATGCGGCGGGTGTATGCTCCTCTGCCCGGAAAAGGCCATTAGCGAGGATTTCCGTGAACTCGGAGTTGTGGAGACCGGGAGCGCGGGTGAAGTGGAGTTCGTACAGGGCGTGCTGAGAGTTGGTGAGGCAATGTCGCCTCCACTCATCAGAGAGGTCAAGAAGCACGTTAATCCCCGTAAGATCGCGATTGTCGATGCGCCGCCGGGAGCTTCCTGTCCAGTCATCAATACGGTCATCAACACCCACTTCATTGTTCTGGTAACCGAGCCGACCCCATTCGGTTTGCACGACCTTCGTATCGCAGTCGATGCAATCTCTCCGCTTGAGATACCCTTTGGAGTCGTGTTGAACCGCTCAGACGTGGGGGATGAAGAGGCCCGGAACTACTGTCTTGAAAAGGAGATTCCGCTTCTCATGGAAATCCCTCACGATAAGGCCATTGCGGAAGGATATGCGCGAGGGGATCTCCTGATCGACTCTGCTCCACGTTACCGGGAGCCTTTCCATGGGCTTTTCAGCAAGATCGAATCATTGATCCCCAGACCGACCTCCACGGTGAAGGAGGCCGCGCTATGAAGGAGCTTGTCATCATCAGCGGGAAAGGCGGTACGGGCAAGACCTCGTTGACCGCAAGTTTCGGTTACCTGGCAAGGGACAATGTCCTGTCCGACTGCGACGTGGACGCGGCCGATCTCCATATACTCGCGCAACCTGACATCAGGCATGAGGAAAAATTTTTCGGTGGGCAAAAGGCTCGGATAGACCCTGAGAAATGCACTGAATGCGGCCTCTGTCGCGAATCATGCAGGTTCGGAGCGATCTCCGCGGAATTTGCCGTGGACCCTTTTTCCTGTGAAGGGTGCGGCGTCTGTTTCCACCTCTGCCCGGAAGAGGCAGTGGCGATGGACGAGAGCCTCAACGGTCATTGGTTCATCTCGGACACGCGTTTGGGCCCGATGGTTCATGCGGCCCTCTCCCCGGGAGAGGAGAACTCCGGCAAGCTCGTGGCTCTGGTGAGGAACCAGGCCAGAGTGCTGGCGAACACCTTAGGGAGGCGCCTTATCATTTCCGACGGTGCGCCCGGAGTGGGGTGTCCGGTCATTTCGTCGGTCACGGGCGCGGATCACGTGGTCGTGGTGACAGAACCGAGCTTGTCGGGCCTTCACGACACACAAAGAGCCGTTGAACTTGTCCGAGGATTCAAAATCCCGGTTTCCGTCATAATCAACAAGTGGGACATCAACCCGGACGTCGCGGCGCGGGTCGAGGAGTTCTGTGAAAGAACCGAAGTGCCTTCGCTGGGCCGCATTCCCTATGACGTGTCTGTTATCAAGGCCATGGTTCGGAGGCGAACCCCGGTTGAGGACGGGCAAAACGCTGTTGAACAATCTATTCGCGACATCTGGGCGACGATCGAGTCAACGATACTCTCGCAGGGAGACTGATCGCCAGGGCTTAGGGCGTGCCTGTTCCTGGGGAAAGAGCGCTCTCCCGAGTGAAAGATCCTCCCGAGTAGTCCACGGAGAAGCTTCAAAGCAATCAAAGAGATACGTAATTCCCACCAGGAAACCTTCCCGCTGGATTTTGCAAGATAGGGTGCCACAATTGGACCTCTCCGAACGTGGGCTCTGACGAATGCCGGGGTTCGAGCCTCTCGGCACGTTGTCTACGTCCGCCTCGGCCAACATGCTGATTCGGCACATCCTTCCAAAGAAATCACGGAACTCTCGAAGCCGGACGCCTGATGGACCGCCGTCCCGCCGCGGCCTTCTTCGCTTTATCAACGGATGCGGCTGAGGGACGTTGAATCGCGCGTAATGCGTGGGTGTATCCCCATTCGACTAGCTTCAAGGCTGATCCGGCTTCGCGAGACAGCGGAGATGGAGAAGTGCGGGCCAACGCAGGATAACGCTTGCATTGGGAGCTGCCGATAAGTAAAATACCCGAATCTGCGCCTGCCCCCCCCCTGTCGGAGCGGGCGCTTTTTCAGAAGCCTCGCTGGGGTCCGTGGCCCTGAAATCCTCTCTCCTCTCGACCGCGGACACAGTCGGCTGCTAGATCCGAGATTAGATCTGGAAAGAGTTTTTTTTAAACAAAACTGGGACTGTTCCGGTTCCCAATCACCAGACAGGAGGGTCTAATGGCAACGAAGGTTTTTCTGCACGAAGACGACATGCCCCGCCAGTGGTACAACATCGCCGCGGACATGCCCAACCCCATGCAACCGCCCCTGCATCCGGGAACCGGACAACCTGTCGGTCCTGACGATTTGGCACCGGTTTTCCCCATGAACCTCATCGAGCAGGAGGTCGCCCAGGAAAGGTGGATCGACATTCCCGACGAGGTCATGGACCGTTACGTCCTTTGGCGCCCATCGCCGCTGTACAGGGCCGAGAAGCTGGAGAAGCTCCTCAATTGCCCGGTCAAGATCTATTACAAGAACGAAGGCGTGAGCCCTGCGGGAAGTCATAAGCCGAACACGGCTATCCCACAGGCGTATTACAACAAGGTCTTCGGAACGAAGAGGATCTCGACGGAGACCGGAGCGGGTCAGTGGGGGAGCGCGCTGAGCTTTGCGTGCAGTCAGTACGGACTTGAGTGCAAGGTCTACATGGTCCGGGTCAGCTATGACCAGAAGCCGTACCGAAGACTCATGATGAACACCTGGGGCGCTACGTGCGTTCCGAGCCCGAGCACGGATACCGAAGCGGGCAAGAAGATCCTTCAAGGGGATCCCAACTCGCCGGGCAGCCTTGGAATAGCCATCAGTGAGGCCGTGGAAGACGCGGTAACCAGCGAGGCCCACGGGCGACCACTGACTAAGTATTCGCTGGGCAGCGTGCTCAATCATGTGCTACTCCATCAGACGATCGTCGGACAGGAAGCCCAGAAGCAGTTCAAAATGGTGGGAGATTACCCGGATATCGTGATCGGCTGCGCTGGCGGCGGGAGCAACTTCGCAGGGTGCGCGTTCCCGTTCATTGGCGACAAGATTGCGGGCAAGGATATACGGATCATCGCGGTAGAGCCCAACTCGTGCCCCACCATGACACAGGGGCCCTTCGCGTACGATTTCGGTGACACGGTACAGATGACTCCGCTCCTCCCCATGCACACGCTCGGCCACGATTTCGTTCCCGCGCCGATTCACGCGGGCGGGCTCCGGTACCACGGAATGGCCCCTCTCGTAAGCCAACTGGTGATGGACCAAATCATTGAGCCGCTGGCCATCAACCAGCTCGAGACCTTCGCTGCAGGAGTGGACTGGGCGCGCAGTGAAGGATTCATCTCTGCTCCGGAGACCAACCACGCGTTGGCCGCGGTCATCCGAGAGGCCAAGAGAGCCAAGGGAGAAGGCAAGGAAAAGGTTATCCTGGTCAACTGGAGCGGACACGGCCTCATAGACCTCGCCGCGTACGACGCCTACTTCCAGGGTAAACTTTCGGACTACGAGCTGCCCAGAGAAGAGATTGACCGGGCGCTCGCGGCTATCGAAGGACTGCCAAAACCCAAGCTGTAAAAACGCTGGATGGATACTCCGGCTACCACCATGGTGAAGCTTTTCAGGCCGCTTCGGTGAGACGGATACCCTGAGTGAGGGGCTCGGTTGTCGGTTGATTTCAACATCAACCGGCACGAGCCCCTTTTTTGTGGACCGCTATTCGGAAAAGCGCGCGTCAGCCTGATGCCAATGCGCTTTGGAGCGCGGGATACCATTTCCCGAAAAAACCGGTGACCCGGCTGCCCACACAGAAGCACTGACCACGCGTCCGCGTTCACTTGCGTGCATTTTGGCGCAGAAGGAGGGCGGCTACTCGCCCCCCTTTCTTGGGGATTCCCGACGAGACTGAATCCATCCCTTACGCGCGTCGAAGAAATACGTCCTGGCCATCATTCCGTATGCTCGGGCGGAGCCCGGATCGAGTTCGATGACCATCTCGAGTAGCTGTCGTGCCTTGACTTGGATTCCTTCGTTTTCCGCTCAATGAGCGCGCGGGCGTGTTGAAACAGTTGAGCAGTATCACGGTCGGCCCGGCCCCTGGACCTGCCTGCGGCGGTGTGGTAGAGTACGAAAGCTCTGTGGGCTCAAGTCGGCGAAACGGCTCGGAAGGGAGATACTCTATCATTTCGCTCCCGAGAAGAGGTTCGTCCACGGAGTGCATCGAGTGATTCGGCATGACCGACATGGATTCATCCCGAGCTCCACAATGGGTGTCGGCCGCCCGCCAAAGCCCGCTGATCTGAGTCGGGATGTTCAGAACCATCGAATCCTCGAGCGAGTCTCCCTATGATGATTGATTGGACCGCGATCGGGGTCTTCTGTTGATTGGCATTCTCCGGCTTCGGCCGCGGAGAGTTCCTCCATGCGAACCGAATCAGCCATTTCTCAGCCGGCCGGGCAATGGGAAGCGGAAGCCGGTTTACACCCGGAGGTTCCCTTTCCTGTAAGCCCCGCCTCCTTTGTCCGGTGGCTTCACGACAGCCGCGGGGAAATCATTGAGGAGTGGGTCGATCGTCTCAACGTACTCTCTGAGTCATACCGGGGGCGTCCCCGACAGGAGCTGCTCGGAACGGTAACCGAGGCTTTCGCGGCCAACCTGGAAGCGATCGAATCAGGGCGTCTGGCACGAATGGAGCGGTTCATTGACTACATCACCGAAAAACGGCTCAAGGCGGGATTCAGACTCTCGGAAGTGCAAAAGGCCTTTGAGCTGTTCCGATTCACTGTGGTCAGGCGGCTGAAGGATCAAGGGCTGCACGATCTGCTGGCAAGGTCATCGGACGCACTCAACGCGGGGCTTTCCTACACAATCCACCGTTTCTCCGACCATTTTCAGCACATGCACCACAGAGCCATTCTCCAGCACGCCCAGAACCTGGAAAAGGTGATAGAGGAGCGCACGTCCGAGCTGGCCGAAAGCGAACGCCGGTACAAGACGCTGGTTGAGGAGATCAACGACGGATACTTCGTGATAAAGGATGAGAGGATCATCTTTGCCAACCAGTGTTTCTGCCGTATGCACGGAAAGGACCTGAACGAAATACTCGGCAGGCCCTTCCTCGACTTCGTGGCGCCGGATTGTCGAGATCGGGTTTTCGAGGCGTACAAGCATTCTGTCAATCTCAGGCCAGCAGCGGGTCAGTTGGAATACACTCGGAAAGGATGCCACCCAGATCAGGCAGCCACCGAGATCAAATCCAGGGTTGTGGATCTCGGTCAGGGTCCGGTCATGATCGGCATCTGTCGCGATATCAGCGCCCGGGTAGCAATGGAGTCCAAGGTGAGGGAGCATGAGCGAATGGCCTACGTGGGCCACCTTTCCGCGTCTTTGTCACACGAGATCAGGAACCCCCTCTCCTCACTGAAGATGAATCTGCAGATCCTCTCCAGGCGGCTCGACCTGGACGGTTTTGACCGGCGCCGGCTGGAGATAACCGTCAACGAAGTATCGCGGCTCGAAGATATCCTGCGCCAGTTGCTCGATGCAGCTCGCCCCCATGACCTCAGCCCTGCTCCCATGTCGTTGTCGGATCTGGCTCAGGGATGCGTGGATCTGTTGGAACCGGAGGCCGCCAAAAAGAGGTTGGAGATCGTGCAACGACACCCCAAGAATTTCCCCCTCGCGCGGTTGGACGCGGGTAAGCTCGAACAGGCTGTAATCAATCTCTTGCTCAATGCGATTGAGGCTTCCCCCGAGAGAGACTGCGTGACGGTCTGGACCAAGACCTCACGAGGAAAGGAACATCGCCTCCTGGAACTGGGTGTGCGGGATAACGGTCCGGGAATCGACTCGAGACAAAAGCTTCACCTTTTTGACCCGTTCTACACGAGCAAGACCAAAGGTACCGGCCTGGGCCTGAGCAATGTCAAGCGTATCGTGGAGGCCCACTCGGGATGGGTCGAGGTACGGAGCCGCAAGGGTCGCGGCGCCACCTTTGTGTTGAGGTTGCCATGTCAACCATGAAGAGAGTGCTTGTCATCGACGACGAGCCCTCCATTCGGGAATCCCTGGAGATGTTTCTCAGAGAGAAAGGGCTCTCCGTTCGTACCGCGGCAACCGGTGCGGAGGGGCTGGACGGATGGCGCAGGCACAATCCCGAGGTTATCATACTGGACATCAAGCTCCCCGATGCATCCGGCCTGGATATTCTCAAGGAGATCACATCAAATGATCCTGACGTCAAAGTGATAATGATCACTGCGTACCACGACATGGAATCGACCATAGAAGCAATGCGGCGTGGGGCATACGAATACATCCACAAACCTCTTGACGTGGACGAACTGGATGACGTGGTTGCAAGCGCTCGACACATCGCGGCGGAATCGAGGTCCAGGCCTTCCCTGGAATGCACCGATCGGCAGGGCCAATCAGGATACCGCATCATAGGACAGACCCCTGCAATGAGGTCCATATTCAAGACCATCGGTTTGCTTTCTCGAAGCAGAGCGACCGTCCTTATCGAAGGCGAGACCGGCACAGGCAAGGATCTGATAGCCAGAGTCATCCATCAATCCTCCGACCTGCGCGATCAGCCGTACGTCACGGTGGACTGCACGACGCTTGTGGAGAATCTCCTGGAATCGGAACTCTTCGGCCACGAGCGCGGAGCGTTCACCGGTGCGGTCGAATCAAAGAAGGGACGACTTGAGCTGGCGGGGAAAGGAACGATCTTCTTCGATGAAGTGGGAGATTTGCCCCTGTCGGTCCAGGCCAAGCTTCTTCGCTTTCTCGAGTACCGGGAATTCACGCCGGTGGGAGGAACACGGACCTATCGATCCCAGGCGCGGATCATCGCCGCGACCAACCGCAATCTGACAGAAATGACCCAGAACGGGCGCTTCCGCGAGGATCTGTTATTCAGACTCAAGGTTATCAGCCTACGCGTGCCCCCTCTGCGCGAACGAATCGAGGATCTGCCGGATATGGTACGGTTCTTCCTGGCGGACATCAATCGGGAGCTGCAAACCCATGTTACCCGCCTGGAGACAGGGGTCATGCGCGCGCTGGAAGCTTACCGGTGGCCGGGGAACGTGCGTGAACTCAAGAATGTCCTGACGAAGGCCGTTCTGGAATCGAGAGGTTCCGTGCTCCTCGCCAATGCGGTGAAGACTGCACTCGTCGACTCGGCTGAGGATACGCCTGATACGATGGAGCTGCGTACCCTCGATGAGATCGAAAGGGAACACATACTCAAATGCTTTGCGGAGACAGGCGGAAACCTGTCCGCGGCAGCCAGAGCTCTTGGGTTGTCCCGGCCCACCCTGCGCAAGCGTCTGAAGCTTTATGGTCTTTCTCGGTAACGATTCACACTACTGGGTTTTCAAGGACATGACTTTGAGAGCTCATTGGCATCAATCACAACAGACTTCGTCCAAGCGCGTGTATTCCCTTCCGAGGGACCTCGCGACGTTCTCGTAGGTTATCTCGCCCTTATACAGATTGACGCCCCTGGCGAGTGCAGGGTCGCCGAGTACAGCGTCCGCGGTCCCTTGATTCGCCAATTTCAACGCGTACGGCAGCGTCACATTGGTGAGCGCGAAGGTCGCTGTTCGCGCAACCACCCCCGGCATGTTGGGAACCCCGTAGTGCAGGACTTCATCCACAGTGAAGGTGGGGTGCTTGTGAGAGGTGACTTCAGAGGTCTCCACGCACCCACCCTGGTCGATGGCCACGTCCACGATCACCGTACCGGGTTTCATTTGACGAACCATCTCCCTGTCCACGAGCTGCGGAGCGCGTGCGCCGGGAATGAGTACGGAGCCGATGACAAGATGCGAGTTGATTACCGAATTGAAGATATTGTCATAATTTGACATCATCGTCGTAATCCGACTGCCGAAGATGTCGTCCATGTAGGCCAGGCACTGAAGGTTAATATCAATGAGGTGAACCTCGGCTCCCAGGCCCATGGCTATTTTCGTGGCCGCGCGTCCCACGGTTCCCGCGCCGATCACAGTTATTCTGCCGCGGCTCACCCCAGGAACGCCGCCGAGGAGCACTCCTCTGCCGCCCTGCGTCTTCTCGAGAAAGTGGGCACCGATCTGCACGGCCATGCGACCCGCGACCTCGCTCATGGGAATGAGTAATGGCAGTGAACCGTCCTCCAGTTGGATGGTCTCGTAAGCGATGGCGATCACCTTTCGCCTGACCAACGCCTCGGTCAGCTCCGGCGAGGGCGCGAGGTGGAGGTAGCCATAGAGGATCTGCCCCTCTCGGAGCAGTTCATATTCGGACGGCTGGGGCTCTTTTACCTTCATGACCATCTCGGCCTCGCCATACACATCGGCTACGCTTTCCACTATGGCCGCGCCGGCCTGAGCGTATTCTTCATCCGAGATCCAGCACCCCATGCCGGCTTCTTTTTCGATCAGCACTCTGTGGCCGGCTGCGGTTAGCACTCTGACTCCGGAGGGCACGATACCGGCCCGGTACTCTTCCTCTTTGATCTCCTTGGGAATTCCGATGATCATGGCTGCCACCTTCAGACTGAGATTCCGATCGAGGTGCCGTGGACTATGGCATTTGCCACGAATAAAGTCCGAAACTCGCCTCGACGCTTCGCCCGGATCTCCCCGCACCAACATGCTACGGAGAGATTCGAAGCGTTGTCGGGTCACCGGGATACGAAGCTTCGCCCCTGCGGCAATCTGTGATTGCTTTGGAAACGCGCGCGACGTTGGCAGCCATTCTAGCCTATCGTATCTCCCGGGCACAGCAGTTTTCTCCGCCCGCGGCCTTCGCGGGCCGCCTGACGAGTAAGCTGTGCTGCAATTCCTTCGACGGGGCGGCCTCTGGTACGGCTTTCGAGCAGCGCGGCCGGTGTGTTACAATATCAATCATCAGGACGTCTTGCTCTGGAATCCGAAGAATGAAGCACGGTCGGCTCCCGACATTCTGCAGAATGTTGGCGGTTGGGCTGTGTTATTCGGGAGGATCCCCACACTTTCCCGACGAGCCTGACAGAGCCGAGGAACAGGGGAGATGGATATCGAATTCGGAAGGAAGAAGAAAGCGGGTAAAATTGGTCTTGGCGTCAGATTGTTTATGACGGTGTTCTTTCTCTTTTTCGCAGCCTTCTCAGCTTTTTTTGCACTCTTTGTGGGTACGGAGGCATACAAGAATATCCGGACCTTTCGGTGGAATGAAACGCGATGTCTCATTCTCTCGAGCAGCGTCAAACAAAGACAGGGCAACTATTACTTCACGGTCAAGTACCGTTATCAGGCAGGCGGAAGAGCACACATATCGACGCGATACTCACCTGATTATGCGGGCTCCTCGGACTATCAGAGCGCGGCTCGAATCTCCCAGAGCTACAGGCCGAAATCACGGACGGTCTGCTACGTGAATCCTTCCGATCCGGCACAAGCCGTTCTTGCCCATGGGAGTCCCTGGGTGGCGCTGATGCTCATTTTTCCGCTGATTTTCGGGACCATCGGAGTAGGTGGGCTCTATTTCCTGTGGAGAGGCCGGGGGAGAGTGCGCAAAAGAGCTCAACAAGCCACTCAAGTCGAGTCCATCTCGGAATCCGGCGCCAAGAAGGACCGGGGAGTGCTCCTCTATATCGTTTTCGCCATCTTCCTCCTGGTCGGGACCGTGGGATTCTATCTCATGGCTCTCGGACCCGCGATCAAGATCCTGGAGGCGCGCGACTGGATACGAACACCGTGCGTGGTCGTGGACAGCCGAGTGAGATCTCACACCGACTCAGACACCACGACGTACCGTATCGACATCCTTTATGCGTACACATTCAAGGGCAAGAGGTATAAGTCGAATCGGTACGATTTCATGAAGGCATCCTCATCCGGGTACGACCGGAAGAAGGAGATCGTGAAGCGGAATCCTCCTGGTACGTTGACCGCCTGCTACGTAAACCCCGACAATCCGGGTGACGCGGTCCTGGATCGAAGTTTCAACCCGGAACTGCTTTTCGGTCTCATTCCCCTGTTGTTCGCGTTCGTAGGCGGCGGCGGGATCTTATACCAGCTACGGAAACGAAAGAGGGACAAGAGATCAGGTCCGGCAATTCTTGGCGCGAGCGCTCCGGCACTATACTCCCAAACAGAGCCGTCCCTCCGCGTCGCCGAAACCGTGCCCTCGGACGAGCCGGTTACACTTCAAGTGAAGGGGTCCCGGATTCGGAACCTCGGCCTTTCGATAGTCTTCGCGGTGTTCTGGAATGGAGTCATGTCGGTATTTGTCTGGCAGGCCGTGCAGAGTTGGCTCGAGGGTCCCCCTAATTGGTTCCTGACAATATTTCTTATTCCCTTTGTGGTGGTCGGCATCGCGTCCATTGTGAATGTTCCGTACCAGCTTCTTGTGTTCTTCAATCCGCGTCCCATACTCACGATTCATCCTGGCGCCCCGCGGCTGGGAGAATCGGTTGAGCTGACATGGAAGATTGAGCATCGCGCAAAAATAATCAGCTCTTTTGAGATCGAAGTGAAAGGCCGGGAAGAAGCCGACTACACCCGCGGCACATCAACCTATACCGATAAGGACACCTTCGCGAGAATCCCCCTTGCACAACCCACTCACCGTGCCGAACTGACGAAGGGGTACGCAGCGTTCGACATTCCCGCCGATTCCATGCACTCATTCAAGAGCGACAATAACCGGATCATCTGGTCGATTCAGGTAAAGGGCGGCATCAAATTCTGGCCTGATATCAATGACGAGTTTGAGATCACGGTGCGGCCGCAGGCCGCCCAGATCTAGGAGATCTCATGGAAAGACTGACCATTGGAACTGATGGCGGCAGAACCCGATACATGCCTGCCGCGCGGGTGGCCGGCTCGATCTCGTGGGAGCTGGAGAGTGATCCTTCGCGTGTCGACCTGCGGCTGTTCTGGTACACTGTGGGCAAGGGTGATCGGGATGTGGGGATCGTTGATAGTGTCGCCTTCCCGCATCCCGGACAGCGCGGACGCCAGGGCTTTTCCTTTGAGCTTCCCGAGAGTCCGTACAGCTTTTCCGGAAGGCTCATATCACTTGTGTGGGCCCTGGAACTGGTGGTCCATCCATCGGGTGAAACCCAACGGCTCGAGATAATCGTCTCACCCACCGGTAGAGAGATCCTTCTCCGCGAAGGATCTTCCGACGAAAGTACTACGAAAGTAATAGGTTAGTTTTTTGCTATGAGTGGGAAATGGTGTGGTTTTGGGCAGTGGAAGCTATACATGCAATGTAAGACAATTATCCTTGATGGCTGATACTCATGCGGTTTCACGAAAGTGACATTGGCCCCGCGTCCTCGCGGGGCAGGCCACGTTGAAAATCCCCCCTCTTCTCTTTTACTAGAGGGGGAGATGGGGGGCACTTTTCAGGCGACTGGACAAATCCGCCGGAAGTTCACTCATTCGAAAGGACATTCGTATTGGACGCGCTGGGGTTGGCAGACCCCCGCTCGATTGTCCCGAGAAAACAAAGGGGCAGCAAAAAGGAGTGGCTTTCCTATTTCAACCGGTGAGCCCTCGAGAGGCACCCGCCTTTCTCTCGAAGTTCCGCTATAACAAGTGTCTATAATTCCGGCCGGATCGAAGCTGCCGGAGGTCATACTGTGCGAGGATCACACACCGTTTCCTCGTGTACCGCCTCGTCGCCTGAAGTTGTCGTGGACCTGTTCCATGAAGGCTTCCAGGCGGGTTCTCTCGTTGGTCTTTTTGAGGCCGTCGAAGATGAGGGTGAGCATGGGTATGCCGGGCCGATCCTTGAGAGCCCGGGCCAGCGCGGCGGTGACGACGGTTCCGTACAGGCAGTTGAGAGTGATCAGGTTCAAGACGCCGTCCGCGCCCTGGTCGAGCTGATGGACAGCGGTGGCCAGTGGGGCATTGATGCCCACGGGAAGATACCCGTTGGTAAAGGCCGCTGCCGTCTTCCATATGCGCACGCCGAATGGGTCCAGAGGGCCTTCCATGACTGACCGGGCGATCGGGCCGCCCTTTACCCTGAATTCCGACGCCAGGAGGTACAGAGCCATGAGCCCGTTGGCCGCGGCCTCCTTCCATTGACCGCCAAGCAGCCGCCAGACGAATTCCCGTGTGCTTCCCAGTTTGAAAGAATCGGAAAAGCAGGGCGGATAGAGCAGCATTCCCCCCAGACGCTCGATCTCGGCGAGGACGTCGTTGTTGGCAAAAGGAACCACTCGACTGTAGTAGTCACCTGTGACCGCGACGAGAGGTCTGTCCGCGCCGTCATCCACAGGGATTTTGCTGAGGTCATGGAGCGCTTCCTCCATGCCCCGGCGGACGTAGCCTTCGGAAAGGGCTTCGCACAGATTGTCCCGAGCCTGCGTGTAAACGCTCTCAAGCTGGGCTCGGTCCGCCGCAACCGGTCTCATCGTCACATACGCCTGCTTCAGCAGATCGAAGGCGTTCAGACCCTCCCAGGCCCTCAGCAGCACCTCACGACGATACTTCTGTGCAAGTCCGAATGCTGCGAGCCCTTCGTCGATCTCTCCAATGACACCGATCGAATAGCCGAGTTCCCGGCGCACCTTCTCGATGTACACCGGGTACTGGCGCAGCCGACAGGCGTCGTTCCCGATCATGAAGAAGCGGGAGCGCTCAGCCTGTCGAGAGGGTAATTCAGCCGCAAGCTTGAGGTAATCTCCAAGCACAAGCGCGTAAGGATGGCATTCTCCCCCGACCAAGTGCGGTCGCCCCAGACGCTCGGATTCCTCGTCCGGGGGAGGCAGCACGCGAGTATCCACGCCAAGGGATCGCGCTGCCGCGGCAAATCCGAAGGTGTGATCCGCGATGTCCGCCAAGAAGAGGATTTCCGCACGAACCTTTGCCGCGGGGCGATTGGACGCGGGAGATACGGAAATGCCGGGAGACCCTTTCTGCAAAACCGGTCCCCTCGTACCCCCCTCCGAATAACTCTCGTGGTACGCGCCGGTAACCTCGGGGGCTTCGTCGACACTTTTGCGGCGGCTCGGTGAACTCCGCCACGCATTTCGGCGAAGCCGGTTTTGCGGCTGCCGGACCCTGTCCAGGAACGCCTCAATTCGGGTCATCATCCCAGCACGTGACGTGTGCTCGTCCATCTCGAGCACAAGCAGAGGCTTTCCTTGCAGACGCTCCCACAGGTGCCGCAACGTGAAGGGGTCCGGCCCGCATCCGAAGAAGGTGATAAAGACCGGAAAGAGTCTCGGGTCAGCGGCGATTTCACCCGCCACCCGGATCATATTGCCCTGGTGCTTCCATGAGAGTTCCGGAGGCTGTTCTCGAGAATCGAGCGGGAACATGTCCGCAGGTAATGCCGGCACGCCGAGCCGCTGGAAGAGGCTTCCCAGGTTCATGTTCAGGAACGCGTCGGACGTGTGGTACGGTTTGCCCAGGACGATGAGGGCCCGGTCATCTTCCGCCAGGGAACTGAGGAAGCGTTCTCCCTCTCTCCGGAGTCGCTCTCTGAAGTCGCTTGCCCTGTCGAGCCCCCGTTGAAATGCCTTGGCAGCCTTGCGAGCTGAAACACCGAGGCGTCGGGCTAGGCGGAGGTGTTCCCTGCGAAAGGAGTTCGGATCCAACTCGTAGCAGATGACCGGTTCTTCCCATTCCACGTCAAAGGAGCCCCGAAAGAATTGGGAAGAGCCCTGCACGTAGGGACAGTGGGTGACGAAACTCCCTTCCTGGGGCCATCGGGGTCCGTCGTGGTCGCTGCCGCTCTCCGGGGACGGCTCGGTCAGTATGACCGGATGGAAGAGCGTTCGTATACCCCCGTCTTCCAGATCCGCGATCTGTCCGGCCATAACCTTGACCGGCAAGCAGGTTTCCACTTTGAGGAATCGCGTGCCTCGCTCGAATTGCCGCCTGCTCGGCGCGGGCGCGGGGACGAGGTTTACACCGAGATCCTCGCAGAAGGCGTGCCAAAAGGGAAACCAATCGTAGAACTGGGGAGTACGGATGATCCCCCATCTTGCCTTTTGCTCGGCACCGTCCCGCGCAATCTCATCGAGCAGGCCGGTCCTGAATTTGAAGAGGTCCGTTTGTTCCGGCGCGGCCGCGGGACGATCTTCCGTTTCCCATCGATCGCAGAGTCCGCCGTGAAAGACGATCCGATCTCCAGGCCGGTACTTGTCGACAAAGCACTGGTTCGGGCAGCCCTTGCACCTGAATTGCTCCTTCCTGATCGATGCAGGGTCGAAATCCGGTCTGTTCCGCTTGCCCGGCGCGATCTCTCCGGCCTTCACCAGGTCCAGCGCTTTGAGTGCCGCCCCCAGCGCGCCGGAGACCTTGAAGATCTCGGGCACATGGAATCGCTTGCCGGTCTCGTGCTCAAAGGCCGCCTTGACCGCAGGCAACGCAGCGACCCCACCGAGAAACATGATGCGGTCTCCCAGCGGCCGGTGATTGGCGACCCGCTCCAGGTAGTTGTGTACGACGCTCACACAGACTCCCGCGGCCAGATCCTCGGAAGAGGCCCCATTGTTCTGGTGGTGGATCAGGTCGGACTCCATAAAGACCGTACAGCGATTCCCCAGGTCCGCAGGCGCGCGAGAAGCGAACGCGGAATCCGAGAACTCCGACCCCATGGGGAGATCCAACCGATCGGCCTGCTCCATGAGGAAGCTGCCCGTGCCTGCAGCGCAGACTCGGTTCATTTCGAAGTCCTGAATCGCTCCCTGTTCCAGAGCGATCCACTTGGAATCTTGACCGCCGATTTCGACCACCGTGTCCGTTCCGGGATCCGCGCTGAGTGCGGCCCTCGCCTGCGCGGTAATCTCGTTGACGATCAGGTCCGCCTCCAACAGTCTCCCCGCGAGGTATCTCCCGCTGCCCGTCACCGCGACGAGGTCCGGTTGGGGACGGTTTTCGGAAAGTGCTTCGATGACCTGCCTGAGCGTCTCAAGGGGCCTGGACTGGGAGAGCCGGTAATCCTGTTCCACGACGCGGCCCTTTGCGTCCGCGATGACCCCCTTGACCGAAACCGAACCCACATCCAGCCCCATCACGAATGGAGTATCGAGTGTCGCGCCGATCGGGAGCGGCTCCACGGTTCGTGTCTCCACGTTTCCTTGTATATCCAGCGGCGCAAGGGATGACCGGCGAACCGGCTTGCGAAGGGCTTCCGTGGCTCGTTCCTTCAATTGGGTCAGCGTGAAGCCGGCCGGATTGACTTCCCGATGAGCAAGATCCGCGCACCCGAGAGCACCGAGTACCGTGAAATAGGGCGATGTAATGACGTCGCCGTCTTGCAGCCCGAGAATGGTCTTGAACGCGTGGACAACTGCCCGGTTGCTCATTACCCCTCCCTGCAGGGAAACCACGGGTTCGAGGGAATCGCCTCTTATCAGCGTCGCCACGTAGTTCCTCGCCAGGGCAAAGGCCAGGCCCATGAGAATATCGGGAATAGGCGTTCCCTCCTGGGCTTTGTGAATCATGTCCGTCTTGGCGAAGACCGCACATCTTCCGGCAATGGGCGCGGGATTTTCGCTTCTCAGGGCAATCTCACCGAATGATTCCACCGGGATTCCGAGCCTGCCGGACTGCTCGTCGAGAAACGCGCCGGTTCCCGCGGCACAGATCTCGTTCATACGGAAGACGGGAAAACTGGGCGATCCACCCCGGGGGTCCGGCTCGATACGGATGAATTTGGAATCTTGGCCGCCGATCTCGATGACGCTTCTCACCCGGGGGTCAACCCGGTGCACGCCCGCGGCATGAGCGGTGATCTCGTTGATCGCAGGGATTTCCAGGGCCTCTGAGAGCAGCTCCCTTCCGCTGCCCGTCACGAGTGAGGATTCTATGCGGATGTCACCGCGGCAGACCTCGAGGAGTTCATCCACGCCTTCCACGAGCGTTTGGAGAGGACGGCCTCGAGTTCGACGGTACACAGTAACGGGTTCCTCGTTCTCATCGTTCAATACGACAAAATTGAGGCTTACCGATCCACAATCAATCCCCAACCGGTTGGCCATAGCCATGCGCGGTCACCCTCTCATAATGAAAATGAACGTGAAGACCCTTATCCATAAGGGGTTTCCATCATTGCAAAAACGAACCGGGCAAGGCCTTTCTGCAAAAAGACCCTCGCCGGTAAACTCTTACCCGCCCTCCAACCTCTGCTACAGGGCGCGGAGGAACTCGGGCCTGAGACTTGCGCCGTCTCGCGCCTCAAGGACCCGGTCGATCGCTCGCAGGATCGCTTCTTTGTCCTGTGGCAGAGTCGCCTTTACCGGCAAGTAGTTCGAAGCGTGGTTCGACCGAAAGACACAGTTGGTGAAAGATGATTCCGCGATCATGACGCGTAGCTCTTCGATCAATCCGAACGGGTCGGGGAGCTGGAACTTCCCCTCCACGTGTTCCTGGTGAAGAGGGGTTCCGGGAACGAGAATCACGCTCAGTGCGCCCACGTAGTCCGGATCCATCTCGGTCAGGATTTTCGCGGTCCCGCTTGCGTGCCGGCGACTCCCCTCAATGCCTCCGATGCCCAGCAAGACGGTGACCGAAAGAGCAATCCTGGCTTGTTTGACCCGGTGAGCCGCTTCCACGAGCTGCTCGTACGTTGCGCCCTTGCAAATCTTCTCCAGGAGTTCCGCATCACCCGTTTCCACTCCGAGGTAGACAATGCCCAGTTTGAGTGCGGCCAGCTCCTCAAGTTCTTCTAAGGACTTGCGGAGAATGTCCCTGGCATTGGCGTAGATCCCGATCCTTTCCACCGAGGGGATATACTCATTGACCGCCTCGTGGATCTGAACGAGGCGCTTCTGCGGAATGGACAAAGCATCGCCGTCAGCCAGGAAGACCCTCCTCACGGGCCCCATGTACCTGGCATCTTCTAGGTCCTGCCGTATCTCCTCGAGACTGCGGATCTTGAAGGGCTTGTCCAGATAGCTGCCGCAGAACGTGCACTTGTTGTGGCTGCATCCCAGTGTGGCCTGTATGATCAGGCTTTGTGCTTCGCTGGGGGGCCTGAATACGGCTCCGATGTAATTGATCATGTTTTCCCCTGGCTCAGCGTGAGCCCTTTTTCTCGCGGGTCGAGCAACAGAGGCGTCGGGTCCCTCTCACTATTCGCGCGGCGATCACTTGTACTCGATTCCTTGGTACACCAGATCCTCAAATTTCTTAGTGGCAGGTTCCACCGCGTCTCCGTCGGCCCTCATAAAAATATAATAAAGATAGCGATCCCCTTCCACAAGGTACAGGATTCGTTTCCTCGGAATTATCGGGCCATAGAGAACGCGAATGAATTTTCCCGTCATGGGATCCGGGATCGTTCTGACAGTCCATCCTTTGGGAGCCTTATCCGGCAAGACATCATCTTTGAGGCGTTTTCTTCTTCGAATGTAGCTCGTTCGAAAAACCACCTTGTATGCCTTTCTCCCATCGATTTTGACATACGATTCGCGGTCGCCCGGTCTGATTGCCTCACCTCCCGGGAAATAGGCCCGATAGTGAACGGCCAGGTTTTCGAGAGGCCTTGGGATCCGGGCTCTTTTGACCTCCATAAATACCTTGTCTTTCTTATCCCCCAGGGTTTCAGTCGTTTCGCCGGCATGGGTCACTGGATAGGGGGGAGAATGGACTTCCACTATTCCCCGGGGCGCCAGGCAGGCCACGGCACCCCAGGCGAGTACGAACAAGGCGGTCAGTCGGAATGCGCGTAATGGAGTACGACGGGTCATCGGCCCCGATTTCGCTTTCGAAGATGTGATGCGGGAGGACTCTTTTCGAAAAAAGGATTTCCCTGCCCCCCTGTGAGAAATCCCACACTATCGGCCGGTTGGGACGACGGATTCGTCGACGATTATGCTCCTGCCGGAGTCGACCGCTTCCCTCGGCTGAACAGGCTCATCTGCGGCAGAACGCGGAGAGTTTGATCTGTTTCTGCAGCGGCGGCACGGGCACCGAGGATGTATCCAGACCGAAATTTTCCGGTGTCTCTCCGGACTTGACGTCAAGATCGAGAGTCGCCCGACGAGTCTTCCTCAGATCGCTGTTCTTGGGATTCAAGGTTATCGCCGCGGTGAAATCGTCCACCGCCGGCTCTAGATTCTTCTTGATTCCGGTTTCCAGGTACGTGAGTCCTCTCAGCTCATAAGCCAGCGTTAGTTCCGGCCGATAGACCATCGCGGAGGTATACAGCTCTATTGCAGCGTCGTAGTCCTTCGTCATCTGACGGATGAGGCCTCTGAACAGGTAGGCCTCCGCATCTTTGCCGTGGTAGCTGAGCACCTTTTTGAAGTCCGCCAGCCCCTTTGCCAGGTACCCGTGGCGTTTGATATCCGTGGAATCCAATCCCATTGCGATACCGAGGTGAGCAAGCCCCCGGTTGAAGTAGGTTTTCTCCATCTGGCGGGCGAGCGCGGAGGGATCGCCCAGGTTCGCGTGGTACCGCTCTATCAGGTCATACAGGCGAGCGGCGTCCTCGAGCTTGCCCGCTTGCTGTGCGGAGACGGCTTGCGCCAACCGTCCCACTACGCATCTGGCATTGTCTATCACGACCATGCCCGGCCTCTCCCATGTAAACCGGTTGCCGTTCGCCTCAGTGGCCGCTATCCGAATGCCGTAGGAGAGCTGCTTCACGCCTTCCGCCACTCCAACGGGAATATCGATCTTCACTGATAAACGCGCCGAGTTCTCCGATGGCGGCCCACCGGGTCGCCCGTATGCGGTGCTCCCCACAAGGACCAGAGACCTGCTGCCCGCGCCGGGCGGAACAAGATAGACCTTCACTCCCGACATAGGCGATTCCGCCTTGATGGTACCTTTCAAGACTGCTGTCTGCGCGGGACAGAACTCCTGGACGGATTCT
Source organism: uncultured Syntrophaceae bacterium (assembly GCA_964497585.1). Classification (GTDB taxonomy): domain Bacteria; phylum Desulfobacterota; class Desulfomonilia; order Desulfomonilales; family Desulfomonilaceae; genus CAZCDS01. The sequence goes on from CAZCDS010000013.1 coordinate 92,568, forward strand.
GTTGAGCCTTCTGATTCCGTCAAGCGTATGTCGCTGAACTTCGCGGCGGCCCCGGAGAACTCGAGCTTCGGAAGCTTGCCCTCCGTTGAAATGATGAAGTAGGGCGGATCGAAGCCGAACCCCCCTTTGTTCACGGTCAGTTTGAAGGAGCCCTTCGCCCCGGGTTTCTGCACGTAGAACCGTCCGTCCTTGCCGGTCTTGGTTGGTTTGCCGACCATCTTACCCTGAAAATTGCGTACAGCGACCGTTGCGCCGGCCAGGCCTCGATCCCCGTGAAAGACCCGTCCCGTGAAACTCGGCGCAACCAAGAAGCTGGTCTTTCTCGTGATTCTGATCTCTTTCCCGATCGCGAGAACCAGGGTGAGCTGGTACGAACCTGGTTTGAGCTTCTTCTTGATGTCCTTGCCTGTACCCACTCTGACCGATTTGACCGCGCTCCGAGGTTTGTGCTTCACTTTTCCTCTCCTGCCTTTCGCGGGTTTTCCCTTCTTCGGTACAGGCTTCTTGGCAACCACCGGCACTGCCGTCCACGTGAGGTTCTTGTTGCTCACCTTCACGTCCCTGGAAACCACGTTCGCTTTGAAGACTACCGGAAGCTCAGCCGGATAAAATGCACCCCTCACGGGAGAAACGATCTGGAGTTTGATCGTGGCCGCCTTCTTTGCAGCTCTCTCCTTCTTTTTGGCCTTCACGACTTCCGTGGACCTGAGCATATCCTTCAGGCCTGCGGGAATCTTCCTTGCGACAAGGCTTTCCAGATCACACCCCGCTAACCAAAACACCGGCAATATGACGCAGACAACTGTGAGAGTCTTCCGAACCATTGGGCTACACTCCGGGTTTCTCCCTCGGGACATACGGGTGACGTCACCTCGTCGGACCTACCGAGCCCCTGGCGATGCAGACTTCATCCCGCAAGGGCAAACCCGAGATGACAACATGCATCCCTCGGCCACCGTGCCAGCGAATGCTTACCTAAATCAAGGGCTCTTCACAGCCGGTCCGCCGCGCCGAGCGCCGGTCGACAGCCGCATCCCCGCGGCCGTGCAAGTGACCTTCGATGTGAGATTACACCGCCTTAAGAGGGACCGTCAAGGAATCGCTCCGCATGGTCCGATTCGCTGACGGAGTCTGGCCTCCGTGCGAGAGGGGGAGGAATTGACAGCTTTGCTCTTTCGAACGAGTAAGACAGATGGGTTTCCGACGAAGGGACATTGACCCCGCGTCCTTGAGGGGCTGGCCACTTTCAGAATCCTCCCCTTTTAACATACGCGCTGACCTGGTATGAGAGATTGCTTCTTTGCTCGAACGTGCAACGGAAGTAAGCCGGTCATTCAGAGCAGCGATGACCGAAGACCCGACTGCCTCGCAAACTGGGTCAAGGAAACTCAGTTACTCGTCGCCGCGCAACCCCGCCTTCAAGCTTGTCATTGCCCGCGTTGCCGCCGATGGTGTCCTGACCCAGTTCCCAGCAGCTGCGAGTACACCAAACCGATGTCACCGAGGCATGGCCTCTTTCATAGGATATCCCCAGCCCGCACCCACATCGAAACCTTCCGGGGCGAGCCATGCCTTGAACGAGAGCACTTCGATTCCCAACAACCCCGGCTCTGCCCGCTTCACCGGTGAATTAGGTATGGTGTACCCAGAACTCTCCCAGAACTCTACCCAGAACTCCCAGACCCCCCCTGGTAGATTGTGTTTGGCCGGCTAACGGAAGCGCGCCCGGTGATGGAGAGTGTTTCTACCAGTGAATCTATGAGCCTTGCGGAATTGTCAGCTTGTGCATGTGGTTGGATTCCCCACTATGCCTGCTTGTCCTTGAAGGATTCCTTGTCGTTGAAGACAAGGAAACGAACAAGAGAATCGTCAAGCTGGCCATGTGAGGTAGTCCGTTCGAACATCGCGACTACTCCATGGCCCCGTGTCGTCTGAGCAAATCCACGCTCTCCGGCAGTCGTTCGGTCTCGAGGTATCCCAGCGCTGTTCGGCCGCTCCCGTCCCTTGCATTCACGTCGGCACCCTGTTGTACCAGGAGTTCGATAATATCGCTGTCTCCGAGTCTCGCGGCCATCGTGAGCGCGGTCCCGCCATCTCTGGCCTTTGCATTGACCGAGGCGCCCTTGTCGAGCAGCATCTTCACGACTGCCGCATGCCCTCGTGCTGCGGCTTCCATGAGTGCCGTGCGTCCAGCACTGTCCACGGCGTCAAGATTTGCTCCTTTTGTCAGAAGGATCTTAACTACCTCACTGCGTCCTCTTTGGGAAGCAGCCATCAGGGCCGTCAGGCCGTTCCCGGCCTTCGCGTTGACATCAGCACCTGAATCAATAAGTCGCTGAACTTGTGCCATGTCCCCAAGGATAGCAGCTATCGGCAGGGTCATCTGCGCCCCGTATGCTTTGAGTAGTCCTGTCACCCCAGTGCGTCCATTTTCGGCGGCAATCATGAGCGCCGTCCGCCCAGCGTTATCCACTGCCTTCACATCTGCGCCTTTGTTGAGGAGCAGTTGCACCAGTTTGGTTCGTCCGAGCCTGGCGACTTCCATTAGTGTTGTTGAGCCGCTACGGTCCTGGGCATTGATGTCTGCCCCTCTGTCGAGGAGCAGCTTCACTTCATTGATGTAGCCCCCTTCAGCAGCTTTCATCAGAGCTGTGCGGCCACGTCGGTCCGCAGCTCGAACATCTGCGCCTTTGTCTATGAGCAGTTGCATTACATTGGGGTGGCGCATCTGAGCCGCCATCATAAGAGGTGTGCCGCCATTTTGATCCTTTGCGTTGACGTTGGCACCTGCGATCACGAGCCGTTGGACCGCTGCCAGGTCGCCCAGTGTCGCTGCGATTGGCAATGTTACTTCGGACCCACCATCTTTGAGCAACTTAACCACGTCGCCGCGTCTCCATTTGGCCGCGATCATGAGCGCCGAGTTCCCCTGCCTGTCCTGGGCACTCACGTCTGCGCCTTTCTGCAAGAGCAGACGCACCACATCTCCGCACCCGCCGCGAGCCGCCTTCATGAGGGGTGTCTCACCACGGTTGTCGGGCGCATTGACATCCGCTCCGTTTTCCAAGAGTAGCCTTACAAGGTCTGTCTGCCTCGCTCCAGCCGCCCCCGCAAGGGCGGTGGCACCACTGTTGTCACGCGCATTGACATCAGCCCCTTTGGCCAAGAGGACCCGGACTGCATCGATGCGGCCACTCCCAATACTATCGGCGGCCGCCATGAGGGCGGTGCTGCCAACCGCGTCCTTGGCATCAACATTTGCCCCGCTATCGAGTAGGAGCATCAGCACATCGGGACGAGCTAGCGTATGTGGACCTCCCACAGCTTTGGGTCCATCACTATTCTCCGCAACGACCCATTTCACTACGCCCTTTTGCAGCTGACCGGCAGCCCCCATAAGTGCCGTCCAGCCATCCTTGTCCCTTGCGTTAACATCAGCGCCTGAGTCGAGGAGGAGCTTAATGAGGAGGAGGCTCCCGTTGAGTGCGGCTTGCATCAATGCGGATCTGCCATAACGGTCACGGGCATTGACGTTGGCGCCATTAAGTAGCAACGCCTTCACTACTTCCATATGATTTTTCTTCGCAGCCCAGATCAGTGCGGTTGCGCCAGACCCGTCCTGAGCATCGACGTCAGCGCCCTTGGAGAGAAGTTCCTGAACAATGTTCCCGTGACCCTCCTTAGCAGCACAAATCAGTGGGCTCGGATGAGTCCGCGTCTGCTGGTTGACGGTGGTGCCCTCCGAGAGAAGCCTTCCGACAGCTTGCAGGTCGCCCAGATAAGCAGCCCCTGCTAAGGTGAGACGAGCACCACGCCTTCTCAGTGACCTCAGCACTTGGATATGACCCAACCGAGTCGCGCACTTGTCGGCTGTCTGGCCGTACTTGTCTGTCGCATTGATGTCAGCCCCGTGCTCCAGAAGAAGTTTCACGACATTGAGATGACCGCGAATGGTCGCGTGCACAAGAGCAGTCCTGCCATCGTTGTCTGTCGCATTGACATCGGCGCCTCGATCAAGAAGCACCTTTGCCGGAGCCGCGTTACCGATCCAGGCAGCCCATGTGAGGGCTGTCCAACCGTTCAGATCCCGTATCAGGAGGTTAGCGCCGTTCTCGAGAAGCATCCGGACCACTTCGAGTGCATCAGCTCCCTCGCCCGAGGCCCATCTTGCCAGTTCGGAACTGGCAGGCCCGGCAGCCCACATCAACGCGGTTCTGCCGAGTACGTCCCTGGCGTTGACGTCAGCTCCCTGCGCCAGCACGGCTTTGACTCGCGCGGCTTGTCCCCATTGAGCTGCGTGAATGAGCTGCCCATCAAGGCTATTGGTATCCTTGGCTGCGCCAGCGGATGCCGGCAGTGCCAAAATCACCACAATAACCATACTCGTCAGGATAATGCGAATGACATGAGTCATCACGAGAATCTTCGAGCTATTCGACTCGCGCACATTTCTCGGGACACGGTTACGGTCTTTCATGGCAGTCCCTTTGGGTGCCCTGCCTCAGTCTGCTCACGGTGTATCTTCTCCAGGAAGTTTCCACCACCGAGCCACCAAGAAGATAACGAACCCAAGAGTCTTCAACCAAACGGGCAGGGGGGAACAGAGAAGACTTCCTTACCGTGAGCGAGCCGCCTCGACTCCCCAAGGCGACCGCCTGCCTCGCCCACACAGTCTGTCATATAACGCGCTATTGGCTTTGCCTTGACTACGCGATTGCGAGGAAATCCGTACGGAATGTGAACAGTATATCAAAAGTACCAAGGGGGCTCAAATCGTGCCACGAGTGACGGGCTACCCTCACTGCGAACGGCCGTGCTGAGTCGTCAGGCAATCAGCGAGTTTTGACTGAGTCTCCATGCTTCGTCCCTACGGGCACCTGCCTCCGGTCGGCACGAGCAGGACTTTCGCCCGGGGCTGTGCCCTTCGACGTATGGAATTTGGTATAGGACTTTTCCTCACCCCAAACCTCTTCCAGAGGGAGAGGGGCCAATCCCGTCTCGGCGAGACCGCGAAAGAGCGATTCGGTCAGGGAAGATTCCAGGTGGAGAGCGCGTGCCACGCATGTGATTGCGCATCAGTATGACATGTGTGCGGGGAGCTATTCCGTTCTTCTTGACATGCGCAGGCTTTACGTGATAGTTTTACTTTCGATATTGAGGTGTTATAGACTGAACATCAATTCCATTCTATGAAATACTTTCAACATTTAGTACTCTTTGCTCTTGTTTTGATTCTTGCAAGCGGCTGCGCGCACAGAGTCTCTTCCGTCAAGAAGCCACGGCCCGGTTCATACACGGTGTTCGGCGAGACCTACTACCCTGTCAAGAGAGTTCGCGCAGGCCATTTCACCAGCGGCATCGCTTCCTGGTACGGTCCGAAGTTCCATGGGAAGAAAACCTCCTGCGGCGAAGTCTATGATATGCACCTTATGACCGCAGCCCACAAAACGTTGCCCATGAATACGCTCGTCAGAGTCACAAACCTCGAAAACGGCCGCTACGCGGTGGTGCGCATCAATGACCGGGGTCCCTTCGTGGATAACCGGGTCATAGACTTGTCGTTCGCGGCGGCCAAAGACCTGGGCCTGGTGCGCGCGGGAACCGCACCCGTCAGGGTGACGGTGCTCGGATCGGCAAAATCGGCAATCGCGCGCGGACAGTCCGTCCCGTGGTATCGAAAATCTCCGTTGCTGGCCCTCAGCAGACTCTTTGCCGGAAGAGGTCGTTTGAGAGATCGTTTCAAGCGGATTTGAGCCCGCGGTATTCCCCGAAGCGCGAGCTGACGCCCGGCAAGAGCGTTCGATGCCAACTCTTCCTTCTGGTGTTGGCACCCCGATTCCTCCCAGTCGCATTCCATGATAGAACGAGTCGAGCCACCGTTCGGTGACTAGGCGCTGTGGCAGAGGTCTGCATGAAGATAACGATCATAGGCGGAGGGCTTGCAGGGAGCGAGGCCGCGTGGCAATTGGCGCGGAGAGGTGTCCCGGTGCGGCTCGTTGAAATGAAGCCCGCGCGGTTCTCTCCGGCACACAGGTCTCCCGCGCTGGGGGAGCTTGTCTGTTCCAATTCGCTCAGATCCGCGTCGCTCCGGTCCGCTGCCGGACTGCTCAAGGAAGAGATGCGAATCCTCGATTCGTTGATCATGCAGGCTGCGGACGAGACGCAGGTTCCCGCGGGAAAGGCGCTCGCGGTGGACCGGGAGCTGTTTGCTCGGTACATCACGGAACGGATAGATGAACATGATCTCATCAGTTTGGAGCGACACGAAGTCACCGAGATTCCGGGCCCCGAGGAGGGCTTCGTGATCATTGCGACAGGACCGCTCACGTCCGATCCCCTCGCCCGCGCGGTGGCCGAGAGGCTCGGATCGGACGGACTGGCTTTCTACGATGCCATAGCGCCTATAGTGACCGCGGAATCGCTCGACTTCCATCGGGTATTCAGAGCCTCACGGTACGAAGAAGGCGAAGGGGACTACCTCAACGCTCCCATGGACGAGCCTACGTATCGGTCCTTTGTTCAGGAGATCCTCGACGCGCAAAAGGTTGACCCTCATCCCTTCGAAGACATTCCGCACTTCGAAGGATGCCTCCCTGTTGAGGAACTCGCTCGCAGAGGACCGGACACCCTAGCGTTCGGGCCGATGAAACCCGTCGGTCTCGTCGAGCCGGGTACCGGCAAACGCCCTTTCGCGGTCGTGCAGTTAAGGGCCGAGAACCGGGAGCAGACCCTTTACAATCTGGTAGGATTTCAAACGAAGATGACGCATCCCGAGCAGGAACGGGTTTTCCGAATGATTCCCGGCCTTGAGAACGCGGTCTTCGCCCGCCTCGGGTCTATTCACCGCAATACCTATCTCGACGCGCCCCGGCTGCTCGACATCTATTCACGGGCCAGGTCCGAGCCTCATCTCTTCTTTGCCGGTCAAATTACCGGTGTGGAGGGGTACATAGAATCGACCGCATCAGGACTTGTGGTCGGGATCATGGCGGGCCTGCTGGCCGCGGGCGTCGAACCGGGGCCACCCTCTTCCGCGTCCGCCATCGGGGCCTTGCTCAAGCATACACGGGACGAGCCTATCAAACAGTATGAACCGATGAACATCACCTTCGGTCTTATGGCTCCGCCCCCTGGAGGAACGCCCAAGAGAATGAAGAAGGAGGTGCTCGCGGAACGGGCTCTTCAAGTAGTGAGGGACTGGAAAGGCCAAATCGACTCCCTATGGGAAGAGGTGAACACTCCGCGGCTTTGACGATGGCCGATACGAATGCGCTTTCGAGTCAATAAGATTCAGGCGTTTCGACCTGTCGTCTGCGAAATAAAAGTCCCCCCTCTCCTCTTAAGATCTCCGGAGGCTTTGAGTTCTTTCACTCGCTTACCGTCGACGCTTTGCCCTCCCTATACGGCCCGAGTGAGGAAGCGATTGAGCGAACGGGGATGTTTCCGGTCGATAAAAATACGGTTATGATTTCCACCCGGAGTTTTTATGAGATCATGAGCCCGAGAACGTACCGCTGCACGTGCTCGAATGCAGGCGTCCCAAAGTGCTCCTGGTAAGGGGCAAGCGCCTCTCTCAATTCCTCGGGAAGGTCAGTAACCAAAGGTATCGCGGCTAACCTCGTTGTTCCGGACCTTCTCGAGCCGCGCATCTCCCGCTTTTGAAGCATCCATTTCGCATTGAACGCAACTATGATACGCGGACTCCGACATGAAAAGCACTCCGAAAGCCGACAGAATCTCATTCGCAAGAGTTCAGTACCTTACCTTAGAGGTCGTCCTGAGACTCCTGGCTCTTGCCGTTTCTTATCCGCTCTGGCACAAGCAACTGAAGAATGCAAGCCTAAGGATACAGAAAAAATATGGCGGTGAGAGCCTCTCAGCAAAGAGCGCCCTCAGCGGTGTGCCGGTGCGTTATTTCTTCTCTTCCTTGACCTCGGTGAAGTCCGCGTCCACGACATCCTCTTCGGGTTGAGCGCTTGCCGATTCGGGGCCCGGACCGCCCCCCTGGGCTCCGGCGGCTCCTGCTCCCGCTCCGGCCTGCTGATACATGGCCTCGGCCAGCCTGTGAGAGGCCTGCTGCAGCTCTTCGATAGCGGTCTTTATGGCCGCCGCATCGTCACCTTCCATGGCGGTCTTGGTCTTGGTAACCGCGGCCTCGATCGCAGACTTCGTTGCCGCGTCGACCTTGTCCCCGTGCTCCTTGAGCGACTTCTCCGTCATGTAGATCATTGAGTCAGCCTGATTGCGGGCGTCCACGAGGTCACGCTTTTTCCTGTCCTCTTCCGCGTGGGCTTCCGCGTCTTTGACCATCTGCTGGATTTCTTCCTCGGACAGTCCGCTCGACGCGGTTATCTTGATCGATTGCTCTTTGCCGGTGCCGAGGTCCTTGGCCGAAACGTGTACAATGCCGTTTGCGTCGATGTCGAAGGTGACCTCGATTTGCGGTATGCCTCTCGGCGCGGGCGGGATGCCGACCAGTTCAAACCGACCGAGCGTCTTGTTGTTCGAAGCCATCTCACGCTCACCCTGCAGGACGTGGATCGAGACGGAGGGCTGATTGTCCGACGCGGTGGAGAAGATCTGACTCTTCTTGGTCGGGATGGTGGTGTTCTTCTCGATCAGCCTCGTGAAGACGCCACCGAGGGTTTCGATTCCGAGTGAGAGAGGGGTCACGTCGAGCAGGAGCACGTCTTTGACGTCGCCGGTAAGCACCGCTCCCTGGATGGCAGCGCCGATGGCGACCACCTCGTCAGGGTTCACGCCCTTGTGAGGCTCCTTGCCGAAGAGTTCCTTGACCTTTTGCTGGACCGCGGGCATGCGCGTCATTCCGCCGACGAGGATCACCTCATCGATGTCGCCGGGGGAGACGCCTGCGTCTTTCATAGCTGTTTTACACGGCCCAACGGTTCGCTCGATGAGGTCCTCGACAAGCGCTTCGAGCTTTGCCCGGGAGAGTTTCATGGTCAGGTGTTTGGGTCCGGAAGCATCGGCCGTAATGAAGGGAAGATTGATGTCTGTTTCCATGGAGGAGCTCAGCTCGATCTTCGCCTTTTCACCAGCCTCTTTCAGACGCTGGAGGGCCATCTTGTCGTTGCGGATGTCTATGCCCTGGTCCTTCTTGAACTCATTCGCGAGGTAATCGATGACGCGCTGATCGAAATCCTCCCCTCCGAGGTGCGTGTCACCGTTGGTCGACTTGACCTCGAAAACCCCTTCGCCGATCTCCAGGATCGAGATGTCGAAGGTCCCGCCACCCAGGTCGAAGACGGCAACCTTCTCTTCTTTTTTCTTCTCCAATCCATAAGCCAGCGACGCGGCGGTGGGCTCGTTGATGATACGCAGGACATTGAGGCCCGCGATTCTGCCAGCATCCTTGGTTGCCTGTCTCTGTGAGTCGTTGAAATAGGCCGGCACGGTGACGACTGCATCGGTTACCTGTTCGCCGAGATAATCGTCCGCCGTCTGCTTCATTTTCTGAAGGATCATGGCGGAGATTTCCGCAGGAGAGTACTCCTTGCCGCGTGCGTCGACCGCTGCATCACCGTTCTTGCCCTCCTTGATCTTGAAGGGGGATGTCTTGATATCCTCCTGGACCTCGGCGGAATTGAATTTCCTTCCGATCAGGCGCTTGATCGCAAAGAGCGTGTGGTCGGGATTGGTAATGGCCTGACGTTTGGCCACCTGTCCCACCAGCCGCTCACCCGAGTCGGTAAATGCCACCATGGACGGTGTGGTTCGTTGACCTTCCTGATTGGGAATGACCACGGGATCCCCACCTTCCATGACCGCCACGCATGAGTTCGTCGTGCCAAGATCGATTCCGATTACTTTCCCGGCCATCTTTTCCTCCTTGCCTCAACTATCCTCGTATTCTTTTTTTGCTCAACGCTTTGTATCGTTGTTCTTCGGTCGATTGCTCGATTCATTTACTCACCGGTAACCGTCACCTTGGCAGGCCTCAGGAGACGATCCTTGTAAAGGTATCCTTTCTCCAATTCGTGGACTACCGTGTTCGGCTCCTTGCCCGAACCAGGCATCTGCGAGACCGCCTCATGCAGGTTGGGATCGAAGGACTTGTCCACGGCCTCGATCTCTTCAACGCCGTGCCTGCCGAGCACCTCCTTGAACATTTCCACGATCATCTTCACGCCCTGGGCGAAGGGCCCGCAGTCGCCCTCCTCCTGCGCGTGGTCCAAGGCTCGTTCCATGTTGTCGATGACCGGAAGAAGGTCCCTGAGGAGATCCTCATATTGGTACTTGAGCAGTCTGCTTCGTTCAGTAGCCGCCCGCTTCTTGAAGTTCTCCAGTTCCGCCACGGCCCGCATCCACCGATCCCGGTTTTCCGCGGCCTGCTCGATCATGTCCATATATCTGCCGGCGAGCGCCGCGGCGAGCGTGGTGCCCGGGCCTGGATTTCCAACGGCGTCATCAACGATAGGCAGGATCTCGTCCGCTCCCTCCACCGCGCTCCGATGGGCCTTAAGGTAATTCTTCAGGCCTTCGAGAACCTCTTCGTCAGTAGCTCCTCCGGTTGACTCCGTCTCATTTGAAGCGGCCCGTTGCTCCACCGGCGCCGGCTGACTGGGAGCATGAGGCTGCAAGTCATGACGCTTCTCTCCGACATTCCGTTGTGAATCGGCGTTAACTTCGATTTTCACGCGCTTGCCTTCGTTGTCACTCACCATCGTCTCCCCTCGGCCCACTGTCGCGTACTCCGCGCCAGAAAGACTCAGTGTTCATTGTTTCGTCGAAGATGGGAGTAGTTTTCCCGCACCTCCAGCTGTTGAATCGGGTGTTATGGCTCAGATGTTTCTTACCGTCGCGTTCCATACGGTCTGCGCACGGGATTGGCTCAAGGCCCATCAGATGAGAAATACGTTAATGAAACCCAAAACTTATGCCTAGCAGCCGCTCCACAGTACATTTGGACACCCTGCGCTTTTTTGTCAAGGCCGCACTGGCTCTCATACCGACTTCCGGGTACCAAAAGGCACAAGGCAAGACTCACCCCAACCCTCATCCTCCGGAACGGAGGAGAGGGGTGGTGTGCAGGAATCGACTGAGAGGACTTCTCATCGGATTTCGATCTGGAACATGTGATCCGTTGTGGGAGTTGCGTCGGGGGAGGACCCGTCCGCAAAGGGAACCTCCCCCGCGCACCTGTGCCGGGGACTTGCTTCAGGTTTTGTTTGCGCGATGGCTTTTTTCTTCATGGTATTTGAGGAGCGCCTTCTTCGTTTGATGAACCTTCTCAGACAAGGAGACCTTGTAGATGTGCGGATTGGAGAACCGCTTGTATTCGGGCTCAAGACTCTCGATTTCGCGTGCGGCGAGCTTTCTTGCCTCTTCCAGCGCGGGCGGCTCATAGACCTGTCGACCATTGCTGAAAATCGGTACAAGCAACTCTCTTGCCGTGTAAGGTGGCCTGCAGGTCCTCTTCATGTAATCGTACATCGGATGATGCGCGACGACCGGTTCATCCTTCGGCAGCGGCTCATCCACGTCCGCGAGGAGGTCTCCGATCATCCTGCCGCTGCCGTTGTAGAATCGGAAGATCTTCTTCACTCCTGGATTGGTGACCTTTTGCGGATTCTCAGAGATCTTTATCTTCGGCTCCAGCTTGCCGTCTCCTCTGTCCGCGGCCATGAGTTTGTACACGATTCCGAGGGCGGGCGTATGATAGGAGGTGATAAGTCGGGTCCCCACGCACCAGATGTCGATGGCCGCGCCCTGGTCTCGAAGACTCTGGATGATCCACTCGTCGAGATCACTGCTGGCAAGGATTTTGACTTCCTCGAACCCCGCCTCGTTCAGCATGTGCCGGGCGGCCTTGGAGTAGTAAGCTAGGTCTCCGCTGTCGATTCGGATTCCCATGAGACTCTTTCCGGCGCTCTTCATCTCCTCGGCCACCTTGATCGCCTGACGCACTCCCTCCAGCGTGTCATAGGTGTCCACGAGGAGCACGCAATTATCAGCGAAGACACCTGCGAATCCCCGGAAGGATTCTATTTCGGTATCGAAGCTTTCCACCCAACTGTGCGCGTGGGTCCCCCGTACGGGAACACCGAAGAGCTTGCCAGCCCTCACGTTGGACGTGCCCGCGCAACCGCCGATGTACGCGGCGCGAGCGCCGTAAAGCGCGGCCTGAACGCCGTGCGCGCGCCGGGTTCCGAAGTCCACCACGGGCGCGCCCCGGGTCGCGATGCACAGTCTGGCTGCCTTGGTCGCGATGAGCGTCTGATGTCCGACGAGCGCAAGCATGGTCGTCTCGAGGATCTGGGCCTCGGCTATGGGACCGATGACCCGTATCAACGGCTCGTTGGGGAATACCACGGTTCCCTCGGGCACGGCCCATATGTCGCCGCTGAAGCGTATTCCCGAAGCGAGCCGTTCAAGCGCCTCATCGGAGAATATCCCGAGGCTTCTGAGATACTCGATGTCGTCGGGATAGACGCCGAGGTTGTTGACGTAGTCTATGACGCTCTCCAACCCCGCGAAGACGCAGAATGCTCCGTCATCGGGATTTGTCCGATAATAGAGGTCGAAGCAGGCCAACTGATTCTCTTTGCCCACAAGACCGTACCCGGCAACCATGGTCAGTTCGTAGAGATCCGTGTCCAGTGTGAGATTGCCGCACCTTAGATTCTCGAGCGCGTTGCGGCCGTCAAACTTCCCAATTTCCAATCCCGAATCGGCATCGACGATCTCAACCGAATCAAGAAACTGACCGGTGGCAGGGTCTCGTAGGATCGGTCTCATGATTCCTCCTCCTGTTCCTTCCGGGCAAGGAACGCGCGGAAAGCTTCCTCAAACGGCTCTTCCGCGACTCCGTATTCCGTGACGATACCGCGGATCAGAGTGTGCGGCGTTACGTCAAACGCGATGTTGCGGGCCTTCACCCCTTTGGGAGCTATCGGGATTCCCGCCAGGTGGGTCACTTCCGCAGGGTCGCGCTCCTCGATGGGGATTTGGTCACCCGACGGAATGGACATGTCTACCGTCGAAATGGGAGCCGCCACGTAGAAAGGTATCCCGTGATGTTTGGCCAGCACAGCGACCGAGTAGGTGCCGATCTTATTGGCCGCGTCCCCATTGGCCGCAATTCTGTCCGCTCCGACAACGACTTTATCGATCTCGCCCCGTTTCATAAGAGCCCCGGCAGTATTGTCCGGGATCAGGGTCACCGGAATGCCGAGCTTCATCAACTCCCAGGAGGTGATGCGGGACCCCTGGTTCAGAGGCCGTGTCTCGTCCGCGACCACGCTGATCTTCTTCCCCTGTTCGAAAGCCGCCCGGATCACCCCGATGGCCGTCCCGTAACCTGCCGTGGCCAGGCCTCCCGCGTTGCAATGGGTCAGGACCGTGTCCCCCTCCTCAATCAGATCTCGCCCCGATTCTCCGATGCTCCGACAGAGCATCCGATCTTCCCGTTCCATGAGAACAGCTTCCTCAACGAGCAGCTTTCGGAGCTCCTCCGTCTCCAAGCCGGAGAACTCGTGGAACAGTCTCCTCATCCTCTCGATGGCCCAGAAGAGGTTGACAGCCGTCGGTCTCGTCGCACCGATCTGCGCGCAGACCTCTTCGAACTGCTTCTCAAAGGCGGCTCGGTCGTTGTCCGGAGCGTTCAGCATCCCCAGAGCGATCCCCATGGCAGCGGCAACCCCGATCGCGGGGGCCCCGCGCACGGCAAGTCGACGTATCGCGTCGCATAACTCATCAACGGTCCTGATATCTATGTAAACTTCCTCGCCCGGAAGGAGCGTTTGCTCGAGAAGTTTGATATGGTCCCCTTTCCACACGATCGTTCTGAAAGGATCTTCCACGTTTCCTCCTTGCTCCCGCGTCGGTAGCCGGCTGGTCGGCCTGAGGCAGACTGTTTTCCACCGATCAGGAGATGAGACTAACTGGCAGCCATGGAATAGTCAATCCCTCGGAATTTTCACGCCGCGTACCGGCCTCCCCTTCGCCAGAGAGCTGAGAGGTTTAGTTTGTAATTAAAAAGTGATATAGCATTTTCCTAAATTTTTTATTTGCTAATTTTTCCTAGTACTGCTATATGATGAAGAAAAAACGAGAGGCTCACAATGAACCTCAGGGTACCGATCATAGCCTTCTCACTTGCGCTGATTCTCTTTACGACCGCGGGCCCCGCGTACTGCCAACGAACCCTCTTCCTGGGGCTTTGCCAGGAATTGGTGAACACCGCGCGATCCTACGAGGCACGGGCCAACTTCCACCATCAGGTCTCCAGAAATCTCATGGTACAGATCGAGAACCAGGCGAAATTGCCCAAGAACAGCGGTACGATTCAGACCATGGATATGCTCTTCTCGCAGTACGACGAGAATCGGGCTCTCGAGAGGAAGTACCGGGACCTGTATCGTAAAACGTCTACTGAAGCCGACGCGTGCATGAAGGGAGCCCAGTAGGCACACCGTTCCCACAAGTTCGGAGGATTCCCTCCTCCGCCCCCTGGACCGGTTCCCTCCCCCGGACCGGACGGGGGTTTCTGCGTGTACAGCAGGCCCTACGGCCGCGGTTGCGGATATCGGACACCGACGCCCGCGACGGCTTCTCCCTGAAGGCCCCACTTCCCCCTCCTCTGTATTCAATTTCCCACGCGTACGAATGTGCGATAAGATCTTTCGCTAAAGGGTCTTCCTCCAGCGGCCCCTTTTCCGCAAGATTCCGCCTAGGATTTGTACCGAATGTCGCCGGCAATGAAAAGAGAGTGGATTGCACTCAAAGTCACGGTCCCGGATGAAGTTGCCGACGCCGTATCCAATTTCTGTCACGAACACGCGTCGAAAGGAGTTCTTCTCGAGGAGGCCGGGCGGGAAAAAACTGTGGTCACGGCTTATTTCTCTGCTGATACGTGGCGAGTGGTTCAGCCGGAGTGGCAGCGATATGCGGCTGAGCTTGAGGAGATCTTTCCGGAACTCGAACAGCTGCGCTACGCGACAGTCCCCATCAAAGATGAGAACTGGGCGATCCTCTGGAGGGACCGGTTCGAACCGCTGGACATTGGAAAGAATCTCATGGTCACTCCTCCGTGGATAACGCCCGAGCCCCGCGGGAGAAGAGTCATCATGATCGAGCCTGCCGAAGCCTTCGGCACGGGAACCCATGAGACGACCCAGGGCTGCCTTGTCCTCCTGGAGGAAGCCGTCGAACAACTGAAACGAGTCCAGGACCGGTTCAGTCTCGTTGACGTGGGCTGCGGCTCGGGGATTCTCGCGATAGCGGGAGTAATGTTGGGAGCCGATCCGGCACTCGGAGTGGACAACGACCCGGTCGCGGTGGAGTCTGCCGGGCGAAATGCCAGGCTCAATGAAGTGGAGCACCGGCTGCAGTTCGAGTGCGTGTCGCTGGCCGAACTCACCGGCTCCTGGGATCTGGTCACCGCCAACCTCGATCCGCTCACCCTGACCAACCGGAGCGCTCAGCTCATTTCCCTTGCCGATCGATTCCTCATCATTTCGGGAGTTCCCGTGGACCAGTGGAGCGAGGTGAGGGGCGTCTTCCTGGAAACCGGCCTGCGGTTGGAGAAAGAGCTGACCGTATCCGAGTGGGGAGCCGGATTGTTCACCAGGTAGGAGATTAGGGCGACCAGGCCGGCCTGGACGGGTTCACCTGGTACACGGCTGGGTTGGTTCCTGAGGTCTCATGCCATTCTGCTTTCGAACCGGAGAGGCATCAAGCGTTCTCACTGTCAATTCCTGGAGACTTGGCCGCTTCCTTCCTGAAGTGATCGATCTGACTCTCAAGTCCCACCACGTGATCGATGGGTACCACGAACGCGATACCCGTTCCGGGATTCTGGAACTCTCCTGCGTCGTACACGGCTTCAATCACCGGGTCAACGAGATGCTCCTCCAGGAGCAGAAAGATCACGTCGGTCTGAGCTTCCAGGGTGAGCCCGAAGAAGGTCTTCGCTTCTCTGATGCCGGTGCCTCGCGCCGGGATGATCGTGGCTCCCGTTCCTCCGGCCGCTTTGGCCGCTGCAACAACTTTGTCTGTGAGGTCGGTTTTCACCATGGATATGATGATCTTGAACTTCATGCTAATCCTCCTCGACGACATCTCGGCGACGAGTCGTCCTCCATTGAACGATCTGTGCATACCCCATGACGGTCATCATCGGAAAAACGCTGGCAAACGCAATGAGCCCGAAGCCGTCCAGAGCCGGATTACGTCCCGGTATATTGGTTGAAAGTCCCAAGCCCAGAGCCGCAACGAGCGGGACGGTCACCGTGGAGGTCGTGACGCCGCCCGAGTCGTAGGCCAACGGTATGATGAGTTTCGGCGCGAAAAGGGTCTGAAGGACGACGATGGCATAGGCCGCGAGAATGTAGGCGTACAGGGGAGTCCCCGTTACGATTCGGAACGTTCCTAGCGCTATTCCCAGAGCCACCCCGATGGCAACGGCGATCCGAAGCCCCCATTGATTGATGCTCCCGCGAGAGACCTCGTTGGCTTTGTACGCGACGGCAATGAGCGCAGGTTCCGCGACGGTGGTCGAGAAGCCGACCAGCGCGGCGAAGACGTACACCCACCAATAATCCCACCAGGCTGCGGCCGAGGGGGTTGAACCTGCACCAAAGACGAACTGCGGTGCTGTGAGCTGCCTAGCCATGGAGTGTCCGAGCGGAAACAGTGCAGATTCCAGCCCCATAAGAAACAAAGCCAACCCGGAGAGGGCAAAGACCGAACCTACCACAAGTCTGCGCCAGTGGGGGATGGGGCGCCTCAGCACGACGAGTTGAAATATCACCAGCAAAACCACCACGGGAAACACGTCCCGCGCGGTCATTATAAGAGAGTACAGGAGTATACTGAGGAAGTGCATGGGATTCCTAGCCCGTCCCGAAAACGATCATGCCGTACAGGATGACGAATATCATTGGAAACAGAGACGCAAAAGCAATCATCCCGAATCCGTCAATCATCGGGTTTCTTTCACGGAGGGACGACGAAAGCCCCACTCCAAGAGCCGTCACCAGAGGGACCGTCACAGTCGATGTCGTAACGCCTCCTGAATCGTATGCTATGCCCACAATCTCGTCCGGAGCCACGGACGTCATGAGCATCACCACCACGTATCCCCCAATGATCAGATACTGTACCGGCCACCCTTTCAGGATCCTGATGATGCCGACGACGATGGCGAATCCCACGGATGTGGCCACCGTGAGGCGAATTCCCATCGCGTAGGACCTCATGGCCGATACGTCCTCACTGATCAGTCCGGCCTGGGCGGTTACTTTGGAGGCTTCCTCACTTACGGCGATAAGCGCGGGTTCGGCAATGGTTGTGGAGAAGCCCAATCCGAATCCGAAGACGAGCAGCCAGACCAGGCTTCCTTTCCGCGCAAAGGCGTCGGCCATAGCCTCCCCAAGGGGAAACAGTCCCATTTCCAGTCCCAGCACGAAGAAGGCCAAACCCAGCACAACGAGCACACTGCCTCCGCAGACTTCAACGACGTTCGGCAGCGGCTTGTTGAGCACAGCGACCTGAAATATCGTGATAACCAATATGATGGGGGCGAGATCCCTCAGTGCTTCGGCGAATTTTCTCCCCAGTAACCGTAGCGGATCAAGAATCAATTTGCGGAGGGACAGTCTCCCGGTATCCACGCTACTTCTCCGGATAGTCTTGCTCTGAGCGCTTCATCGATGGTTCCCGCGTCCGGATCGGGGTGGTACGGCACAAGTGAAGAGCACACCGGCACGTCAATTCCCCGCCGTTTTCCTTGAGATCCCGAACTCTTGTCGTTATCCACAAGGGCGCGATTTTGCAGCGCCCATTCCGAGCCCGTCCCCGGAGCTCCCCTGGTACTACGGTAGACGGCTGAGGCTCGCAGAGGAATTGACGAAGTTCCTTCCTATCCCACACACGAGCGCCGTGTCAACATATCAGGGAGCGTTCCAAGTCACCATGAGCTGTGATCGATCTCCACCATTGAGTCAAATGACCACGGTGATACCGCGCTCATTCAAGCCGTTCGCAATTGGTGCATGGACGTGGTGAAACTCTTCCTCGAGAGAAGGGCTCCTCCCAATACACCCAACAACGAAGGACAAAGCGCTCCGAGTTACGCCAGAAATCTCGGCCTCGAGAGGATGGCAGAGCTGCTCAGAAGCCGCAAGGCCGGGTGAGCGCAGCGTCGGATTCGGCAAGGCTTACTCCAAACTTTCGATTTGTCTGGCAGGAAGCCTTGGACATGGATGGAGGCCACCGATCGGTAGGCGGCAGGCTGTGCCGGTAAGGGTGCCGTGAAGTCAGGAAATTTCTCGGAACCGAGCCGGGCAGTTGCCCTCAGTGGTGTTGCCGTTCTCACTTCGCAATGGCATAATCACAGATACGGCAATGATCATTGTTCCGGCGCGAGTAGACGTCGAGAGAAAGAACGAAGGCGTACATAGACTCGACAGGTGACAGCAACGTAGGTGAGGCTTTTCTTGTCCTCAAGGGCGCAGGGCGAGTTTTGCCGTGGCCGTAAGCGAAGACCGATTTGGGAAGCGTAAAGCCTTTCTCGTTGATAGCCGATGGTATCAGAAATCATGGCCGGGAGGTGTTTCAATGACAAACAGGAAGATAGGGTTGGCAGTTTCTGTACTTGTAGTGGTGGTGTTGGCCTGCCCTGCAGCATTTGGGACCACGTCCCGTTCCGCTCCAGGTGACGTAGTACAGTTAGCCGTTCCCTCCACAGCGAAGGCCGGTGCAGAGAGGACGCTGATCGCCTTCACCGCGGCAGAATTGGGCGTTTCTCAAGGCATCCAGCAGGACTTGCAGAAGCGGCAGGCAGTGGGCGTCGCTCAGGACAAGAAACGTTTGCGTAAGAGAAGCTCGGACATCAACGCCCAGATCAAGAAGAGGCAAAAAGCCCTCGATGACGTACTGAAGGATAGGTTCAAGTAAGCCATCTCCGGAATTCAATCGCGCAAAGAGTCTAGCGGGCAGGGCCCTTCTGAAAAAGAAGCTTGCCGTGGACGGCGATGAATCCAGTCTGTGATTCCAAGGATTACCGCACTGCCAGGGATCGCGGGAAGCGCACAGGCGGCCCGGCGGTGAGCGTTGTCGGTCCCCGCCTCAAGAAATCCCAAATTACGGGCTGGCTCGCCCTCGGGGTGCCCGCACTTCGTTACGTGCCGGAAGCTCAAATCCGCTGTGAACTCCAATCTCAAGAAGAAGACTTGCTGACCCTATTCGAAGCGCATGGCCGTGACCACGTCGAGGCGGCTGGCCTGCAGGGAAGGATAGAGCCCGGCAACCACACCTATTGAGATGGTAAAAACGAGGTCCATGAGTACGCTCGTCGACATCACGTAACTGGAGACCTCTACGCCGAGTGGCCCCCGGAGGGCCTGCACCGCGACCAGGCCGAAGACTACGCCGGCGATTCCGGCCATGAGGCTTATGAGGACCGACTCGGTGAGGAACTGGGCTCGTATGGTAAACTCGTGCGCCCCGAGAGCTTTTCTCAGGCCGATTTCTCGGGTTCTGTCCTGAATCGCGGCGAGCATTACATTGGTGAGGCCCACCTTACCGAGAATGAACGTGACCACGAGCGACGCGTAAATAAACAGCTTCACGATATAAACGAGAGTCTGTACTCTGTTGACACGTTCCGGAAAGTAGATGAGCCGTATGCCTTCCTCGTAACCCTGGTGTGAGTCTTTTAGTAAGGTCATGATCCGCCCGTGGGCCGGCTTGACCCACTTCCAATCGTCCACGCGCACGTACATGATCCCGATTTTGTCGAGGCCGTGGAACAGTGTCTGGGCTGTAGTAATGGGCACAAAAATACCCGAGCGAATCTCCGTGTGCTGAATGCCGCCGAGATGCCCGATTACTCTAAAACTCGAGTTAGCCACTCGGATCACCCTCCCGACCGGGTCAGCCCCTTTGAAAAGGAATTTGACAACATCCTTCCCGATTACGCATACTTGTCTTCGGCCCACCACATCCGACGCGCTGATGAGACGACCATCGAGTACGTGAGGTGTCTGTGTCTTCCAGTAGGATTGATCCACCCCGATAAGACCGGCCATCCAATCGGTCGTTCGATAGGTTGCCATGATCCGGGGATTGGTGACGACTGGGGCTACGGCCACTACGTGAGGGAGCCTTTTCAGTCGCTCCACGTCGCGCATATAGTATTGGCCGGGGTGGAGGTTATCCTCGTGGTTGTCCCATTCGGCCATCATGACCGTGGCTTCACCGAGCAGCTCCAAATTCTCCCCGAGCTTGCTTTCCACGGAATCGCCCATGGTCCTTATGACGATGAATCCGGCAGTGCCGAAGGCAATAGCAGCCATGACGGCTTTGTAGCGGCGACGGTTGCGCATGACCTGCCGCCAGCACATGGTCAGGTGATCACCAAGCTTCAACCCTTTGTCCTCCTCCACCGGACGTGAGCCGCGCACACGAATTCACCCGTCGGCTCAGAGAGGAAATTTTACTTTACCACTTTTCCTTCTTCAAGCCAATGCCCCGGGGTCTTATCTGTCGGTTTTGTCCGGTCGAGTCATGCCCGTTTCAAGGAGGAGGAGTCGATCCATGTGTCGCCCGGCCTGCGGCAGAAGACTCATGCTCGGCGCACGTGCAGATCGCTATTCCTCCGGGGCAGCGATGGTGGTAAAGTTACTTTCTTTGCCCGAAGTATCCGGAAAGAAAACGGCAGGTGACCACGAGAGAGGAACGGATGGGGCTCGACCGCGCAAAGACGTCCCAGGGCTCGGTGATGAAGGCGATAGTAAGTCGGTTTGCCTTCCTGCTCTCCGCGCAGGGAGTGGAAGGCGTGGCCACGACGCTGTTCGGCCTCTACTTGGCCTGGTTGGATGCTACATTCTATGGCGAAGTGATGTATGCCACGGTCGCCGGGGGGATCCTCTTCAAGGTTGTTCAGTACGGTCTCTACTACCCGCTGGTGGGGGATCTCACCAAAACGGAACAGGAAGGCGTTCCGGAAATCATCAACCAGGTCAACATCATCAAAGTCCTTTTGTTGGTCGTGTCGATGCTGGTAGTCTGGCTGTTCGGTTTCTTTAAGGGCCTTTCCTTTCGCATGGCGTGGCTCCTCTTCTTCGTGTCCCTGGGATTCGGGCTGGAAGCCCTGGCGGAGACTTTTTTCGCGGAATTTCGGGTACGAGGTCGTCAGGACCAGGAGGCTCGTATCAAGATCGCCGGTTCCGTACTCGGTTATGGGTTCGGATTCGTTACGGCTTTTCTGGGTATGAGCCCGCTGGTGGTGGGCCAGTTCAGGTTGATCTCGGGGATTGTCCGGCTTGTTTTGGGATTCACGCTCTATGCCGGGCGATACTCTGCCCGACTCCTCATGAGAAGCGAATGGCATGTGATCCTGTTGGTGGTCAGGGCTGCCACGGTCTTTGCGCTCATTGAGATTCTGGGAATCCTGTACAACCGGGTAAATATATTCTTCCTCGAGGATGTTGTCGGTGTGACGCGGATGGGCTTTTACACGGCCGCGTTTACTGTGGTGGACTCGGTGTCTCTTCTTGGTTCGGAGCAGCTTCTCGGCTGGGTAATATTCCCGGTGCTGGCAGCGCTCTGGTGGAAAAACCGCAAGAATGTCACGCCACTGGTACGGAGCACCGCTCAATGGTTACTGGTACTATCGTATCCTCCGATGTTCTGTTTATATATCTGGAGCGACCTCATCATCGGAACGGTCTTTCCTGGGGAATTCCGGCCCGCGGCCTGGATGACGAGATACCTGATCTGGACCATCGTGCTCTCCTTCGAGTGCAACCTCTTCTGCTACGTGATGATGGTGACAGGCGCGGCTAAGATATTGCTCGCATTTACCGCAATCACGACCGCGTTGTGTTTCTTCTTCAACATGGTTCTTGTCTACCCATATGGCCTCCTCGGCGGATGTCTGGTAATTATCCTGACCAAGCTGACCATGACACTTCTGACCTTTGTGTACTGCCAGCTCAGATTTCGTTTCCTCAGGATCGTCGATTTCCTCTTCCCGGGCTTGCTGGCCGCTGGGTGTCTCGGGCTCTTCCTTCTCCTGGAACCTCACATGTTGGTGCAGCGGGCGGTGCTCATCACCTTCATATTCTATTGTCTCGTTCTCTGGCGATTCGGCAGACGCTTCATGGGACGTATGCCGAGACAGAGGCTCGAGTGACCAATCCCGATACGTCACAGAGTGAAGGAGAGACCTTTATACGAATGCGTTTTCGAATGCGTGAGATTCCGGCGGAGTCGTCCAACAGCTTGCGACGTGAACTCCTCCTTTCACCAGTCTGAAAAGGGAGTGTGGGGGATTTTAACGGTCGGTGGCCAGGTCAGTTTTTCGTATAGAAGATGCTCACGGAATCGAGGTCTTCCGCGAACGCGTCGAATGCACGATCAAAGGCCTGCTGGCATTGCTCTACCGTGGGTCGCTCCAGGGGATTCATCTGCAACATGCCGGAGACGATGGAGGCCACTTGCATGAATCGGGGACTTCCCTTGAGGAAAGGATTGAGTTCCGTGAGAGGAGGCCTGGGATGACTCCTCACCAACTGGATGAGTCTTGCCATACCCTCGCGAGTCTTCGGAACCCGTACTTTGATGGGTGCCTTGCCGGTGAGAAGCGCGGTCAGCACGGCCCCGACACTGTAGAGATCCGACTCGTAACTGCTCCGCCCCTTTGCCTGTTCCGGAGCCATAAACAGCAGCGTTCCTACGAGCTTGCCCTTGAAGAAGTCCGGCTCCGCGCCCGGTCCCATCGCGAGCCCCGTTCCGAAATCGATAATCTTTATTCGGTTGATATTCTCGTTCTCGTCGAGAGTGAAGAGGATGTTGTCAGTCTTAAGATCACGGTGGACAACTTGTCGCCGCTGGAAATGCCTGAGACACTCCAACAGTTGGTTGATAATGACCCGCAGGGTTCGAACCGTGAGTTTGCTCGGTGCCGGAGACGACGGGTCGTAGGTCTCCATTCGATTCTGCTTCACGAGATGGGTGAGGCTGTCATTGGGATAGTAACCTATGATAAGGACCAGTTGGTCGTCTTGCTCGACCAGGCCATGATATTCGACAATATATGGGTGCTGCCGGTCCGGGGGGAGCACCTCTCCGGGCCTGTCAGCCGAGGTCTGGACTCGTGAGTGAATCGCGCCTTCATAGCTGAGAAAATCGGCGTTGTGGGCCCGAGAACCGGACGGTTCGGCCTTGACTGTCTTGAGGGCCACGATCATGTCCTTATGTATACCGATGCTCACCTTTCCCATGCCGCCCGACGAGATGTCACCGAGAATCTTGACCGCGTCTCCATGGATGCTCCCCGGATTCTCTAACGAATCCGCAAAGAGCTTCATCAGAGCAGCCATCTCTTCCTTGGTCTTGGAGCTGTATGCGGGGCCGCTCTCTGCGATTTCTTGCGCGCTTTGTTTTTCCACCACGTCCCGGTCGACCCGATCCTTGTATACCTCGACCGCGACGGAGGCCATGGCACTGGAGCGTCGGCGATCGCCATGGTAGCTCCCGAAGCTGCTGTAATATCGGTATGCCAGGTATTGCTCGGCTTGTGTGGCGTATCGGTTGGCCTTGTAATGTTTGTACAGCCGGTACGTTTTCTTGAGGAGCGTCCCTCCACGTTTTTTTTTGCCGGTGAGGGATCTGGCGCGACGCGAGATCTCCCTGCCGTCTTCGATGTCGCAATAATCGGAGGGGATTTCGAAAAAGTTCGAAAAATCAATGAGCGAGATCAGGGCGAGATGGACCGAGAGCCCTTCCAGGTCTGTTAAGCTCTTTCTCGTTTGGATCAGGTAGTCGAGTATCTCTTCGTTGAGCAGAGCGGACAGTGAATCCCGGTAGTACCCCGACGACACCCAATCCACGGAAAAGCCGCATCGGAAGAGAAACCAGGCCAACCGCCGAAGATCCTTCTCCAGGTCTTTTGCCGGGTGTTTGAACAACGCGGTGAAGGAGCGTCGCAGCTCACTGCCCGCTGTCATGTGAAATATCTGCTGAATCGCACTGCGTATCAATTCGGCAACGCGGCGAAAGGCAAGATCGGCTGGTTCCTTTTCCGAAGCCACCTCGGAGGCCAGGACCATGCGGGGACCTTCGTCGCGGGGAAGGTAGTATTTGACGCATTTCTCGTTGATCGTCCTGAGTTGCTCTTGAATCTCGCGAAGCTCTACCTCACCGGGTCTGCCGTTTTCTTTGGAGTCGATCCATTTCAGCGCGTACCCGAACACGCGACGCCCCTCTTCTATCCTTTCAATCTCCATCTTGCTATCGAGGATGGTTTGAAAGTCGCCGAAACTCTGGGATTCTCTGATAATTTTGAAGAGGGCCTCGTAGTAGTCCAACTGGTTCCTTTCCAAGAGGGGAAGAACGTCCCGGATAACAAAAAGCAGATAGGGAAACCTGTGCCTCACGATCCGGCCGACGTACCCGATGGGGTCTACTTCTCCCTTGCGGGCCGCCGCAGCCAACTCGTCGTAGTGCCGAATCACCCGGTAAAGGAGTTCGCGCAGAGAGCTTGCATCAGTCGCCTTCATGTACGATCGACTCCAGACCCGTTTCCCTGGAAAGAGAAGCAAGCCGACTTCGGGGTCTCAGACGACGGCGCCCCGACGAGGCGCAGAGGGTAGCAGCGGGTGTCGGTCCCTGCGGGCTCGAATCCCACATGGCCATCGGATCTTGCCCCGGCCATGGACGAGGAGAACAGCAACGCCTGACCGCAGTGAAAAAACCTATCCGGATATGTCAACATAGGGGATCGACACGCACGCTGTCAACGGCAAAAGCTTCCAATAATTGCGCTGTCCGCGTCAGTGAAATCGCGCCTTTTCTTGTCCTTTGGCTTTACATCAGAACTTCCAGATTCTTTTCCCCCGTTCCAGGAGGATCCTTGCCACGGCGCTGTAGTGCTTCGCCTTTGCGAGGTCCAGTGCTGTCTGTCCTTGAGCGTTCTTGGCGTGGATGTCCGCTCCCTGTGCAAGAAGAACCCGGACAATCTCTAGGTCTCCCGAATCGCAGGCCTTCATGAGGGCCATTTCTCCTTTATGGTTCTGTGCGTTCACATCCACTCCCCGGTCCAGGAACATCCGAACCAATGCCATACTCCGCCTCCCGGTCAGATCCGCTTTTTCCTTCAATTCCTCATCGACCGCGCCTTCGACGAATTCTTTGAAGACTCTACCCAGGAGATTCCAGCCTGTCCCCGAACACGCACTTATGAGCCCAGTATCACCTGCCTTGTTTCTGCCGTTAATGTCCGCGCCCGCGGCCAATAGCATCTTCACCGTCTCAACATTTCCGGCTCTGAGAGCATGACCTGCTCCGCAGAGGAGTGGCCCAGGTTCTGAGTTAGTCTCTGGCAGTATCTGGACCTCAATCGGTGAGGATGAGGCGCAAGCGATACAGCGTTGAGCAGATCATCGGTAGCTTCGAGAGGCGGAGGCCTGTTGTCTCAGGGACGGACTGTGAAAGAGGTGAGCCGCGACCTGGGGGTGACTCGCGACCTATTACCGATGGAAAAAGGAATATGGGGGTCTGAAGGTCGCCAACGCAAAGCGTCTGAAGGAGCGGGAGTGGAGCGGGAGAATTCCCGATTAAAGAAGGCCGTTGCGGAATTGATCTTGGACAAGGTCACATTGAAGGAACCCTGGAAGGAAATTAGCTGTTTTAGTTAAGACTTCATCTGGCATTTCTGCCATAAGCAGACGGACGACTGGTAGGTGTCCCTGATATGATGCCTGAATGAGTAATGATTCCCCATCGGTCCCCACCTTGCCGACTCCTGCTCCTTTGTCCAGGAGCAGTTTCACGATCCGGACGTGACCTCCGGCCGCTGCCCATACGATCGCATGTATGCCGAGTTTGCCTCGTGCATTGACGTCCTCTCCCTTTTTCAGGAGCTTCTGAACATCCTGTAATCGCCCGTCTTTTGACACTTTCATGAGGGGGGTCAGCCCGGCGGAGTCAAAACCGGCTCCCTTGGACATGAGGAAATCCGCCACTTCTTGGTGTCCCATGAGATATCCGGTGATGAGGGCAGTCGCACCTTTTTTGTTCTTTCGGTGGATGTCGGCGCCCCGATCGACGAGAAGCTTGACCACCTCAGCATGTCCCATTGCTGCAGCCCTGATCAAAGGGCTGTCCCCTTCAGAATCTGCAGTGTTGATATCCGCACCTTTGCTGAGAAGACCTTTCACTCCCTTGAGATCTCCCATCATCGCCGCATCCATCAGTCCCCGCTCTTTCCATGTCCAAGATTCAGCGATGTTGAAAGACCCTGTGAACAGAAAAGCAGACGCCACCGCGAGTGCGACAACCCTCCATGAAGTCCGAGCAAAGTGCCGGCTGCTGAACATTTCTTGCCACCCGATGATGGGGATGAGCCTGCGATGGAGAAGTCTTGTAAGCCTCTCGTCCAATGGGCTATCTGAATCCGCATGGGCCCATGCGCTGCTACGGGAGTTGGCCCTTCTATCGGCCATCTCCCAGGATTCTGCAACCAGTGGCGCCTCAAATGTTCTTTTTAGGTCTTGAACGAGAGTCGGGCGCTTCGGTGGTCGCAGAGTTTGGCGTATATCACCAGGGATTATGCGACGGCCTTGTCTTTTCAGGGGCGTAAGAGACGATAGCAGGCGAGCAATGGTTCCCGGGAAATCGAAAAGGCCTCCTGTCTCCTCCCACGCGCCGGCAGAGACGGGACCGCCGTCACCTTGCCGAAAAGCCCAATTTGTCCCGTTTCTCAGCGTACCTCAGCGAACACTTCTCCGTCAGCCACAATGTCTTCGTCGGCAGTCAGCTGGACACACAATGCGTCGGTAAGTCCATCGAGGAACTTGGATCCCTTGGTGGGTATTGTGTTTTCCTCGAGGTCCTCCCCAATGTGCTCGGCTGGATTTGGCCCACGCCTCGCCTCTACGGCGGTTGAGATACAAGCCTTATCTTTACTATAATCTAGAGCTTTGTGGACATGTGCCAACCTGCATGATCAACAAGCCTGATGACAAACAAGTCATTCAATTAATGCGCAACTTCCTTCACGAGTAAGTATATCGTGCCAGGGGAGGCCATAGCAGACCGCACGGCTCATCCCAAGACAGAAATCATTTTCCGTAACGCGCGTCAGGACGAAAGGTGCTCCGGAGATACCTCGTGCCTATACTTGACATTGGGGCTTGCCAGGGGGTATGTTCCGCTCTCGGCCGGAACCCTTTTGTTGACGGTACTCTGAGCGAGGTCCCGGTGCTTTTCTTTTCGTTGAGACCGGAGGCAAATAACCAGTCCGCTCTTGCGGGAGTCAGGAGAATGTGAATGCAGGGCAAGGGCTCTTGTCGATATCCCAGAGCTCTGGTATCATCCGTCTTCACCTGGCAAAGCTAATGAATCCCTTTTGGACGCGGCTGTGCCCCGTTTCAATAGCGGGATCGAGTTGGAAAGGTTGAACTTGTCTTGAAAAAAGCGTTCTTTTACCTAGCATACGGTGCTCTCCTGTTGTTCGTCACGGTCATAGCAGTCGAGGGCATTGCCCGTATACTTGTGCGAGACGACGCATATAATGTCAATGACCTGTCGGAATTCGACTATGACTCTGTTCTAGGCTGGAAAGGTATTCCCGGGTATGACGGCAGATCTCCGCTTTCGGGGGCCCATGTGAAGATTAACCGACATGGATTTCGTGACAAACAATGGGGTCAGGCTATAAAACGCGCGAATAGACAACACCTCACCAAGATACTCTTCCTCGGCGATTCTGAAGTGTACGGGTATGAAATAGAAGCCTATGAACGAATAACCGAACAACTGCAGGATCTTTACAAGAGAAATGCTCAAGAGGTAGTGAGCTTCAACGCGGGGATCCCTGCCTTTGGCACCGGCCAGGAATTTAGGACTTTTGAGATATTGTATCCCCTGATCAATCCGGATATTGTTCTTCTGAAATATACGAGTAACGACATCGGTGACTCAGCACTGCCATATTGTTGGTCCAATCCAAAACGCCGTGTATACAGGCCGTTCTACGACCTGGAAGGCAAGTTGATGCTTAACGAAAAGGTTCCCGAACGCTTTTCTCTGACCATAAGAGGCACTTTCCTGGAGCATTTCAGGATGAAATATATGGTGGATCGAATACAATCACTCATCGACGACATGCGATATGCCAAGATGGGAATCTCGGAGAATAGGCGCATAGTTGTCAGGAAGCAGGAAAAAAATCCCAGAACCGGCTTCAGGAGACACGTATGGGACATGGGCTGTGCAACCAGTCACCCTGGGTTTAGAGACATTTACGACCAGAACAAAATGAGGAATTTCAACCTGTGGAAGAGAATTGCTTCCATTTGTAAGCGCGATGGCAAGAAATTTGCCATTCTTACCACATTTTCCGGGCACTCGGACCCGGTCAATCCGCAGCACGAAATAGTAGAATTTCTCAAGAACAATGGCATAGATTTCATCAACGTAGCCGCGGGAAATACGCACCGACTCTGGGGGTATGTTAACTATGATGGACATCCGAATTTTTTGTCGAATTATATAGCAGCAGTCAATGTTTTTAATGCACTGCAAAACGATCATGTGACTATAGATTATGTCAATACCAGTTGGTACGGCAAATTGTCATCAGAGATTGACTTCTCCAAGGGGAGATTCCACAAATACCTGTTCGGGGCCAACTGGGATAGGGTGATAGAGGATTCTGATGCCAGGGGTGGGGCGGGTAGATGGCTCAGGGGTCCTGCGCGGTTCATTCTGAAGAATGATCGCAAGTCTCGAGGGTGGGAGATCCGAATCGAAGGATATTCAGAAAGCAAAAAGAATGTCATAACCGTCGAGGAGAAAGAGAGCAAGGCCAGGGAATCAATATCCGTCAACAAGAGTGGACCGTTCGTAGCTTACTTTCGATTTGCCGATCAGGATCCCCGGCAGTTGTTGTTTTTTCAGATACGCCCTGAAAACCCGCTCTTCGTGCATTCCATACGACTGATCGGCAACACGCAGTAGAGGTCTTCTGGACCCAAGGCGGACCCCCTTGTCAGGACAAGGAACCGCTATGAACGGCGGTCCAAAGGCTTGACTTTGAGCCGGGCGTGGACCGAAATCGGTTTTCCGCAGAGCGACTGACTTCAGCTATAGTCAAAGAACCCTTTGCCGGATTTGTGACCCAACTCTCCTGCCCTCACCATTTTAACGAGTAGAGGTGCCGGTCGGTACTTAGAATCCCTGAATTCCTCGTACAGACCTTGTTGAATCTGGAGCAGTCTGTCCAGGCCAACGAGATCCGCCAGAGCGAGAGGTCCCATGGGATGATTGGCTCCCAGTTTCATCGACAGGTCGATCTCTTCGGCCGTTGCCTGTCCTTCCTGGAGCACAAAAATTGCCTCGTTGATCATGGGCATGAGTATGCGAGACACCAGGAATCCGGGGGCATCCTGAACTTCTAACGCCGTCTTCCCCATTTTGTCGGCGACATCCTTGATTATCGCAGTAGTTTCATCGGAGGTGATGTGCCCACGTATGACCTCGACAAGTTTCATGATCGGGACAGGCTGAAAAAAATGCATACCAATGAACCGATCCGGCCTTGAGGTTACCGAGGCGAGTTCGGTTATGCTCAACCCCGCCGTATTGCTGACGAAAATCACTGATTTCTCACATATTTCGTCAACCGTCCTAAAGACTGATTTCTTGGTTTCCATATCTTCGGTCACGGCTTCAATGACCAAGTCCGCGTCCTGGGCAGCATTCTCGAGAGACTCATACCATCTCGCGTTCCAATGATGAATGTGATAGGGATCTCCCCGGACGTAT
>CAZCDS010000014.1:0-121971 GCA_964497585.1 uncultured Syntrophaceae bacterium
ATACGTCCGGGGAGATCCCTATCACATTCATCATTGGAACGCGAGATGGTATTACTCATCACCAGCCTCTGAGCATACCTTGCCGCATGCGTCCGGTCAACCGGCACCTCCTCCTGCCTCTATGCGCCGGGCAGCCCGGCGCCGGGCTCAGCGGGCTCTTGCGTTCCGCCGTCCGTCAGTTTCGCTTGACAGGGTTGGCGACTTGTTTGTATTACCGATAGGGTCGTTAAGTGATACTAATAGCACATCCGATACTTCAGTCTCGGTAAGGAGAAGGAGAGCCCATGCCGCGCCGTGATGACATCAAGAAGGTCATGATCATCGGCTCCGGACCGATCATCATCGGTCAAGCCTGTGAATTCGACTACTCGGGCACCCAGGCCTGCAAGGCCCTGAGGAAGCTCGGCTACGAGATCGTCCTCGTCAATTCCAATCCCGCGACGATAATGACCGATCCGGGCATGGCCGACTATACGTATATAGAGCCGCTCAATGTGCGGACGATGACCAAGATCATCAAGAAGGAGCGACCCGACGCGCTGCTACCGAACCTCGGGGGACAGTCGGGGTTGAATCTCTCCTCGCAATTGCACCGGGAGGGAGTTCTTGAGCAGTACGGCGTCCGAATCATCGGCGTGGAAGTGGACGCGATCGAGCGGGGCGAAGACCGTACCGCGTTCAAGAATACCATGGACGGTCTGGGAATCGAGATGCCCAGGAGCAAAGCCACCTTCAGCGTAGAGGAGGCTGAAAGGATTGCGGAAGACCTGGGATACCCCGTAGTAATCCGGCCTGCATACACCATGGGAGGCACAGGCGGAGGGCTGGTCTACAACGTGGAAGAGCTGCGTACCGTTGCTGCACGGGGCATCGCGGCGAGCCTGGTGGGGCAGATTCTCGTCGAGGAATCCGTACTGGGCTGGGAGGAACTGGAACTCGAGGTGGTCCGGGACGCCAAGAACCAGATGATCACCGTCTGTTTCATCGAGAACGTCGATGCCATGGGCGTACACACGGGCGACTCTTACTGCACCGCGCCCATGCTGACCATCGATCCTGATTTGCAACAGCGGCTGCAAAAATATTCCTACGACATCGTCGAGGCCATCAAGGTCATCGGCGGAACCAATATCCAGTTCGCACACGATCCGAACACGGGCAGAGTCGTCGTGATCGAGATAAATCCGAGAACCTCGCGCTCGTCCGCGCTGGCCTCCAAGGCGACCGGTTTTCCCATTGCGCTTATCTCGGCCATGCTCGCCGGCGGTTTGACCCTGGACGAGATACCCTACTGGCGCGAGGGGACCCTCGACAAATACACTCCCTGGGGAGAGTACGTGGTTGTCAAGTTCGCCAGATGGGCCTTTGAGAAGTTCGAGGGTGTGGAAGACAAGCTCGGAACCCAAATGCGTGCAGTCGGCGAGGTGATGAGCATCGGCAAGACATACAAGGAAGCGTTTCAGAAGTCGATCCGGTCACTGGAAACGGGGAGGCACGGGCTGGGCTTCGCGAAGGATTTCCACGACAGACCACTGGAAGAGCTGCTCGACCTCCTCGGCCAGCCTTCCAGCGAACGGCAATTTATCATGTATGAAGCGCTTCGCAAAGGCGCGGATATCGAAACGCTTTTCGAAAAAACCTTCATCAAGCGATGGTTCATCGAGCAGGTGAAAGAGCTGGTCGAGCTGGAAGAGAAGATCCTTCAGTACCGAGGCTCAGAGATTCCTGACGACCTCCTGGTTCAGGCAAAGAAGGACGGCTTTGCAGACCTCTATCTTGCGCAACTGCTGAAGAGGACCGAACCGGAGATCAGGTCCCGACGAGAGTCCCTGGGCGTTGTGGAAGCCTGGGAACCTGTTCCCGTAAGCGGCGTTGAGAATGCAGCCTACTACTTTTCGACGTACAATGCGCCGGACCTGGTCGAGTCGAGCACAAGGCGCAAGATGATGGTCCTCGGGGGCGGCCCCAACCGTATCGGTCAGGGGATTGAATTCGATTACTGCTGCGTTCATGCCGCGTTCGCACTCAGGGACGAGGGCTTTGAATCCATCATGGTCAACTGCAACCCTGAGACCGTATCGACCGATTACGACACTTCGGACAAGCTCTATTTCGAGCCGCTCACTGTAGAAGACGTGCTGAGCATCTACAACAAGGAAAAACCCGAGGGAGTCATCGTTCAATTCGGCGGACAGACTCCGCTGAACATCGCCAACGCGCTCGCCGAAGCCGGAGTCAACATCATCGGCACCTCGCCTGACGTCATCGACCTGGCTGAGGATCGCGACCGCTTTCGCCACATGATGCGCAAGCTCGGAATTCCGCAACCCGACTCCGACATGGCCGGCAATCTTGACGAGGCCCTGGAGATCGCAGCGAGGATCGGATATCCGCTCATGGTAAGGCCCTCCTATGTGCTGGGAGGCCGGGCCATGGAAGTAATCCATGACGAGACAATGCTGAAGCGGTATGTGGCAGCGGCCGCGGAGGTGAGCCCGGATCGTCCGCTGCTTATCGATAAATTCCTCGAGAACGCGATCGAGGCCGAGGCCGACGCGATCGCGGACGGAACGGATGCGTACGTTCCCGCGGTGATGGAGCACATAGAACTTGCCGGTGTTCATTCGGGTGACTCGGCCTGCGTAATACCGCCGATCAGCATTCCGCCCAAGCACCTGGAAACCATATACGACTACACGCGACGCATTGCCACCGCACTGAACGTTGTCGGTCTGATGAACATCCAGTACGCGATCGCCGATGACACCGTCTATATTCTGGAGGCCAACCCCCGGGCTTCCCGCACCGTCCCTCTGGTTTCCAAGGTCTGCAACATACCCATGGCGCGCATTGCAACGCAGTTAATGCTGGGAAAGAAGCTGTCCGAACTCAATCTGAGACCGAAGGCGATTCCTCACTTCGGCGTCAAGGAAGCGGTCTTTCCCTTCAACATGTTTCCCGAGGTGGATCCCGTTCTGGGGCCGGAAATGAGGTCCACAGGAGAGGTTCTTGGCATGGCGGATTCTTTCGGGCTTGCCTTCTACAAGGCGCAGGAGGCCACTCAACAGCCTTTGCCCTCGGAAGGAACGGTCTTGCTGACGGTGGCCGAGTCGGACAGGCCCGCAGTTCGAGAGGTTGCCGCTCAGTTTGCGGACCTTGGATTCACTATCAGAGCCACAGGAGGCACACACAGATACCTGGCGGAAGTGGGCATCGAATCGGAACCGGTCTTCAAGATGCATGAAGGACGTCCGAATATCGCGGATGCCATCAAGAACGGCGAGATCCAACTTGTTATCAATACCCCGGACGGAAAGCTCAGCAAACGGGACGATTCCTATATACGCCAGTCAGCGATCAAGTACAATATCCCGTACATCACCACGGTTGCCGCCGCGATCGCCGCTGCCAGAGGAATCCGCGCACTCCGCAGGGGATATGGCACGGTAAGGTCGCTGCAAAGCCATCACGCTGATATCAAATGACCACGTAGAGGTTGGGAAGCACGGGCAGGTTGTGTTCCGGCGGAACGCAGGACTGCCCTACAAGCACCAACCTGACTAAGATCGGACGCTTCTTGCGGTGGCAAAGTACGCCTAAGTTTAGCAAATTCCGGGTACCTGAGTTCCGGTTACACCAAATCGGCCACCGTATGAACGCCGTGATCCTTCAGATAGAGAGAAGCTCTCGCCTGCGATCGCCGCGCTGGATGACTTGATGTGGCAACCCAGGCGACACCGCTCGTTGTGCTTGCCCCAGAAGCACGACATGGAGAATCTGATTCATTCGTCAAGAATTAGGGATGGTGTAACCGGAATTCCGTACCTGGAATTCCGAACTCTCGGAACTCACGCTTTGTGGGGTAGGCGATAGTTGAGACTTATGTGTACCGGTTCAAGGTGTTCTGATCGCGCGGAACTGCGCTGGTCTTCGGACGCCGGTTGCGTTCCTTCCGTGCTTTCCCTCAGACCGACAACCTCACGGGAAGGCAACCTCGACCGTCAGCGAGCCCCCAAGAGTCCATGAAGATCTGTCTACACTCATCTGCACGGGACCGGTTCCCTGGCCACTCGATCTGGCCCAATCATAGGTACCCTCGGGGGTGTTTACGTGAAGATTGTTCCATTTGATAAATACACCCGCGGAGCCCTTTTCAAAGACCTTCACGGTATACTCGGCGAACATTTCCAGGAAGTACCCCTCCCCGAAGCTCTGGTCCCCGCTCTCCTTGTGATAAGAACCGGCTCCGACGTATGCGAACCGGATGTCTCCGGGCATCGCGGTGGGCCATCCTGTGATCTTGGTTATCAACGCGTGCTCAGGGGACCTCCAACCCAATTGCAGACCAACCAAGGGCAGGTACGTCGTCATCTGGAAATAGATTTTCGATTGATCCGTAAACTCTCCCGTGGTAGAAAATCTATCCCAACGGAAGCCACAGAGCACTCCCAGATCTCCGTACACGTTATAGCTTCCCAGGGCTTCGACCATTCCCCAGGTCATTTCATTCATTCCCAGTCCGTAGGATTCTCCCGAGACATCCTCGTCCTCCGTCCCGGATAATCGGGCCGGTACAAGCAGTCCCCCCGAGATGACGAGTCTCGTATTTTGGCTGAACGCTCCAGAAGCCGACAGCTCCAGCCACGTGCCCCGTATGGGGGACCTGTCAACCCACTGCCGATCTCTGCCGTTTCGATCAAATTCGTAATTGTATGACCAGCTATTCCCTGCCCTGTGCTCGAGCCATCCCACCTGAGCGTTCAGCGACAGAGGCCCCAGGTTCGGTAACCCAAAAAACCCCGCCTGTAGCACCTGCCCCGGCACGGCAGAGGGAAAACAAAGAAACAGAATGCTAATGAGAACAATGATCCTCCCCATGTTGGACCTCCTGTTACGTAAATGATCCGTCCATGGCCACTCGAGCCTGAATCGTGTCACGGTCTGAAGATTTTGGTGATCTTGGAGCTTCCCACAGCTCGCGCAGGGAAGAACTCT
This sequence comes from uncultured Syntrophaceae bacterium, assembly GCA_964497585.1. GTDB lineage: Bacteria > Desulfobacterota > Desulfomonilia > Desulfomonilales > Desulfomonilaceae > CAZCDS01. The sequence goes on from CAZCDS010000014.1 coordinate 4,996, forward strand.
CGCCCGCAGGAGTCCGCCTCCTGCCGGACAGCCGCCGGTAAGATCTATCTTCCCCGCATATGCTTGATGAGCGAATCTTTTCTGGTGACCGAGAATACAGGACCTCAGTCTGACAGTCAACTCACATCCGCGCCTTTCTGAGATCCTGTGGGGGCCTTCGGTGGCAACCAACCGAATGATATTACTTGCTATCGTTCTCCTCGGAGACTTTTTTGCCAGCTATTGAGCTCGGCAGGCGAAGTTCGGTACCAAGTTCCGCAAGTTGCACGTACACCTACTCAATTTCCCTTGAGACGTTTCTCTGGCCGGGGTTTTGCCTCTGCGGTACGCTGCCAAGCCCTGCTTCCGGCCGAGCCATGAAATCATGGCTCCCAAGGAGTCTGACGGCTGGTTCGTGAAGGCAGAGGAGTTCAACTTCGTGCCCACCCATCCCACTTTTCCGGGAACTCTCGCCACTTAAGAGACTGAAATCACAGGGAAGTGGCACTGCGGAAGCTTCCCTGTTCTTCGTTGATGGCAGATCCAGGGGTCTCCAAGGGCCCCTTCAAACATCCTGCTTGGCTAAGCGGCGGCCTTCAAAAGATTCAGAGGGATGATGTAATAGTTGTGGCTTTGGGAGATGCGCGTGACTGACATCACGATAACCCTTCCGAAGGAGAAACTGGCGAAGCTGAGGGAAAGAGCCGCCGCATACGGCGTCAGCGCGGAAGATCTCGTGCGTGTCACTATCGACCGTCTTATTGGTGGGTCTGACGAGGAGTTCGAGAGGGCAGCAGACTGTGTGCTCAAAAAAAATGAGGAACTCTACCGAAGGCTCGCCTGATGCGCTATCTGACTCTCGGTGAAGTACGTGGGCTGCATGTGCGGATCATCGAACAATCCGGCGGTGCGGAAGGAGTGCTTAATCTTGGATCACTGGAATCAGCCCTCGCACAATGCCGTATGTCCTTTGGCGGCCAAGAGCTGTATCCCTCCCTCGCTGAGAAGGCGGCAGCACTCTGTTTTTCAATAGTTCAGAATCATCCCTTTGTTGACGGAACAAACGCACGGGGCATGCGGCTATGGAGGTTTGCCTCGTGTTGAATGACCATGAACTCGACGCTGGGGTCGATGAGACGGAGGACATTCTTCTCCGGCTGGCGTCGCGGGAGATTGGAAGAGACCAGTTTGCGAGTTAGGTTCGGCCTCACGTGAAATCCCACCAATAAGAAGAATGCAGGCGAGTTGGGAGCTCGGGGGAGAGTTCGGGGGATACCATAGACAATTCTGCTGAAAAGTGCCGTCCTGCGGCGTATGATCGAGCAGCTCCCGCACAAGCCACCTCTCCATAGCGTGCCCATATTCTCGACTTGTCGGAGGGTGTCTTCGGAATTCACGGAATTCGAAATTACGGAGCCTTCGTCAAGCCAATCGGTACCGGAACCCAGAGCGAGAAGCGAATCACCGCAGAGTTTGTATTCCCAATGTCTGGCGTCGGGGACATCTGACAATGCCCCGTGGACTTGATACTGAAGGAGTCCAGGCAAGAGAGATCAGATCGGAACGACCGAGTTCGGTACATACATTTCTGCAATCCTATTCCTTAGCGCCCTGCGCCTTGAGAAAGGCAGCTATTTCTTTCTTCCGAGTCTTGAGAGCCCATCCCAGCGCTGTCTGCTCCCATCTGGTGTCACGTGCGTTGACATCCGCGCCCGCAGCGATAAGCAGCTTCACATTCTCCAGAAGCCGATTCGGTGGCTTTGACGACGAATCAGCACAGATAGTCACTCTCACCCTGCTCGCGGCCATAATGAGTGGGGTGAAGTCATACTTAGCTTTTGCATTCACATCGGCCCCCTTGGCGAGAAGCAGACTGGTCACCGTTGGCTCATCACCCCAGGCAGCCAAATGCAAAGGTGTTTCTCCGGATGTGGTCTCTGCACTCACGTCGGCTCCGTGGTCCAGAAGAATTTTCAGGGCGCGAACGCGACCGCCCGAAGCGGCTCTGTGCAAGGGCGTGGCTCCATCGTTATTCCTCGCATTGACGTCTGCGCCCGCGCGAAGAAGCATCTTGATAGTAGATCCCTGACGGTCTGAGACGGCACAGTGTAAGGGTGTATCCCCACGGATAGTTTTCGCAGCTACATCGGCCCCCGCAGCCAGGAGGGTTGTTATCAGTTTCTCATCCGGACTGGGGCCTGTGGCCCAATGTAAGGCAGTATACCCACCGTCGTCCTTTGCGTGTATGTCTCCCCCTCCAGCCAGGAGTGTCTTTACGGTCTGTCTGTGACGTCTCCGTGCGGCCCAGCCCAGGGCAGTCCTTCGAAGTTTGTCTCTTGTGTTAACCTCCGCCCCTCTGGCGAGAAGCTTTTTTACTTCTGACTCATGACCCTGACGGGCCGCACGAAGCAGGGCGGGACCAAGTCCGGTTTTGTCGATGGCTCCACTTTCGCAGAGTACCATGTCAACCGGCAACAACATGAACAACCCCACAATGAGGCAAATCGTCGATACGGGCTTTAGCATGACGATCCTCCTTGGAACTCTCAGGACACCACACTTGATTCCCGGCACACCGCGTTTTCTGGCCACGCAGTCCTCTGCCCAGCCCTCCTTTCAGCCGAGCCATGCAATCATCGCTCCCAGGGTGTTTGCCGGTTTGTTCGAGAAGGCGGAGAAGTTGAAGCTCCTCCGCTGTCCGCGATTTCGTCATTGATGGCGTGAGGATGACGCGGCGGGGCCACCACTCGTGCGCCTTGAGCCATAAATACATGATAGAGAATTTCACTCATGGGTCAAGAATCACGTGTGCTGTACCCGGAACGTCGCGGAACTCCGGGGAGTATCCGGCGCGTCGGTTCCCGGAGCGGCCGATTTCTAGGGTTCTTCTCGAAAGTAGTTGAAAAACAGGTGACTATATAGTAACATTCGTCTAGTTTCGCAGATTCCTGCAAAGGAAGGGCCCCATGCTGAGGCATTGCAGTGTCGGCATATGTCTTGTCCTCTCGATCGCAATGATGGCGGCGTCCGCTCAGGGGACCGTTTCCCCTGCTCAACTCGGCGCCCTGAACTTCTCCCTCTATCAGCGACCCTGTCCCGCGAATGACATGACGCTCACGAACCTGCAAGGTGGCACGTTCCGTCTTTCTTCACTCAGGGGCAAAGTGGTTATCCTGAATTTCTGGAAGATCGACTGTCCGCCGTGCAGAATGGAAAAGCCCATTTTGGAACGGATCTACAGGAAATACGGGCACCGTGGACTCGCCATTGTGGCGGTCAACCTCGCCGACGACCCCTCTCAAATCGCACAGTACCGGAGGCACGGAGGGTACACCTTCATCTTCGCTTGCGATCCGAACAAGCGGCTGTGTCTTCAGCAGCACATGCTCGGGTCCGGCGTGCCCACAACGTTCGTCCTGAACTCCAGGCGAGAGGCTATCTACGAAGTACCGGCCGTACCGACCACCTACGTGATCAATCGTGAAGGCAAAATTGTGGGGCACTCAGTCGGAATGGTCCAGTGGGAACAGGGTCCCTTTGCCGAGTTGCTCGAATCGCTGCTCAGGGGGCCGCGGCAGAGGATTGCCAAGCGCGTACCCATCTCCGAACCCGCGGCTTCGCGCCCGATGATCCCCCGGCAACCCGCCCGAGCCTCTGCGACGGTTTCGACGATGGATACGCCGGCTCAGCAGCCCAAGCCCGCTCTGAAGACCCGATCCTCGCCGGCGAACGTTCGATCAGCGTCGAACCCGAAGTCCGAACAGCGGATGGCCAGCTCCTTGAAGGACAGTGTGCCCGTGGCGCCGGAACCTGTTGCCACGGTCCCGCAAAAACCACCTCCTCTTCCGTTTCAAGGGTCTGAAACTTCAGAGAGCCCTTCCAAGCCGCGCGCGAGAAAACCAAAAATCATACACCCTGAACCAAAGCCGAGTATGGTCAAGAAAAAGCCGAGAAGGACCCCAGCCGCGAGTACCAGGCAGCGCAGGCAGGCACGGACACGGCCCCGTCCCGACGACACGCTTATGAACCGGTATCAGGTTCAGCCCTATCCCGCGCCCCGGCGGCCCGTGACTCGCCAGCCGGCTCCGAGCGGCAGAACCGGCTTGTATCCACCCCCACCGGCCCAGCCGGGACGAGACCATCGTACCGCCACCCAGCGCCGGCCGGCGCCGGGTGTACCACAGGTTCGGAGCAGGAGCGTCCCATCGGAACGCGACTACCGTCCTTCCTCGGGAAACAGACCGCCGGCCGTCGGTCCGCCCGCCACCCCCCTGGGAATCTCGGGACGAAAGCCCTCCTTGCCACCGGCGCTCCCGTATGTTCCCTCCAGGTCGCGGGTCTACTCAGCGCCGCGTCAGGCCACAGACCTGCGGTCCAGAGAGAACGCCAGCCCGCCTCGGGTAGACTTCGACCGGAACGGTTACGTCACTGCGAGGATACCTGGGAGCTCCGGTCGCTCTAGAGCCGGAAGCAGATCACCCAACGCCCTGACAACTCCTCGCGGCTCCCGCGAACCTCGGGAGCAGATTCCTCGGTCTGACCGCCGGGGCTACGGGACCGGCAGGACGCCCGCCGGCAACCCGATCGAAGGCTTCATTCTCGATTCATTCGGCAATCGGCGCCCGGCCTCCTCCGTTCCGGCCGGGCCGCAACAGCCTCTGACCCGGCCGCCGTCGGGCTCGACATCCCTTTTTGGCTCGCTGCTCGATATCGGAAGCGGAGTGAAGAAATCTATCTCCAGGATAATCCCCCTGCAGTAGCAATCCCGGACGCTAAGCATTAGGCGGATCAAGAAATTTCGATATGGCGTCTCTGCCTGAGGAACGCTCTCACCCTGCTCTGTGGAGAACGGGGCACGGTGTGCGGAGGGACGCCCGCCGAAGACCCTGTTCCCCTGCCACCAGGGGGGGGGTGGGGGCAGCAAGAATCGTAGCTCCGTGACAACGCATTGGGGTTAGTGGTGGGGTCGTGCGTGGCCTCCGGCCAAGATATAGACGACCGGCCGGTTGGATGGATTCGAAATATGAAAGGATTCCTCCTCCTTGACGTGTACTGCATGGCCCTTCTCGAGCCGCACGTCGCCGGAATCGGTGTGGAGGAGCAGCGGACCGCCGACAGCACAGAGAATCTCCTCGTGACCCTCGCCCGGGCGTACCAACCGATCGCCTTGGTTGGGCTGGAGGCTTCCGTAAATCATGTAGCACGCATGCGTGTGCAGATCCTTCATGCCGAGTACGTATTCACCACCCCCTGCAGCGGCCGCCTTCTCAAGATTGAACGATTTCATGTCCCGCCCGCCTTTTCGGTACTCAAAGAGGAGTGCTGGACGCGGATGCGCGCCCGGATGTTACCGATCATCCTACGGTACCACAATGTGGTACTCCTGGAGAAGAACCACCTCCCTGATGGCACGCCAACGGGAAACGTGCTATTACCCGAATTTTTTCGCGTACTTGTGGCTGTTTTGTTTGACAGGGTTCGATTCCTCCGGTACTCTGATTTATAGGATGATTGACACCATGCTACGGGAGGATATTATGAAGATCAAGAAAGTCAAAAGAGTGTCCCGCGGAATGTGCAAGTGCAAGAGTTCTTGCTGATAGACCAACCGCCCGGCAAGCCCATGGCTGATTGAACGACGCGATGGATTTCGACGACGCTGATGAACGGATTTGCCGGGCGCATTGCCTCTACTATAAACCCAACCGAACAGAAGAGGAGCGATGCCGGGGATACAGCTTGGCGTGCCGCCTGAGCCCCAAGGGCCGGACGCTAAGAGTTTCGGCGACGACCCCCCTCTTTGACCCCGCATTCAAAAAAGCGTTCTTCAGGTCACACGTTTGCGAGCCTTGTCCTTTCCTGATCGACGGGTGTGACTTCACGTCCCCCACCCCGCCAAAGGATTGTCTCCCATGCGGTGGACTCGTAGTCCTATCCAGGTTGCACGCAGAAGGTGAGATCCGAGAGGAGGACATCGTTCGAGCAGACCTCCTGGACCGTGCAGCGGGCGCTTATCTGAGTCTGACTCCCAGGTGCGCGCTCAAGCAATTGGAAGACCCCTACCTTTACCACATCGGGACCGATGAGTTGTACGAAGTCAATGATGAAGCGCTCCAAATGCTCTTGAGGTGCGACGGTTCGCGCCTTGGGGAGGATCTCGCGGCGGACCCCGATTTCCTCCAGTTCTGCATTGAAGAGGATCTTCTGGAACTTCACGAGACTCCGAGGTCGATTCCTGTTCCCGACCACCGTTCACCCACGCCTTCTCTGCGGTATCTCGAATGGCTGATCACCCTGCGGTGCAACCTATCCTGTGCCCATTGTTACCTCGGCGACACGAAGAGTGTGGACTATCCGGTCGAGTGGATACGCCCGCTCCTTGAGCAGTTCACGGAGATACAAGGGCTGCGGATTCTCGTCTCCGGCGGTGAACCGACGCTTTACCCGCACTTTCGTCAACTCAATGAAGCGCTGCCGGACTATCCGGTTCGATCCGTACTCCTTACCAACGGCTTTGCGCTCACCGTGAAAGCCGTGGCTGAACTGAACTTCCACGAGGTTCAGGTCAGCCTGGACGGCATGGAACACGGACACGACCTGATCCGGGGGAAAGGTTCGTTCAGAAAGGCGGTGGCCGCCATGGAAGCGGTCCGGGCGCACGGATTGGACCTATCGGTGGCCACGATGATTCATCAGGGAAATCTTTCCGAGTGGGAAGAAATGCGCTCACTTATTACCGACTTGGGCGCCCGCGAGTGGAGTATCGATTACCCCTGTGTCAAGGGACGGTGGGAATCTGCCCCCGAGATGGTTGTCGATCCGGATGCCGCGGCAGAGAAAATGGGGTTCGGGTTCGGAGGGTCCTATCACGGGACCTCGCCGGGATGGACCTGTGGTCACCACCTTGCCGCGGTGCTGCCCGACGGGGCTCTGTGCAAATGCGGCCTGTTCCACGATCAGTGTTACGGTTCCATTGAACAGGGCTTGGCCAAAGCCTGGGCGAGGGTTGAACACATTCCCATCGAGAAAACAAAATGCGCGGGATGCGCCCACGCGGATACCTGCGGAGGCGGGTGCAGATTCCGGGCCGGTGGCTGGGACGAGCGTGACGAGATCATGTGCCGATTTTATGGGGTTTCAGAGTACGAGTCTTTCCAAGATGACGCTCCTTGACCCGCGGGACAAGGTTCGGGTGGTGGGGCAACGGATTCCGGATTGACTCACTTCTCAAGTGCTCGTGGCTATCCCGGACGGAACTGGGCGGTTGCGTACCCGTGGTGTCGGAATACGAGGAGAGAGGGAAAGAGCATGACGGCAGTCAACCCAACCATCGGTCTTACTCGCTGCCAGTCTTGCCGTCTTTTCCTCGCGTCACCGCACGATCTGAGTGCGGCAACGAGTGAAATCCACACATATCAATTCTAACAATGCGTGAACCTGCCTCAGATTCATTGCCTCTAGCCCAAACCCTCCCGCCCCTGTCCCGATGGACACGGATAACTTGACCAAAATACACGACGTTTTCAGAATCGGAAGCAGCTTCATCACTGGCACCGTTCTTGCTGAGCGGTTTGGAACATCTCGCGTTCCGCGGTCGGTACGGCTGCAGGTCTTTCGGACACCGGGTTCGGATCGGAGAGTCGGGAGTCTTACGGCAACAGGGTACCTGACCGTGGGACTCCGTGTTTTTTCCCTCAGTTTGCATTCAGGTGGAAGAACTGCAGCTCGAGGTTAAGGTGCCAGAAGCCACCGAAGTTTAGCACTATTTCGGGAGGACCTGTTTAGGAGAAAGGGATTTACAATGAAATTCGGAAACATTGGGCTGAGAGCCAAAATCATGTCGGGGTCAATCTTCCCCATGCTGATCATTATGTTTCTCGCGGTAACCGGGGTGCTAACTCTTCGTTTCTTGACCAGCACGCTCCAGTCCACGGACCGGATCTCAAGTATGAATAGCCTCGCAATGGCTATCGAGAGAAGTGTCCTCGAGATGGAGAACGGGATACTGGGCTATCTGTTGACCGGAGAGGAGCCGCAGTTGGAGCGCTACGAGAATGCCGGCAAAAAGGTATCGGCCAAATTGGCGGAACTCTCGCAACTGGTGAGCGGCAGACCACAGGAAGCCATATCGCTGGAAAGCGCGCAAAAGGCAATAGAGATCTGGCAAAAGGACTACGCGCTCCCGGCTCTGAAACGCCGCAAGGATCTCACCGATTCAAAGGCCATTGTCGAACTGTATAAGGCTGCATCGGCAGGAGAAGCCAAGAAACGGATCGACGGTTTCAAAACGGCCATTGAGCTGTTCCGGAGGGATGCCGGCGTTTCTGCCGCGGAGCATCTTAAACGGGGCGATTATTACGCGACCCTCATGGAGCGCCTCGTCATTTACGGCGTCATCATCGCGATTCTGCTGACCCTGGGCATCAGTTACTGGCTGGCGTCAAGAATCGTGACACCTCTCCTAGAAGCCGTAAATCTAGCCGCGGGGATCAGCACGGGAGACCTCTCCCGGCGGCTCAACGTCGAGGGTCGAGACGAAATCGGCAGACTTGGAGCATCTCTTGATACCATGGTTGAGAATCTGAGGAACCAGAACAGACAAGTGCTCGATGCGGTAGACATCCTTTCCACGTCAGCCGCGGAGATATCCACCACCGTTTCCGAGGTGGCGCAAAGCACTTCAACGACATCTACGTCGGTCACGGAAACCACCACGACGGTCGAGGAAGTGAAACAGGCTGCCAGTCTCGCAAGCCGGAAGTCAAAGGAGGTGGCACAAATGGCCCAGGAGTCGGTCCGAGTGTCCTCAGACGGAAGGCAGGCTACCGAAGAAACCATTGCGAGAATGAATCTGATCAAGGAACAAATGGAATCCGTGGGCGAGACTGTGGTCAGACTCAGCGAGCACAGCCAGGCAATCGAGGCGATCATCGCAACGGTGCAGGATCTTGCAGATCAGTCCAACCTTCTCGCCGTCAATGCGTCGATCGAAGCGGCCCGGGCCGGCGATCAGGGAAAGGGGTTCGCTGTCGTAGCTCACGAAATAAAGAGTCTCGCCGATCAATCGAGGGAGGCGACGGAGCAGGTTCGTTCCATCCTGGAGGACACGAGAAAATGGGTCAGCGCGGTGGTGATGGCGACCGAGCAAGGGACCAAGGCCGTTGACAAAGGGGTCGAGCAGTCCATGAAAGCCGGAGAAGCAATCGCCACACTCAGCGGCAGCGTTGCCGAGTCCGCGCAGGCGGCGAGTGTCATTCAGACGTCGAGCGAGCAGCAGTTCACCGGAGTCGAACAGGTCGCGGGAGCCATGGCCGGCATCGAGAAGGCTGTGCAGGCGAACCTGGCCGGAACCCAGCAGCTCCATGGCGCGGCGCAGAGATTGGCCGATCTGGGAAATCAGCTCAAGCAATTGGTCGCACAATACCGGACCTAGTTCTCCCAGTCGTCTGTCCGGAAACGCATACCACAAAGTCGGAGGCAGCAGGGCCGGGCACGCTCGGTACGATGCTCTGCCACCTTACCCAGGCAGCCTGTAGCAATCGTTCGTTGTGGTGGTGAGCGGCGTCTTGCTGGTCACGGGAGGGCGAAGACCAACGGACGGGGCAGGAGGCCACTGGCCCAAACGCGTAAATCTTGCCAACGAGCGTACTGACTCGGCTCCCCCCAAGGCCTTTCCTGCTTCGCTGGGCCTTCGGGTGCCTCGAGGTCGCTATGACAGGGCGCATTCGACAAGTGACCGCTTCGTCAGGAATCGGAGTCACTTGGATATCGCAACGAGGCTATCCCGATCATTTTCATTGACATGCAGCAGGATCGGTGATCTACTGCCATTTAAGTAATAGTAGGTAATTATCATTCTCTGAGGAAATCTGCGACCTTATGCTCGTTTGAGCGGAGGAGGGTGTGAGCTATGCGACGGGTCGTTGTTGTGGTTGTCAGTCTCGTCGTGCTGATGTCCATATCCGTGGCCGCGTCAGCGCAAGTTTGCGGACGAATACGACTCTGTGATCCGGGACTCAAATGGGGACTCAGTGCCGAGGGTGGATGGCTGGGCTATTTTCGCAAGGGCCTTGTGCTGAACGCTGAGGGAGGACCCTTCTTTACCAACTCACGTATCCTGGTTTCCCAGGAACTTCCCGTGGAGGGTCCCTGGTTCGGGCTTGAACTGAGTGCGAACCCTGACCCCCGCTTCAGTGGGTACGTCAAGGGAACATGGCTGATACCGACGAATAGGAGCTCCTCCGAGCGGTTTGACAGGATGGCAATCTGGCCTTCCGAAGGAAGAGAGTTCAGCACCTCCACCCAGTGGTACACACTCGAGGGGGCGGGAACTTATTGGGGGCTTTCTAGTGCCTTGGGGATAATTGGTGGATTTCGTTACGATTCCTACTGCACAGCCTTCAGCAACGCCACCCTGTTTGATTTTACAGGAATGGGATCGCGTTCTGACGAAGCCGATCTAACCATGAACTTGTACCTGCCTTTCTTGGGTCTCGTAATCGACCAGGGAAGCCTTCAGCTCGGATTTATCGGATTTCCCACCGTGATCGGTGAACTGAAGTACGGGACTACCTACGCTGGAGCCTCCTTCGCTGGCGGCTGGATGCGTGGAGATCTGGGGGCGAGCTTCAACGGCGGATACTTCGTCGAACTCTTCGCTCAGTGGGGCGCCGCGCTGGACATTGGCCCTGGCGCGCTGTCTTCAGGCAATCTCAGCCTCTTTGCCAAGTACTCGTACCTTCACGGCTGGGCGACTCCGGACGAGAGCTTTTCGAGTGTGGGCGCAGCGGCCGCCGGCCTGGGCGGACCGACCGCGAATGACGTTTCGTTCGGGCTTCTCAGAGAAACGTACACCATCGGAGCCAGGCTCGACTTTGCCTTTTCCCTTCCTTCCTGGATGTATTAGGCTTTCCATGGCTGGAGGCAGCGTCTGCCTGCCCCCAGCAGCTAAACGCGAGATTATCGCCTCCCTTTCAATGCCCCATTAAGGAAGTGATTGTGATCACTGCGTGAGATTGGTTCGTACCCTATCTGTTCCCCAAGGGTAGGAGGGACTTTCGCCGCCGTCCGTCAGTGCTACGGCGGTTCCTGTGCGGGGAGGACTTTGCTCTCTTCAACGCGTATTGGATGCTACACCGTGTTTCTTCTTTGTCTCTTCCTTGCTACGGCCTCTTCAACCTCATCGGGATCGCCGAAATAGATGCAGTGAGCGGGGCACACATTGTCTGCGCAGGCTGGAATGAGACCGTTATCCACGCGATGACTGCACATGTCGCATTTCAGCGCGTATTCGTTCTCCGCGTCGAATGCAATCGCGTCGTACGGACAGGCTTCTATACACATTTGACACCCGGAGCACTCATCCTTATCGAGGATGACTATTCCGTCTTCTCTTTGTGAGATGGCTCCTTCAGGACACGCGTCAACACAGGGAGGATCGTCACAATGTTGACACACGTTTACACGGTACATGAAATCGAGTTTATCTCCTGCTATCTTCGGGCCGTCTTCCGTTACATAGAGAAATTTGACACGGTGCTCATGTTCCTGTTTGCAGGCCACTTCACAGGTTCTGCATCCCCAGCAGGCTTCATGTTCAACCACCAGAGCCCGTTTGTTCATCGCTGGTGCCTCCCTCATGAACTTTCAGGGTAGATCTTGCACAGGAGCGTCCTTACCGCTGTAGCACCCATTGCAGGATCACAGTTTTCGTACGCATTGTCCGTAAGGACATTGACGTTGGATTCCTCCCACCCGTGAGCCGGGTCCCTCTTTTCCGGGAACCACCATGCATGTTCCGCGGAGACGATCCGAGGATCCATGCCCGCGAAAAGCTTCGCTCGCTGGCGGATCTTTCCGACGGGGGATTCTATGATGACCCAGTCGCCTTGCTTGATTCCATGTTTCTCCGCGGCGTCGGGATGGATCTCGACGACCGGATCGTGGTGAAGCTCCCTCAGACAGGGCACTTGTCGGTTCTCCGTGTGGAAGAAGCCTGGAATCCGCCGGCCCGTGATGAGAATGTGAGGATATTCCTCGAACAGTTCGGGAGCGCTCAAAGGGCTACCGGGAGGCTCATGATACTGGGGCAAGGGATCATATCCCATTTTCTCCAGTACCGTCGAATAGAGCTCGAACTTCCGAGTCGGGGTGGAGAATCCTTCCTCCCTGTATTTCTCATAGTTGACCTCGCCCCGGATATACTCCATCTCGTTGAATTGTTTCCAGGTTATTCCCATGGGTTCAAGAATATGGTCGAGGGCCTGTTCGAAGTCTTCCCACCAGTGCTCTCCCTGCCCCACCCGGTGAGCGAGATCGTTGAGCATCTCATGGTCGGAACGGCATTCTCCCACCTGAATCACCTTGCGCCTGGGAAGGATATACCCGTGTCGCTTCCAGAAATCTCCGATATAGTCCATCTCGAGCCAGGTCGCTGCAGGCAAAACGATGTCGGCCAGCTCCGCGGTCGGCGTGATGAAGAAATCCGCGACCGCCATGAAATCGACCTTCTCGAGCGCACGGTAGACTTCCTTTGCGTTGGCCCTCGTGAGGACCGGATTGGAGCTGATGAAGAAGAGCATTTTCACGGGATAGGGCTTTTCCTCGAGGATTGCGTCCCAGACCCTTTTCGGATTAATGATCGCAAAACGCCCCGCAAGCCGGAAATCGTCGCCTCCGAGCCGCTTCGCGAACTGCTCCTTGGACAGGGCGCCGTGAGCCCCGAATTTCCCGACGTTTCGAATCGGAGGCGGCTTGAAAAGGACCTGTCCGCCTCGCCTGTCGATGTTCCCCGTGATCCCCATCAGCGCCATGAGGATGCGGTTGTTGTTCGCGCAGTTGACCTGCTGTTCGATCGCCACGCCCCATTGAATAGCTGCCGGTTTCGTCGTACCAAAGAGTCGCGCTGCTTGCCTGATCTTCGCTTTCGGCACCCAGGTAACCTGTTCCACCCGATCGAGCGGCCACTCACGAACCCGTTCCACAAAGGGCTCCCATCCGTGGACATAGTTTTCGACGAACTCCTTGTCGTACAGCTCTTCCTCGATGATCACGTTGCACATGCCAAGACCCAACGCGGTATCGGTCCCCGGGCGCAAGGGCAACCAGACGTTGGCCCGAGCAGCAATTCGCGTGAGCCTCGGATCGACGGCAATGAGCTTGGCTCCCTCGTCGAGCGCGACGGAGAAGGGCTCGCCCTTATAGCAATCCGGATTGCTGATAACCACGTTGTTGCCCCAGACCATGATGCACTTCGGGTGGTTCTCGTAGTCAACGATCGGATTGGAGCCGCAGGTTATGATGCTCGTGGCGATCCGGGGACCGTAACAGAAGTGCCCCGCGGTCAGCACATTCGGCGAGTCGAGCAGGTTCGCGAATCGGTAGATCACCGCTTCGTTCTCCCTGCCCGTTCCGTAGCCCAGCACGATGGATTCAGCGCCGTGATGCTCCTTGTAGTGCAGCATTCGCTCTGCGATCGTATCCAGAGCCTCGTCCCAGGAGATGCGTTCCCAATTGCCGCTCCCCTTGGGTCCGACCCGCTTGACAGGATAGGTCAATCTGTCCGGATGGTAGACAAGCTCTATGGATCCCAGACCCTTTGTGCACAGCGTGCCATGGTTGATCGGGCAGTCGGGATCACCGGAGATCTTTTTGACCTTTCCGTTCTTCACGTACACGAGCACACCGCATCCTCCGTGGCACATACGGCAATGGCTCTTGACCACTGAATCGTACCCGTATACTTCCATTTCACGCGCAGAATTGGCGTATGTGAATTCCGACACGACCAGTCCTCCTATCCCGACCTGGACGACTCGAATGTCGACTCGTTTTCGTGATGAGGTCCTCTGTCTCTCGTGAGAGCAAGCCCTCCGATCGATTCCGAGAACCTCTGCGCGGCCGTCGCCACTGCGAGACCGAAACGTTGTGCGTCTCTCTTCCGAAACGTGCCCACCACGACTATCGACCCGATAACTCCACCCCTAGGCCCGAATACGGGCGCCGCGACCGCATGGACCCCTCTTTGCATCTCGCCCCAGTCCGTACAGAATCCTATTTCCCGGCACCTGGCAAGCTCTTGTTTAAGACGATGCCGGTCAAAATCGCTCGGGCGCCCATGGAAGTAAAGCTTTTCTTGCGCGAGCAGATCCTTTCGCTCTTTGTCGGTAAGGAAGGCGGCTATGGCTTTCCCGTGGGCTCCCCACGGCAGGGGAAATCGGTGGCCCAACCTGATCGTCAGCCCGAAATCCCGGCCTCCCTCGACTTTGGCAACAACGAAGACATTGCCATGTGAAATAAGCCCGAAGAAGGCGGTGCTTTCCGTTTCCCGGGCGAGGGATTCAAGCTGGGGGTGGACCGCCTCTCTCAAATCAAGCGTACTGAGAACCTTATTCGACAAGAAGAGCAGCCCCGTGCCGAGCGAGTACGACTTGCTCCGCGGGTCACGCTGCACGAAGTTGAAATTCTGCAAGGTATTGAGGATCGAGTATGCCTTACTCTTGTGGATGCCCACGTTCTGGGAGATCTCCGTGAGCGTCATTGGGGACGCCCGTGTCCCCGCGAGGCAGAGCAGAATCCTGGCGGCCTGCTCCACTGCGGGCACGAGGGCTGAGTACTGCGGACGGTCTCGTTGCGGTCGCTGCTTCGGCACGGGCAACTCTCACACCTGGTTATTCTGCTCACTGAACTTAGTTCTTCCCACAAAATTTTAATGCACAGTAGCAGACGTGTCAAGCGGTTTTACGAACTCCCTGCAATCTCGAGTGAAATGGCGAGAAAATCGTAATCTAAGTCGGCTTCTGTCGGGGGGCTGTTCGTGAAGATCACCTCGGCAGTTGGATGGGCTCCCACCACAAGCGTTCCTTTCAGCCATATTCGTTAACCTTTCCCGCGTCTCGTCCGGCGCAATTCCGCGGGCAGGTCTGATAGCACATCGGACCCTTCGCCGGCTTCGAATACCAGGGAGGCCGTGACGGGGGTGAAAAAACTCCGGAGGTCCCATGATGTACCGTGATCGCGTTTTTTGATCTTGTGCCGTCTTTGCTTGACATTGGCCTGCTCCTGGTGCATATTAACCGAAGTTCTGATAATCGTTATTTTTTTCGTGCGACTCGTTCTTGTGGACGGTAAGGAGGACTATCCCGTGAAGAGGGTAGTCGTCGTTTTGGTAGTGGGTTTGTTGTTCTGTTTGTACTCGCCTGCCGCCGCTCAATTGCTCCGGGGCCCAGGGAATGTCTTCAGTTACTTGAATACGGCTGGAATGACTGTCTCGCCGATATTAAAGGTAGCGTACAAAAGACTGGGCCTTAACTGCAATTTCAGCATCCCCGTGGAGGAGTATACCTCTGCGTTCGGCGTCCCGCCACTTTTTGGCTTTGCCGACTACGGCTCGCTGCTCGACCTCTATCCGATGGATCTCAAGCTGGAGGACGCCAATCTGCTGATCGGCGAAGCGGGTGTCTCGGTCCGGATGGGTCAAGCTGCGAAGGTATTTCTGAAGCTTTCGGCAAGTGTTCCGCAAAAGGTCGGCGTGAGAACCAATGAGACGTCGTCCATCGGCATGCTCGGCCCCCCCAGGGCTTACGCTTGGCAAGGCACTCGACTGCAGTGGACGCAACTGAATCTGGGGGGCTCGTACTCCATCTGGCCGGACGTTGCCGTGGTCGCGGGGATAAAATGCGAGCGGACCACCTTCAAATTCGCCGACCCGAAACCGATACCTGCGACCGCCATCCCCACGCTCAGCTTCTCTCTTTATTGGGATCCCGTCCCTCCCGACTTCGGCCTCAACATCAACTTCGGTCCCGTACCGGTAACTCTCAATCAATTGAGGGGCGAGGCCCACGCAGACCTGACCATACCCTACGTTGGCCTGGAGCTTGAAGGGTCCTATTACAGGGCGTGGTTCATCGGAGGCCTGTGCAATGCGAGCCTCGGGGTGCCTCTCAGGTTGTCCCAGGATGATCAGTATGGGGGCTTCAATGTTCTTGTGTCCGTTTTACTGCCCCCAGTAGTGGTAGCTAACGGGGGATTACTGCTGGGACGGTCGGACCTGAATGAAGAGGCGAGGTACAGCCTGGCGAACGCAGGACTCTACCTGGAGACCGGCTTGGAATACGATGTCCAGGTGACGAATAACCTTACCCTAACCTTGTGGGGGGAGGCGACGTGGATGCGCATCCAGGGTACCGG
This sequence comes from uncultured Syntrophaceae bacterium, assembly GCA_964497585.1. GTDB lineage: Bacteria > Desulfobacterota > Desulfomonilia > Desulfomonilales > Desulfomonilaceae > CAZCDS01. Next base: position 21,166 of record CAZCDS010000014.1, read on the forward strand.
CAACCTGGACCTGAGGGGGCAAAGCAGTTGGTTTTACGACCTGTTTGCTTCCTGGAACGTGTTCGGGGGGTTGTTCACCGGAGACTTCGATTTCGGAAACGCCTGGCCGCAGCCCTTTGGGACCTCCTCCAGCGGCAAGGATTCGGGCTTCAGCCAGTACAGCTACGCCCTCGGGTTGACGGGAACACTGAACTTCTGAGGTTGCTCCGAGCGCCCGTCTTTGGCCCCAAATAACCCATTTCGGGAGAGGGCAAAATAATGCCGATCTAAGGACTCACCGATCACAGACCGTTGCCGACACGGGACTCATTGCCGCCGAGTGATTTCGGTCAGAACTTTATGACGAATGGCAAAGCTATCGCGACAATGCTTGCGAGAATGAGAAGGAGCAGATTTGACAGAAAATAGGGCATGCCGCACAATGCCACACCGGAAACGAGAGCTATAGGGTTCTTCTGTTTTCTTCCATATGCTATGAAACCTAGGCCTATGGAGCCAAGGATCACTCCTGCAAACAGCGTTGTTGCATCCATCGGTTCTTTCGTTCCTCCGTGGTACCTGATCTCTGCCTATCTATCTCGAGGCAGAGGCACAGCAAGACCCTAATCACGTTACTGAAAAACCTCCTTTTATTCTCGCTCTGAGCGTACATCACTCAAGCCACACGGTCAACCAAAGTGCCCTCGCAGGTGGCCGGCAGCCTCGGCCGCTCCTCCGTTTTCTCGGATGTGCCGAAGAGTGTCCAGGGATTACCGGATTGAGGTTCGGGTACCAGGGGAAGCGGTTGGTGCCTTGTTCGCTGAGCCTTTGTGTCTAGGTGGTTATGCGGTCTCTCCCAGGCTTCAGGGTCGTTTTTCTGGTGAGCGTTCCCTTGGGGGTGGCTGGTCGGCCGGACGTCGGTGTTGCATGGAACCCGCGGCACGTGCCAGACGCTGGTGGCTCCGCCGGAGAGCCTCAGGGTCCAGTTTCCCTTGTCGGTCGGCTTTCAAAAGGGCATTCATGACAGGGTAGTACTGGTCGGAATCCCAACTGATCAGAATCAGGTCAACTCCTGCATTGAGAGCCTGGACACTCCCGGCCTCCATGCCCCCCCTACTGCGGTACATGGCCTGCATCGTAAAATTGTCGGTGATCAGTACGCCGTCATAGTTCCAAGCTCCGCGTATGAGCCCGGCTACGACTCGCGGTGACGCAGAAACCGGACGATCAGGATCTATTGACTGCAATGTCACGTGGCTGAGCATGGTGAACACGTTGCCTGTGCGCATCAAGGCGCGAAAAGGGAGCCAGTCCGTGCGGGAGAGTTCCTCGATTGAACTCTCCAGTTTCGCCCGTTTCTCATGCGTGTCCTCGAACACTCTTCCCAGTCCGGGAAAATGCTTAAGGGTACACCGTACGCCGTTCTCTTCAAGCGCGGCGCAGTACCAGCCGGCCACTCGGGCGACAACGGTGGGATCACCGGAAATGGCCCGCTCATAAATCCGCGTGAAGTGATCGTTAGGATTCCTTATCTGATAGTCCAGGTCCACCACGGGCGCAAAGTTCAGGTTGACCCCCACTTTTGCCAGACCCCGTGCCTGCGTATTCGCGTATCGCCGGACAGCCCTTTCCTGTTCCGTGATATCTTCATAGCGTTTGACGATCTCAGACAGTGGTGGCAAGTGAGTCAAAGGCGGAGACAATCTTGACACGATCCCGCCCTCCTGGTCCGTGGCTATCCACAGGAGCGGCAAGCCCTGATCCCGTCGTATGCGCTGGAGTGACGACGTGAGGCGCCGGATGTCGGCAACGCTCTTGCCTCGAATGTTGCCGGTGCTCAAAAAGACGCCGCCCACGGCCCCGAGCCTCACCAATTCTCGCATTTCCGCCAGGTCATTGTATCCCACGATCAGATGTTGCCCCAGCGTCTCCAGCCTGTGGGGATCGGCATGGAGAACCTGGTGGCGGACCCACTGAAAGCGGGCCTCGAGAACCAGCGTAGCGGTCAGGGCCACGGTGGCTGCGACCAGTCCCAGCAAACCGATCACGCGGAGCGCCCACCGCTCGGAACGGGAAGTCAGCAGCAGCCAGGCCTCGATGAGGATCACGCCGAGTGACAGGACGATCAGTCCCTTCAGCGCCAAAGGACGCATGAAGCACAGGACAGGAGATCGCCAATCCACGGCAAAAGGGAGAAGAGCAAGGGCCACCAGAAGGCCGAGAACAGCCACGGCGAGTTTCATGTGGTTGGCTCCATCGGCGCGTCGGTCTGCTGCGTTACGGACCCCGATGCGACTTTGATCGAATACCAGTCGATGTTTCTCGTCAGGAACATAATGACGCTGAGCTCGACGAAAAGCCCGATGCTGCCCGCGACGAGCGCATAATCGACCATCTGGAGCAACCGGTATGAGTAACCGTAAACGATCGCGAGGCCCCCTCCGACGATTGTCGCAAGGTCGGTCCGCTTGCGAATGCTTCTCACATACGCGGTACCGAGAGCGATGACAGCCGCCGCTTGCTTTCGTCTTTGCTCTCGCTCTCCTATCAATGACCCAATCATCGTTGTGGGTATGAGGAACAAGAGAGTCAGTACCCCGATCGCTGGGATCTCAATCGTAGCCCGACTGCCGAGCAAGGACAACCTGTTCCTTTGATTTCCGTTCGTCTCCAGTTGCATAATTGCTTTCCTCCCGCCGTAACATGCGTTTCGCGGCGCGGGGACCGGCAGGTGTACCCCGTCTGCTCCGACCGGTGGGAAACCGTAGCAATCGATTGTGCAGCGGTATTGGAGGCGATGAGGAGAGGTGTTGGCAATTTTGTGCAATAACCGTGCAAATCCCGACGATGTCGGATTTCACTTTGAACGGCCCGATTTTTCCTGATTATTTTGGACTGACTCCCGTCGGTGGACCGTTTGAGCGTCAGGGACTATCCCTCGGTACGACCTTCACCTGGAGCATGACCCGTCCGTATCCCTCACATTCCACACCGATATCGAGGCATGTCAGCCGATGCATGAAATGAAATGCGTTCGGGTCCAGGCCTTCACTCAACCGTTCGTTAATAATGGCGACGGGCACGATGAGCTGCGATGTGAGGTACACGCACATCCTTTTGGGGCAGAGTTTGGTGATGAAGTTGCCGTCAACGTCGAGCACGAAGCGGTCACCGACGCTATACCGCGAATTACAGTGCTTCGATTCCACCACCTCGGCCACAATTGAATAGTGAGCCGCGGCTTCCGCGAGCCGTCTCAGATGGCGCACCCTCACATCTCCGTCCGCGAAGTGCTCGAGATCGGCCGCAGTGTAGACCACTCGATCACCGAAACGCTGCAAGACCTTTTTTTCCTGATCGTCCATTCTCGCCTCCTGCCGACATACCGTCCTTGCCGTCCGGGAATCGGTTCGGAAACGGTCTGTTCATTTTAGGTCAGGCACTGCTCGGTGCGTGCGATGATATGATCCTGAAGCCCCCGGGATAGATCGACAAAATAGGCGCTGAATCCCGCAACCCGGACAATAAGATCCTGATACTCATCGGGATTTTCCTGAGCGTTCAGAAGGGTTTCCCTGTCCACGATATTGAATTGGACATGGGGGATCTTCTTCTCTTTCCACGTCTTGAGGTAATTGGTGAACAGCGGTTTCATGTCGCCTACGAGGAACTGCCGCTGAAATTTCTGGTTCAAGAGGTGATTGAAGGTGCGGAGGGTGTCAATCTTTTCACATGAATTGAGAACAGCAGTCGGCCCCTTGCGATCCATGCCCGGTTGAGGCGCCAGCGTACAATCGGCAAAGGGATCCCCATTCATGCGGCCGTCAGGGGTTGCCGGCGTATCCGCGCCGAGGCCATAGGTGGCTGATACGGCGCTGCCGTCACCCCTCATAGAGAAGCCGAATCGATCCTTTACCGATTCCATAACGGCCTCAGTGCGGTGATGGACCTCCCGGGCAATCAGATCCGCATAGTCATCATCATTTCCATACTTGGGGGCATTCAAGCAGGCTCGCCGCATGTCTTCTCTTCCCTCCCAGTTACGGTCCATAATCTCGATCAACTCTGGGAGCGTTACGAGCCCATCTTCGAACACCACCTTTCTGATCGCAGACAGCGCATCCGCGACATTGGTCGACCCAATGACGACGACCATGTCGTGGACCATCGACGGGTAGGACCACCGTGTCCGTTCTTTCCCCTGTTCGATGCAGCCTTCCACGATAGCGGAGTAAAAAGGTCTCGGGCAATATTTGGCGTACAGCTCACGACAGGTGTTCTCGATCTGGGCCAACTTGGTCGTGAAGAATTTCACCTGATCGAGGTATGCCTCCAAGACATCCTCCCACGACGTAAACGTGGCCGGGTCAGGCGTCCGCACGCCCCACTGCTCGCCTGTCGCCGGCTTGATCCCCTGATGGAGCGCCCACCACAGGCATTTTGCCAGGACAAAATACCCTACCACCCGGCGACCGATATTCTTGCCTGGGATGCACATGTACACGCATCCGGACACGGCGTACTGCTTCGCGTCCTCCGATGGAACGCCCCACTTCTCGAGAAGGGGAATGAGCGCCTCATCATTGAACAGCGAAGGATACCCGAGACCGGTAGCGATCACGTCGGTGGCCCTGGAGAGCAACTCATCAGGGGTCCGGTCGTGGACCCGCAACGCGACACTGGGCTCGATCGTTCGCATCTTTTCCGCGGCTTCCAGGACGAGATAGGTCACGTCGTTGGTGACATCGCGTCCCTCTCGGTCAGTGCCTCCGATGGTTACGGCCTGGAGAGACGCGACCCCTCCGTAGATCGAAGTGAGCAGCGGCGAGTACACAAGACCAAGCTCAAGAAACTTGGCCCACAGAAGCTCAAGGACCTCGAGGGCTTGCTCTCGGGTAATTCTGCCCTCTTTCAAATCCCTCTCATAGTAAGGACCCAGGAGATAATCCACTCGGAGTCCGATACCGAGCGTGGAATACTCGAGGTATCGCACGAGATGGATAAAATAGAAGAACTGGACGGCTTCAACAAACGTTCGGGGAGGATTCTCCGGAACCCAGGCACACGTACGAGCGATCTCCTCCAATTGCTCTCGCCGAGCCGGCTCTTCTTCCCGTGCTGCCATCTCCCGTGCAAGAGCGGCATAGCGTTTGCCAAAACGGATCACCGCTTTCAGTACGACAATAACCGATTGTAGGAATTCCTTTTGATCGACATAGTCGGCGGGGATGAGCCGGTCGATCTCTTCGAGCCTTTCTTCGGCCATCCCGATTCGGCCCTTCAGTCCCATTTGAAATAATGTCTCGTAATCGGGGATACCCAGTTCGGACCATTGGCTCCAGAGAAAGGTGCCTTCGTATTTCCAGTACTTGCCGAGATCACCGGTAAACATTTCCTTATGCCGGTCACTCATGCATTTGTTCTTCCAGTAGGCGCACAGATCCTCCAGCTCTTGCCTGCCTTCATCGTCCAGAAGCGTTTGCCCTCCATCGCTGTTCACAAGCCGCATCACCGACTTCCAGTTCATGTCGATGGGATGGAAAAGGTTTTCCGGTTTGGAAACTTGGTAGCCCACGATGCGTTCCGTATCCCTTATAAAGATGTCCATATTCTCAAGGACGTGGGCAAGGGCCTTGGCACGGCGCATCACCATGGCCTCTCCATCGGTCTCTCTAAAGGATTCCGTCATAAGGCGGGATCGCTGGAGATCGAGTTTCACCTCCGGACGGAACAAGCCTCGAGAGCGATCGTCTGACTCGTATCCTCTCTGCACATTCCGGACAGCCTTGGAGACCAGCTCACTCTTCAGTTGATCAGGCAATTGCATGATCTTGCCTCCTTATGTTCTGCATCACGTGAGACGCGTAAGGTCCGAGCGTGTTGCGAGATCGACAAACACGGCCGGCTAATAACATTCTGTCATATCTTGGTATAACGTTTCGTTATATCCGTCAAGTTCTTTTTGCCTGCCAGCGGACAAAAGCTCGAGCCACGACAGAAACAACGGATGGGGAACCGAACCTAGAGCTGGCTGGCGATGATCATCTTTTGGATTTGATTGGTTCCCTCAAGTATCCTGAATGCCAGGGCATCCCTCTGCCACTTGGCCATAAGGTGCGGCTGAGTGTAGCCTTGTTGACCCAGAATCTGCATGCCTTCGCCTGTGGCCCGCACCGCGGCTTCCGACGCGGAGAGTTTGGCCATGCAAGATTCCCTGGTGTAGTCCATTTTGAGGTCCATCAGCCTGCATGCCCTCCATACGAGAAGACGGGCCGCGTCAATATCGGTGGCCGACTCGGCCAGAGCAAAACTTACCCCCTGGTTTTCGATGATCGGTCGGTTCGAAACCGTGCGCTCTTTGGCGAAATCAATGGTCTTTTCCAGCGCGGCGCGAGCCAGACCGACGCAGATTGCACCAAAGAACGCCCGTCCCCAGTCGAGGGTTTGCATAAGGAGAAGATAACCGCTTCCGGGAAGCCCGATTAAATTGGATGCGGGAACCGCGACATCGTCGAAGAATACCGTGGCCGTAGAGGCACATCGGAGGCCGGGTTTGTCATGATAGGGTCCAATCGAGATCCCTGGCGCGTCCTTCGGAACCAGGAACGCGTTGATCCCGGCTCGACCGCTCCCGGTGTCGCTGCTTGCCCACACGACAAAGAACGAGGCGTTTCCTGCATTGAGTATGGGGACCTTCGATCCGTTGAGCAGATACTGGTCCCCCTGCAAGCGGGCTGTAGTGGAAAATGAGGATGTGTCTGAGCCTCCTTTAGGCTCGGTAATGCAGCAACTTGCCACTTCGCCCGACGGCCCCAGCAGCCGCGGGAGGAATACTTCCTTCTGCTCGTGGGACCCTCCAATGAGGATCGCTGAAACCGCGTGCACGGTCGCGGCATAGATGCTGGCAAGGCCCGCGCATCCGAAGCCGAGCTCTTCCGTGACAAGGGAGAGTGACACGCGATCAAGCGGTTCACCGCCATATTCGCTGGGGATAATGAATGAGTTCAGGTTCTCCTTACCGATGAATTCGAGGTACGTCTCATGAATCGGACCCGGCCGGTGTGCATCCACCGCAAGGGACTGGTCATGCAGTTTTTCCAGTGCGAGGATCCGAAATCTCTGCTGTAATTCCTTCTGCTCGGTTGAGAGTTCAAGAGAAATCATCTCTATTTCCACCGCTTCTCTGCCACAGTATGTAATCGAACACGGATTTCCGCTGGGCAGGATTCAGGTCCCGTAGTGCCAGGAGAGTCTCCCTGACATAAGGCTCCTTCAAGATGCTGGCGAGATCCTTCCCGATGGGCTCGTCATTTTCCGACTCTTCGAGGAAATAGGTAACCGGTTTTCCGAGGAGCTGGCCGATACGCTGAAGGTCAGCCAGATAGAGGCGACGTTTCCCCAATTCGTAATTTGAGAGGGAGGCCTGGCTGCATCCAAGTTTTCTTGCCAACTCTTCTTGGCTCAAACCCGCGTCTTCTCGTGCCTTCTGCAGCTTTCGGCCGATTTGTTCATAAGCTTTCATGGAGAGTTCGTGGCGGGTATTGCGTGAACAGCGGTCCCACCGATGCGGGAGCATACCCCGCCGCGAGTTCGCCTGTCAAGGCACGTCCCGTGGAGTTCCTCGTCATGCTTGGCGGATCATTCACCCGCGGAGTTGAGGAAGGCCGCGAAATCACGCGCTGCACGCATTGCACTCCGCGGAGGCGCCGTTCGTGGGAAGGCCCTCCCCGTTAGAATCTTGTCGCATGCATTTCTCCCCATGTCACCTGGTCATAATTCCGGGAAGCCACAAAACGAGCTGTGGTATCATTGTCAGGAGAGCCAGGCCGACAAGCTGGAGCATGACAAAAGGTATGGTTCCACGCACGATGTGGCGGCCGAATTCCACTCCCGGCGGAGCAACACCTTTGATGTAGAAGAGCGCGGGCGCCATGGGAGGTGTGAGGAACGACGTCTGCATGGTCACGCAGAAGAGCATCGCCGCCCAGAGTGGATCGAAGCCCAGTTCCTGCACCACGGGAGTGAAGATCGGGACGAGGATCGGCACGATACCAACCCATTCCATGAAAAGCCCGAATACGAAGAACGCGGCCATCATGATGACGAGCACGCCCCAGCGTCCGACCGGCAAGCCGAGCAGGGCTTCCTTTACCAGGTCCCCTCCCCCAACCATCATGAACGTGCCTGTAAAGACAAAGGCAGCCGCCACGATGACAAGGATCATGCTCGACACCACCATGGTTTCATAGAATGACGCCGCGAGGGTTTTCCATTCGAGTCTCCGATACAACAACGCAAGAATGACACTGGCGAGCGCTCCCACCGCCGCGGCTTCCGTTGGAGCCGCGACCCCGAAGAGGATCGTGCCGAGAACCGCGAAGATCAGCACAAGGGTCGGCACCATGGACGTGAGGATCATCCGGATCTTGTCTCCGACCGGAATCGCACGCTCCTCAGGAGCAAGCGCGGGGCCGAGGGTCGGGTTGATATGACATCTCACAACAATGTAGACAGCATACAACGATGCGAGCACGAGACCGGGCACAATCGCGGCCATGAAAAGCTTTCCAACGGAGACACCAGCCATGGGCCCGTACACGATCAACATGATGCTCGGTGGAATGAGTATGCCCAGGGTTCCGCCCGCGCAGATCGTGCCGCAACTCAGCGCCTTGTCATAGCCCCTCTCCAGCATATGTGGCAGCGCGAAGAGCCCCATGATGATCACCGGCGCTCCCATGATCCCTGTCGCAGCGGCCAAGATGGTACATACCGAGACAACGGCCAAAGCCAACCCGCCTCGCAAGTCTCCGAGGATGACATGGATCGATGAGAAGAGTCGTTCAGCGATGCCGGACCGCTCGAGCATAATCCCCATGTACACGAAGAGGATTATCGCAACGAGGATATAGCTGTGCATCGTCTCGAAGACGCGGAGGATCATCATATGATAGAATCCGGGTCCTACGCCGAGAAATCCCACAATCAACGATGATCCGAGCATGACAAAGGCCACGGGGAAGCCCGCGGCCAGCCCGAGAACCAAGCCCGCAAACAAGAGGAATATCAGGATCTCAGGACTCTCTACGAGCATCGGGTTCCCTCACCGCCACTCCAACGCACCGAATGAATTCAACGATTCCCTGAAGCATGAGGAGGAACGCGGCTACCGGCAGAACAGCCTTGAAAGGATAGATCGGAGGCTGCCACATGCTGTCTGCTCCCAGCTCTGCCATCTGCCAAGACTTGAGCGCGAATATGCCGCCGTAATAGATGCATGCCCCCATTACCGGAAAGAAGAAGACCAGATAACCGAGAGCATCGACGAGCGCCCGGGATCGGACGGACAATTGCCCGTATATGGTTTCTATGCGCACGTGCCGGTCAACATGGAGAGTGTGGGCCGCTCCCAACATGAAGATGGCCCCGTAAAGCATATACGAGATGTCGTACGACCACTCGGTAGGCGCATTGAAGACATATCTCGCGATGGTGTCGTACACGAGTTCCAATACGAGTATGGGGACCATCCAACTGACGGCCCGGCCGACCCATTCGTTCAAGCGATCGATAGTTTCCATGCGGGTTTTTCCGGTCTCTCGCTCACATACGGCACACCGAGCATCCGGTCCCGGCGGCAGAATCACCTATGACAACCGGATATGCCTTGCCGTGGCCTCTCGTAAGGCAAGTCCCTTCGATCCGGCGGGCTCTGTGCGAGCTTGCCTATTTCGCGTACGGATAGGGCAACCTGACGAGTGCGGCGTAGGGCTCCACCAGTTTGCGAAAGTCCCGCTGTGACTTGAGAACCTTCGCGAAAAACGCGTTCTTCTTCGCGTACCTGTCGAGTTCCTCATCTCCGATCTTCACGATCTCGGCGATCATCTCGTCGGAGATCTTCGACACGTGGAGTCCGGGATACGAGAGAAAGAATTTCATGGCTTCAGCGTCCTGCTTCATCGAGAGGTTCATCGCACGGAAGCAGGAAATCTGCAGCGCCACCTTCACCTTGGTCTTCAGGTCGTCGGGAAGCTTGGCCCAGGCCTTTTCATTGACGAGCGTTTCGAGCGGGGCGCAGGGCTCATGGATGCCGCCCACCTTCAGGAACTTGCAGATCTCCTGGAATCCGAGCTTCCTGTCGATGGCCGGAGTGGCGAACTCCGCGGCATCGATCACCCCTCGTTCCAATGCCGGATATACCTCTCCGCCTGCGAGGCTAACCACCCGGGCCCCCAATCGTTCAAGGCACTTGCCCCAGATACCGACGGTCCGGAACTTCAGGCCCTTGAAGTCTGCCAGGCTGTTGATCGGCTTACGCGACCAGCAGAAATTCTCCGAACCGAGGATACCATACGGTGGCAGGACGACGACCCCGTGGCCTTTATACATTTCGTTCCACAGTTCCAGCCCCCCTCCGCAATAGATCCAGCTCAGCATCTCCCGAATCTGCAGCCCGTTGGGAAAGGAGTTCCCGAAGAGTACGGATGCGGGGAATTTCCCGATCCACCAGCCTGCCCAGGTGAAGCCTATGTGGAGCGTTCCGCTGCTCACCGCGTCGAAAACCTGCTTTGGCGGCACGATCGAGCCTCCGGGGTTCACCTTGACGATGAGCCGGCCGTCGGTCAACTCCTTGACGATCTTTGCAAAGTCCGCCGCGGGTGCGTAGAGCTGAGGCAACCCCGCGGGGTAACTGGACTGGCCCGTCCACACGATGCTCTTCGAGCCGGCAAGAGCAGACACGGCCGTGAGGAAACAGACGGTACAGACCGTCAGGACAACGACAATCGATCTCGGCGCCATTCTCATTACTTCTCCCTCCTCAAGGAAAGCAGCTCCTGTGCTTCATACCGATGCGCTTTCGAAAGATATCCCGTGACTCTCGATCCATCAAGCATTCTCTCCGGTTCCGGTTCGTCCCTCGATCAAGAGCGGCATCTAAGTCCTGCACCTCGCGCAACGTATTTACGGAAACAGCTCCCAGGCAAGGCTGAATACACGAACCGTGGCATACAGATTACCCATCTCCAAGTCGTACGGATTCAACCACGGTCAATCAACTCAGGCGCGGTGTACGGTGGTTCAGAAAAGGTCGATACCGACTCTCACCAGCAGATGGTGACGTCGCCGAAGTTGATGCATCCGTGAGGCGGAGGTGGACATACGCGTGGTGGCCGAGGAAATGGCAGAAGGGGTTCCGGGTAGCGGTCCCTCACCAGTGGAACCGGCGGTCCCGGCGGAAACGGCGGTTTGTAGAAAAAAGGCGGCTGAGGAACGGGCCCGGGCGATAGCGGCGCAATAGGGCAGTGAGGGTAGGACCAGCACGCCGTTCCTACGAGAATGAGCAACCCTGTCAGCAGGAGTGTTCCTCTCACCCTTCCCATTTCATCCCGCCTTTTCGTAGAGATCAATCTGACTATATCGAGGTCAAAAGGAGAAGTCAATGAGAGATAGCGAAGAAGCCAAGGAATTCGGTCTTCCTGGCGGCTTCGTCTCCCGGCGGTGGAAACTTCCTATTCTCCGGCCGTCTCAGCCCCGTGTTTCCGCGTGAGGCGGATCGTCTCTCCGTCGCGTCTGATCGTCCCGTCCCGCTCCAACTTGAGGAGGTGACTCTCCGTGATTCCCCAGCCGGGAAAGAACTGGACAGAAGGGTTTGCAAATGAACGTCGGTTCAACTCCGAGAAGCTGCGGGCGCCGTTGCTGAGGAGTTCCAAAAGAGCCGACTCCCTGTCGAGCAGCATGCTCCGGATCCTCCTGATCGCGTCCGCGGGTTGCTCGATCGCGTCCCCGTGGCTCGGGAGGATGAGTTCCGCGTTCAGGGCCTCAAGTTTGTCAAGGCTCTCCAGGTATCCTGTTACACCGCCGGAAGTGGGCGTGTACCACGCGGGAACCGGCCCGACGAGATCTCCCGGAAACAGTATCCGACTCCGCCGGTTGAAGAGCGAAATGTGACCGGGCGAATGGCCCGGCGTGTGTACCACCTCGAACACGAAATCGCCGATGTTCAAGACGTCTCCCTCTTCGATCCCGCGAACTTTCTCAGCGCTGCACATTGAGCAGCCCGTGGCGTCGAAATAGCTTAGCAAATCAAACTCTGCCAAGGGGCCTGCTTGTCCTGTTGAAGCCCACCACTTGGCCGACAGCGGGATATCGAAGGTCTCGACGAGATTTCCCGGGTCAAGCACAGATAGTCGGTCCAGCTCGTGGATGAATGCCGTGGGCCGTGCCCGTTCCAGCACCCAGGCCAGGGCGCCCATGTGATCCGGATGGGCATGGGAGAGCACCACCGTATGAAGCGCTCCGAGTTCCAGGTCCCAGTGATCGAGCCCCGCCATCAGGCGCTGCAAACCCGCCTCGCCTCCGCATCCGACATCGATCATGCCAAACCCATGCGAGTCCGCTATCGCGTACAGATTTGCAGGACTCGGCCATTTCGGATCTTCGGCAAAGATGGGGAAAACACCCTGAATATCCTGTAAGCTTTCCCGGTTACCCATGTGCGATCCGTTCCTCCGGCGTCGTGACAAAACGTCTTTCATTCTGATGAGTGAGCGCCATGAGCTGGCCTCTGGCAGCAATGGGCGGCCTTCGTGCAATGCTTGAGACGGCAGGCTTCCTGCCTTTGAAAGATTGAGCAAGGCGGCGTGCTCGATTTGCCGGAACGCCCTCGCCGGTATGTTTCTTCACAGAATCGCCTCACCCATCTTGATCTGTTTTCGGCGGGCCACGTTTCCCGCGATCGTACTGATGAACGTCAGGTCCTTCGTGAGCGTGGCCAGTTCCTGTGATGGCTCCAGCTCCACACTTGAGATGAGCGCTTCATACCCGGACAGGAAGCGCCGAACCAGATCCCTTCCCGCGAGCAGAAGCGAGGTGAACTCTTCGTGCCCGGGCCTGTCGAGCATTTGAGCTGTCTCGTACGCGATGATCCTCGCCTCATGAGCGAGGTACTGGAGCCTGCCGAGCGACTCTTTGAGCGGATCGTCCGCGGGGATGCCCTGAACTCTGACCAGCTCCGCTAGAAGCTGCAATTGATGTTGCATCGCGCCGCACGCCGGTCCCATGAGGACCGTGTCCTCGACTTCCCGGAACGGTTTAACGATTGCTTCGTACGCCTCCCCTTCCCTCCCGAGCAGATGTGACACGGGAACCCGCACGTCGGAAAGCGTGATCGATCCATGGGGAGAGGGTCTCAGGACATCGAGTTCCATGGGACCGGAACGCGAAAGCCCCGGCGAATCCGCAGGGACGAGCACTGCGCTGAGCCGTTTCCGGTCTCCTTCGCTGCCAGTAACCGCGATGACGATGAAGAGGTCCGCGATGGGACCGTTCGTAAGGTATGTTTTATCCCCCTTAATTATATAATTATGACCCTCAATGCGGGCGGTTGTCGTGAGGTGCTTCGGATGAGCGCCGGTCCTCGGTTCCGACGCGGCGAGAGAAGCCGTAATCCGGCCGGAAGCCATTTGCGGAAGGAATTCCTGCCGCTGCTCCGCGGTCCCGAACCCGGCGATGAGAAACCGTGCCACAATCTGATGCAGAGCCACGGAAAGCCCCATTCCGAGGCTTCCTCCATGGCCGACGAGCGCTTCCCCTGCCACGACCAAAGAGAGATAATCCCCGCCCCGCCCATTGTATTCTTCAGGCACGCCCACGCCGAGCAGACCGGCCTGTCCCATGGCCCGCCAGACGTCCCAGGGGAACTCCGAGGAAGTGCTCAGACCCTCACGCGTGGCAATCCGCTCACGTGCGAACCTGCCCACCTCTTCACGAAGCCTCTCTAGCTCATCGGTCAGCGCGGTGGCCATGCGACTTTTCCCCCGGTCAATAACGAATTCCCGTGGAGTCCCCCCTGAAGGACTATCTCTGAGGTTGTCCGCTCTTCCCGGTACGTCCATCAGGATTACGATCCTGGTAGTCTACCCTCTTTTCCTCGAAACAGCAAGCAGAACCGATCACAGGAACATTTTCGTTGCTCAGAGCCAAATTTTCGGCTTGCCTATCTGACCATGACCCGTCTATTATGAGGATTGGGTGAGGTGAAATTTTGGGTATCAATGGCTGCGTGATTGGCGAGGCCGAGATCATCGTCGGTAAACGGCGGAACGGCCCCATCGGCAGGGTGCTGCCCATTTCAACGCGGGCTGGTCCACGTTCCTCCCGATGAGCAATCGGGAAGAGGAGGAAATGTGAACCACAGAGATGACGGGGTGGCATTACCGTCCATCGCATCCCGGAACTGAAGTTTAGGAGGATTATGAGACATGGCCATCATACCACCTTCTCTCCAGCAGATATTCGAGCCAATTAAGGAGCAGGTGCTCCTGCTGATACTTCATTGGACCGTCTATCAGACATTGTTCAACCGATCAGGAAAACGATTCAAGATGCTACAGTCCTGTGATGAGGCTTCGTTCTGGTGCATACAAACTGCGCTTGAAACTGAAATACTCATGTCAATGAGCCGGCTTGCAGATTCACCCGGCAGCGGCATGAAGAAGCACCTGTGTTTTGAAGCGCTGCATCAGGAGATCACTAAGTGTGGACAGGGGGCGTTGGCGAAGAAACTAAGGAAGGCCAGGAAGGATATCCGAAGAGAGCTCGCCGGACTTAAAGAACATCGCGACACCCGCTTGGCTCATAATGCCCGGCGAATATTCAAGAATCCAAGCCCAATCAAGCACTCTATCACCGCCAAGATGATTCAACAAGCGATCTCTTCCTTCGAGGAATACATGGCCACATTCGAGAATCACTTTAGCCCCGATACTGAGTTCAAGTACGAAGCAGGCTTATTCGACCGCGGGGAGGGACTCGTCCATGTGGTTAAGAATGGCTTGCGATTTCGCGAGATGGTAAACGAAGGAGTCATTGATCACAGGGAGACTCGGAAGGGGGCGTGGGCCGATGCCTGAGTCGGCAAAGAACGTAACGGCCCGATCGGCACGGTTCGAGCGCACTTCAACGCATCCTGGTCCAGGTTCCTCCCGATGAGCAATCGTGAGGATGAGCCGCAAAGGATGGAGCCGTTTTGAAGCTCCGGAAGGGATCGTCGTGAGCCCTCCGAAAAACGAAAAGACAAAGAGAATCCTTGTGTTTGGCCAACCGGCCGCATATGACCAATACGAGCACGATCTCGCAGAAGTGGCCGGACGATCTGTCGAATGGTGCGATGATCCCGATTACGGCATGCTAGATGATCTGCACAAGTATGAGGTTGTCATCCTCGACTATTCGGCCTTTCGGCTTGGTGACAAGATACTGGAAGACCAAGCCGATGGTTTCTGGCGCATGTTGCTTTATGCAGCCGAGGGCACTTGGTTCTGTTTTCTACATTATCACGAGACGGTGCCGGGCGATCCGATTCCTGGCGATCGGCATCTTAACAGATACACGTTCGATCACCTGGCACGATTTCAGTTGGGCTTGCGTATCCTGAATGCAGTGGACATCACGGCGCGGCGTGCGAAGCACGCGTTCAGAGGGTTGGACCTCGGCCGCACAATGCGCCACTTTACCGAATTCCTCCGCCAGTGGGGATCATCCTTCAATTATTTTAAGCAGGATTTCAAGGGGGAGTTTCACCAACTCATTTGCCCGGGCCCTGGAAAGGGAACTGCTCAAGCCTTCGCGCTGAACGCCGGACGCGGCAAGGTGCTCTTCCTTCCGTTCCACCTCGATTTCCAGCGACTCGAAGCCATGGGAGACGGCCTGAAGCAACTCATCCGAAGCGTGATCAACTACAAGGAGAGTTCCTTGGCGTTTCCGGATTGGGCAGCGGAGCCCGTCTTTCCAGGGGAACTGAAGCTCTATAAAAAGCTGAAAGAAGCTGAGGACAAAGCGCAGAAAATCAAGCGTGATTTGCAGCCATTTGAGTCGCTCAAACAAATAATCTTTGCCCGTGAATACGATTTCGAGGATCGGGTCCCTCAGTTCATCAGCGATCAGCTGAACATGAAGACGAGACGCGATGAGACGTTCAAGGAAGATTTCTGGCTGGTCGACGACGATGGTAAGGATATTGCCATTGGAGAGTGCAAGACCTTTGATCGCGCTGCAAAGAATACGGCAGTCATGAGTGCGGAATTCCACAGGGCCCAAAACAACAAGGATAGCAACTTTCCGGCGTTTACCATCGTCAATGCCAACTTGCGGGCCTCCTCATGGGACGACAAGACTACGCCGATCGATCACAACATCTGTGTTTTGGCTCAGGAACGTAAGGTTCTCCTTCTCCGCATAGAGGATCTCGTCTATTTCGCCTATTGGATTCAAGAGGGGAAGCTGAAGCCTGAACAGCTAATCCACTACATTTGCGAAAAAAGCGGATGGCTGGAAGTCACCAAGAACGGCGATCTCGAGCTACACCCGTGACGTCGAAGGTTCAGCCGCGCCTCCAAGCGATCACCAGCCTGATCAACGACGTCGCAGCTTTGTACCTACCTTGCGGCGGTCCGTTTCTTGCCAGAGGAGGTAACGAATGAGACCGAGTCTCCCTCGTTCACGAACGCTCCTCCCGCAGATAGTGTCTCTGATCATGCTGACGCTTGGTGTGGTCTCATGGGCGTGTCTGTATGCCTACGCAGAGGCAACAGCGGACAAGACGCCCATCACCGTCGAAGAGATGGAAGCAGAATGGACTGCTGCAATCAAGGAGAAGCGTCCGTTCAAGATTGAAAATCGCATTATCGAGGGCCGGAAAGCAGGAATGGACAGTGGGACCGTGACCCCGCTCGACTACCTCAATAGCAGGTGGGTGGAAGAAGGCCCGGGGATCACGCTGATCCGCTGTGAGATCAAAGGCGATGTCGATTTCGTAAAGCACGCGCGGCCGGTGAGTGAAGTCCGGCATTTCCTTGGCGACGAGGCGCTCATGCATGTGAAGAGCATTCTCGCCAAACGTGTAGCGGTAATTGTGAAGGAAATCAAAATGGAGTTTTGCTCTGTTACGGGGTCGCTCAGAGCCAGTGCAGGTGAAAGCCCATTGCTGTTTCCGGACGCCGTCACAGTTTTTCAAAAGTGGATTCATTTCAGTTCGAAGGTAGGCGGAAAGGCATATTTTGCGGGTTCCAACTTCGGCGGATCGGCAGATTTTAGTAATGCCGACTTCCGCGGACGCGTGTCTTTTGGTCTTACGAGGTTCGGCGGAAGGGCAGACTTCGGCTTGACCGAATTCGACCGATCGCCAATTTTTGGTTTTGCCACGTTCGACGGAGAGGCGTCTTTTTCTTACGCGAAGTTCGAGGGAGGGGCAGGTTTTGTTCGTACCGAGTTCGGCGGATGGGTGAGTTTTGCTAACGCCAAGTTCGGGGGTGGTGCAAATTTTCGTATGGCCAAGTTCGGGGGAAGGGCAGAATTTAGTTCCACCGAGTTCGGCGGATGGGTGAGTTTTGCTAACGCCAAGTTCGGGGGAAGGGCAGAATTTAGTTCCACTGAGTTCGGCGGAGAGGCAACCTTTGCGGGAACACATTTTCCTGCCGGACTAGATGCGAAATTGGCACAATTCCGGGATGCTGCCCTATTCTCAGGTGCGTTGTTCAAGGGCGATATCGACTTCGGAGGAGTCGACTTCCGTGGGCACGTCGACTTCAGTGGGAGCCGTTTTGCGGCAGGCAGCCTGCGGGTGAAAACGCCGGTGAATTTCAATCTGTGTACGTTTCGCAGTAAGACAGACTTCACCAATGCGAGATTTCAGGAACCTGCGATCTTCAGCTCGTCCGTGATCCAGTCTGCGTTGTATTTCGACAATGTGAGATTCGAAGACGATCTGGACCTTTCCGGGGTACTCCTGGGGAACCATGGGGCGCTGAGTTTTGTGGGCGCCCGATGTGAGGACATCTTCTTTGGCGTTTCCAAGCCTACCACACCGAAAAAGATAGAAAACGTTCATCCTGCAGTCGAGCGGGCGAAGATAACAAGAGGTCAACCGCTCTACGAAGAACTCGTTCCCGGGTGCAGCATTGACCTGACCGGAGGATTCTACGCACGATTGCTGTTCCTTGCATGGAGCAAGCTTCGGCCAGCCGTCGAGCAGAGCCTCATCAGGATGGGCTTCAACACAGTCGACTCCAAAGGCACGAAAGCCCAACAAAATGACATCAAAGGGAAAACATCAGAGAGTCAACAAGAGGGACGCACAGGCCGAAAGCCTGCCGACGAGTTCGTCCAAGAGCAGAAGGAAAGGCAGAACGCGGCTATTGCCGCACTGAGGCGGCTGGCAAAGAACTACCAGGAGTTTGGTTCCAAGGCTGACGCGATAGCGTCGTACAAGTTTTACCGAGAGAAGCGAATGCAATACCAAGGGACTTACCTGGACTGGTTCATCTGGGCTACGACCGGCTTTGGCGCTGACAAGTCACGCCTGCTCTATTGGTTCCTCGGTTTCTGGCTCATCCCCTGGTTTCTGGGATATTGGCGCCAAGGGGTGATCGTGGCCGCAGACAAGGACGATGATTACCCCAATGACACACTCTGTCACTGGGTGGAATCGCTCGGCGGATCTGTATTGCTCAGGCGACTTCGTATGGTCGGGTTTTCCCTCTGGTTTTCTTTCAACATGTTTGTCCCAGGGATCGAGGTCGTTGGGTACAAACGCTGGGAATCATGCACTGACAAGATTCATAAGTACATACTGATTCGGTACAACACACTTGCCACGCTGCAACGCATCGGCGGTTGGCTCCTGATCCCCATCGCAATCGCCGCGTTCAGTGGGCTGTTCCAAGTCCGATAGGCGGTTGGGGGCCGGCGGGCTAGCAGGGCTCCTGTTAGTCCGGCCGCAGCCTTGGGAATGCAGGAAAAAGGCGAGGAGAGTACATCCAACTCGAAACAGGCCCTATTTTCGTTTCTGATGTCTGCGATCAGTCGGCGAAGAGATGGGGTAAACGTCCCATACCTGATGATTACCGTTCTTCCTCGCCTTGGATGGCCTGATCAATCACATGATTGGTTTCCTCAACTACGTCAATCGCTTCCGTCAGAGCGGCTATCTCGGTACTGAGCCGCTCTCTCATCGGCACCAAGAGAAAACCGAGCGAAGAGACGAGGCTCTTGAGATGAAGGAGCAATTCGCGGTTCACCTCTACAGGATCCTTCTTGGCCATTGCTGAATCCTCCATGACCCAGGGAGGTTAGCATCTGGATGGGGGTTATGGGCGAGAGATGATATTCCTTATCGAGGATACCCCACCCCAAACCCCTTGGCAAGAAAAAAGTGGGCTCCTGGCGCGGTTTTTGGGCCTGTGCGAATGCGGGGCTATCGGGTAAGGCGCGGAGGTGTTGCTGTTCATCTATCGGGACGAGGTCCGTAATAAGAGACCGGACATCCCGTAGATGGGCGAGGCGGAGATCATCGTCGCCAAAGAGCGGAACGGCCCGATCGGCC
Source organism: uncultured Syntrophaceae bacterium (assembly GCA_964497585.1). Classification (GTDB taxonomy): domain Bacteria; phylum Desulfobacterota; class Desulfomonilia; order Desulfomonilales; family Desulfomonilaceae; genus CAZCDS01. The sequence goes on from CAZCDS010000014.1 coordinate 40,526, forward strand.
CGGTTCGCGCGCATCTCAACGCACCATGGACCACGTTCCTCCCGATGAGCAATCGAGAGAATGATCCCGCAGGCCTAAATCCACCGTGATGAGCAGCAGTATCCAGCACCGGGCGACTGTGTTGCTCGGTGCCTCCACGGCTGACGGTTCTTCTCTTCTTGGTGTCTTTGTGACTTTATGGTGGATACTTCTTCTCTTCGCGGCGCCCTGTTGGTTGAGGGCTTCCCTGCATGGGTTCAGCCGTTTGCGGGGCTGAGTATGCGGTTGAGGGTCTTGAGGAGTTCCCGTGTGGTATAGGGTTTGGTGACCACGCCACTGAAGCCGTGTTTCTCGTATTCGGACATGATCGGGTCGTTGGAGTAGCCGCTTGACACGATGGCTTTCACTTTTGGGTCCAGTTCCCGCAGTCGGCGGATCGCTTCGATGCCGCCGGTCCCGCCGGGTATGGTGAGATCCATGATCACCGCGTCAAAGGGACGGGAGGTTTCCAGTGCGGTTCGGTACAGCTCGATGGCCTGATCTCCGTCCGCTGCGGTCTCCACCTCAAAGCCCAGGAGGGTGAGCATTTCCGCGGAGACGTCCCTGATGGACTGCTCATCGTCCATAACGAGTATCTTGGCGCCGCCGGCCGCAGGAATGCCGCTCGATTCGGGATCGTCACCCACCAGCTGCTCGGACGCGGGGAGATAGATATGAAACGTTGTGCCGTGTCCGAGTTCCGAATCGACCGTGATCAGGCCGCCGTGATTCTTGATGATCGAATAGGAGGTGGTAAGGCCGAGTCCGCTGCCCGTTTGTTTGGTGGTGAAGTACGGGTCGAAGATCTTTGCCAGGTGTTCTTCCGGAATACCCGGTCCGGTGTCCCGGATAGATATCTTGAGGTACCTCCCCGGATCAAGGGGAAGCCCGTCGTCGGATCTGACCGAAGCGTTTTCCGCTGAGACGTGGACCGATCCTCCCTGGGGCATGGCTTGATCTGCGTTGATGACGATATTGTTGATCACCTGGTTGATTTGTCCCTGATCGATCTCGACTGCCCAGAGTTCCACCGGCAGCGATGCCTCGTACGCGACGTTGGAGCCCCTCAGCGCGAAGCGGCAGGTTTCGTCGATCGTCTCCGCGATGTTGGAGAGCTGCTTGACCGGGGCGCCTCCACGGGAAAAGGTGAGCAATTGTTGGGTCAGGCTCTGAGCGCCTCTCGCTGCCCGCTCAGCGGCTTCCAACCGGGGGAGGACTCGCTCTTCGGAGGGCAACTGCATTTTCGCGATGGAGATGTTTCCGAGAATCGCGGTCAGAATGTTGTTGAAGTCGTGAGCAATGCCGCCGGCAAGGATACCGACCGACTCGATCTTCTGCACCTTGAGCAATTCCTCTTCCATGCGGCGCCGAGCCGTGATGTCGGTTAGGAAGTTCAGGGTCGCGGGTTGCCCTTCCCAATCGAGCGCGACCGCATTGATCTCAACCCATTTAACGTTCCCGTCGCTGTCGACCACCCTGAAGGAATAGATGCTCGGCAGTGATTCGCCTGCGAGCCTTTTCTGGTGCCGTTCCAACACCATGGGCCGATCGTCGGGATGTATCAGGTCCAGGAAGGGTCGGCGGATCATCTCCTCATGGGAGAGTCCCATTATTTCCATGGCCTTGGGATTGATGAATCTGAGCTTTCCCTCCTGCGCGACAACGATCGCTTCATTGGCGTTTTCCACTACGTGTCGGTATTTTTCTTCGGATTCGCGTAGCGCTTCCAGGGCAAGTTTGCGGTCGGTGATGTCCGCCACGTTTCCCATGATTGCCATGCCCTCGAGGTGCGGAATCCTTGCGGCAAGCAGGTCTACCCACAGGGTCTCCCCGTCCTTGCAGAGGACTCGAACCTCGTACCGCGACGGGACGGGTTCTCCCCGAACCCTTGCGAAAGCCTTCTGTCGTGCCTCGTCCCGGTCGTCGGGATGGACGAATTGCCAGAGTTCTTTGCCGATCAACTCGTCGGGCGTGTACCCCCCCATTTCCGCAAGACGGTCATTGACAAAGGTGAGCACGCCGTCCTGCTGGATGAAGATGCCCGTAAGAGAATTCTGCGTGAGCATCCGGTGACGCTCTTCGCTTTCTCTCAGGGCCTGTTCGGCCTGCTTGCGTTCGGCGATTTCTGCCCGGAGCTTTTCGTTGGCGTTCTCCAGTTCCCTGGTTCTGCCCTCTACCCGCGCCTCGAGCTCTTCCTGAGCCTTCTTCAGCTCATGCTCCGCCTTTTGACGCTGGGTAATTTCAGCTTGGAGCTCCTCGTTGAACTGCTCGGACCTCTTCGTTTGAACGGTCAAGTTGTTGACAAGGTCCGTTTTGTCGAACCGCAGCCTGAGCGTATCGACGGTTGCGGTATGCATGCCCATTCCGGTCCCGACCAGCGCTCCGGTGAAAACCAGTCCCGCTATCCCAATAGTCATTTGAATGCCGTCACCCTCGACAATGTATCGGACGCAAAAGGGCAGCATCACAAGGAGAATCGACGGGAGATAACACTGCTTCATGGGAGCGTGGGCCACCGCACTTGAGCCGGCCACGCCAACGAGGAAGAGCGCGAGCGCAAACTGATGGACCTCGGAATTGGCAGGAAAGAGAAAAACGGCAGTCAATCCCCACAGGACAGCGGTCAACGCGGACGGTACCGCAAAACGTCGGCCCCAGGGGAGTACGGCTTCGCCTGTGGGGGAAGCCTTTTGAAACCTGGACACAATCAGATGCCGGGGAATCTGGACGGCAATGAAGCACGCCAGCCAAAGGATAAGCTTCCATTGAGCCACCTGTCCCCAGAGGAGCCCTACCAGGATGACAGCCCCCAGGATCGCTCCGTACATTCCCGGTCTCACCTGAGAATAGAGGCGGCGCACCTGCGCCGCGCGGAGCCGGGTCGCCTCGGAAGTTGATTTCCGGCCCTCCCGCGACGTGGGACTCTCCCTGTCGACGTTCATAACAGCCCCCGGCCCGGGCGATTCGGACCCCGGATCAAAACTCTGCTCTGTCGGGCCACTATTTCATACTACAAAGTCGAGATTGCCGCGTCAAAGGAATAGACACGCTTGAAGACCACGTTTTGCACCAATCCAGTCACCTTGCGCGGTGGAATAGAGGGAGCTGCCTGGATTTTCGACCGGTCCCTGTGCCGCGCGACCGGCTTCTCACTACCTCCGAGGCTCCGCCGACTTACGGATTTCTCTGCTCTGCCTGCTAGAAATCGGATTGGGAACCGTGTCGTCCCTTCCCTTCCGAGAATCGTCGGGCCCCCGCGAGGCTTTCTCCACTGGTGAGGACCTTCAATCCATGATCGAACTCGTTGTGCAGCGCTTCCTCCAGAGACATGTCCCATTGCTCGTATGCGCTCAGCCGATCGTTCCTCATGCAGAGCTGGGGGAGCCCGGCAAGCTGCTCGGCCAGGCGCTCGGCTTCTTCCCGAGCTGTCCCATGCGGAACCACCCGATTGGCCAGACCGAAGGCGAGAGCTTCTTCCGCTTCGACCGGTCTGCCGGTCAAAAGCAAGTCCATGGCGCGACTCAGACCGATAAGCCGTGGCAAACGGATCGTTCCTCCGTCAATCAGCGGGACCCCGAAACGCCTGCAGAAAACCCCGAAGACCGCTGTTTCCTCCATCACGCGCAGATCGCACCAGAGGGCAAGCTCAAGCCCGCCCGCCACCGCGTACCCCGCGATCGCTGCAATCACCGGCTTGCTCAGCACCATGCGACTCGGCCCCATGGGTCCGTCACCGTCGACGGCTATTCGGTGCAGACGTCCCTCCTCCGGCCGCGCAACCGCCTTGAGATCCGCTCCCGCGCAGAAGGCCCCCCCAGCCCCCCACAGGACCGCGACATACGCGTCCTCGTCCGCTTCGAAGTCCCGAAAGGCTTGAGCCAATGCCGCGGCCGTCGGCCCGTCGACCGCGTTCTTCACTTCCGGCCTATTGAGGATAATCGTCGTCACGTGTCCCTTCTTTTCAACCGATACCGACATCGCTTCCTCCTGTGAAAATGACAACACCGTCGGGCGCCCTAGCGAAGAGCAGGAATAACCATATCCGCGGAAAGCGTCTCTTCTCCATGGCCGCGTTGAGCCGCTATTCTATCTCAACAAGATTTCCCGAGTTGGTTTTTTTGGGGGGGGGGAGGGTTCACGCTAAATTATGGACCCTCCCCTTTAGGTGGGTATTTTTTGTCAGACACCATCCGGCATCTGAGGTTCCATCAAATGCAGTAGGCTTCTCCTGCCCCCAAAGCAGCTATGGTTGACGGAGATTCGGCCGACTTCCGGCGGTCGGCCGGTTGCCGGTTCGCATTGAAGGCGGTAGATTGGTCGACACGAAGCAGTAGGCGCCAAGGCAGGACAGAGCCCGTGCTCACGGATTTTGAGTTTCTCCTCTTCTGTGTCTCGGAGCGACCGGACCCGTTGCCGGGAGAGGAGATCCGCGCCCGCGTCGCCTCCGGCATGGACTGGGACCAGCTCATCGCGCTGGCAGCCCGTCACCGACTGCTTCCGCACATACTCCGGCGTCTTCTCGACCGATTCTCCGAGGATATTCCCGACGACCGTGCCGAAACCTTTCGCAGACTGCTGCTCGCACGAGCCGCCCGAAATCACTTTCTCACCGACAGGCTTTTCGACCTTTTGGATGAATTCGACCGCTGCTCCCTCCCCGCTATACCCCTCAAGGGCCCGGTTCTGGCGACTCTGTTGGACGGTGGAACATCGCTCCGCCACTTCGACGATCTGGATATTCTTGTGGCTTCGGAAGACTTTTCCCGCGCCCGATCCGTGCTCGAGTCGGCAGGTTACCGGGAGCGTTCCGGACTCGAGCCCGGCGAGGAAAGCTGGTTTCTCGGCGAGACGGGCCGTCATGCGCTGTACGAGTCCCGTGACCAGGAAGCCATCGTGGAACTGCACCGCGAAGTAGGCTATGCATATCTATCTTCCGGTTTCGGGACCGATGTCTTCCGTGGTTCGTGCAAACCGACCATGGTGCTTGGCCGGCCAGTGCTCACGCCCACCCCGCAGGATCTGCTCATCTATCTCTGCGTCCACGGGGCGGTGCACATGTGGAATCGGCTCTCATGGATACGTGACGTGGCTCGCTTCGTCCGAATGTCCGACTCGGTCGATTGGTCAGCAACCCTTGATTACGCGGAGTCCCTCGGGTGCAAACGAATCGTCTTACTCGGGCTCTATCTGACGAACCGATTCCTCGAGACGCCGCTCCCTGAAGAGGTTTTTCCAGGAGGAGAGGCGCCCCCTCACGTGCTCCGGTTGAGCGAAACGGTTCGGCGCTCGCTCGTGAAGGTTTCACACAGATACGTGGAGAAAGCCCGGAGGAGACTGTTCTATTTCAGAGTCATGGATCGCAAGGAAGAAAAGAGAATGTATGCGATTCACCTGTTGACATCGCCCCAGCCGGCTTGGTCGATCTTGAATCTGCCTGCCGGGAGATTCTTCGTACACTTCGCGTTTCGCGCCATCCACCTGGGAGTGAGGATCATTTCGCGGGCGCTCGGGGCAGTTCACGCTCGTCGATGAACAGCCTGAAGGGGGGATCGATCTTCCAGCGATCCGTGTCCGGCCGGTAGCTCCCAATAGAACGCTTTCCCCATAGGAGCTGCAATTGCGGCAAGCCGCGCCGGCTGAAGCGAACCACCCTGGGCCTGCAGCAGCGCGGGAGGAGCCGCGGGAGTACCTTCTTTCGTGCAACAAGGTGGTACGGTCTAGAGAGAATCCGGCGGACGCGGCGCATCACTGCGGTGCAGACTCTCCGGGCCATCACTCTCGTTTGGCCGAACCTTCCGCCGGGGACGCGGCGTTTTCTGCGCCCCGCCTGAGCGTACACCACCCGCCCAACGATGTTGCCGGGGCTTAAGAGCTCAGAATCGGCCTTGGGGTTGTTGTCGCCTTGGACACGGAATCCTCCGGGCCTACGGGAGACTATTCTGTGCGCCACGAGCTGCGTGACCCTGCTTGAAGAGAAGACCACCACGTCTCCGCATCGAGGAATTCGATCGGTATAAGGCCGCACCCAGAGGATTTCGAGCGGTCGGAGCGTGGGGTTCATGCTCGATCCGAGGTAGCGGATCTTTCTCATCGGGATCACTTCCGACACGTGGTCAATCCTGCAGATCTCTCACGATGGCCTCAGTAGTAGAGGCTCAAGATTTGAGTGGTCTCACGTTCGCGGAGGGTCAGCCCCACACGGGCTGTCGATGCGGTCTATCTCCTCTTCCCCGCCGGAACGCGGTGATCTTCTTGTCTCGGGGAAACGGCCCACCGCGGCCGCCTCTTCACAGTACCAGAATGGAGCCCACAAATCACCCGAAAGATAGTAGTTCATGGCAATGCAACTGCCCAGGCAGACCTTCTTCATCAGGCAGTCACCGCAAATCCCGCGGAGACGTGAGGGTAGGCCCTGCCGCAGCCGGCGTAGGACGGGAGTGTCGAGCCAGACGTCCCGGAGCCTGTCGCGCTCGGCGTGACCGAACACAAGTTCGGGGACGGCCTCGCCGATCCCGCACAGGGCGTACGATCCGTCAGCCAATACCCCGATGATACTCAGGATTCTGCACGTTCCGCAACCGTTATCGTTCGGGTCAAAGAGGCGGTGCAACGGGCGAAAGGCGATCGGATGCGCGAAGTCCACGCTGATTTTGTCGGTACCGGTGCGTTCGGTCTCCGCCCATGCTCCGAGGTCGAGCAGCTCATGGACGGAGAGCGTCTCACCGGCCTTCTTCAAGCGCTCTCCCCTCGCGGTTGCCTGGACGATGTTGAACCTGACCGACTCCGCGCCGAGCGACTCGGCAAGGCTGATAAGGGGCTCCACCTGCGTCTTGTTTCGCTTCACAAGGGACATGATTATTTGGGGCCTCACGCCCGCCTCCACCAGGTTACGAACCCCTCTGACAGCCGCGTCGAAAGACCCCTCGACACCTCGCATCCATTCGTGGGTTCGCGCATCCGCACCGTCGATGCTGACCGAAACCGCAGGCGACCCACAGGATGCGATCGAGCGAGCAATTACCGACGTGCAGTTCACCCCGTTGGTTTCCAGGATCAGACCGATCTCTTCTCTGCGGACAAGCTCGAGGATTTCGATTATCTGCGGATGTATCAACGGTTCGCCCCCGGTGAGCTTTACCGTGGTCAGTCCGAAAGACTTCGCCTGCCGAACAATAGACTCGATCACCCGGACATCGAGAGAGGCCGGGGTCGCGTGGTCGGTTACGAATTTGGGCGCGATCCAGCAATGCCTGCAATGAAGGTTGCACCCGTCGGTAAGGTAAAAGTAGATGAAATTGAGTGGCGGTACCTGCATCAGCTGATCATCCTGTCGTCGCCCAAGCAAGCTGTCAGCTCCGCTTCAGGTAGCCGCCCGCCCGCGTCCAAGAAACGACGGTAGCACGCGTCCGGACTGGGATGATAGGCATCGTTCAACATTGAATGCGCGACGGCGGGGCAGTTCCCCGTGCAAGAATCCACGTATCGGCACCCGCAGCAGAATTCGAAATCGCGTAGAGGAATGCTGGATCGCCGGCGGAATCGATTGAGTTCGGGATGTTCGAGCCACACCTCACGGAGTTTGTCGCGGTTGATCCGGCCGAGTTCCATGCCGGGCAAAAGGGTACAGGGAACGATAACACCGTCGGCCCGAACCGCGAGTTTCGTCATGGGGCCGCCACAGCCGTTCAGATAGCCACCTGACTTGGCGCCGACCGTGGGATGGGCCGCAGCATGCTCCATTTCGAGCCACATGCGCGCTTCGGCCAACGGGCCGGCCGAGGCGTTGATGCGTCCTTCGTATTTCCGTTTCAGATGGAGCAGGGAGCGCATGGCAAGGCTCTTCTCTTCCGCATCGAGCTGAACCGGTTCCCTGTTCTTGCGGCAGAGACCGAGATGCGCGGCGGAATTCGTTGAGAAGGACGAAAGGCCGATCTCCTCCAGGAGGAGCCTGGCTATCGCGTCCAGATCGCTCACATTCCGCTTATGGATCGTGACCCGAACCGTGGCGGGGACTCCGTGTTCAAGGAGAGTCCTGAGGCCGGCAACAGCGCGGCCGAAGCTGCCGCGTCCCCTGAAGGCTTCATGTGTGATCTCCGTGGAACCGTCGATGGACACCTGAACGAAATCGCACCGGCCTGTGGACGCAATATGCGCGGCTGCCTCATCCGTGATCAGCGTACCGTTGGTGAGAATGGAGAAGCGCATACGATTGCGGACGATCCCGTCTATGATCCACCTGAGATCTTCGCGCATGAACGGTTCGCCGCCCTGAAGGCAGACCTCCAGGACCGAGCATCGCCCCAACTCGTCGAGGAAGGCGAGCCACTCTTCCGTTGAAAGGTCTTGATCGACATCTCCTTCAGTCGAGAAGTGGCTGCAGTAGCGGCATCGCAGATTGCACGCGTTGGTGATCTCCAGGTCAAGGCTTTTCGGGGTTCGCATTAATTTCATGGGGGACTCACGACCGCTCGGTTTCGGTCTCGGAGCCGCGGATTACCGTACAGTAGGCCGACAGGGGCTTCCTCTCTCATTTCTATTCGATCGACAAACATGAGTCAAGCGTGTGTAATTGCAGCTTGACGTCGCGTACCACGGCTGACGGTTTCCCTAATATGGCATGTTGCCGGTTCTCCAATTCTTCCGTTACCCTCAAATTCCCACCGGAAGCTATTCGAGCAGGCCCGCGCGGCGCGATCAGTCCTCGTCAATGATGGCCACCGGCCGCACCCAGCCGGCGCTTCCGCCCTTTATCTTCACGGGAAAGCAGGCGACGGTGAACCCTGAAGATCGACCGATCTCCGATAAATTTGCCATCTTCTCCATGTGGCAGTAGCCGATCTCGATGCCGGCGAAGTGAGCTTCCCATATGACTCGGGGATCACCGGTCTCTTGGAACTCTTTCGCAATGAAGGGCAGGGGTCTGTCCCAGCTCCACGCGTCGATTCCTACGACCTTCACGCCCCTTTCCAGCAGGTACAGGGTGCTCTCACGGCCCATGCCTGCGCCCTTGACGAGGTACTGCGGCGTACCCCATGCCTTGTCCGCTCCCGTCCGGATCAATACTATGTCCAGCGGCTTGATCTCGTATTGGATCCGTTCCAGTTCCTGTTCCAGATCATATACGGTGATCCGTGCGCCATCCGGCTTGTCCTGAAAGTCGAGGAGCACCCCGTCGCTGAAACACCATTGGAGCGGTATCTCGTCGATGGTCAGTGCGGGAGATCCCCTGTCCATCGTCGGATGGTAATGGTACGGTGCGTCAAGGTGGGTACCGCTGTGCGTAGTCAGCGATATTACCTCAAGAGCCCAACCCTGGCCCTCTGGCAACTGGTCTTTCTCCACGCCTGGAAAGAATTGTTTCATGTGCTCCGCGCCGGTCTCATGGTCAATGTACTGAATCTTCGGGATCATCTCGGGGGGATCACTCGGGAGTCCTTCCTCGATACTAATACTGAGATCCACAAAACGTCTTCGTCCCATAGTCCCTCCTTTTACCATTAAGGAGATTTCCGCGTCCGTCCGGCATTGCCGCATCAGGCTCGCAGAGAGTTGGGAGGGCTGTCAAGGAGTTTCTTGCCATGACCTGGAGGGCCCGCAGAGCCTTTCAGGGGATCTCGGCTCGGCCGGGGCCACGCTGTGCGGCGATCATGCGATGCGAGCAAGAGACCGCAACCAGAGAGAATATGATTGCCAGCCGGCGTTCAATCGGGTATGGTGCTTTGCGAGAGAGCATCAGATCACGTGGACCGCAGATACGGATTGTTGAGGCGGCGGCTCATCGTCTTCTCAATAACCTCCGCCGGGCGAACGTACGGTTCCGTACCTTTTCCCCGGATAAATCGCTTTACCGATCCTTCGACAGCGGCCTCCCGACACCGTCACTGATGCGGGGTTCCCGTGACGTGAGCTTTTACAAACCCTTCTCCGTTGGCTCCGTAGAGGCCCCATGACCGCTCCTGGGAGAGTTCTGGTCGTCGAAGATAGTCGCGTGCAAACCAGGCGGCTTGTTACCTTCCTTCAGAAGCACGGCTACAGCCCGATTACCGCCGCAGACGGCAAAAAGGGACTCGCTGCTGCGAGAGCCCACAGACCTTCTCTGATTATAACTGACGTGGTCATGCCGGTAATGGACGGGTTCGAGATGTGTCGAACGATCAGGACCGACAAGATACTTAATGCAGTTCCCATTATCATCTTCACCTCGTTATCGAATCCCGAGGATATCCTCCGAGGACTGGAAGCGGGCGCAGACAGTTATGTGAGCAAACCGTTCAACGAGCGGATCCTTTTGTCCCGCATTCGATCCGTCCTCGCGCTGCCGAGGCTGGCGGAGAAGGAAGTCTCACCTCGGAAGCTTCAGGTCGTTCTGGGTGGGAAACGCTACTTGATCACGGCTAACCGATTGCAGATACTTAACCTTCTTCTTTCCACGTACGAGGACGTGGTTCTTCAGAATCTGCGGCTGCGAGAGATGCGCAAGAAGCTTCTTCTGCTCAATGAGAAGCTCGAGAAGATGGTCGATGAGCGGACCAAGTCCCTCCAAAACGAAGTCGCCCAGCGCAGGAAGGCCCAGTTGGCCCTCGCGGATCAGGCCGAAGAGTTGGCCCGGTCCAACGCGGAGTTGGAGCAATTCGCCTACGTGGCGTCGCACGACCTGCAGGAGCCTTTGCGAGTTGTCGCGAGCAGCACGCAGTTTATTGCCAAACGGTATGAGAAACAACTGGGGCCTGAAGCCGATGAATTCATCGGGTACGCGGTGAACGGGGTCAGGAGAATGCGAGCGCTCATCAATGATTTGCTCGCATACTCCAGAGTGGGAACCCGAGGCAAGGAGTTCAAACGTACGCGCTGCGAGCAAGTCTTGAGCGACACCCTGCAGAATCTTCGGGGAGCCATCCAGGAGAACGGCGCCGTGGTGACCCATACCCCGCTCCCGACCGTACTTGCGGACGCCACGCAATTAGGTCAACTGTTTCAAAACCTTATCGGCAACGCCATCAAGTTTTGCGGAAACGCTCCCCCGCGCGTCCACGTCTCCGCGGAAAGAAACGACGGAGAGTGGACCTTTGCGGTTCAGGACCACGGTATCGGGATCGATCCCGAGCATGTGGACCTCGTGTTCGAGGTCTTTCAGCGACTTCACACCGAGGCGGAGTACTCCGGAACCGGCATCGGCCTGGCGATCTGCAAGAAGATCGTGGAACGGCACGGAGGCCGTATCTGGGTCGAGTCCCAGGTGGGATCGGGTTCTACCTTTCGGTTCACGATCCCGGTGCTCGGAGCCAGCACGGAGGCCTCCCATGAGAGTTAGCCCTGTTCACATACTCCTGGTGGAGGATAACCCCGTGGACGCCCGGATAACGGAGAGTGTATTCACCGAACGCCAAGACAGTAGTTTCTCTCAGGTGCGAGACGGTGTCGAAGCCATGGCATTCCTCAGGCGGGAAGGTGATTTCGTGGACGCGCCCCGTCCTGATCTCGTTCTGCTCGATTTGAACTTGCCCAAGAAAGACGGTCGAAAAGTCCTGGCAGAGATGAAAGGTGACCCCGAACTCAGGCGGATTCCCGTAGTAGTGCTTACCACAACCGAGGACCAGAAGGAGGTCCACGACGCTTACGACAAATGCGTCAACTGTTTCGTCACGAAGCCTGCGGAACTTGAGCAATATACCTGGGTGCTGAAGGCTATTGCGGATTTCTGGCTCAACATAGTCGAATTGCCCCAGGACTGACGGAAAGGCCAATGAAGAAAGACCCCATTAACGTCTTGCTCGTTGAAGACAACCAGGTCGACGCGCGCCTGATCCAGCAGATGCTAGACGAAGCAAAGGACGCTGCATTCCACCTGGATTGGGCGGACACCCTTTCCGACGGTCTCGATCGAGTGACAGAGGGCGGCGTGGACGTGATCCTGCTCGATCTGAACCTTCCCGAGAGCAGAGGGGTGGAAACCTTCTCACGAGCTCACCAGGCCTACCCCCTAGTGCCCATTATCCCCCTCACGGGCCTTGACGACGAGGAATTGGCGGCAAAGCTTGTCCGCGCTGGCGCGCAGGATTATCTCGTGAAGGGCGAGGTCGGTACGGATCTGCTCACCAGCGCCATTCGCTACGCGATCGAACGCAAGAAGGCCGAGCAGGCACTCAGGGAAAGTGAGAAAAGGTACCGGAGCCTGTTCGAGTCCACGGGCACAGCTATCGTTCTGTTGGAGAAAGACTTCACGATACACCTGGCCAACAGTGAATTCGAGAAACTGACCGGGTATTCTAAGGACGAACTCGAAGGCAAGATGAGCTGGAAACACTTCGTCGCGGAAACAGACCTCCTGCGACTCCCCGAGCCCGCGGATCCGCTTGGAATCGAATCGCACGCCGCCCCGCAGAAGCAGGAACTTACCGTCCTAGACCGAAACAGGAACCCCAGGCACGCCTTCATGACCTGGGCTCCCATACCGGGCTCGGAAAGGCATGTCCTATCGCTCGTTGACATCACCGATCACAAGAAGATGGAGGACGAGCTGCTCAAAGCCAGGAAGCTCGAGTCGGTCGGTATTCTTGCCGGAGGAATTGCCCATGATTTCAACAATACCCTGACCGCGATTCTCGGAAACATCAGCCTTGCCCGAACCGCGGCGGGCAACGATCCCAAACTAATCGACCGATTGGCCGAGGCGGAAAAAGGCGCGCTGCGGGCTCAAGAGTTGACTCGCCAACTACTCACCTTTGCCAAGGGCGGAGCACCGGTTAAACAGACCGTCTCTATGGGTGAAGTGGCCCGGAAGGCCGCGCGCCTCGCTCTCGCCGGCTCAAATGTGAAGTGCGAGACGTACATCCAGGACGAGCTCTGGCCTGCCCAAGTGGATGAAGGCCAAATGGGACAGGCCATCAACAATCTCCTTATCAACGCGACTGAAGCTATGCCTTCTGGAGGGACAGTCGAATTGCACGTCAAGAACGTCACTCTTTCCAGGGACAATGGCGGCGACAGACTGCCGCTCGAGGACGGGAGGTACGTCCAGATCTCCATTCTGGACCATGGAAGCGGGATATCCAAATACCACCTTGCCAAGATATTCGATCCCTATTTCACCACGAAACCGGGAGGAAGCGGTCTGGGCCTCGCCATTGCGCATTCGGTCGTGGAGAAGCATTCCGGAACCATAGCAGTCAAGTCCGTGCCCGGGGTCGGGACCGCGTTCAAGATCTATCTGCCCGCGTCCGACGAAAAGCGTCCGTTTAAGCCGCCACGGGAGCAGCAAATCGTCGGTGGCTTCGGCCGCATTCTCGTTATGGACGATGAGGAGATCATCAGGATGCTCGTAAGAGATCTCCTCACCAGCCTCGGATATGTGGGTGACTTTGCCGCTGACGGCGAAGAGGCGATCCGGCTGTACAAGGAGGCGATGGAAAAGAACCAACCGTATGATGCTGTTATTATGGACTTGACCATACCTGGCGGCATGGGCGGAAAAGAAGCAATGGAGAGACTCCTGGTTATTGATCCGAGCATCAAGGCAATCGTCTCCAGTGGCTATGCAAACGATCCTATCATGGCCGACCACGCGAAATACGGCTTCAGCGGAGTCATGCCCAAGCCGTACCGTATAGAGGAATTTAGCCGCATCCTCGCCGAGATCAGCCGCGGGGAGGATGCTTGATCGGCAAGAACTCACAGGAATGAGAGAGAACCGTGCGCGTTTGAACGTCCTTTGGTGTCAGATCGTCCGGCATTGGTGGAAGAGTTGCACAGTTCGGCTCTATCCTTCATAATAGGATTTACCATATCAACACCGAGACAGAGGGAGCGAGTGCGTCCCAGACCAACGGACTCGCCCTTGCGGACGGCCGCGCCACGGGGGGAAATCGTTGAACGCGTCCGGCCGGCGCCTGTGGACTGCCGGCACGCATCCTGTTCGAATCCTTAAGGAACCGGTCATTGCGCGTGATCGACTAAACGTACCCCATCGGGACCTCTCGGCTCGATTGGTGTTGAACGGATGAGGTGTTCTCCCAGGTTCTCTTGAGTCAACCCGTTCAAGCAAAAGAACAGGAGGTTCGGTCATGAAGATCACGCTCAGCGCCATCAAGGCTGACATTGGCAGTATCGGGGGTCATATTCGGCCCAGCCTTGAAGTATTCAATCGGGTTAGCGAGTTTTGCGATAACAATTCCGGAGGCATGCTGATCGACTGGCGACTCAGCTACACTGGCGATGATATCGCCATACTGTGCACGCACCAATTGGGGGTGGACAACGAGAAGGTGCACAAGCTGGCATGGGATGCATTCGTGGCGGGAACCGAAGTAGCAAGGGAGCAGGGCCTGTATGGGGCGGGCCAGGACCTGCTCAAGGATTCCTTTGCCGGGAACGTGAGAGGCATGGGGCCTGCGGTAGCTGAGATGGAATTCGAAGAGAGACCGGGAGAGGCTTTTCTGTTCTTTGCCGCTGACAAGACCGATCCCGGGGCCTACAACTTGCCGCTCTACCTCGGATTCGCGGATCCGATGTACAATTCGGGCTTGATACTTGCTCCCACGATGGCGGCTGGATTCAAGTTCTCCATAATGGACGTGGAATATGTCGAGGCGGATAGAATCATAGAATTGAACGCTCCGGAAGAGCTTTACGATATCGCAGCTCTGCTGCGGGACCCCGAGCGTTTCGTGGTAGCATACATTCATTCCCGGCAACAGGGCGCTATCGCGGCCGCGGTGAGCACGACGCGGCTGCACAACATCGCAGGAAAATACGTAGGCAAGGACGATCCCATCATGCTGGTGAGGGTCCAGAGCATGTTCCCTGCGACCGGAGAGATTCTCTCCCCCTACTGCATCGCGCCGCTCGTAGCCGGCTTTATGCGGGGCAGCCATACAGGTCCGCTCATGCCCGTGAAGATGAACACGCCGATATCCTTTTTTGATGGTCCTCCTATCGTCAGTTGTATGGCATACTGTGTCAAGGAGGGCAAACTGGCTGGGCCGGCAGATGCTTTCGACCATCCCCTTTGGGACGAGGTCAGGCGCGACGCGGCGAGAAAGGCGCTCGACATTCGGCGGCAAGGCTTCTTCGGAGCGGCTATGCTGCCGTACAGTGAGTTGGAATACGGTGGGATCGTCGACAAGATGAAAGAACTCGACGCGAAGTTCGTCGTCAAGAAATAGCACGAGTAGCAAACCTGACGCTCAACGCGCACGTGTGCGGGAACGGGGACGCCTCCTCAGCGCGTGGAGTCTTCTTCGTCCGCTGCTCACAGCAGACGGAATTTTGGGAACGACCGTTTGGGGGGACCTTTTCAGTGAGAAGGGTCCCCCCGTCTTCACTCTTTGAAACCGAAGTCGGACTTTGCGAGCAGATATGACGTGCAGTCCGCTGAGGAGGGCAGGAATGGGAGTTCATGACGCTACGGTCTATAGCATTCTCAAACGAAACGCCCGGGTTCACGGTGACCGGATCGGCCTGATTGCAGGCCAAACGAGGGTCACGTACCGGGAGTTCCTCAGCAGGACCGACATGGTCGCGGCCGGGCTTGCCGCAGTCGGTGTGAACAGCGGTGACCGCGTCGCGGTGCTGGCCAAGAACAGCCTGGAGTTTGTCTACTTGTACACTGCGTCTGCCAAGATCGGCGCGATCATGGTGCCGATTAATTGGAGGCTGAGCGCCGATGAGGTTGGATTCATTCTCTCGGACGGCTCGCCGCGAGCTTTTTTTGTTGATCCGGAATTCGCAGCGGTACTCAGCTCTCTGTCGGCGAGTGACGGCGTTCCTGAGGTTTGCTTGAGTATGGGAGCCGCGAAAGGTTCCTTGAAAGCCTTCGACGAAATCCTCGGCGCAGCCGAAGCCGCTCCTGTCGCGGAGACCGCTGCCGAGGACGGATTTGTCATCATTTATACGGCCGCGGTTGGGGGGAGGCCGAGGGGAGCATTGCTCACGCACCTTGGGATGATGTGGACCTCGCTGCAGCTCGTGACCGCCTGGGGCCTCACCAGGGATGACGTGAACCTGGCCATGTTGCCCCTCTTTCATGTAGCAGGGCTCCTGCAGCTTGTTTCCGCATTGACCGCGGGCGGCGCCAGCGTCATTCTTCCCGGATTCGATCCCGAGGCAGCCCTCAAGCACATCAAGGAGGACAAGGTGACCATGTTCGGGGGATTTCCTCCCATGTTCAGTACGCTTCTGGACAAGGCCGAGGAGGTGGACCACGATCTGTCGAGTCTGCGCAACGTGCTCGGCCTCGATCACCCGGACACGGTAAAGCGGTTCGAGGCAGCATCAGGAGCCACATTCTGGACTGCGTACGGTCAATCGGAGACATCGGGCCTCACCCATACGGCTCCGTACTTCGACAAGCCCGGGTCGGCGGGCTTGCCGCTCCCGTCGGCAGAGGTTGAAGTGGCCGACGACTACGGAAATATCCTTGGCCCCGGCCGGTCGGGCGAAATCATTGTCCGGGGGGCCTGCGTTTTCAAGGGATACTGGAATCTCGAAGAGGACACCCGTTACACGTTTCGCGATGGATGGCACCATACGGGAGATAAGGGCCGCATCGATGAGGAGGGATATCTCTGGTTCGAGGGACGCCTAGCGGAAAAGGAACTAATCAAACCGGGCGGCGAAAACGTCTATCCCGCGGAAGTGGAGAAAGCCATCCTGGAACACCCGGACATTGAGGAAGTCTCGGTAATTGGGGTTCCCGATTCGCGATGGGGGGAGGCGATCAAAGCGGTCTGTGTGCTCAAAGAAGGGGCTTCACTCGCTGAGGCTGAACTGATCGAGTTTGTGGCCGCGAGGATCGCCCGGTACAAAAAGCCCAAGCACGTGATGTACGTACCTGAATTGCCCAAAAAGGACGATGGCTCTGTGGACCGCGAGAAGATCAAAGAAGACCACGGAGCCGCCTAATGCGGACGTAGGTTCAGGCAGGCATCCAGAGATCTTGGTCCTTTTACGCCCCTTGATTCCTAGAGGCGCCGGCTTCGACGGATGATATACCGGCTGCCAAAATGGTTGTCCGGAATGACCACCTTTCTCTGGTTCCGGGGAAACCCTCACCTCCCTGTAGCAAAGTGGGATTCTCCCTCAAGAATCCCGGGAACCGGACGAAGTGTATTGATCTTTTTTTTGGCAACGGCTCTAGGGAGGAAGAATTTTTCCTCAACCTACCCTATTCCGCTCTGGAAGAAAGGACAGCGCGGACTCGCAGGTTCGCTCGAAGGGTTCCTCTCTCGCTTTGGGAGAAGGTGTTTTCTTCCGGCCCCCTTTCTTCCTTGGAGAGGCTGCGGTGAGGGAAGAATCTTTCTCGCTCGAATGCGGACCAACATGAGAAATCGGTAAGGGAGCGTCAATATGAAGATAGAAGGTATTGTTGCGTTGGTAACAGGCGGAGCCTCAGGGCTCGGGGAAGCCTGCGTTCGTGACCTGGTTGCATTGGGAGCAAATACCACCGTTCTCGATTTTGCCGAAGACAACGGTCGGCGGCTGGCCTCGGAGCTGGGCGAGAGCGTGCTCTTCTGCAAGACGGACGTCACGGATGAGGCGTCGGTTCAGATGGCGATCCACAGGACCATGGAGACCTTCGGAGCGGTACATGTCGCAATCAACTGCGCGGGTGTGGGCACTCCCGGCAAAATACTCGGCAAGAAGGGCCCACTCCCGATGGAGAACTTCAACAGAGTGGTGAACATCAACCTCATGGGCACGGTCATGGTGATCCGGCTCGCTGCGGAGAAAATGGTACTCAATCAGGGCAACGATGACGGAGAAAAGGGCTTAATCATCAATACTGCATCGATCGCCGCGTTCGAGGGGCAGATTGGCCAGGCGGCCTACGCCGCGTCCAAGGCGGCTGTCGTGGGAATGACACTCCCCGTGGCCCGGGAATTTGCTGATTACGGTCTGAGGATGGTCACGATCGCTCCGGGTCTCTTTGAAACACCGATGGCTCAAGGTCTGCCTGACAAGGTGAAGGAGTCCCTTGTCAGCATGATCCCCTTCCCGCATCGGTTCGGTAAGCCGTCAGAATTTGCGTCGCTCGTCAGGCTGATCATTGAGAACCCCTGTCTCAACGGGACCACGATCAGGCTTGACTCCGCGATACGGATGGGAGCAAGGTAACAGACTTGAGCGTACCGGAACTCCCGGCCGGGAACAAGAATGGCGCAGGACCAGGGCAGGCGCTGAAAGGGTATCCCGCGTCTCCGCGAGACGCTTCCGGCATTTCAAAATGATTTCCGGTCAAATTGAAGGCAGTCACATTCAAACGCCAGTGGATAGGAGGCAATATGAGAGACGTTGTCATATTGGGGGTGGGCATGACCAAGTTCGGTATCTCGAATCTTTCCATGAAGGAGATGTTCGCAGAGGCCGCGCTGGAAGCCCTCCAGGAATCACAGGTGGAAGCAAAGGACCTTGAGGGTCTTTTTGTCGGCAACGTGCTGGGAGGATTCGAAGAGGGTCAGGTCAACATTGCGCCCTTCCTCGCAGCTGAAATCGGCATGAAGCCCGACGCGCCGTCTACTCGCTTTGAGGGCGCGTGTGCGTCGGCCACGGTCGCTATTCGCAACGCGGTCCTGATGGTGAGATCCGGGATCCACGACATCGTGATGGGGGGCGGCACCGAACGGACTGCGATCATGGGCACCCCTCTGGCTACCAAGACCTTCGCCATGGGGAGCCATTCCGAGTACGAGCGGTTCACGGGGATTACCTTTCCCGGAGTCTTCGGAATGGTCGCCCATCAGTACGCGGCGAAATATGGGCTTCCGCTGGAGAACCTGAAGCACAGCATGGCAAAGGTGGCCGTGAAGAATCATAAGAACGGCGCACTGAATCCACTGGCTCATTTCCGAAAGGAGATCTCCATCGACACGGTGCTCGGGTCACCGATGATTGCCGATCCCCTACAGCTATTCGACTGCTGCCCCTTTTCCGATGGAGCCGCGGCTGTGGTCATCGCGGACGCGGAAAAATTTAAAGAGCGGGTCGAGAAACCAATTCTCGTTGCAGGAACGGGGCAAGGCACCGCGGGGCCGGTGTACCGGCAAAAGGACCTTACGAGGATGGCCGCACGTGAGGCCTCGGTCAAGAAGGCTTATGCGGAAGCAGGTATCGGGCCGGCTGACGTCGACGTGTGTGAGCTGCATGATTGCTTCACGATCGCGGAAGTGGTGGCATCGGAAATGCTCGGCTTCTTCGAGTTCGGCACCGCGCCCGAGGCTGTGGAGCGAGGTGACACGGCGCTCGACGGCAAGATACCGATCAACCCCTCCGGCGGCCTGAAGGCCAAAGGCCACCCCATCGGGGCGACAGGCGCCGCACAGACCTACGAGATCGTCAAGCAGCTTCGCGGTGAATGCGGTGATAGGCAGGTCAAGGATGCAGAAATCGGGCTCGTGGATACCCTTGGCGGGGATTTTAGCACCGTGTGCAATCTCGTGTTGAGGAGGTATTAGATGATTACGTATCCTCTGACATACAATGAGTTCAAACAGGGGCTGGCAGAGGGCAAGCTGCTGGGCCTCAGATGTGCCGATTGTGGCGAAGGAATCGTTCCTCCATCCGCCGTTTGTCCCGCGTGCGGGGCTGGGCGACTGGAAAAGGAATACTTTGCCAAGAAGGGATCGATTCGGACCTTTACCGTCATCCGCGTAGGGCCCGAGGGCTTTGAAGCTCCCTACCTGATTGCAATGGTTGAACTCGACGAAGGACCCTGGGTGGTCGGCAACCTCGTCGGGATCACTGCGGAGCAGGCGGGAATGGATCTCATCAACAAAGAGGTTACGGTGGGCTCCAGGGTCCTCCCCCTGGATCCTGCGGAATCGGGTATCGAAGGCGTGGTTTTGACCTTCGAGCTTGCCTAGGAGTCAACCCCGCGAAAGGCCTCCAGCGCATACCGGCAGAGTGGATCCAACCACGGGCGGACAGGGAGAGGCGCACGTGATATGGGTACGATCTCTGAGCCGAGTGTGCGGGTGAGCAGTCACCACGGTGGCCCGGTTCTGCATGAAGGACGGTCATGAACTTCGATTTGACGGACGAGCAGAAGATGATTCGTGACATGGCGCTGGAATTCGGTCGCGAGGTCATTGCTCCCCGGTCCGAGCAGATGGAGGCGACTGGCGAATATCCTTACGATATCATGGAGCAAATGGCCGAACTCGGAATGATGGGAATTCCCTTTCCCGAAGAGTACGGCGGCAGCGGCGGAGATTGGGTGGGAGCACACGTCCTCATCGAGGAGATATCTCGGGCGGACATCACGCTGGGAGCAATGCTGGACGTGACCATGAGTGTTGTGGGGCAGGAACTCTTCGTCTTCGGGACCGAGAACCAGAAACGCAGATGGCTCGTGCCCATTGCCGAAGGCAGGCAGATCGGCGCGTTCGGCTTGACGGAACCGGATATCGGATCCGACGCCCGATCGCTCCGTACAACAGCCGTGCTTGACGGTGACGAGTGGGTACTTAACGGCACCAAGCAGTTCATCACGAACATCGGTCTGGACAACGCCTCGCTCATCCTTGTAGCCGCACGCGCGAAAAAAGAGCCAAAGGGATCGACCATATCCACCTTCATTGTTCCCACGTCCGCGCCGGGCTTCAAGCTGGGAAAACGATACAGAAAGGCCGGTTGGCACGCGTCCGCCACGCACGAAGTCATCCTGGACGAGTGTCGAATACCCCAGGAGAACCTCCTCGGAAATCCCAATAGAGGATTCGCGCAACATCTGGCCGTCCTGGAGACCGGCCGGATCAGCCTGGCTGCGATGGCAGTCGGGCTGGCCCAGGCCTGCCTCGACCACTCGCTCCGTTACGCCAAAGAACGAACCCAGTTCGGCAAAGCGATATTCAACCACCAGGCAGTGCAGTTCAAACTGGCGGACATGGCCGTGGCAATCGAATTGGCGAGGAACCAGTACCTCAAAGCGGCCTGGCTAAAGGACCAGGGCAGGAACCATACCTTCGAGGCGGTAACGGCAAAGCTCTTTGCTTCGGAAATGGCGGAGAAGGTCGCCAGTGACGCGTTCCAGATCCACGGCGGATACGGCTTCATGGAAGAATATCCTGTGTCGCGCTATTACAAGGGAGTGAAAATTCTGCAGATCGTGGAAGGCACATCCGAAGTTCAGCGGATGCTCATCGGACGGATTCTTAAGGACCTGTGAAGACCGGAGGACTGCTCTGTAGGCCCGTGCTTTCCCGTCAGCGCCTGGGAGATCGCCCTCCTGTTCACATTTTTACCTGACGCCCCGGAACGGGGCGCCATGATCTCACGTTGAGAAAGGATTGGTCATGGATCTTATCACCGCTATCAAGGAACGAAGAAGCTGTCGGGCCTATCTGTCCGATCCCATCGACGAGGCAACCATGGAGCAGATCCTCGACGCGGCCGTCTGGGCTCCTTCGCCTGCGAACCTGCAGCCCTGGCAATTCATCATCATTACCGCTCAGGACGTCAAGGAGAAGATCTACAAGACCTCCAGCGAACTCAAGCAGGCCTGGTTCGAAAAGAGCGGTTGGAATTGGGTTAACAAGTACAGCATCGATTTCCTGAAAGATGTTCCCGCAATGGTGTGCGTGGTAGGGGATCCGAAGAAGAGCGGACTGGATGCCTTTTCGCCCCAAGGCGCGGAGGCATATCAACACGCGTGCGCCGCGGCGATCCAGAACATGATGCTCATGGCACACTCGCTCGGGCTTGGTACCCTCTGGTTCACGCTCTTCGATAGGGATACGGTCCGGGGGATCCTCGGCCTGGACGCGGGAAAGGACCCCCTGGCCCTCATCTGCATCGGTAAACCCGCTGCAGATCCTATGCAAACACCGCGAAAGGACGTTAAAGCCAAAACGACGTACGTGAAGTAGTCGCGGCGGGGAGTCCACGAGAAAGCGCACACACGTGGCTGTGAGGCCAGGTGGAGCGATTCGTTCAGTAGGCCTGTCATGCGGATCTCGGCCCGGGAGTTCCGCAATTCCACAGAAACGTATGGTGTTCCCGGAACTCCCCGGTACCTTCTCAGAGTTTCACTGCTTTCCACCGTGAGCTTTGAGAAGCTTCACGATTCCAGTGTGACCTTTGTCCGAAGCGCACGCCAGGGCTGTACGACCACGATTGTCCCGGGCATTGACATCGGCCCCCTTGTCCAGCAATAACTTGATAGCTTCTCGCTTTCGCCAAAGTCCGTGGCAGGGAATCCGCTCAGTGCGCCCACGAAACCCCAGTTTCAGCCAAAGGACTTGATACCATGACAGGCGATCCTGTGGACTGTCCAGTGCCGCAACCTCCATCAAGACCGTCCTACCGTCGTGCGTCCTGGCATTGGCATCGGCCCCCCTTTCGATGAGGAATCTAAGCATTTCCAAACTTGCATCACACCGCCATACGCTGTGCATCAACACCGTCGCACCATCTGGCGTCGCCGCGTTGACATCGGCGCCACTGTCCAAGAGAAGCCTCATCATTTCCAAGCTTGTGCAGCTCGACCCTTCACACTCCATCAAAGCCGTTGTTCCTTTGAGGGTCTTGGCATTGACATCGGCCCCTTTCTCCAAGAGCAGACGAACGATGAGCGTACGACCGGTCTTCGCGGCCACCATGAGCGGCGTCAGCCCTCTCCCTTCGCTGATGTCCACTTCGGCATCCCTCGCCAAAAGGGTTCTTATCACACCTGAGTATCCCAACTCCGCGGCCATAATGAGCGCTGACCAGCCTTGTTTGTCCCTGAGGTTGACCTTTGCGCTACTATCCAAGAGGAGTTTCGCCACTTCCTCATTGCCATGCTGTGAGGCCCACATGAGCGCAGTCATCCCATTCCCTTCCCGGGCGTCGACATCCACTCCTTTCGCTAGGCACGCTTTGACGGCCGCGACAGCGCCCTTCTTTGAGGCCTCAATGAGTTGAGTCTCCAGCGTCAGCTTATCCTTGGCGACTCCAACCGCAGGCAGCAGGATGCAAGCAAGAGACAGGGCAACTGAGCAGACCAACGAGACTGTGCCCCACGGATTCCTCATGATAATTCTCCACCATCCGCCGACTGGCGTAAGCGAGTTTCGAGTACATCAGAGATTCGGGCACACCATACAACACTCTCAGGTAGAATGGCTAGAGCCGGGATTGCGGAGAGTCGGAACGGACCCGTATCAGGTACAACCTGTTCTGGAGCGTTCCCATGTCGGCACGGCCGGGGGGGATCGCAGCAAAGAGAACAAAGACACAGGGCCTTCTAATGGGTGACTCCTTGGTCTTGGTCCGTCTTGATTTTTCGGTTGACATTCACTATTTCATTGTTTTATGTAATACTTGATTCGTGACGATCGAATTCCGTGGAGGACCCACTTGGCTCGTGATCGCCCGACTGAAAGATCCTGCTGCGCACCGAAACCCAATATCGAGCAACGTCCCCTCATGGATCGCCAACAGGCCACCGATCTGGAAGCCGTCTTCAAAGTGCTGGCAAACGTCACGCGCGTGAGGTTATTGCACGCGCTGATTCGGCAACCTGACATGTGTGTGGGTGACCTGGCCCGAGCGCTCGGCATGAACCCCCCCGCGGTCTCGAATCAGCTCCGGCTGCTCACCGACAGGGGGATCGTCACCCCGCGGAGAAAGGGAAATAACATCTCCTATCGTATCATCGACCCCTGCATTGTCAGCCTGCTCGATCAGGGGCTCTGCTTGACCGAGGATCTCCCTCGATCCGTCCGCCTTGTGGCTGCGGCCGGGGGTGGGCTGGACAAACGGGTGGACTTTGTGAGATAACCGGTCCTCAAATTCCAGAGGCTGGGAAACCAGCCTGGAGGTATGTTTTGAAGCTGATGAGGACAATCGCCGTTGCCTTGGCTTCGGCAGCGCTAATCGTAAATATCGCGGCCGCATCCGGTTCCGTGCCCATGGCTGAGTCAGTCCGCTCCGCGGCTCAATCTCCAACCGCGAGGACCCTCGGCGTAGACGAGTTCATGACCAAGGTCGCCCGATACAAAGGTCCGGTGAGCATACGAGGAATCGTAACTGCAGTCGTCCCCCAAAGAAGTCTTCTTGCCCTTGTCGATACGGGGAGCTGCAAGGAGTCGTGCAGCGCGACCACCTGTTCCCGCCTCACCTTGCCCGTGATCTGGTCAGGGACCATGCCCAAAGTCAAGGAAATGGTGCGGGTCGAGGGTCAGATACGGGAGGTGAGCAAAAAGAAGCTCGTTTTCGTGGCGAAGCGTCTGGAGAAGGTCGGCCCGAGGAGAGGAGCCTATTGATGAGACCGGTCTCGGAGCTCCTGCGCAGAGCCCTCCTGCCAGTGACCGCATTTGTCGCGGTCCTGGCTGTTCATTTTGTCTGGCTAGGGTTCTTTCCCGAAGAGAACCCTATCCAAAGCCAGTGGCTGTCGGTAGTCCCGGAAACCGCTCCTTCCCCGCTGCAGACGTACATCGAGACGCAAAGCTACTGGTTGGGGTATTCCTACGCGTTGGCTTTCGCCTTCGCGGTGGTAGCCCTGCGATGGTTTCTCGAGCGGAGTTCCGGCGCGTCTAAGGGTATGGCTATCGGCAGCTTGACCTTTTCCGGCTTCCTGGCAGTAGCGGGGTGCTTTCTTATCGGGTGCTGTGGATCACCGATGCTCATCGTGTACATGAATCTGTTCGGCACGGCCTTTCTGCCCCTTGCCAAGCCGATCATGGCGGGCATCACCACGGTAACCATCATCCTTTCCTGGCTCTGGATGCGGCGCAAGAGAGCTGCTGAACTGTGCTGCGCGGACGGGGTTCCCGCGGGAAAGTCGGGATGCTATTGCAAGACCGGCTAGATATGTGACCACCTTCTCGGAACGCCCCACCCAACAGGGCCGGACATGGCCAAATCGGAATGGGGCGTCCGTCGGGATCTCCACGCGAGGCTCACGTCACACCAATTTGGTATCATCTTGGCAACACGGGATCGAAACATGAAGAAAGGGATCTGCGTGTGCTGATCCGTGGCACACCACGTATATGCTACCCCCGACCACACCTCGGCGTGGTCAATGCTTTTCTGTAGACAGCCGAGTGAGCGGTTTTCTTGCAGAGTGATATCAGGACAGACCGGCTTATACCACGACGAGATGGCGAAGGCAGCCGCGTCCGTTCCGGGGGAGGGAGGGAAATGAACCACTGGGGGAGAAAAGCCTAGAGAAGGAGTGTGAGTTCGACAAAACCTCCGTCCAGTTGGCTGGTGAGATGCTCGGTATCCAGGTCTTTCTCCAGGTGGGAAAAGCGATACCCCCCTCTGAGGAACCCGAAATGCCCGCCGCTGAACGGCATGATGTAGCTCAGTGAGGCCTCGGCTGCGTACCCTGTATGGTTGTCCAAAAAGGCAAACGATCCCTTACACTTCAGACCGATGGTGCTGCTCCTGAAGCTATTGAAGCATTTCTCTATTTCAATGCCGAGAACCGCGAGATTCTTGTCGTCGTCCCATCGAGCCTTTCCCAACTGCGCGGCGGTCATCTCATTCTCCAGGGTGAGCGCAGTCTGGGAGTGCAGCCATTCCGCAAAAGCACTGACAACGCTGCTCGGCTTTCTGCTCACGTTGTACACGAGGCCCGCCCGATGATCGTACCGTTGCCACTTGGTGTGGATGCGGCTTCCCATGGTGAATGAGCGGCCATGAAACGTGAAGCTGCGATCGAGCAGGTTGCTTCCTTCCATATCGATGGGGGTGAAGGAGTACCGTAAACCCCATCGGGGAAGAAACTGGTACTGCCCCATGACCGTAAGTACAGGCACATACCCCTTGATTCCCAGATCTCGTTCGAACTCCAGGAATTCATTGGGAGTACCCAGCATAGTGACGCCGTGCCGGACCTTCCCCCGCTCCTGTGCGAAGAAGGCTCGTGCTCCCAACAGAGCTTGTCCTCTCAACGGCACGGGCTGGTAGCACGCGGCGCCAAAGTCAAAGGGCATGAAGCGGGAAATGGCGGCAAAACGTCCGGGCGCCTTGACCTTGGTGATCCGTTTGGCTGCGGGTTTGACCTTTTGGACCGCGCTGTTCGTTGCAGGCTGGGCCCAGAGGGGCTGAGAATTCCCCGGCCAGCCGATGAGATAGGCGTGCACGTCATTGACGACAGACGTGAACATTAAAGCTATAGACATCAAGGAGATAACCAGATATCTTAACATAACTTCCTCCCCTCCACGGATATCCTCTCGATGTCTATGCCTAAAATCGTTAGAAGTTTTTGTCAAGCAAAATCTCAAGTCGTTTCTTGGAAATGTTGTTAGGTTATTAATATCAAAGGATCTATTGTGACGATATGCCTTCTTGCAGCTTCCTGCCGACACGGATTCGCAGAAAAAACCGGGAACCCGGAAGCAGCCACCCGAGCTGTGACCTGCCAACCCAGTCGCAGTCCTTGCGGGAAGCATCTGAGGTGACGGTTTTTTAGCGAATCGGGGTGTGCCTGTTGTGTGGAAATGGCAGACGGAGCTGGTGAAGAACCGCCGGAGGTTGGTCACTCCTACCGCCTTCTCCATGCCCCTGCTGTCCAGGAAGACAGCTCAGCGAGCGGAGGCTGCCCCCAGCAGAAGAGAACCGATCTTCCCCACTCGGCCCAGATGTTCTTCTCCGCAGCGGCCGATGCGGAGGCCGTTCTGATTCCCTTATGTGCCTACGATAGGATGCTCGTGGTGGAGCAGTTTCAGGCTGTCTGGTACCGAGACGGGTGAGGAGTCGACTTTCTCGCAACAGCCCACATATTCATGAACGCCTCGAAATACCCGGTCCTAATGTTCTCGGAACCGAAGACATCTCCGAGGATATCGGCCACTTTTGATCTGGTGTAGGCAGCCTTGTGGTCCTCGACTTCTTCAGAGCTCACTAGGCCCAACTTGGCCAAGAGTCTCAGTAACCGATCCGTCCACGATGCGGGAGTAGTCATGATGAAGAGTCCGCCTGATCTCAGCACACGTGAAATCTCGCGAAGCAGATGGGCTAACCGCTGCGGTTCGATGTGCTCAAAGACCGCTAACATGGTCACAATCTCGACCGAGTCGTCTTCAAAAGGTAGTGGCTCAGCCGGTTCCGCATGGTACGACATGATCGTTATCCCTTCCAAAGTCTCTTGGCCTGATGGCGTGGCCTGGATTTTGTCAAGCCCTACCTTGCGGGCGAAGTCGGTGCTGATCAGGAAGTATGGATACTCACCGCAGCCGATATCCACAATGCTACCGCTGCGGAGTTCGGGTGGTATGAGTCTGTCAGCCATGCGAGCTCTCCGTCTCGCGAGAAAACCTTCCAGCAGGCCCGTCCCTCTTGTCGGTCTTCGCATCTCCATGATTTCGCAGCGTGGTCTCGTTGCCGAAAAAGACCCCTTTACCACGTCCGTGAGCTCACCTCACCACTCCTTCTGAGTCAACCCAAATATCCTGGAAATCTGGGTACATACTGCCTATTTCCTGCAAGGGGACACCTGTTCCCTAAGGAGTGACACCAGCGGCATGGATCGTTTGGGTGATTCTTGCGACAAATGGCCGAATTCAGTATTGTGTCCCCAAATTTCAGATTTGGCTCTCCGCGACGCAGCACAATCTTCATCGCCTACCCTGATCGACAATGCTCCCATGGCGTTCCCAACTGATCGGATAGGAGTAGGCACAGCTTCACCATAGCCCGTACACCGACCTTTCGGAAGCCCCAAAGCGCGCCTTGAGTTCCGGCTTATAGTCCCGTACTTCGTACCTCACCAGATCCGCTGTGATCCGTGACAGCCCGACGTTGCACACGCTAGTCAGATTCACCGTGCCGCCGATGCCTGATGCGTCCACGGTGAAGACGAAATATCTGATGCTGTCCTTCCAACATGACCCCGTTCCCATAAGAAGGACCGACGTTCCAAATCCATAGGCGTCCTCGTAGCAGAGACGGAGTGTCGTGCGCTTTCCGGCAGGGAACGTAACGCGTTTCATGAGCCATTGGTCGAAGGTGTTGTTCTTGGCCCACAGCTCGATTTTGGGCCATGAGGACGAGGCTTCACCCAAGGAATCCGCTATCCTCCCAAGGAGCCCGCGCTTCTCCAAGAACTTTACCTTCCTCCCGTTGATCCAAGTATCGAACCGAAGGAACGTCGGATTGAGGAGCCGACCGTCCCTGCATGTGTTCCCGCGCCTGGGAAACCCTACCCATTCCGACGTGGTCTCACCTGTGTTATAGAAGCCAAAAACAGCATCCACAACGAAAGAGACCTTTCCTAACCGAATTGTCCCTTCAAGATAATCGAGGCGAATATTCGTATGACGCGATCTCGGTGCAGGCGCCCCCGTCACGACGTGGAGAGGCACGAAGTCCCACTCCTCTCCGCACTGGTCGCCTCTTTTCCTCCTATCTGTTTCTCTGCCTATCTTGCCTTCCCATCCACCATGTGATTTGAGAATTCGCACGATCCCCTGATTGCCGTCAGCCAACCTCATGGCGGTTCGGCCCAGACCATCCTTCCGGTTGAGTTCAGCACCCCGCTCTGCCAGGAGCCTGACGACATCGGCCTGCTCATGACTCGATGCCCACATAAGTGCCGTCCAGCCGTTCCGGGCCACCGCATCGATGTCCCCGCCGCTGTCGCACAGCAGTTTCACAATTTCGGCGTGCCCCTTTGCCGCAGCCCACATCATGGCGGTACGCCCGCTATAATCCCGAGAATTGACATTAGCGCCTTTGTCCAGGAGGAGTCTCACCACGTCCGGATATCCCATGGCCGCGGCCCACATGAGGGCAGTCCGGCCGAGCGAGTCCGTTCCATTGATATTAACGCCCGTCCCGAGAAGCCGCTGCACTTCCTTCCTATCGCCGATCATTGCCGCAATGTTCAGCGTTACTTTGGCGCCATATTTGCGTAAGAGTTTCATCATGTTGACATTGGATCTCTTGGCCGCGGCAGTAACGGCAGTCCACCCATCCGGCGCAATTGCCTTTGCATCGGCACCCTTGTCCAACAAGAGTTTCGCCACATTGGCCCGGCCGGATTTAACTGCGTGCATGAATGCAGTTTTCCCCAGATTGTCCTGCGCTCTAACATCGGCGCCACGATCGACAAGCAGTTGCGCAAGCTCAAGGTGTCCAGCCCACGCAGCTTCCATGAGGGGCGTCCAGCCATATTCGTTGGCCGCATTGACCTCAGCCTCGTTGTCAAGCAGAAATCTTGCAGCATCAAGATTGCGTCTCCAGGTGGCCACCATCAAGGGGGTCTCCCTATGAGCACCCCTCTGATTGACATCGGCTCCGTTCTTGAGAAGCACCCTTATCGTCTCAGGATTGCCGCCCCACGCAGCTTCCATGAGGGGCGTCCGACCGCACACGTTCTTTCCACTCGTGTCAGCGCCCTTCCTGAGAAAACGCTTAACTTCCTCCTTGTCGCCGATCATGGCGGCATCATGCAACGTTCTTACTGCCCCGTGCCGTTCGAGCAACTTCACGACGGTTTCGTGCCCACCTATTGCAGCCCATTGCAGGGCAGTGGCACCGCTCCATGTTCTTGCATTCACATCAACGCCTTTGCTCAGAAGCAGTTTCACCAGATTCTCGTCCCCGTGGAAAGCAGCCCACGTCAGTACTGTGCCGTTCATAAGGTTGGTATTTGGATCCGCCCCGTGTCTGAGGAGAAGTCTCACGATAGCGGCTTCTCGTTCATCCAAAGACTCGGCGTCGGGGCTAGCAGGGAATCTGGCGACATTGCAGGCACCATTGAAGCCGGAACACCCTAGCAAGTTGACCAAAGAGCGCTCTCTCTTGCCTACTGGGCGAAAAGCCCACTGGAGTGGCGTGGTACCGTGCTCATCTTTGCCGTTGGGGTCGGCCCCTTTCTCCAGGAGCAATTGGACTACCTCCAGGCGAGCCCTTCGGATAGCCGCCTCCAGTGGAGTTTCTCCAAATGGTTCTGCGTTAATGTCGGCGCCTTTTTCCAGAGCCGTTTTGATTGCCGCCACGTCTTCACGTGCTACCGCGTATAGTAGTTCCTTGTTAAGAGACGTCTTTTCCTTCGCCAAGCTAGTGGCCGGTAATACCGGAATAGCCACCACCAAGGCGACAAGCGAAACGACAATTATGTGAAAAGCTTGATTTTTCATGAGACCTCGCTAGAAAGAAGCAGACCTACCGCAAAGTCATACGAAACACGAGCGGATATCTTGGGATATAACACCATCTTCTCATGGCATCCCTGTCACCTGGCTTGGCTCAGTCTGCCCACGGTGTCGTCCTCAAGAAATCTCCACCAACAAGACCCCAACACACCAAGAAGATGAAGATTTCATGAGTTTTCAACCACAGAACCACAAGGGTCGGGACAATTCATACTCTGCCATGTGGCTGCGCCCTATCCAACCCTGGCTTGTACCCACGACGTCACTGTTCCCTGCCGTTTACCGGTTGTCCCATTATCGACTCATCCCGTTGGCGTCGTCCCGTTGCTGCCCTCGCCCTCTCAACAAGTGTTCCAGGGACGAACGCAACTATCATAGCGTCAGGATGATTCCCGATACGAGTGCCAGTATGCTTCAACAGACCTCCAGCCGAAGGCCCGCTCGCTCCTCGCATCCCGGCCTTACCCCCCATCATACGGGCGAACCGGCGAAAAGCTTCCTTTCTCCGCGAAGCTGTTATTTCAGTGCAAAGACGAGTCGCTTCTGCCCGCATTGTGTTCCAGGAGGATTTCCGCGAGTAGTCCGGCTGCTTCGCCGGTCATCTGCTTGCACTTGTCCCAATCCGTTTGCGTGCCGAACCGGTCGAGAAGATCTTGACATCGGCTGCTTCCAAAGCTTTGCGAGAAGCGATTGCGGTATTCGGTCACGAGTTGGGTCAACTCATCGATATTCTGCCCGGGTTTTGTCCTCCCGAAAAGATGTCCCAACGCGATGACTCCGCCGGATAAAGCGCCACAGAGTTCTCCCTGAGTTCGGCCGACTCCCCGGACAAAGCCGGAAGCCATTGCAGGGAGTTCCGAGGGTCGTTTCTCCGTGAAGACCTCGACAATGGCCATGGACACGGACTCTGCACAGTGAAAGCCCGATACGAAGTAATCGAATGCCCGTTTTTGTGCGGCTTCTTTCATGAATGTTTGCCCCTTGTGATGTCCCATGGCGCAATCATTCCATGGGGCTGTCTTTCGGATCCGGAAACAAATCAGGAAGCTTTGCTCCATGGTATCACAGGAATGCATCCTCGACCGACGACAATGTTCCCTCACCCCAACTGGAGCTGCGTCTCATTTGTCTGATCCCGTATCGGTATAGTACATCGTTTCAGAAATGGCTTTGCGGCTTCTCACTGTGGCCGGGAGAGGCACTGGCAGGCAAGTCACCAGCGGCACCCCGATGTGCAACAGTCCCCCACATGGAAAGGAAAAAATGGAAGGGTCTCCTAGAGCGAGCAGCCCTTTTTCTTGATGATGAGCAGCGAAAGGTAGGGCATCTTCTTGCCCTTCAGGGAACGCACGTCCTGAACCAGGATCTCGCCTTCCAGTCCGATTTTGCTGACACAAATCGCCCGGTCCAGAAGATCCAGCTCTTCGAGACTGTCATATATGTCATCAAAGTGCTTGTACGTCTTCAACATGACAACATTTTCTGACGACTCGATGATTCGCCGGAGTTTAGCGCCGCCCTTTGCGCCGGAGATCAGATGGAATGATTCCTCACCCTCGGTCAGCGGGGTGTTCGATATTGCCGCAGCGGCTTGGTAGGAGGTGATCCCAGGAATAGTGACGACCCGCACGTCGGGCGCGATGCGGCTCAACGTGCGGATGAGGTACGAAAAAGTAGAGTAGGTCATGGGATCTCCCAGGGTAACAAAAGCGGCGTCTCGTCCTGATTCCAGTACCTGAAGCGCTCGCCTGGCGTTCGCTTCCCACGCGGCTTCGAGCGCGACCTTATCCCGGGTCATGGGGAAAGCCAATTTCTCGATCTTCATTCCGGGCAGATGCGCGCCGACGATGTTTTCTGCCAGACTGTAATGGTTCTTCGGCGATGAAGCCGCGAATATGTGCGAAGCCCGTTTCAGTATCTGCAATCCTTTGACCGTTATGAGATCTGGATCGCCCGGACCCACGCCTATCCCGTAGAGCGTTCCGACGACATGTACCATCTTTCAGACTCCCAGCTCGGAACCGAATTCGCGCCGAGTCGATTTCGAAGAGTAAACGCGGGATTCAGCCGGCTGCAAACCGGCTCCGCAAGCATGCCCGAACTGTTTGGGCTCTGCTCTCACTGACTTTCCCTCTCCGCAGCGCCCGGGTGCAGTACCGCGGCCAGTTGCTCAACCGCGTCGACCGATCTCGGTCCGGGACGTGAGAAAACCTGTTCGTCAACATTCGCCACTCTCCCCTTCCTCACCGCCTCGAGTATCGTAAAATGGGGACGTTCCCGCGGGGGCACAGGATTCCGGTTCATCGGTCCCTTCTGTACGATGTAGTAGTCCGGACTCGCTGAGACGAGCGCCTCCATGTTCATCCGGACGAGCTTCTTGTCGACGGTCACGCAGTTCACTCCACCGGCCCGGGAGATCACGTCGTTCACGATGGATCTCTTTCCCGCGGCAAGGAGGTTCGGGTACCGGACTTCAAAGAAGACTCTCGGCCGTCGAGCATTCCCGCGCAGCCTCCGCTCGACCGCAGCTAATCTCCCTTGGAGCGAACCGATCAATCGATCCGCGCGTGCGGATTTACCGGTGAGCAGGCCGATACGCCGTATCGTGGAAAAGAGCCCGTCAAACGTCGTAGGATTGAAGACCGCGACCCGGAGTCCCTGGTTTCTAAGCTGGGTGACGGGCATCATTGCCTGCCGTCTTCCCGCGCCCTGGATAATGAGATCCGGTTTCAGCGCGAGAACCATTTCCACATTCGGTCGCATGTGCGTTCCGATACTCGGCTTGGAGAGTATTGACGGAGGTAACCTGTCCGCCTTGGTGCGCCCGACAAGCCGATTTTCAAGGCCCATTGCCGCAAGGACCTCATTATAGGCTCCGTACAGGGCGATGATCCGCATGGCCGGGCTCTCGAGCGATATGGTTCTCCCGAAGTCGTCTTCAACAGCAATATTCCCGGCGCTCGATTCCGTTCCCGTCGCAAGGCTAACGCTAGCGACTAGGCAGACCATCGCCACGAGGCACGAAATGCGCCTGGGGACTCCCAGTGACCGGGTGTTGGGAGACGCGGATCTGCGTCTCGTATATTTCAGAGAGATTCCCGTCATTGAATATCTCCGCGGTGGGGCCGTCGAGGGCCACTTTGCCGTCCTTCAGAAAGATCAGCCTCTTGCAGTAGAGCGCCGCGAGGTTCAAATCGTGCAGCACGCACAAGAGGGTAGCTCCGTTACGGTTCTTTTCACTGAGAAGATCGAAGACTTCGATCTTCCGTGCCACGTCGAGATTGGAGGTCGCCTCGTCCAGGAGGAGGATCTCCGTGTCCTGGGCCAGAGCACGCGCGATGGTGACCATCTGGGCTTCGCCCCCGGAAACCTCTTTGACCGAACGGCGTGCCAGATGTGCAGTCCGGGTCTCTTCCATGGCCTGGAGCGCGATTTCCATGTCCCTGCCAGAGTATCCGCCCCAGCCGCTCAGGTAGGGATACCGACCCATCAGCACAAGACTCAGGCAGGGAAACGCAAAGGAGACCTCCGGCCTTTGCGGGACCGACGCGACCTGTTGCGCAATCCAGAGGGCCCGTTGCTCGCGAATGTCGGAACCAGCCACACGGATGCTTCCCGATCGGATGGGAATAACTCCCGCCAGCGTGAGGAGCAGCGTCGTCTTTCCGCTCCCGTTCGGACCCAAAATCCCGGTCATTTCGCCGGATTCGATACGGAGTGTGATCCCATTGAGCACATCCCGATTACCGTATCCGCAGCAGAGTGAGGCAATCTCAATCAAAGCTCGCCACCTCCCGCTTCCCTTTGAGGAGCAAGCAGAAGAAAGGACCTCCGAGCAGCGCGGTCACCACGCCCACCGGAAGCTCCTCACCGCCCGGCAGCAAGGTCCGCGCGGCCACGTCGGACCAGATCAGCGCTATCATCCCGAGCAGGCCGGAAAGAACAATGAGTTGCCGATGCTCGGGTCCCATGGTCATGCGAATCAGATGGGGTACCACCAGTCCGACAAAACCGATCACACCCGATACCGAAACAGCCGCGGCGGTCAAGAGGCTCGCTCCGGTGAGAATTCGCAGCCGTACTCGATTGACGTCCACCCCGAGCTGACGTGCCTGTGTGTCGCCCAGCGACAGGAGATCCAGCTCACGGGCGTACATGCCGACGAGGAGCAACCCGACGAATCCGTAGGGGAGCGCAAAGGCCACATGGCTCCATCCCCTACCCTGAAAGCTCCCCATGACCCAGAACACGATGCTGGCCACAGAGTCTTCGTCGAGTGATTTCACCAATGATATCAAGGCGGACAGGAAAGTCGCCACCACGATCCCCGCGAGAACCATGGTGTCCCGCCTCAGTTGACCGTCAACCCGAGCCAGAGCGATCACCGAGAAGAGCGCGATAAGCGCGCCCGCGACCGAAGCCAACGGGAGCAGCCCGAGCCCGAGGAAGGACTCCCCTCCAAGGCCGAGAAATATCGCCATCGATGCACCAAAAGCAGCTCCCGTGGAAACCCCGATGGTGAAGGGATCCGCCAGCGGATTCCGGAGGATCCCCTGAAACGCGGCTCCGGCTATGGCGAGAGCAAGACCCACCAGCGCGGACAGACATATTCGACTTAGCCGTATGTTGAAGACGATTACCAGTTGGGTCGGATCGACGGACGTGGGCGCCTTCAGTCCAACCCCCGCGAGAATCGAGTCGAAAACCGTGCCGGCAGGTATCTCCAGCCTTCCGAACAGGCACGCGAAGAAAATCGACGCCACGACTCCTGAGGCGAGGAGGACGAGCAGACCGATAAACAGCCGGTTCGATCTCTCCCGGTGTTGTCGGATCTCCGTCCTGGTCTCTTCCGATGCGGTTGTCACGTCTCCCTGCTCGATTGACTCTTCCGGGTCTCCTCTTTTCTCACTTCAACCGTGCATACGCCTGTCTGATGTTTCCCAGCCACACGTCGACCACCTTGGGGATCTCGGCTGTGCCCTTGAGAATACACCTCACCTGGAATCCGGCCTTTTGCAGGATCGATTTCCAGCTCTCAGCGTCATCTCCGCACATGTCGTTGCGAGCATGATCCCCGGCAACCGCCATGAGGGGCATCAGGTACACGGTCCGGGTTTTCTTCGCTTTCAATTTCGGGAGGATGTCCTCCAGCCGGATCTGTCCTTCTACGGTTCCGATGTACATGTTGGGATCAATATCCTCACAGAAGTAGGCCAGCGCTGCGTAGACCGCGTCACCGGGGTGATGCGCCGACCCGTGTCCCATAAGGACCACGGCGTCCGTGGGTTTCCTGCTCGACGGAACCTGAGCGAGGACCGCCCTTGCTACCGATACCATGTTTTGACGTGAAGAGAGGAGCGGCCGTGACAGCACAATCTTCCTATGCTCTGCCTCCGTCATATGCCTGAAAGCCTGAACGTCCCGGTGGAGATCGTGGAACTCCTCGCCCGGAAGCGAGTGGAATGAGGCCACCAGGATCTTGCCGTAGCCCTCGTCTTGGAGTTTCGCGAGCGCAAGCACCGGAGAGTCCAACTTCTCGCCCTGCTTGGCCAGCTTTCTCCTGATGATTTTGGACGTAAACGCCCAGCGCACCTCAGCCTCGGGAAAGGCCTTCTTCACACGGGCCTCGATCTTGTCGAAAGCTTTGCGTGCCGCGGGGACGCTCGTGCCAAAGGCGACCAAGAGAATTGCACTCTTCTGGGGCGCTTTCTCGCCCCGCGCGCCCGCTCGTGCCAATCCCGATCCACCTACGAGCACCACAGTCGCGATGACCGCTGCCAACAGCCTCTTCGTCATGGTTTGCTCCTCCCTTGTATGCGATGTTTGCGTTGAGGTATTCCTTCCTGCGGGAGTTCCCATGACATCGACGTGAGCATGCACGTCCGGGCCGACCGTGCCCTGGGCGTCGGGGGCAGCACGAGAGTGGAGAGAGTACCTAGCGGTCAGATTCTGAGATCCAAATAGAAAATCCCCGAGCCGTTTCGGCTCGGGGACTGCCCTTTTCTGTCCGCGATCAGCCAAGTCCCACCACACGTCCTCGATGGCATGAGACTCATCCCTGCAGCCAGGTCTTCTGGCTCCCGGGTCACCCTACCGGCCGCGCCTTCCCGGAGAACCTCGGTCTCTCCAGTGGCATGATGCAGCTTTCGTCACCGGTTACAGAGGCGGGCCCACTCCTGACTCTCACAGGATTCCCTATTAATCCATAAAAGCGGAACCCGCAGGTTTATATATGTTTTAACAATACCCCCCAGGCCCGGTGAGGGTCAAGGGAAAACTCCCGAGCCTGACGGCGCGTCACCAGGAGTTCTCTGCCGACCTAATCCGCTCACTCTCCTCTGAGCAGAGACGTCAACGCGGCCACAAGCTCCGATGGATTCGAGAAGAAAAGCCTCGAGGACTCCGCGGGTCGCCTCAGAGCTACCACCACGCAGCCCTCGTCCTCAGCCGCTTCGATCTTGGCCGGGACACCACCGGCCACACCGCTGTCCTTGGTGACGACAACACCGATGCCATGTTTTCGTATTGCCGTACGGTTTTCTTCGACTGAAAACGGTCCCCGAGCCGCGATGACGTTCCGATCGTCGATTCCGGCCCTGCGGCAGATTTCCAGAGAATCACTATGAGGCAGCACCCGCACGACGAGACGGACCCCGGTTCGATCCCGCCGCTCCACGTAGGGAGCCAGATTCCTCGATCCCGTGGTCAGGAGAACGGGTCGCCCGAAGGAAAAGGCCAGAGCCGCGGCTTCTTCGTGGGTATCCACAAAATGAAGGCCCTTCTCGGCTGTCAGTGCGGGAGCCCGAATCCAGCTCAGATAGGGGATGCCAAGCTCTGTAGCTGCGCTCTCAGCGTTCGCTTTCACGTTGGCTGCGTACGGGTGCGAAACGTCAACGATCGCGCGGACGCGTTTCTCGTGACCCAACGCTACCATGCCCGCCCTGTCGAGGGCCCCTGATCTCCTTTTAATTCCTGGGTGGGTTCCGGTTTCCAGAGGGACGTCCGTCTGCGTGGACACGAGCACGTCGAAGCCCGCCGCGGCAAGCTCATCCGCTATCCAGGCTGTCTCCGCGGTTCCGCCAAGAACGAATATCATACGTTGTAGCCCCGCGGGGTTATGAACCACCCAGCTTCGACTCGGGAGGTGCTGTTGCCCACCACCACAATGCTCCTCATGCCGATTTCGAGGTCGAGGAAGTGGTCGAGATCCGAGAGCATGATCTTCTGGTCATCCGTGCCCACCGCGGTGCCGATTCCCACCGGAACGGCTCCGTCACGATATTTCAGAAATATTGCCGCGGCTTCGTCAAGGTGTTTGCGGCGGTTCTTGCTCCTCGGGTTGTACAGGGCCACCACGAGATCGGCAGCCGCTACTGCTTCAATTCTCTTGCGTATGGAATCCCAGGGTACGAGAAGGTCACTGAGGCTAATCGCCGCGAAATCGAGCATAAGGGGCGCGCCCATCGATGCGGCTGCCGCGCTCGCCGAGGTCACGCCGGGGCAGATTTCTATGGGAATGGGCGTCTCTTCCTTCGCGGCCAGCTCCAACGCCAGGCCGGCCATGCCGTAGACCCCCGGGTCTCCCGAAGAGATGAGCGCGACGGTCTCGCCCGCCTTGACCTTCTCTATCGCGGCCTTGCACCGGTCCACTTCCTCCTTCATTCCCGAAGAGATCAGCTCCTTGCCTTCGGTAAGATCTTCGATCAATTCGACGTAGCGCCGGTACCCGACGACCACCGTGCTCACGGCAAGCGCCAGCTCCGCTCGGCGGGTCCGATCGAGCGGTCCGCCCGGACCGATCCCTACCACATAGAGCTTTCCCGTGCGATGGCCACGGTCACGCCGTTGTACGTCTTTCTTG
The DNA here is from genome assembly GCA_964497585.1 of uncultured Syntrophaceae bacterium. Lineage (GTDB taxonomy): Bacteria > Desulfobacterota > Desulfomonilia > Desulfomonilales > Desulfomonilaceae > CAZCDS01. The sequence continues at coordinate 78,491 of CAZCDS010000014.1, forward strand.
GGACGAGTAATCTTGTCCTCCTCCCTGCAAGCAGCGCGGCGGGTTCGGCCACCGCGGGCAGGTTCACCTTTTCTTGCGCGAATCGCGAATGTGTGAAGCTCCGCGGGGAACTGCGGATCTCATCCGAGGACACGAGCCTCAGCGGGATGCCCAGGCGGTCCGCGGCCTCTCGTAAGCCCTTTTCGTCAGCCTTGATGTCGGCCGACGCGAGAAGTCGAACCTGATCGAGCGCCAGCCCCGCCCCTTTTAAAGTCGTCTCGACAGCCGTGACGATCTTTTCCGCATCAATGCCTTTTCGGCAGCCGACTCCCACGATCAGTGTCTTGAGCGCTTCGGTAGTGGTCGTAATGACCGGCTCGCCCGCGATGATGTTTCCTACCCTCATCGCGAGATCATTTGCCTCGCCCTCGTGACCGCTGAGCAGGCTAATCGCGTATCGCCCACCCACGTCGACAACCACGACCGCGGGATCCGACGCCTTGTGCTTAACAAGCGGCGCAATCGCCCTCACCGCGACTCCCGTCGGCGCGACGAAGACCAGCCCGTGACTCCGTTCCCAGATCCGTTCCGTCAGCTCGACGATACGGCTGAATCTTTCCGTTCCGGGACGACCTTCGATACTCTCGTGGAGGTACAAGCTCGCGTCGTCGAGTCCCGCAGCGATCCGACCCGCTACGACTGCTCCTTCCGGAGAGAGGGTTATGATCGCGATCCTCATTCCGCCTTACCGGTCCGAAATCCGTGGGAAAACGTGGGATCATACAGCTTCGACGTGGGAATGTCCTTCGAGAGGGCCTCCCCCACGACTATCATGGCCGTCTTCTTGATCCCTTCGGCAGCGGTTCGCTCCGCAATATTGCTCAGATCTCCCCGAATGATGCGCTGGTCAGGCCAGGACGCGCGGTAGACCACAGCAGCCGGGCAGTGCTCTCCATAGTGTTCTGCCAACTCGCGTACCACCTCTGCCATCTTGTGCGCGGAAAGGAATACGCAGAGCGTGGAACGGGACGCTGCCAGAGTGCTCAAATCCTGGGACCCGGGCATCGGGGTGCGGCCGCTCGTCCTTGTCAGGATGATGGTCTGGGAAATCTCGGGAGCCGTCAACTCGGTCTGCAGTGCCGCGGCCGCGGCCTGAAACGAGCTGACGCCGGGTACAACCTCGTATTCGATGCCGAACCGGTCCAGTTCGGTCATTTGCTCTCTGATGGCACCGTAAATGGACGGATCCCCCGAATGGAGCCGGATCACATCAATGCCGCGATCCTGGGCTTCACGATACACTGCCGCGATCTCTTCGAGGCTCATCTTCGCGGAGTCGTGCGTCTCAGCTTCCGCCGGCACCAGCTCAAGCACTCCGGGACTTACCAGAGACCCTGCATACACGCAGATGCGGCAATTCTCGAGGAGACCTTTGGCCCTCACCGTGAGAAGCTCGGGATCTCCAGGCCCCGCACCGACAAAATAGACCTTCATGGAGCCTCCTGACGATTCGCGTGCACCAGGATTACCGCGAGATGGCCTGTCTCCGGCGCCGATCCCCGGAGCCGCGACAGGTCGGTCTCTATGCGCTCTCCCTCCATGCCCGCATGGGAAATGAAGACAGCTTGCTCCATCATGCCCCTCTGCTCCAGCAGATCGAGGAGTCTGTTCAGACGTTTGCCCACCTTCATCAGGACCACGGTACCGCCGAGGGAAAGAGCCTTGTTCACTGATTCGAGATCATCCGACACAGGCACGACGGTAACCGGCTCTTTGGCCTCGCCGAGGTGAAATTCCGCGAGAGCCGCGGCCGCGCTGAAGGACGTTACGCCCGGCACGGTCACGACCCGGGCTTCCGGCAGTATCTCACGAAGCGCCCGAAGCATGTAGACATACGTCGAATAGAGCAGCGTGTCTCCCAGCGTCAGATAACAGACGTCGTCGCCCGCCTGGAGTACTTCAGCAATGCGCGAGGCCGCTTCGCGCCACCGTTCCGCGGCTTCCGACCGGTCCTTCTCCACCGGAAAGAGCACCGTGTGGATCACCGCCTCCGGGTGAACGAACTCGCGCACGATCTCAAAGGACGTGCTCACCGATGCTCCCTCCGCCCTCGGAGCGAAGACGTGCCTGCACTCCCCGAGGATCTTCGCTGCCTTCACCGTAACCAGGCTGGGATCACCGGGGCCTGTTCCGATTCCGTAGAGGGTTCCGAGACTCATGCCGGCAGCTCACTCTTGACGATCAGGACGATGACCCGGGTCGAGAGTTCGAGAGTCGGTAGCTGGGCTGGGGCGACCTCCCGTACCCGCTCGCTTTCCAGTGTCAGGTCCTCGCAGACAAAAACCGTTCGGTCCTTTGCGTCGTCTGACTTGAGGAACTCCGCAATCCAGTCCGCCGATCCTTGCCTCCCGCCCAGGATCGCGATCTTGTCGGCCTCGAGGAGGGTCCTCGGGTCCACGTCAGGATCGCGTTTGTGAGCGCTGATGATGCGCGCATCGGACCAGTCCAGTCCGATCTTCGCAAATGCCGCCTGCACCGAGCTTACACCTGCTATCACCTGGCAAGCGGCAGTACCGAACCGCTCGATCACCAGCTTGCACAGGCTGAAGAGCCCGGGATCGCCGCTGACGAGAACCGCGACGGAACCGGCCTCCGCGAGATCGCCAATACTTGCCAGGATCTCATCCATGTCGGTCGTGACTTCGACTCGCTTTCCTCGGTGCGACGCAAAGAGATCCAGCAGCCTCTTCGCCCCCACTAGTGCGTCCGCTCGTTCCACTACGGCACGGGCCGCAGGAGTGACGTAGTCGGGAGAGCCGGGGCCGCATCCGACTATCGTGATCCAGGGGTCATTTCCTCCCATGGCGTCAGGTCTCCGTGCCTGCCCAGCTCCTCGCCCTTCAGGTTCACGAGAAGTGAGGCGCAGGCGAATCTCCCTTTGATTCGGTCACGTACAGCGGCCGCTATTATCGCTGCGAGCGCGTCTGCGAGCCTTGGGCGCTCATTCTCGGGTAATTGGGAGAATAATCCTTCAACCGTACGGCTCTCCTGTGGCGCGTGACCGAGCGTCCGTTCGGCAAGTTCAACAACGAAGGGCACTGCACTCCCGGATCGGGAAGAATGCGTGTCCCACCACCCCGCTGGCAGCTTGGCCAGCTTACCCGGATGACCGAGGACAAGCATCTTCCGGAAATCGGCTTCCCCAGCAAGGTCGAGCATAAAGCCCCACTCGTTGCTTACTTCGATGAGCTGTTCCTCCGCGAGCTGAAAGAGCCTTCGCGCGGCCTTTTGGCCGATGCGGCCGGGCACGAAGACCGGCTCGGTAACCTTGCAGGCGACAGCCACATCCAGGGAACACTTCAACGCGTCTCGAAGCGCACTGCTGCTGAAGGGTCTCACAATGCCCGAGGTCCCGAGGATCGAGAGGCCGCCCTCCACGCCCAGTCGCGGGTTGAAGGTCTTTTCGGCCAGCTCCAGGCCGGCGGGAATTGATATAATCACCCGTATCCCACGGTGGGTGACCTCCCTCACCGCTGAAGTTATCATGCGCCTCGGAACCGGATTGATCGCGGGCTCGCCTGGCGGTACGGAAAGCCCCGGCTTCGTCACTGTGCCGACCCCCTCACCTGCCGCGATGGTCACCCGGTCACCTTCGATCCACTGTACCCGGGCGGTGACGAGCACTCCGTCCGTGACATCGGGATCGGCTCCCGCGTCCTTGCGAACCCCGGCTTCAGCAAAGGTGTCCGTGAGATGCGACGCTTCGACGGGAAGACTGACCCTTGAGCCGTCAGGAAGCCCGACGTCGACCTCAGATTGCGCACGTCCGCCGGACAAAAGAATCGTCGCGGCCTTTGCCGCGGCAGCAGCGCACGTACCGGTGGTGAATCCGGTGCTGAGTTCACCTTTCCGGTCGTCGGGTCCAGGTGCATCGGCGGATGGTTCGGTCATGGCTAGCACGGTCTCACTCGCCGGCGGTATTATCTCACGGTCTGCCGGCCAGAGTACACAAGGCGTGAACCGTCGCAACCGCCAGCGTGCTTCCGCCGCGACGGCCGGCCACTGCGATGGAGGGGACGTCAAGCGACATCACCTCTTCCTTGCTCTCTACAACGTGAACGAAGCCGACCGGCATCGCTATCACCAGAGCGGGCCGGACGTCCTCCTCGATAATAAGCCGGCTCAGCTCCATCAGGCCAACCGGAGCGTTTCCGAAGACCGCGATCCCACCGTCGAGGATCCGGACAGCCTTGCGGACCGCAAAGAGTGACCTCGGAAGGCCCTTTTCCCGTGCCTCCTGCGAGACATCCTCGTCCGCGACGTGACAGAGAATCCTTTCCCTGCCGTAGTCTCCGTTGACGTTCCGCAGACGAGCGAGGGAGAGTCCGGTTCGAATCATGTTGGAATCCGCATACAGCGAGCTGCCTGAACGCAACGCTCTGATCCCGGACTCAATGGCGTCACGGGAAAAGCGGACCTGTCCCAGCAGGCCGAAATCCGCGGTCGTGTGGATCATCCGCCCGATGATTTCCCATTGGGCGGGGGAAAATCCATGCGCAGGCGATTCCTTGTCAATTATTTCCAATGACCGGGTCTCGATAGCCTGCCCGCTCATGGGGTTTTCGTAGAGATCGTGGATCAATGGTTTGTTTGTCATTTCCCTGACAGTCCTCGGAGAATAACCGGGCACGGTCCGAAGGGTGTGAACCTCGAAGACATCACGCTGAAACGCCCGAGCAGACCTCTATGAAGTGCTTCACCGCTTCAGGCCGGGACGCGAAGTGCATGTGAACGTAACTCACGAGAACGCGTCCATTTTGATAGCCTTCCGGCACAGCCGCGCCCGACCGTCGGCGCTTAGCCCTGTAGATTGCTTTCCAGGCCGAGTCCTCTGCCGGATCATTGAGGAGTTCCGAATAATGGAACTCATGGCCGCGTAGTCGAGAGCCCTTGGCTCCGAAAAGAGAGTCCTCGGCGAGAATCGTCTCAACATAGCCCAATGACTTCAGCCGGTCCAGCATTCGCGTCCGTGCAGGGAGTAATCCCACGAGGTTGTGAAGCCTTCCTTCCAAGGTTTCGATGCCCCTGGAAAGGTACATGAGCCCGCCGCATTCGCCATATATCGGTTTGCCGGTTGCCGCAAAGGCCCGTACGGATTCCAACATGCCTTTGTTGGTGGCCAGTTGTTCCGCAAACTCTTCGGGATACCCTCCGCCAATGTACAGCGCGTCCAGCCGATGCGGAAGGGTCTGTTCCGCCAGTGGCGAGAAGCGCACAAGCTCACACCCGTGCTCTTCGAGCGCTTCAAGATTGTCCACGTAGTAGAAGTGAAACGCGGCGTCATAGGCAACGCCCAAGCGGACCTTCCTTCTCCGGATCGAGGGTCCCGACTCCTGCTCGGCTTCCTGGAGCGGAGCGGCCCTGGCGGCTATTTCCACTAGCGTGCCCACATCCGCGTGGCGTTCCAGCGCTTCGCCGAGCGCGGCAACCGTCTCGGACGTCAAAATCTGGGAGTCTGCGGTAACCAGCCCCAGGTGTCGGCCCGGCAGTTCCGGGAAGGCTCCGCGAGGGATTGCTCCCACAAGCTCCGGGAGACCCGAGTACTCCAGTGCAACAGCCAGCATCTCTCCATGACGTGTCGAGCCGCACCAATTGGCCACGACACCGGCGAGTTCCAGTCCAGGCTCGAACTCATCGTACCCTTTGACGATCGGTGCAAGGCTCCGGGCAAGACCATGCACGTTCACCACAAGAATCACCGGAGCGTCAAGCCAAAGAGCGGTCTCAGCAGTGCTCCCCTCCAAGTCGTCGGGGTTCGCGCCGTCGAAGAGTCCCATGACTCCCTCAACGACGGCAATATCCGCGTCCGCGGTACTTCTGATGAAGAGTTGCCGGACATACTCTCTGTTCGTCATCCAGCCGTCCAGGTTGTAACAGGGCTTCCCCGAGACGATCGAATGGTACGTCGGATCAAGATAATCGGGCCCCACCTTGAAGGTTTGAACGCGAAGCCCTCTCTTCCGCAAGGCCGAAACCAGGGCCAACGCTACAGACGTCTTTCCGACGCCACTATTCGCGCCGGCTACGACAAGTCTGGGACGGGATGAAATCAGATTGCCTCCTCGCGAAAAAGGATCCTCCACCACACTGCGATTGTGTGTGCTCCCCTCACGTGAACATACCCAAAATTGTCCGTGTCAACAGTCTCGCGCTCAAAAGGCCGGCCAGGAACAGTACTGAGGTTACCAGCATCATCGCATTGGCCCGGCGAATATGCTTCGGCTCCGGCTCGGTGCGAGGATCCCCGAGCGTCGGCTTGTGGGACGGCTCCCCGCGGTAATAGCTCAGCCCACCGAGTTGCACGCCGAGCGCGCCGGCAAACGCGGCCTCGCATTGCCCTGCATTGGGGCTGGGATGCTTGGCGCGGTCCCGGAGGAAGATCCTCCAGGAATCCCTTACCCGCAGGCGCAAGATAGAAGCGGCGACCGGCGCAAGAAGCGCGGTCAATCTACTGGGGACGAACGCAGCGACGTCGTCCAGCCTCGCGGAAGCCCAACCGAACTCTCGGTATTCCTCGCTCTTGTACCCGAAGGTCGAATCGAGTGTGCTCACTGCCTTGTACGCCATGATTCCAACCGGTCCGGCGAGAGCGGCAAAGAACAACGGAGCCGTCACGCCGTCCACGACGTTTTCCGCGACGCTCTCCACGGTCGCACGCACCGCGGCGGCTTCGTCCAATCCGTCAGTGTCGCGGCCGCAGATCATCCCGACTCTGCTGCGTGCCTCTTCAATGTCTCCTCGGGCGAGCGCCCGCCAGACTGCGTTGCTGTGCTGAGCAAGATCCCGCGCGGCTATCCCCGTGTACATGATGATCACGCCCACTGCCGCTCCTACAAAAGGATGAACGTAATTCGCGGCCCTTATGAGGCTCCAGGTGACCACAATGGTGGCGCAAACTACTGTGACACAAGCGACTGTCCCCGCGATTCTGGGAGCCCTGAAGGCCCGGCGAAGAGGATGCTCGAGAGAAATCGCCAGGCGTCCGATAAGCTTGACGGGATGCGGCAGCCACCGAGGGTCACCGACGATGAGATCCAGGAGCACGGCCAGGAGGATCTGATATTCCAGCCTCATCAGAGACCCATCAAGCGGTAGATTCGGTCAACGTCAATGCCCCGTCGGACCACCTCGGCAAGCCGCTCAAGAGCCGGTTCCGGATCGTAAATGGCTGAGATCCGGCCGATCGGGGCAAGCCCGCGGCGTACCCGCAATCGGTCCAGAAACCAGCGGCGGAAGCCGTCCGAGTCGAAGATCCCGTGGACGTACGCGCCCCACATGAGACCATCGGAAGACCTGGCCCCCACCAGGCGCCCGTCGCTCAGCTTTAGAATCGGTTCGACACCCTCTGCTTCGGTCACGCCGTGGTGGATCTCGTATCCCCGCACCTCTTCTCCCGCCTCCATGTGCACGGCGGTCGTGCGGGTCAGGGTTTTTTCCTTTGCCATAACCGTGGCGATCTTCAGGAAACCCAGCCCGTCGATCGTCTCGGCCTCGGACTCAATGTGATACGGATCCGCAATGGTCGTGCCGATCATCTGAAAACCGCCGCATATTCCCACAAGTTCGGTCCTGCCTTCCCCGGTGAGCTGCGCGATTCTTTGATCAAGCCCCTTGCGCCGTACGTACCGAAGGTCACCGATGACATTCTTGCTTCCGGGAAGGATGATCGCGTCGGGACGGTTGAGGTCATCCGCGGACCGCACCACTCGGACCCGGACGTCGTGCTCGATCCGTAATGCATCGAAATCCGTAAAATTGGATATGTGAGGAAGATCGATAACCGCGATCTCGACGGAGTCCTCCGAGGGGCGTTTGTCGTCAAAGAAGCCGCTCTTGAAGGTGACCGAGTCTTCTTCCGGTAAGCCGTGATCCTGAATAAAGGGGACCGTTCCGAGCACGGGCCTCCCAGCGTGGCGCTCGGTATACTCGAATGCGTCCTTGAGCAGGTCTTCCTGCCCGCGGAAACGATTCACCACGAAACCCGCAACCAGGGATCGTTCCCATTCGGCCAGAACTTCCATGGTGCCTACGAAGGACGCAAAAACGCCTCCCCTGTCGATGTCCCCCACGAGGAGGACCTTGGCGCCCGCGTACCGGGCCATGGTCATGTTCACGATATCGTGACTCTTGAGGTTGACTTCGCCGGGACTGCCCGCGCCTTCGAGGACCATCGCGTCGCATTCCGAGGACAGAGAGTCATACGCGTCACGAACCGCTTCAAATGCCTTCGGCTTGAACCGGACGTATTCATCTACGTTCATATTGCCCACGGGCCGTCCCATGACGATTACCTGGCTGCCCGTATCGCTGCTCGGCTTGAGCAGGACCGGGTTCATTCGGACATCCGGTTCCAGGCGGCATGCCTGGGCCTGAACCACCTGCGCACGGCCCATCTCTCCACCGGTCCTCGTAACGAAGGAGTTCAGTGACATATTCTGGGCTTTGAAGGGCGCGACAGTGAGTCCGTCCTGGAGGAGAATCCTGCAGAAGGCTGCGGTGAGGAGGCTCTTTCCCGCATTGGAACTTGTTCCCTGGAACATGATCGCGGGCTTACGCGGCTTACGTTGCGGCCGCTCGGACAATCCGAGGGCTCTTCTCAGGGACCTGAGCAGCCGGGCATTCTCCTCCTCGGTCCGCACCGCGACCCGGAAGAACCCATTGTCAAGGCCGGTGAAGTTGCCACATACGCGGATTGCGATCCCATCCGCCAGCATGCGATCGGCAAGCTTCACCGCGTCGATGTCCCCCCGATCGAGCCTTACCAGGCGGAAGTTCGCCGCGCCCGGATAGATCTTGAGACCAGGGATGGATGCCAACTCCTCGTCGAGAAAGCTCCCCTGGTCTTGGACGAGCCGGCGGCCGCGTTCAAGGTACTCGGTATCCTTGACAGCGTACCGCCCGACTTCCTGTGCCAACCCGTTCACTGACCAGGGAGGTTGAATCTCTCGGACGCGGGCTGCGTGCCCCCTGTCCGCTATTGCACACCCGAGCCGGAGCCCGGGAATAGCATAACTTTTCGTCAGGGAGATCAAGACGATCACGTTGGCAGGCTTGTCAACGGTGAAGCTCGGCGCTCCGTCAGTCAAATCGAGGAATGCCTCGTCTACGATGAACAGCGTGGATGGATTGCGTTCGGCCAGCGAGAGAAAGGACGCACGATCCAGCGGTACCCCGGTGGGATTGTTCGGATGGCCCACGAAGACAAGTTCGTCACCGGAGAGTCGTGAATCGAGCGCGTCGCAGTCGAGCACGAAACCCGCTTCTTCTTTGAGCGGAAAGGTCTCGATGGTCAGTCCGGCGAACTCCGAAGCGGTCGCATAGTCCGCGTACGATGGGACCGGAATCACCGCGCGGGATGTGCCAAGGGCCTGCGGAATCAGGTAAATCAGCTCGGTCGAGCCGTTCCCAACAAGTATCTGATCGGGTTCCGCCCGAAACCTCTCTGCGAGAGCTTCCTTGAGGCGCGAGCAGTCCGGATCGGGATAGTGCACCACGTTGCTGAGGGCTGCACTGACCACCGCGCGGAGCCACTCGGGAGGGCCGAGAGGGTTCATGTTCGCGGAGAAATCGAGGAGTTCTCCATCTCCGATCCCTGCCCGCTCAGCAAGCTTCCGTATGTGCCCCCCATGTTTGAATTCAGTCATGGTGCAGAAAGTCTTTCCGAGGAGACTATCGGGGAAGGCGTCTTGGAAAAAAGAGCCTTCCGCACGTTCTTCACCTTTCTACCGTTCGGCCTCCGATACCGCAGCCTCTTCGAAGGTGGCCACCTCGGTCAGGATTCTCACGGCTGATTCTACCAGACTCATGGCAAGAGCAGCACCGGTTCCTTCACCGAGTCGCATATCGAGATCGAGGAGCGGTTTCTTCCCGAGGTGTTCCAGAGCTATCCTGTGGCCCTGTTCAACGCTTCGATGGGCCGCAATCATGTACTCCGCGGAGAAGGGCGCCAGACCGTGTGCGATGAGCGCTCCCGCGGTGGAAATGAACCCGTCGATGAGTACGGGTTTGCGCATTGCCGCCGCGCCAAGGATCAGGCCGGCGATCCCTCCAATCTCGAAGCCACCGACCTTGGCAAGGACATCCAAGGCATCCGAGGCGTCCGGTTTGTTCGTCTCCAGAATCCGCTCTATCACCGATATCTTATGAGCATACTGCTCGTCGTCGACCCCTGTGCCCCTTCCGGTGACATCAGCCGGGGAGCCTCCCGTGATCGCTGCGACGATCGCGCTGCTCGGAGTCGTATTCCCGATCCCCATGTCACCCGTTCCGAAAAGGTCCGCGGAGTCCCCGAGTTCCTGGGCGACCTCTATGCCGGCCTCGATGCTCCGGACGGCTTCTTGACGGCTCATTGCAGGCCCCGCGGCCATGTTTGCGGTTCCCGGCGCGACCTTCTTGGGGATGACAACTCCCTGATCGTACAGGTCCGTCAAGTCACCCGCAACCCCCATGTCTACCACGACAACGTCTGCGTCAACCACCCGGGAAATCGCATTGATGCCCGCTCCTCCGTTGACGAAGTTGGCCACCATTTGGACGGTAACTTCCTTGGGGTACTTGCTCACTCCCTCGGCGGTGATTCCGTGGTCACCGGCCATCACTACGACAACTCTCCGGTCCACACGCGGCCGTATGGAACCCGTTATCCCGGCGAGCTCCAGGGCCAGATCCATCAACCGCCCCAGAGCCCAATGGGGCATGGTCAATTGATCGAGCCGTGCACGAGCGCTCGCCACCACGGCCTCATCCAAGGGTTTGATTCTTCCGATTGTCTCGTCCAGTAAACTCATATTCCTCGCTTCTTCAGTCAGATTGGCCCGAGCGGGAACCGGAAGAGACGGCCCCGTACGCGCGACTCTTCGGACGCGCATACATGCGCTGCTCCCCCAGCACAATCTGCGAGCGTAAAGCATGAGCGTTGAATTGTCACGCAGATTCTTGAGCAGGAAAATGGGATCAAATGGAGACTGATGCCGAGAACAATGGTACATAACGAATAGGCCCAGGCACGAACGCACGTCCCCACTGTGCCGCTTCTCTGCACTTCATTGGGCTCGCGGAGCGATGCCGTACGTTCTCTGCTGCGGGTCGATTAGGCTGGCTCGGGACAAAGGCAGTTACCATGGAAACCGTCGCGTACTATCTGGCGTTGATGACCGTCGTGGCCCTCCCGCCGGGCCTCCTTTTCTGGTTTCTGATCCATCCCTTCGCTCGATGGTGGCGTAGAATCGGGCCGGTGCCGACTTACCTGATCGTTGGCGCGGTTTTGGTGAGTATCGGAATATTCCTCTTCCGCATTCGTGAGCCGCTGCTCCGGGTCAGATTCGGCGTCAGCCCGCTTCTGGTTGCACTCGCGGCCCTTGCGTTTCTGGTTCAGGCATACCTGGGCTTCGAGCGATTCAGGCGTCTGAGAACCTCGACGCAGCTCGGGTGGCCCGAGCTCGTCAAGGACGGGAGTACGAAAACGCTCGTGACCCAAGGCATCTACAGCCGGGTGCGCCACCCCCGGTATCTGGAAATCGGGTTCGGTCTGTTGGGCATCGCGCTCTTCACCAACTACTTCGCGGTGTACGTCCTCTTTGGTCTCTCCATCCCCGTGCTTTACCTGATCGTGATCATCGAGGAACGAGAACTGAGGGCCCGATTCGGGGAGCCCTACGAGGAGTATTGTCTCAGAGTGCCGCGTTTCATTCCGAGGTTCCGCCCAAGAAATTCCGATTAACGCTCTCCCCGTTTTTGGGTCATGATCGCGGCTCGTCCAAAGCCGGCCGCCCGAGTGTCGGAAGGGTCAGACAGGGAAGCTCGCTCCTGATCAGGCTGCCGGGGTAATCTACAACGGCCGGCACGGGGTCGGATATCAATGCTTGTCGAAATCATCCTGGGAAGACGGCAGATTCCCTTGGATCATTTCTTTGAGCGTTCCCACCACTGCATCCTCCTCGCCCAGGACCGCAATGAGTGAGAGGACCGCCCGTCCGAGCGTGCCGTCGCATATCGTCTGAATCTCACGCCTCACCTCTTCAGGGAGCGCTTTGTACTGCCTGAGCAAGTTGCCGGACCACTTCGGAAGATAGCTCGGATCCATGGCCGGGTTGCGATACACGTATCCCTCAAAGGCTCCTGCGCTTGCAGCGAAATCATAGAGTTCAGAGTATATTCCCATCAGATGCACCTCCGCTTTGTGCCCAGTGCCCGGGACCAACCTGGGCGTGGGCGTTCATGTGACATTGATCGAACCATCATTCGAGATTCAGAATCGTTGGGATATCCGACACGTGGTCCACCAACGCGGTGGGCGACTCAGCGTCGAATTGCCGGTGACTCGCAAGACCGGTCATCACGCCGATCGTCAGCGTTCCCGCGGCCCTGCCCGCGCGCACGTCGAGCAGCGCGTCCCCGATGGTGATCGCTTCGTCCGGTGGGATCCCCATTCTCCGAAGGCATTCGAGGATCCCGTCCGGCGCCGGTTTGCGCGGAAAACCATCGTCCCGGGTGATGATCGCCTGGAAATGGTCAACAAGCGAGTTCTCCTCAAGCGGCCGCAGGGAACTTAGGGGAGAATCCGTGACCAGACCGAGTTTGATCCCGCGGTCCGCCAGCACTGCCAGCACCCGATCCACTTCGGGCAGCGGCTTGACCTGGGCAAGCGCTTTCATGAAATCCCCGCGGAATCGCTTTTTGAGCTGAGGTATCTTGTCCTCACGATCCGGTAGGTCCATGGGGATCACGCGGTCCCAGGCGCCGATTCCCTCGGACAGAGGTTCCAGCACTTCTTTTCGGGTTATGTCGATTCCCGCCTCAGCGAGGCCCTCCTTGAACACGGTGAAGTAGACCTCGATGGAGTTTGTCAGCGTTCCGTCCAGATCGAAAACCACGCCTCTGATCTTTCTCTCATGCCAGATCAAGGGGCAATCGGTGATCGTGACCTCGTCACCGTCAGCAAGGCTCAACGCGGACTTGATGTGACGGGCTGCGATGATTTCTATCACGTCCTTGCCGTGGATTCGTACGTCTTCGCTAGGAAAGACAGCGGCTGCCGGGATCCCTTCCACCCAGACCCGCTTGAAGCCTGCTGCACAGAATTCGGGGTTGTCCGGATGAATCTCGAAATCCTTTTCGGAAAAAAGCGCTTCGAGATCGTCGATCCCTTCAGAGGAGACGCGCACGTTGAGCGTTCCGGGGAACGGCTTGAACCCCATGGCCTTGTCGAATTGTTCAACGACCCAGTCGAGGCTCGTAAAGAAGGCGCCCTTTCCCGCGCCGCGCTCGATTTGCCCGGTTATCTCCATGGCTCCCCTTTCACAATGGTTCTCCCAAAAGCTCCCCGGTGTCGGCCAAGTATGCCCTCGGCCCTGACCTAGGATTGGAAACCGCCGCCAAAGCTACTTTCTCAACCTGATGCTCAGCCATTCCGTACGATCCACCCAACCCTTCGAAAACGCGGACCGGGCAATCATGTCGTGAATTTCCTGATCGGTTCGCGGTGGGACCGCCTTCGATGTGAAGTCCCCCCACTTCCAGGCAATCCGGTCAAATCCCCTGAGGGATCCCAGCAGCTCGTTCTTGGCAGCATCGGTGACAAGTTTTGCGGGATCGTAAATCCAGGCTTCGCCTCCTGTTTTAAGTACCCGTCGGCACTCGTTCATCACCCGGACCGGATTCCTCCACGCGTGAAAGGAGCCGGTGCTGATTACCATATCGAACGAATCATCGGCAAAAGGCAATCTGTTGCCGTCCGCGACGCGGAATCGAACCCTGTCGGAGACTCCAGCCTGCTTTGCGCGTTTTCGAGCGATTTCTATGAGCCTCTGGGAGAGATCCACGCCGTCGATTTCGATTTCAGGAGCTATTCTCGCGATCCGGACGGGAAGATGTCCCGGACCGGTCCCCACGTCAAGCATCCGCCCTCGGTCTCTGTGTCCCACGATCTCCGCGGCAACCTTTTTGTAATAGGAATCGACCGCGGTCCCGGCCAGGCGATCGTAGAGCCGGGCGGCAAACCAGGGGATCCTTTCGGGAATCAAATATCTGACAAGCTTTTTCCACACGGCATCCTCACCGGAAAGTCAATTCGATCTCACCTCTACCGCAGGCCGCGACTGGCCACCCTTCCGAGGCCTTTGAATCGGCAGGCTCGCTCTGAGCGTCGGTTACGATTCCTGCCCAAGGCTACTCTTCAGTCGCTTGCCCACATCCCAGCACTTGGCGATGGGGCTTCCGAGCGACCAATACTGTCGTGTGCTCATGTCAAAGAGGAGCGGTCTGACCTTGGCAATGTCGACGGCTCCGTCGGTAAGAGCGGACTCGTCAACATAGGTCTCGACAATCGCGCCTATGAAGTTTTCGTGCGTGGGCGTCTCGTACACGTCGTGGAGCTTACACTCCATGCACACCGGGCATTGCTCTATCATCGGCGCGGTCTTCAGCTCTCCGTAGAATATCTTGAAGAGGCCCGATTTGTCGTATTTTTTTCCTGAAAAGAGTCCTACGCAATCGGTCTCCGCCACCAGGTCTTCCGAGGGAATGTTAACGCTGAATGTGCCGTTTTCTTTGATCCCCTGGTTGCTATGGTGTGTTCTACCCAGGCTCAAGGACACGAGGTGCGGAGACGCGTGATTCATAATTCCGATGTGGGCAATAGTGATGAAATTCGGCCTCCCGTTCACGACTGTTCCCGCCACAATCGTGGGAGTAGGGTACAATAGATTGGCACCTCCGAGTTTCTTTTTCATGCCTTTTCCCTCCTTCAGGCCTAATCCCGGGCTCAGAGTATTCGGGGCGTTCCCCTTTCCCGTCACTTCCGCGACATTGCAGGTCCTTCTCCTCGACCGGTGCGAGAGCCGCTATTCCACATTGCAACCGGGTACGGACCGGTAGAACAAGGGCGCTGCTGAATGGCGTTGAGATCACTTGGGTCCGATCAGTATAGGCGCTTCCTTGAGAGGCCGTCAACATGGACTTCGGTGCGCGCGGCCACAACTTTTGTCTTTCGATACTCTGCGCGGATTTGCTCCTTTCCAGGAACCGCTCAGCCGTTGTAATCTTATAGAGCCTTGTCAGCCAAACAGGAGAAGGTAGCGAGAAAATCGTTGAGCGGACAGAACTGCCCAGTTTCGATGACCGCATCTACCCTACGATCGCCGGTCACACCGGAGCCGACAAATCACCGGAAGGAGAACACTGCATGATCAAACACTTCGATCACGTCACCATTGTTGTATCCGATGTTGATGAAGCGAAGAGATTCTTTGGACTTCTCGGACTTGAGGAGGCTTTTTCGGTCGTAATCTCTGGAGAGATAATTGAGCGTTACATGGGTATCCCCGGTTTGGAAGCAGAACACGTAACGCTCGTATTGCCCGACGCGTCTCCACGAATGGAGGTGCAGCTCCTGAAATACCGTCAGCCTGATTCCACCTCAGATCCGAAGATCAACGATCTCACCAGGTTGGGCTTCAATCACGTGTGCTTCGCCGTGGACGACATTGAGGCCGCGATACGAAAGCTCAAGGCCGGGGGTGTGGAGATGCTAAACGACGTCATGGATTTCCATGATCGAAAGCTCGTTTTCATGCGTGGGCCGGAGGGTATTACCCTGGAGCTGTCCGAATGGTACTGACGATGTGAGCGCATTACCGGTTGTTCGGAAAATCAACATAAGGTGGTGCTCGGCCGCCCCTGAGAGAAGATTGCAGGGGCAACGGCGATGACCGAACGTCAGCCCGAGCCTGTGCGCGAGTTCCTGCGCACCTCCTCTAACTTACTCCTTGACAATAAATTTAACGCGGAGTAGGTTCTCTACCTGAAGTCAGGTAATGTCACCAAGGATAAAGCACGATAACGACACTACCGGCCATCCTCCGGGATTTTGGGCTCGGCCACCCGGTGAGGAAATCCTGCATGTCGGAAAAGGACAAGCACAAGAAGGCCATCCAAGAGCGGAAGAAGAGGGAGCGGAGCCAGCGGATTCAAAGCATTTTGGACGCGGCGGAGAGGGTCTTCTTTTCGCGGGGATATCTCGGCGCCACCATGGAAGAGGTCGCGTTCGAGGCACAGGTGAGCAAGCCGACAGTTTATCAGTATTTCAGGACCAAGGACGATTTGTTCTTCTCCTTGATGCTCCCTGTTGTCGAGACCATCGCAAGCGAATTGGGGAAAATAGAAGGAAAGCTCGAGCGGGGAGAATATCTTTCAGGCACAGTCCTACTCCGGGACTTCTTTTACGGTCTTTTCCGAGCGTACGATGAGTCGCCGGCCGCGTTCCGAATTGTCCAGCTCTTTCAGCAGACCGGCTTGGTCCGTGAACTCAACGAAGAGATTCGCACCGCCCTCAATACCAAAGGAGGCCGTAACTTCAGACTGGCCAGAAAGATTGTTGAGGAGGGAACCAGCCAGGGATTACTGAAGGACACCGATCCCTACCAATTCGTGGACGTTGTGTGGGGACTCTTTGTGGGGGTGGTGCAGCTCGAGGACATCAAGACGCAGAACTCACCGGAAAACCGTTTCATCAGGCCGACGCTCAACTTGGCCGAGAGACTGATCATCGACGCCATGACGCCCGGAGAGGGCGACTCGCCTGACCGCCAGTGACGGAGAAGGAGGAACCAGCGTGAGTTACGAGACGATTCTCTACGAGAAGAAGGATCGAATAGCTACGATAACCCTTAACCGGCCCGAGAAATTCAATACGATCCGGCCTCCCATGCCCGAGGAGTTGGAACGGTCTCTCTCGGAAGCCAACGCGGATCGGGACGTGCGCGTGATCATCCTCCAGGGAGCGGGCAAAGCCTTTTGCGCGGGCTTCGATTTCTCTGAGGACCTCGACCATTTCGAAGGATGGGGAGGCCAGGCTGGCTCCAATCAATGGGACCCCGGCAATGATATGATCATGGTAACCAATCCCTTCACGGCTCCCATCCCCAAGTTCATGAGTATCTGGCGCAGCTCAAAGCCGGTCGTGGCGCGGGTGCACGGGTGGTGTGTGGGCGGCGGGACGGACATGGCCCTGCTTTCCGACGTGATCATCGCGTCTGAGGATGCTCGGCTGGGGACACCCTATTCACGGGTCTGGGGGTGCTATCTCACTGCCATGTGGATCTACCGACTGGGTCTGACAAAGGTCAAACTCCTTGCGCTCACGGGCGATTCCCTGAGCGGCAAGGAGGCAGAGGAGATCGGTCTCATCAACAAGGCCGTTCCTGTGGAGAAACTCGACGAAGAGGTCCATTACTGGGCTAACCGAATGGCCCAGTGTCCGACGACGCAATTGGCCGCGATGAAGCTCGTCATCAATCAGGCGTACGACAACATGGGGCTCGCGTCGAGTCAACTGTTGGGCTGCATTCTCGACGGATACATGCGCAACACTCCCGAGGGCCTGGACTTCGTCAAGACGGCCAAAGAAAAGGGTGTAGCCGCCGCGATCGAGCGGCGGGACCGCCCCTTTGGCGATTATAGCCAAGCTCCGGCCTCGGAGAAGCCCCACGGCGTTCCCTGAGCGTATCAGCCGACACAAGTAGGGACATGCGGCGGGGCGGCCGGAGTTGGAGACGAAACGATGCTTCTGCAGGGGAGAAAGGTTCTGATCACAGGCGCCGCTCGGGGTATCGGGCGGGTTATTGCTTCGGTTGCCGTGGAACAGGGAGCGGAGGTAGCTGTCGCCGACATCCTGCAGGAAGTGGACGCGACGGCGGGGGAGATCGCAGGGCGTGGTTCGGTCGCAGTGTCCTCGGTCTTTGACATTTCAGACCCCGGCGAGGTGCGGGAAGGCGTCGAACGAATTCGGCAGGCCCTCGGAGAGATTGACGTTCTCGTGAACAACGCCGGCATCGTGAACAATATCGCTTCGCTGACAAAGATGAGTCACGACGCGTGGACACGAGAGATTTCGGTCAACTTGAGCGGCGCGTTCAACATGATCCAGGCAGTCATCGGCCCCATGATCGAAAAGAAATGGGGAAGAATCATTAATGTCTCTTCGCTGGGAGCCACCGGCGGCCTCCACAGGCAAGCCGGTTACGCGGCGAGTAAAGCAGGCCTCCTCGGCCTGACCAAAACCGTCGCGCTTGAACACGCACGGCACGGGATTACCTGCAATGCGATCCTTCCCGGACTGATCGGCACGGAGCTCGTCCGCAGCATGCCGGAGGAGATCCTCAAGACGTCGGTCGTGTTCATTCCGGCCCGCAGGCTTGGAACCATGGAAGAGGTGGCCCACCTCGTCGCGTTTCTTGCTTCCGATCATGCGGGATACATCAACGGGGAAGAGATCCACATAGACGGAGGGATGAGGCTCAACGTGACGACTCTGGGAAGCCGAAAGGAACTGAAGGAATTGGGCCTTACCTGAGGCCGGGAACTCGTTTGCCAATCAATTAAGGGAGCTCCGGTTCCTTGGTACCACGGCCGGCTTGCCCGGCAGTCGTCATACGCCCCAATATCTGGACTCTTGTGGAGTACCGCGACATGACGGAACAGAGTCGATCGGGAATACCGTTGAAGGAGGTGTACGCGCCCGAAGACGTCAGTCGGTTCGACTACGGGACCGACCTCAATGCGCCAGGGAGTTTTCCCTTTGCCCGGGGACGGTACGCAGGCCCGCGGCGGGGCTGGATTCACCGAGAGCTCTCCGGGGAGGGCGACCCCGAAAGATCGAACGAACAGCTCAAGTACCTGCTCCAAAAGGGCCAGATGGGGATCGACGTGATCGGCGACAGCCCGACCATGGCCTGTCTCGATCCGGACCATCCCCTTGCCCGCAATACGGTGGGTACCCAGGGCGTCTCCCTCTGTTGCCTCGAGGATTACCGGAGTCTCTACCGGGACCTCCCGTTGGATTCCGTTTCGGTATCCACCTCATTGCCTGCGCCCTTCGCCCTTGCCGGCCTTTATCTTGTGGCCAAGGAACGCGACATCCCTGCCCGGAAGCTCAGAGGATCGGTCCTGCAACCTCCCTTCTACGCAGAAGACTGCGGCTATGCGATGCACATGCCCTTTCGGTTGAGGCTCAGGCTCTCCCGCGATTCGATCGAGTTCTGTTCCGCGGAGATGCCGAAATTCCATTCCTTTGTGGAAGACACCTATTTTTTCAGTGAGGCGGGGCTCAACGGCGTTGAGGAGATGGCTCTCGGATTCGTGGAGATACGACACATCGTCCGGGAACTGATCAAACGAGGCGTCGATATTGACAGTTTTGCCCCGCGAATCGCGCTCCTGGTCAACTGCAGCATGGATTTCTTCGAGGAGATCGCCAAGATACGTGCGAGCAGAAGAATCTTTGCGCGGATGATGAGGGACGAGTTCCACGCGAAGGATCCGAGATCATGGGCCGCGGTCATTACCTGCCACACGTCGGGACTCTCGCTTACCGCGCAGCAGCCCTTCAACAACATCGTCCGGGGAGCCGTTCAGACACTGGCCCTGGTCATGGCCGGGGTAGACGCACTGGAAATATCCGCGTTTGACGAAGCGTACCGGACTCCCAGTCCTGAATCGCACCTCGTCGGTCTGAGAACCCAGCAGGTGATCCAACTTGAATCGAACGTCGCGAAGGTGGCCGACCCGCTTGGCGGCTCGTACTTCGTGGAATCACTGACCGACGAGATGGAAGAGCGGATCCGGGCCATGGTGCTCGACATCGAGGCGAGAGGCGACCCCGCGGAACTGTCTGACAGCGGTTGGTTCAAGGATTTCTTCGAGGAGCGTATGACGAGGTACTACCAGCAGCTCAGAGACGGTGAGATGAAGAAGGTCGGTCTCAATGTCCATGAGATCCCCGAGCAGGAAGACAGGCTGCTCAGAGAAGTGGTGGAGTCCAAGATTGAGCCCTGCTGGAGCCGCATCGAACAGATGAAGCAGATCAAGGACTCGCGGGACAAACGCGCGGTTAGGCGCGGCCTGGAAGAAGTCCGTGAGAAGACCGGAGACGACCGCGAGAACCTGCTCTACCCCATCATCAGCGCCACCGAGGTAGGCGCGACCATGGGGGAAATCGCCGGAGTGATGCGGATGGCGTGCGGTTTCCCGTATGATCCCCACGGTCTCATCGATTCGCCCCCGTGATGGCGGAGGAGAGAACCCGCGCGCAGGCAATAGCGGCTGCAGGCCGGCCCGGATTGATCGTGTAGCCGAGACAACGACCCGACGGAAAGAGACTTTCCCATGACGAGAATCAGAGTGCTCATAGGGATCTTGGGACTGGATCAACACGAAGTAGGCGTAATGGGAGTCTCCCGAATGCTGCGGGACGCGGGCCTGGAAGTGATCTACGCGGGGACGTTCAATCTGCCGCCCGCGATGGTTGAAACTGCCATCCAGGAAGATGTAGACGTGATCGGATTAAGTTGTCATTCCTGGGAATATCTGTATTATATTCCCGAGCTGATCCGACTGCTCAACGAGAGAGAAGCGGACATTCCGGTCGTGGTCGGCGGATCCGTCCTAACCCCCGGCGACAGCGACAAACTCAGGCAGATGGGCATTACCGCCTGCTTCGGCCCTGCATCCTCGGACGAAGAGATCGTCGAGACCATCAGATCCATTGCACAGAAGACCGGCCAAACCGGGGCAGCCACCGGACGCCACCCGGGCAGTGTCTCGCGAGGCCACGGTGAAACGCTGTAAACGGACTTCTGAAATGTTGTGCCAGGAGACGCTGGACGAACCGGAAGGGGCTTCATGCAAGACGGTCACGTGCTGGAAGTGAAGGATCTGCGGCTGTCCTTCGGAGGCCTCCGGGCTCTCAACGGAGTGGACCTCCACGTGGGCAAGCACGAGATCCTGGCTGTTATCGGACCCAACGGCGCGGGTAAGTCGAGTCTGCTCAATTGCATCAACGGTTTTTATCGCGCCCAGAAGGGGAGTATCCTCTTTCGTGGAAGTCCCATCCAGGACCTCAAACCTCACGCCATTGCCAAGCTCGGTATCGCCCGCACGTTCCAAAACATCGAACTGTACACCGGTCTGACCGTCCTCGAAAACCTGATGGCCGCCCGTCACGTACACATGAAGCGCGGAGCGTTAACCGGAGCTCTCTTTTTCGGCCCCGCGCTGCGCGAGGAGATCGAACACCGCGAGGTGGTGGAAGATATAATCGACTTCTTGGAAATGGAACCGGTTCGCCAGAACGTGGTCGGCACGCTCCCGTACGGAGTTCGCAAACGGGTGGAACTGGGACGTGCACTCGCTATGGATCCGACGCTCCTGCTGCTTGACGAACCCATGGCAGGAATGAACGTGGAAGAGAAGGAGGACATGGCCCGCTTCATTCTGGACGTTTCGGAACTACGACAAATCCCGATGATCATCGTCGAACATGACATGGAGGTGGTTCTGGACATCGCGCAACGGGGCGTTGTGCTCGATTTCGGCGTGAAAATCGCGGATCAGGAACCCGAAACGATCGTGCAGGATCCGAGAGTGATCCAGGCATACCTTGGCGAGGAGTGATTCATGGAGCCTCAGCCGGAAGGCGTCAAGCTCGACACGCTGCCAAAGCTTCTCAGGTACCGGGCCCTGACAGCCGGCGGACGCGAGATAGCCATGCGCGTCAAGGATCGTGGTATTTGGAAGGCATACACCTGGAACGAGTACCACGACAAGGTCAGGGACCTCAGCCTTGGCATGGTGAGCCTCGGCTTCAGCAATGGGGAAAAAATCTCGATTATCGGTGAGAACAAGCCGGAGTGGTACTGGGCCCAGTTGGCAGCGCTCTGCGCCGGCGGGGCCGCAGTGGGCATCTACACCGACTGCCAGGCGCCGGAGGTGAAGTACTTTGTTGAACACTCCGACTCCACCTTCGTCGTGGCCCACGATCAGGAGCAGGTCGACAAGCTCCTGGAAATCAAGAAAGAACTACCTCTCCTGAGGAAGATCATCTACTGGGACCCCAAAGGTCTGTGGGCTTACGAGGATCCCGACCTGCTCTCCATGGACCGGGTCATGGAGATGGGGCGCAGCCTCCGTGAAGAGAATCCCACCCTCTTTGACGAACTGATCGATCAGGGCCAATCGAAGGATCTTGCGGTTCTGTGCTACACCTCCGGGACCACCGGCCTGCCCAAAGGGGCTATGCTCGATTACAATTTCCTTGTGGCCGGCGTCGTCGAATGGGCCAAGGTCGATCGGTGGGCCGACGGCAAACGGGAATACCTCTCGTTCATTCCTCCTGCTTGGGCGACGGAGCAGGCCCTCGGCATCGCAGGGAATCTCGTGACAGGGGTGCGGGTGAATTTTCCCGAAGAACCCGAAACCGTCCAACAGAATATCCGTGAGATCGGGCCGGCCGTCATCTTCTTCGGCGCGCGGCTCTGGGAAAACCTCAACAGCATGGTTCAGGCCCGGATTATCGATACCACGCCTCTGCGCCGTTGGCTCTACCATCGATTCCTCGGAGTCGCACTTAAAGTTGCGGATCGGAAGATCGAACGCAAGCCGCTCGGGGCCTGGCAAACATTCCTCGGATGGTTGGCCCGTCAATTGGTCTTCCGGTCATTGCGCGACAGGATCGGTCTTTCCGGAGTGCGGGTGGTCTATTCAGCCGGGGGAGCGCTGAGTCCTGAGATTGTCCGCTTCTTCCTCGCGCTCGGGATCGAAATCAAGCTCTTCTATGGGAGCACGGAGATGGGGGCAGTGTCGATTCCGCGGCCCGGAGAGATTCACCCGGAAACCTCGGGAAGGCCAATGCCTTGGGCCGAGGTGAGGATAGCCGACGACGGTGAGATCCAGGTCAAGAGCGAGTTCATGTACGCGGGTTACTACAAGAACCCCGAAGCCACGGCCGCACGCCTCAAGGAGGGCTTCTATTGCAGCGAAGATTTCGGGCACATCAATGAAGAAGGTCACCTAATCGTTATCGACCGTATGGAAGATCTCAAGACGCTCTCCACCGGTCAGAAGTTCTCGCCCCAGTATACCGAGGTTCGCCTCAGATTCAGCCCTTACATCAAGGACGCGATCGTCGTTGGAGGTGAGGAGCGGGAGTTCGTCACCTCACTGATCAACATCGACCTGGACAATGTCGGGCGCTACGCGGAAGCCAATCATGTCCCGTACACGACCTTCACGGACCTGTCACAGAAGCCTCAGGTCATCGACCTGGTCAACGAGGAGATCCGAAAGGTCAATCGAACGCTTCCCGAGCACGCCCGCATTCGCTTCTTCGTCAACCTCCACAAGGAGTTCGATGCGGACGAGGCTGAACTGACGCGAACCCGCAAACTTAGGCGAACCTTTGTGGAAGAGCGATACAAGAATCTTATCGATGCGCTTTACGGCGATGAGGAAGAGATCGCGGTGGAAGCCCAAGTCACGTACCGGGACGGCCGGGAGGGCGTTATTCGGACCGCCATCCGGGTCAACAGGGTGGACTGAAAGGTAATCCTTTGACATGAACGAGTTCTTGCAGCTACTCCTCCTGGGACTTCTCGAAGGCGCGCTTTACGCCATGGTAGCCGCGTCCATCGTCCTGGTGTACAAGTCGACCCACGTGGTGAGTCTGGCTCATGGTCAGTTCATGGCATTCGGTGCGCTCGCTCTCTGGTTCGCACTGGTGAATTTGCACCTGCCTTTCATTGTGGCGGTGGTGTTGGCGCTCGGATTCGCCGCAGTCCTCGGGTGGGGAGTCGAGCGCTTCGCGATGAGGCCGCTGATCGGCCAGCCGCTGTTTGCTGCGTTTCTCACCACCTTCGCGGTCTTCCTGATGATGGACGGGATGTTCCAACTGATACTCAAGGGCGAATCGGCGAGTTTCTCTTCCTACCTTCCCGGAGGCACGGTCTCGATTACCGGGGTTCCTCTGCCGATTACGCAACTGCTGAGCTTCGCCGCGGCCATAGCGCTCTTCCTCGGTCTTGCGATCTTCTTTCGTTTTACCAAGGCGGGATTGGGTATGCGTGCCACTGCAGAAGACCACCAGCTTGCGCAGAGCACGGGCGTTACCGTTCGGTCGATCTTTTCGCTGATCTGGATCATTTCCGCGCTTGTGGCGACCGTGGCGGGAATCGCTCTGGCCAATGTGATGGACATTTACTATCCCCTCCCCTATCTCGGCATCAAGGGCCTCATCGTGGCGCTGGTAGGCGGCCTGGAATCGCTTCCCGGGGCGTTGCTCGCCGGGCTGCTGCTGGGAATGCTGGAGAATATCAGTGCGGGCTATCTCGATCCCCTGGTCGGGGGAGGCGTCAAGGAGGTCGCTTCCTACGTCTTGTTGCTGCTTGTCCTTCTGATAAGGCCCTACGGCCTCCTCGGACTGGTCAGAATCGAGAGGATATAGCATGTGGAGACCCTGTGGAACCTTTGATGAGACGTACCGGCAGGACATGGCCATCATCCGGACGCTGCCTCGGTGGATTCTGCTTGTCTTGGCTTTGACGGTACTGTTTCTCGTGCCTGTCTTCGGATCCTATTACCTGGTGAGTTTCATCAACACGCTGGGGATAGCGATCATCGTGGTTCTGGGGCTTCAGATCGTGACCGGTTATTGCGGGCAGGTCTCTTTCGGGCAGGCCGCGTTTATGGCCGTAGGGGCGTATACGTCTGCGATTCTGACGATGCAGGCGGGGCTCTCCTTCTGGGTTGCAATGCCGGTGGCGGGAGTAATCACTGGGATCTACGGGCTGCTCGGCGGAGCACCTTCCATGCGCATCAAGGGCTTCTACCTGGCCATCGCAACCATCGCGATTCATTTCGTCACCATGTGGCTTGTGCTCCATCTCTCGATCACGGGTAGGGCCGTGGGGCTCGCGGTCGATCCTCCGCGGCTCGGCTCCTTCGTTTTCGATACCGACGAGAGGATGTTCTACATCATCATTCCCGTGATGCTCCTGATGACCTATGCGGCCCGCAACCTCGTGAGGACCCGGGTGGGAAGAGCCTTCGTCGCGGTCCGGGACAACGATCTGGCTGCTCAGGTGATGGGGATCAATCTTTATTATTACAAATTGTTGGCCTTTTTCATTTCGTGCTTCTACGCGGGGGTTGGGGGAGCACTCTACGCGCATCTGACGATGGTGTGTCATCCGGAACAGTATACGCTGCTGCATGGGCTCTGGTACATCGGTATGCTGATTGTGGGAGGGTTGGGGAGTATACCGGGAGTATTCTTCGGCGTGATCCTGATCCGGGTGCTCGACGAGGTGGTCCTCCTCGTTTCACCCTATCTGGCCACCTGGTTTCCCTGGCTCGGGGCCGCACCGGCCGCGGGACTGGGGTTGACCGCATTCGGATTCGTGCTCGCGATCTTCCTGATCCGGGAGCCCCGGGGGCTGGCCCATAGCTGGGAGATCATCAAGGCGTCGTGCCGACTCTATCCCTTTGCCCACTGAGGCTTAGCGAGCGGTTAAGCGGTCCCTGACCTTGGGAACGGGGGCCGATCCTCGATGGTTGTTAAACGGCCTTTTTATTGGAAGTGCCAAGCGAAACAAAGGAGGTTGTAATGAAAACTCAATGGATCCGGTGGACGGTGGCGGTCCTCGCCGTTGTTATTGTGGCATGGGCCTTCGCCGCCGGCGATGCCCGAGCGAAGGAAGTCGCCTTCCTTGACCTTTCCGACTTCACGGGTCCTGTTGCCGGCCTGGCCCTCCCGAACAGCCTCGGTATCGAGGACTACATCAAGGACCTCGATACAAAGGGTGGCATCGAAGGGGTGAAAGTGAAGTACATCGGTGTTGACACCCGGTACGACGTTGCCCGCGCGCTGTCGGCCTTCAAGCGCTACGCAAGGGACCCAAAGGTCGTGACCATTGAGATCGTCAGCACTCCCCTGGGCAAGATGCTCAAGGCCCTGACCCGCAAGCAGAAGATCGTCATCACCGTTCCGGGCGACGGTGAGTTCCAGGCCCATCCCGGCAATTTCTTTCCCTGGGGCCCGACCTATCAGGACGCGTTTGCCGCGACAATCGATTGGGTGCTGAAAGACTGGAAAAAGAAGGGAAAGTCAGGCAAACCCTCTATTGCGGTGCTGAGCTGGGATAACGCTTACGGAAGGGAGATGCTGCGAGGGGGCAAGGAATACGCAGAGAAGAAGGGCGTCAAAGTTCTGCCTTCGGAACTCTTCCCGCCGGGAACCCTCAAACACGACGTGTACCTGACCCGCCTGGAGAAGGCCGACGCCAACTATGTGTACGTCGGCGGCGTAGATCCCACCCAGACCAACGTCATGAGGGATGCCTCCCGTTTGGGACTGACCAAGAAGATCCAGTTCATCTCCGACTACTGGGGACCGTCGTCGTTGGGAATCAGCCTTCATCCGAAGGCCCTCGAGGGCATGGTCATCGTCTCGTTCTTCCTCAGAGGAAAAGAGGCCCGCGAAAACCCCGTTGTTAAGCGTATCTGGACCACCTATCGAAAGAAGCCGATTGAAGAAATGAACGAAGGCTACGGCATGGGCGTGGCCCAGGGCATCACCTTCGCCGGCGCGATCAAGAACGCAATAAAGCGAGTGGGAAAAGATAAGCTCTCCCGGGAAGAGGTGTACAACTCCTATCAGGACATCACCGGGTTGAGCAGGGACGGCATCCTGGGCCCCTGCGCGTATAGCCCCACGTCCCGGCGTGGAAGCAAGGTGGTCAAATTCTACAAGGTTACCGGGGGAAAGATCGTCCCCATCACCGGTTGGGTCGAGACCCCTGATGCGGTTTCCCTGCACAAGTGGTAACCCGCGAACGCCCCTTTGCATATAGATAAGGAGGAAAGGCTATGAAAGGCTACCGATGGATAACGTGGGGAATCTTCCTCGTATTTGGGCTCCTCGTCGTGGGACAGAGCGCCGTTGCCGGGGGGGCAAAGCTGGAGGTCGTTCCGGCCAAGACTCCCCTCTCTCCCGCTTTGATCAAGAAGGCGCCGCTCCAGTTCAAGGGCGCAGGATTCGCACCGAAAGAGATGATCCTGGTGGAGATGATCCCTCCCAAAGGCCTCAAGATCAAGTCGCTCCCTGAAGGAGATAGAGTGGGTCTCGCTGTCGGCGCGGCGGACCAAAAGGGCAACTTCGACATCAAGATGCATCCGGTGAGTACCCTGAACTGGATCTTCCAGGTTGATTGGACTCCGAATATGAAGCCCAATCTGAGGAAGATGAGCCCACTTCCTCCCGGGAAGTACGAGGTCGAGGCGTCGGGTATGCAGTCAGGAAAAGCGGCCAAGGCCACCTTTGAACTTCTCAAGCCGCCGCCGAAAAAGAAAAAGTAACCGGCGGACCTGATGAGGGAATATGCTCCGGATCAACAACGCCGAGGTCATCTATAGCGACGTCATCCTCGTGCTCAAGGGTGTCTCCCTCGAGGCGCCCGAAGGGAAGATCGTGGCCTTGCTCGGCGCCAACGGCGCGGGCAAGACCACGACTCTCAAGGCCGTGTCGGGAGTCCTTCGCACGGAGCTGGGAGAGGTCACCGATGGGACTATCGAATTCGACGGCAAGCGCATCGACCGAATGGATCCCGAAGAGATCGTCCGCATGGGCATCGTCCAAGTCATGGAGGGGAGACGTTTGTTCGAGCATCTCACCGTCGAAGAGAATCTCCTCGTGGGAGCCTATCCGAGAAACGATCCCAACGGCGTGCGCGCGGATCTTGAAAAGTCCTATGAGTATTTCCCACGACTCGAGGATTTGCGGCGCAGAACGAGTGGATACCTCTCGGGTGGAGAGCGTCAGATGCTCGTCATGGGCAGGGCGCTCATGGGAAGGCCGAAACTGATGCTCCTGGACGAACCGTCCATGGGGCTCAGCCCGCTGCTGGTCAAAGAGATCTTTAAACTCGTCCAGTTGATTAACCAGCAGGAAGGTGTCTCCATGCTGTTGGTCGAGCAGAACGCCCACATCGCCCTGGGGCTCTCCGAACACGGATACGTCATGGAAAACGGAAGAATCGTCCTCGACGGTCCCTCGGAGAAGCTCCAGGAAAACGAGGACATCAAGGAGTTCTACCTCGGACTCAGTGACAAAGGAAAACGCAAGAGCTACCGTGCCGTCAAACACTACAGGCGGCGCAAGCGGTGGCTCGCATAATGACGACTCGGTTTCGAAGAGAGAAAGTCCTGTGACGGATGGGTAAGACGCGGCTCTTTCGAGAAGATGAACTGAAATCCCTTGGACAGCGAACGCTGGATCTCTTGCAGTCAAGCATCGAGGCCGGTGACGGGGAAAAGGCCACGAAGCTCGCGCAAAGGATGTACAACGAGTTCCTTGGGATGCACGACCTGTACCGAGACTGGGTCACATATCTGCTGACCTTCATCGGGAAACGGTTCGGCGATGAAGTGTTAGCAGAGGCATTAGAGGAGACCGTGGCCGGGTACACCAGCCGCCTGGCCGATCGGTACGTCGGCAAACCTGCCAGGCGCCGTCTGGAAATGCTCCTCGCCGGATTCAGGGGACATATGCAGCCCTTTGACATCGAAGAGGATGATGAGAAATTCATCATTACGCCTCGGCCCTGTGGGAGTGGTCAACGTCAGATAGAAAGCGGCGGCTATGATCCGCCCTCCAACTTCCTGAAGATCCGCCGGGCCCAACCAATGACATTCGGTCGGGCCGATTTCCCGGTCTACTGCGCGCACTGCTTCTTCCAGAATCAGATATTGACTGAACCTGGAGGCAAACCCCTTTTTGTAACCGAACCTCCAGACGAACCGGGCAAGAAACCGTGCAAGATCTATGTGTACAAATGAATTCGTACCCATTCATCCGACACCATATGATGCGCCGTAGGCCGCCCTTCCGCGGCAAATGAGTCAGTTCGAGCGCTGGAGAACCGTGGATCTTCTTTCGCCGACCAACGAGCCTATCAATATGACCTGCCGGGTTTCGATCGGGTTTTGCCGAACCCCTCACGTGCGCCCGCTCGAAACAACCACTCTTCTCTCGTCCGCCTCCCTTTGGGAGCACGTCGGGGTCAGGGAACATCTTAACCGTTTGAACATGCATCAGGGTGACGATCACTTGGAACAGAAGCACACCACGCCAAGGAGGTTTTTGGATGGACTTTAAGAACCTTATTTACGAAAAAGAAGATCACATCGTTACTATTACGATCAACCGTCCTCAAGTTCACAACTGCATTAGCGCAGAGACGTCCGACGAGCTGCAGGTAGCCTGGAAGGCGTTTCGCGACGATGATGATGCACTCGTGGCGGTCTATACGGGTGCTGGAGATGAAGCCTTTTCCGCGGGGTGGGATCTCCAAGACGCCGCGGCCTTGCACACCATTGGTGACTACGAGGAGTACCGACAGAGTATCTACAATTGCGAGGGGTACTGTGGTTACACCAAGCGTATGGACATCTTCAAACCGATCATCGCTGCGGTGAACGGGTACTGCTTCGCGGCCGGGCTCGAGAATGCTTTGCTCGCGGACATCCGCATAGCAGCCGAACGAGCGGAATTCGGTTGTCTCGAGCGTCGCTGGAACATCGTGGCCGGTGACGGGCTCTCTGTCCGCTTGCCGCTCGTAGTGGGATACGCGAAGGCCCTGGAGCTGCTAATTACCGGTCGGCGTATCGATGCCCAGGAAGCGTACCGCATTGGGCTCGTCAATGAGATCGTTCCCAACGGCCAGGCTCTGAAACGAGCGAAGGAACTTGCCGGGGAAATCGCGGAACTCCCCCAGGGCGCGCTCCGGTCGGACAAGGAGTCACTCATCAGGGGGTTTGGACGACCCATTGAGGAGAGACTTCGCATCGAGCAGGAAATGCTCCTCTCCATGTTCATGCGCAAGGACAAGCACGCGTACGGCGCGGCTTCCTTTCTCGGCAAAAAGAAGCCGGAATGGAAGCACCACGGGCTTTAGAGTAGTGCGCGCTCGAACGGAGAAGATCCACGTTTCCCTCTGTTTTCGAACGCCCTCGCGGATCAATTCGAGCCCGACGGAAGAATAGTAGGACCGGCAAGAGGAAAGAAACGCTCACCGATGAAGCACCCTGCTGCGAAAGAGGACCGCTCCTTCGCTCCTCGAAGAAGCGAACAGACGTCACAGAGATAGCGTTACTTCAGATGTTCATTGACAGCCACTGCCATATATTCACCGATCGCATCGTTGAAAATGTTCGGGCCAAACCGGTCATGCTCGATGAATTGAAGTTGAATGTTCACGATGCTGTTCCAAGGCTCCCTCCCAAAGCCTTGCAGCAATCCGCCGAAGCAAACAACGTGGACATGTGTGTGCTGCTCCCGAGCGCCGCGCCGGACAAGGTACGATCCGAGAACGATCGCTTCATTCAGTTCATGAGGGAGTTCCCGCGGCTCCGAACTCTCGGGACCCTCCATCCTGCAATGCAAGGCCTCTCCGATGAGATCCGGCGGATCTTCGATCTTGGGATCAATGGGTTCAAGTTCTCGAGTTTTTCCCAGCGCTTCGATCTCCTGTCACCCGAAGTCACACGCATGTTGACAGAAGTGGAACACCTGGGAAGCGATGGAGACACGCGACCGGTCGCGCTTTTCGACACCTTTGCAACCGCGGACATCCATTTTGGCGCTGATCCCGATTACCTCGGAACGCCTGCAAAGCTGGCGGAGCTTGCTCACCGGCATCAGGGAATCAACTTCATTGCTGCACACATGGGCGGATTAGGCGCAGATTATGATGACTTGCGGGGAGCAATAGTCCCGGCCTCGAATCTCTATCTCGACACTGCCAATGCCGCTCATACGCTCGAGGAGGACCAATTCGTGGAACTACTGCAGGTCCATGGCTCGTCCCGCGTCCTCTTCGGCACCGACTGGCCGTGGTTCCTCCACGAAGCCGAAATACCCAAGATCGCTTCGCTCCTGGACAAGGCCGGCTATGACGCATCCGATCAGGCCGCGGTCTTCGGCGGCAACGCGGAACGCCTCCTGGGATTGTGACCGAGCAGATTCCCCCCATAATGAGTCAATGGGGGAAACGTTTTGCCTCTTCGGATACTCCCCCTCTACTCTGAGACGTCCGTTGGATTACTCGTACGCTTCCCGTTCGATAATGGTGGCGACTCCCTGGCCGCCGCCGACGCACGCGTTTGCGCATCCGTATCGGCCGTTTCGCGCCTCAAGTATCCGTGCAAGGGTTCCCACGAGCCGGGCCCCGGTCGCACCAAGCGCATGACCGATCGCAGTGGCGCCGCCCATGACGTTGACCTTGTCGGCATCAATCCTCAGCTCCTTTATGCAGTTGAGCGCGACGATGGTGAAAGCCTCGTTGATCTCCCAGAAGTCGATGTCGGAGGCCTCCAGACCCGCGTTCTTCAGGGCCTTCTCGCTGGCCGGTACCGGTCCCGCTCCCATGATGGTCGGGTCGACGCCTGCAAAGCCGATAGACCGTATCGTCGCGACAGGCTTGATGCCCTTTTCCTTTGCCTTATCCTTGGCCATGAGGATCATCGCGGTCGCGCCTGCATTAAGCGGTGAAGAGTTTCCTGCGGTGATCTCGTGCCCTTCCTTGAACGCGGGGCTGAGCTTGGACAGACCCTCCAGGGTGGTATTGCCGCGGATAGACTGGTCTCGATCGACCGTCATGACCGACCCGTCGGCTTGCACCGCGTCCACAGGCAGAATCTCGCCGTCGAAGAAGCCTTCTTCCTGGGCTTTGGCGGCCAACTGGTGGGAACGGAGCGCCCACCTGTCGAGGTCCTCCCGGGTAAAGTCCGTTTGGGAGAAGAGCTTCTGCGCGGTGAGTCCCATACGCATTGAAGTCATCATATCCCAGTGCTGGTGCTCCGGCGCGGCAAAGAGGGTCATGTTCGGAGCGATCAAGCCTGCGTCCACAGTGGCCGCGCCCATGGGGACCCGTGTCATGTGCTCCATCCCGCCGGCCAGGACGATATCCGCGTTCCCGGTGGCGATCTCCATGAATCCGATGTGAATGCACGCCATGGATGACCCGCATTGCTGATCGACGAACTTGGCCGGAATCGTCTCCGGGAGGTTCGCCAGGAAAATCGGAAAACGTCCCCCGTACGTCCACTGTTCACCCACCGCGGTCGCGCACGCGCAGAGGAAATCGTCGATTTCCTCGGGTTTGAGCCCGGTCCTCTGTATAATCTCCGGCAGGAGTTTGGCGAGGAGTTCATCAGCCCGCATCTTGCAAAATACGTCTCGGGCCGGAGCATTGGGGCGGGACCGCGATTGGGCGGTTCTTAGATAGCCGGCAATCACCACTTCTCTCATCTGAGTCTCTCCTCCATCTGAAACGTGCTGTTGGTATCTTTTAGAAGAAGTATTCGATCGAACCGACCTGCCTCCGCACGTGGACGAGGCAGCGGCTCGAACGGTCAGTCGAAGAAAAGCTCGTCATCCGTCTCGAGCGTCGGCGCGTCCTCTTCCATGAGCCTCGCTGCGAGCCCCCGAATCTTCGGCAGTTCATAGTGGTAGAAGTAGCGCATGGTGACCAGCTTGCCACGGTAGAACCGGGCTTCGGTCTCAGAGGGTTCACGTTCCAGCGCCTTGTCCGCTGCCAGCCCCTGGAGAAGCCATTGCCAGGCCACGGCAATGATTCCGAAGAATTCCAGGTAGAGTGTCGCGTCCGCGAGGAAGCGCTCGACCTCACCTTTCAGGGCGAACTGAACGAGATGTTGCGTTACACTCTGAAGCTGTTCCACCGCGTGTTTGAGCCGCTCCGCCATGGGCTTGAGCGCGTCACGCTCCATTGCGGCTCCTATGGCTGCCTGCAGCTCTTCCAGGTAGGCGAACATGGCCTTTCCGTTCTGCATGACGACCTTGCGGCCTAGCAGATCCATGCCCTGGATGCCCGTGGTACCCTCGTGGATTGCGTGGATGCGCATGTCCCTGAAGTATTGTTCCAAGGGAAATTCGCTGCAATAGCCGTATCCGCCAAGGACCTGCAGCCCTTGGCTCACGGAGAGTATCCCCATCTCGGAGGGATAGCCTTTTGCTACAGGGGTCAAGAGATCGAGCAGGAGGGCGGAGCGCTCTTTCTTCGCTTCGTCCTCTTCTTGCGTGAGATCCGAATATTTCGCGCACTGGAGTATCACGGAGAGCGCGCCTTCTACCACCGACCGCTGGAAGAGCAGCATCCGCTTGACATCTGCGTGCTCCATGATCGGAATCTGGGGAAGCGTCGGGTCCTTGCTCGTGAGCTTTCGTCCTTGCGGCCTCTCCCGTGCATATTCAAGGGAGGCATAATAGGCCGCGGTAGCTATGGCGGTCGCCTGCATGCCCACCGCGAGCCGGGCCTCGTTCATCATCTGGAACATGTACTTGAGCCCTTTGTGAGGCTCGCCCACGAGATAGCCCTGGCACTCGCCGTTTTCACCGATGCTGAGCTGCGTGATAGGACACCCGCGGTAGCCCATCTTGTGGTACACGGTCGCGACGCTGATGTCGTTGGGCTCAAGAGTTCCGTCTTCCTTCGGTACCATTTTAGGGACGAGGAAAAGCGATATCCCTTTCACCCCTGCAGGAGCTCCCTTGATCCTGGCGAGCATCAGATGGACGATGTTGTCCGCTCCGTTATGGTCTCCCGCTGAAATGAAGATCTTCTGGCCTCGTATCGTGTAGTATCCCTCGTCAGTCGGTTCGGCCTGCGTAGTAATATCGGACAGAGAGCTTCCGGCCTGCGGTTCGGTCAGAGCCATCGTCCCCTGCCACCTGCCCGCGACCATATTGGGAACATATGTCTCGATCAACTTCTCCGACCCGAAGGAGAGGATCAGGTGCGCCGCGCCCGCGGTCAACAACGGAAAGCCAGTCGAAGAGAAGTTGGCCGCAGCAAAGATGAAGTTGCAGGCGATGGTGATTATTAGGGGCAATTGCTGCCCTTCAAACTCGTATGGGAAAGACGAGCCGATCCATCCACCTTCGCCCCATTCCCTCATGAGGTCCCTGACGGCCGGATGCACCTTCACCATACCGTTTTCCAGAGACGGAGCCTCTCTGTCCATCTCCTGCAAGTACGGGTAGAGGAGTTCCCGGGACATCTTGAGGGCGGTATCCAGGACCAAATCAAAGATCTCCCGATTGTGCTCCGAGTAATAGGGATACGCGGTCAGGCTCTCCGCTTCGTGGACTTCGTAAAGCAGGAATTTGATGTTCCGTTCGCTGACGAACCGTTCTGCCATGAATGCTCTCCTCTTGTTGATATGGCATTGTTCAAGAATTCCGACGGATTGACAGGCCAGCATCACGGAACGCGGGACTGCCCCCACGAGATCAAGTCCGCCATCAACGCGAACTTACTTCGAAGAATTACCATAAAAGGTTTTCCCCGATTCGGCCATCTCTTTGAGCAGGGTCGCAGGACTGAAACGCGGGCCGTACTGTTTTTCCAGTTGGACAAGCTTTTCGTAAACGTTCTTGATGCCCCAGTTGTCCGCATATCGGAGTATCCCGCCCCTGTACGGCGGAAATCCGGTTCCATAGATCATGGCCAGATCCATGTCCTGGGGCCGATCGCAGACTCCTTCCTCCATCATGAGGGCCGCCTCGTTGATCCCAAGGGCCAACATCGCGTCGACGATCTCCTCGTCGGCCGGCCGTTTAGGTTCCACGTTGTTATCCTCGAGGTATTTCCGGATTACTTCAGCAACCTTCTCGTTGGGCACGGGACGATCGCCATGGTAATCGAAGTAGCCCGCGCCGGTTTTCCTCCCGTAGCAACCCGTTTCATAGATCAGCTCGGTGAGGGGATGGACACGGTATCGCTCGCCGAGTCTTCGCTCAAAGGTCTTGTTCACGTGGTAATTGATGTCGATACCGGTGAGGTCGGCCAGTTCCGCAGGTCCCATGGGCATGCCGAAGTCTTTGATTACCCGTTCGATCTGTCGGCCGTCCACGCCGTCGGCGGTCAGGTAGATCGCGCCGCCGAAGAGCCCCCCGAGTTGGCGGGATACGTAGAAACCCGGGGCGTCATTAACCACGATGGGGATCTTTTTTATTGTGCGGGCAAAGGCCACCGAGGAAGCCAGTGCCTGATCCGTGGTCTTTTCCGCGCAGATGATCTCCAGAAGCATCATCCGATGGGCCGGGTTGAAGAAGTGCAAACCGATCATACGACCCGGGTCCTCGAGAACTGTTGCCATCTCCGTTATCGGAAGAGCCGACGTGTTCGTGGCGAAGATCGTATGGGCGGGACAGATGCCTTCGAGCTTCTTCCACAGATCCTGCTTGATCGCCATGTTTTCGAGCACGGCTTCGATAACCAGATCAGCACCGCGGGCATCTTCGAGTGAGGTCGTTGTAGTCAATTGGGTCTCCATCATGGATTCCACGTCGGCCTCTTTCATCTTTTTCTTCTTGATGGGAAACGCAAAGGTCTTTCGAATCGCGCGCACCGCGTTTTCCAGGGCCTCGTCATTGATATCCCAGAGAACGGTTTCGAACCCGCCCTTGAGCAGCAGATGGACGATGCCCGAGCCCATGACTCCGCCACCGAGCATCACCACCTTCTTGATCTCAGCGGGCTGTAGCCCTTCGATGCGCGGGAGTCTGCCCGCGGCGCGGGTGTTGAGAAAGATCCCCATGAGGTTCTCGGCGACATCGGAGACCGCACAGTCGCAGAAGAGATCACCTTCTCTCTCGATATCCTTTTCTATGTCGAAGCTCAGGCCCTTCTCAATCGCTTCGATGGCCTTGAAGGGCGCAATGTAACCGCGAGCCTTGGTCGCCGCGAGGAGCTTCGCTGCATTGGATACGGCCTGTTGCTCGGCTGCGCTTGGGAGTCTCCGGTATATGTTGCGTGTCCTGCGGTTTTCCAGGTTCAATTGTCCTGAAATGAATTTGCCGGCCGCGGTTAGAGCCGCTTCAATAAGATTTTCAGGATCGACCACTTCGTCGATGAGCAACCGGGAACGGCCTACCTCCGCGCTGATCGCTTTACCCGTGGTAATCATTTCGAGAGCATTGGAGAGACCGACAAGACGCGGCAGCCGCTGAGTCCCTCCCGCGCCCGGTATCACGCCGATTCGTACTTCGGGCTGTCCAATCTGGGCCCCTTTTGAAGCAACCCTGTAATGACAGGCCATAGAAATCTCCAGTCCGCCGCCGAGCGCGTTGCCGTTGATCGCGGCAATGACCGGCTTGGGCCCGGTCTCGATGGAATTAAGAAATCCGGACAATCCCCGGACCCTCTGTATGAGAACCTCTCTTTCCTTGACCCCATAGATCTGGGTGATGTCCGCTCCCGCGACGAAGTTCTTGCCTGTTCCCGTCAACACGATCGCGGTAATATCCGGATCGTCAAATCCGCCGGAAACCGCCTCTACCAGTTCCCTTGCGAAGTCCTCGGAAAGCTGATTTACTGAAGGGTTGTCCATGGTCAGCACTGCTACGCCATTTCGGACTTCCACGTGTATCTTCTGAAAATCGGTCTTCATCCTATCGGACTCCTTGTACCCATCGATATTCCTTCTGTGAGGTCTCCTGAACGCGCCGGCTCGAAAGAGCAGAGCGTCTCGGAGGGCCCTCAACTCCGTTCGAGCACTCCCGCGATTCCCAGGCCACCGCCTCCACAAATGCATTCCAGGCCATAGCGCGCCCCGCGGCGTCGCATCTCGTGGAGCAGTGTCACAAGAACTCGCGTGCCTGTGGCCGCAATGGGATGCCCGAGAGAAATGCCCGATCCATTGACATTCACCCGCGAATAGGTCTCGGGCCCCATTCCCATCTCCTTCAGATCGGCCAGGACCTGGGCTGCGAACGCCTCCTGGATCTCGATGAGATCGATCTGTGTCAGGGTCACTCCTGCCGAATCCAGCGCCTTTTGCGCTGCAACAGGGACCGTCTGGTAGGTGCGTCGCGGGTCACCGCCGACCACCTCTACCGACCTGACCACGGCAAACGGTTCGGTCCCCAGCTCAGCCGCCTTCTTGGCAGACGCAATTACCACAGCGGCCGCGCCGTCATTTTCCGTGGAAGAATTTCCCGCGGTGCAGACACCGCCGAGGACCGGCTTCAATCGTGCAAGCTTCTCCAGGGACGAGTCAGGCCTCGGGCTTTCATCACGATCTACGATAATCGGATCACCTTTGCGCCGCGGCACGACAACGGGGACAATCTCCTCCGTGAACTTCCCATCTTCCATTGCGGCGCATGCCTTTCTATGACTTTCGAGGGCCCAGGAGTCGCACTCCTGCCGCGTGATTTGCTCTTCCCGTGCTGCGGTTTCGGCCCAGGACATCATCGCCGGAAGGACTCCGTATCGCTCCTCCGGCTGTGACATGACTCTTGCCCTTTGAATACGGTCGTAGAACTGAAGTCCCCAGATAGAGAGATCGCCGTGTCCGCGAGGCATTCCGCCGGT
This sequence comes from uncultured Syntrophaceae bacterium, assembly GCA_964497585.1. Taxonomy (GTDB): domain Bacteria; phylum Desulfobacterota; class Desulfomonilia; order Desulfomonilales; family Desulfomonilaceae; genus CAZCDS01. The sequence continues at coordinate 115,753 of CAZCDS010000014.1, forward strand.
CCCGCCGATTCCCCACTTGATTCTTCCAGGAAGGTAGAACTCGGCATTGCTCATGCTCTCGACGCCTCCGGCGACGACCATCCGAGCCTGTCCCGATTCGATTAATGCCGCGGCCATCCGAACCACTTCGAGCCCCGTGCAGCAGCGGCTGTCCACGGTCACTCCGGGGATAGTCTCGGGCCATCCGGCCTTGAGCAGACCCATGCGTGCCACGTTGACGTATTCGCCACTCTGATAGGATTGGCCCATGATCACCTGGTCCACCAGATCTGGAGCCAGGTTGGCTCTGGTAACGACTTCTCCGAGGACCAATGCTGCGAGGTCATAGGCATCCACGTCCTTGAGCGCTCCCATGTAGCGTCCCACAGGCGTCCTGGCCGCGGCGATGATTACTGCTTGGTCCATAGGTTCATCTCGCATAACCGGGTATCAGCAGGTCCGACGCCGGAGCGTGTCGCCTCCGTCAGGCATCCAGCACTCGTTTGATTTCGAGGAACCGGATGAGGCCGGTCTTGGTGATCATACCGACCATGGAGTCTCCCCTCATGACGAGGAGTCTCCCCAGGCCGGAAAGCGTCATCTTCTTAAGAGCATCGGCCAGTCCTTCTTCCGGGCCGACCATCACCGCGTCGCTCAGGGGCATCATGGCCTGCTCTACGGTGGTGGTCTTCCGTGCTTCAGGGGAAACGTCCTTGACTCCCGCCAAAGAGATCAGTCCGATCGTTCTCCCGTCCTTGACCACGGGAAACCCGCCGTGGCCGAACTTGAGGAAGTATTCGTGGGTCGCCTCGTCGAGCGTCACGTGCGGAGGCACGCTGACAATATCCTCGATCATCACTTCCTTCACGCTGACGCCTTCGAAGGACTGTTTCATAAGAATGTCCTGGTACCCGGCCTTTGCAATGCCCCTGAGGAACATCCCGATGAGGATCAGCCAGAGGCCCCCCACGAGCCCGCCGGAAAAGATCCGGATGACGCCGAGGATGATCAGGGCCCATGCGAAACCCTTTCCGATGTCCGACGCCCATTTTGTCGCGCCGGTAACGGAACCGGTCTTCCACCAGACGATGGCCCGTAGGATGCGGCCGCCGTCGAGCGGATACCCGGGAACCAAGTTAAAGACCGCGAGCGCCAGGTTGATCCACGCAAGGTAGTCGAAGATGGCGACGACGAGGCTCGGCGCGTTTCCATGAAGCCCTCGCTGGATCAGCCAGAAGCCCCCCGCAAGGACAAAGCTTGCAATGGGGCCGGCTATCGCGATTTTCAGCTCCTCTCGCGGGTTGGACGGCTCCTCGGAAAGGTGAGCCACACCCCCGAAAAGAAAGAGTGTGATCTCGGGGATTTTCAGCCCGCACCTTAGCGCGGTCAACGAATGGGAAAGCTCGTGAATCAGGATGCTGGCAAAGAACAATATGGTGGCAACGAACCCGGCCAGCCAGTAGGTCAGGGTCTCGTAGCCCTTGAAATACATGGGGAAATAGCCTGCAGACAGGCTCCAGATGATGAGAAGGAAGATGATCAACCACGAATAGTCGATCGTGATCTTGATGCCCGCCACGGTGAAGAGGTGGAAACCTCCCGTCATCTTGGGGGCCGCAGCCGGAGCCGCCTCGCCCCCTGTTTTCGTGCCTTGTCCTTCTGCCATGAGAAACCTCCTTGTTTCCCTCTCCCAATAGGTTGGTTCCCTGTTTCGAAATCCGCGGGAACAACCCTGCGCTTTGCCATGCAGCTCTGCATGGCTGCCGCCTTTGACAGCTTATCGTTTTCGCGGAGAACTCAGCTCCCTCTATGACAGCCGGTCGCATCTGCCGCAACGTCTGCGCCCGAGTGAACAGAGATCCTCCATCCCCTTCCCCCTCGCGCCGTGGCGGGGGGATGGAGGGAGGGCGACCATAGCATCAGTCTCAATGTGCCTCGCGATCGAAGTCTCGTCAACCGAGTTGTTCCCGGTGCCTCAATCGCACGCCCAGCACTGCGGCGAGGCTCAGCCCCGCCATTGCAATCAGGTAGTAAGCAGGCGCACTCATGTCTCTCGTAGTGCTGGTGAGCCATGTGCAGACAAGGGGCGCGGTTCCTCCTACGAGTCCCAGGGTGACGTTGTAAGAGACGGCTATACCGCTGTATCGGTTCTGTGTGGGAAACATCTCCGCCATGACCGCGCCGATCGGCGCGTTCGCCGCGCACACAATAATGGCGAAGAGAACCTGGGCCGTCAAAGCAGCCGAAAATTGTGCCATATCGGTCCACACGGTCAGGGGATAGGCAACCAGAGCCATTGTCAACAATCCTGCCGCAAGTACCTTTCGGTGACCGATAATGTCTGACAGCCAACCAGCGACGGGCTCCAGAGCAATGAGAACGCAAATTGCTATGGTGTTCACGAGCAACGCATGGGGAACTGACGGCTTGAGCATCTTCGTGAGATAGATCGGCCACCAGACGAAAAGTGCATAAAATCCCCCCGCGAAGAAGAAGAGCACGACGGCCAGTCGCACAACGCTTCCCGGCATGGTCCTGAGCACGTCCATGACCGGATTTCGGTGGATTTTGCCGGCTTGTCTTATCCGTTCGAAAGGCGGTGTTTCCGTCAGGCCCGTTCGAAGCCAAAGCCCGAAAAGTCCGATCACCATTCCCAGGAGGAAGGGAATCCTCCACGCCCAGGCGTTGAGGGTCGCCTCTCCCAGCACGCCGTGGGCCACCGTAGCGACCGCAGAACCGAGCATAATCCCCGTGTTGCTGCTCGTAAGAGCGAGGCTTCCCAGGAATCCTCTCCGCTCGGGAGGCGCAATCTCAGTTACGAAGGAGACCGACCCGACAAATTCCCCTCCAACGGATACACCTTGCACCAGTCGAAGGAGTATCAGAATCACCGGCGCGGCAATGCCGATCGCCGCGTGCGTGGGAATGAAACCGATCGCCGTGGTCGGCAGAGCCATCATGATCACCGAGACCTCGAGGGCCCGCTTTCGCCCCAAACGATCTCCCAGATGCCCGAAAATGATGCCGCCCAGCGGCCGCATCAGGTAACCCGCAGCAAATACCCCAAAGGCTTTGATCGTCGATGCAGTGGTATCGTCTGACGGAAAGAACAGCGTTCCGATCACCGGGGCAAAATACCCGAAGAGCGCGAAATCGTACCATTCCAATGCGTTGCCGACTACTCCACCAATTGCGTTCCTTTTGAAACTGGGAATGTGGCTCAGGGAACTCCCCATGAATATTTCTCTCCCTTACCGGTGGCGTGGTCCCAGCCCGAATTCCCCACAGGGTGGTCCTTCGAGGCTCCGGGTTTCACGGGGGAGCCCGCCACCCGTGACATGGTGCCTCAAGATGACCCATCGCATCGACAGCGTCAAGTAGGTCCGTTCCGATGGGTTCCCTTTTGAAGCTCTGCCTCGTGCCTGCCTTGAGGTATTCATTCGCGCGCGCCGCGGGAGACGGAGATCAAGAGAATGACAAGAGGCGATAGAATCACGGATCTGCTGGAGAAGATCGAGTACAAACGAGAGTCTATAATTATTCGAATTACCGGGCTTACCCTGCTCTGACCCCGCGCGGCAAGTATTAGGGAAAACCACTGCACGTGTTCGACGATTTCTAGCTTCGTTAGTGGTACCTTTCTTTGGAACGGCCTTTGTCCTGTTTATGGACAACTCGAGGAGATCTGTATTCAAACATTGGATCTGGAAGCCTTGGGCAATATGTGCTGTAATTGCAACCTTGCAGCTTCTAGGATACATTTTTGATAGCTTATAATTTCCGCCGCCTCGGGCCGATTTCACGCTGCGTCACTGCGCGGGACTGAATATTGCTAATTGCCTCTCCACTCCGGGGGCGTCCAACATTCTCTGAGTCAATTCCATGCGTCTTGCGCCTGCGATCGTGGCCGACAAGGTGATCCTCTCCTTGGGATCTCTGGACGACAGGTGAATGAGAAAGTGGCTTCGTTGCCGAACTTGGCATCGACAGCCTTTTCAACAAACTAAGGACCTCCTTGCCCTTGAGACGATCCGGTATGCTTGTGTCCCCGATGAGGCTTCAGGCCGAAACTGCTCAATAGGCGCTCCTGAAAATCTTTTCGCCCCAAAAGAACATGGTATTACGCCACTAAGGGTTCGGCAGAATGCAGGACAGGGAAGCTCGGCTCAAACATCGAAATTCCCGATCTTAGTGCGGCACAAGATCAATGATGAACATCAAAATAACCTCCTTCATAGATCACCATTCCGTTCCCTCAACTGACTCCTGACCGACTCTAGTACTATCTTGTAGATCTCGGGCACTTCCCTGATATTCTTCAATTCCTTCTTGCCCAGGCTGAAGGCCTTGATGTCTATCGATCTTCTGACGATGTTGTAGACGTCCGCCGAAATGCATATCCCGCCGGGCTCCGCAAGGGGCTCGATACGTGCGGCAACATTGACCCCATTCCCGAGGATATCGCCTCCCATGATCAACACGTCGCCGATATGGATGCCAATCCTCACCATTATGACGTCCCCGACTTCCTTGCCTGTGTTATAATCCGAGAAATCGGACTGAATACTCAATGCAGCCTTTACCGCTTGGACGGCGCTCTTGAACCTGACGAGAAACGCATCTCCCATGGTTTTGAGTTCTTCACCGTTATTCTTCGCGATGTTCCTCCGGATTATTTGGTTGTGTTTCAACAGCTTCGTATATCCCCGCTCTTCATCAAGTTCCATTTCTTTGCTGAATCCCACCATATCCGTGATCATGATAGCGGCCAGCGCTCTCTCGGGGAGTAGTTTCTCCGTCACTGCGCCCATCTCATCGATGCCGGGCTCGGACAAGACGGACGTTGATCGTTCGCTTATCCACTGGGACCTCGCCGTACCATGCTGGCGGTTGAGATCCTCTATTCTTAAATGCCCGTTGTACATATTTATCAGGAGGTGAGAACCCCAAAGATGGAAAATCCCTGCGAACAGCAGGAGCCCTGCGACCCAGCCGATTGCGATCACGTCTGGCCATCCCGGATGGCTCGCAAGACTCGCATAGAAGTGTTCGACGCCGACTGCAGGCGATAGAGTCATGGGAATACTGATCACCAGGAAGAGGGCTATCCAGCTTTGATTTCTGTTCCACCTTTTTGTAAAGATGCTGGATGGCTGAACCCACCTGAAGTCATCGGGATTTTGACTCATTTTAAGGAGCAGCAGTTCGTGGTATTCGTGGCTTCTCATGGTCCGACATACCCACGTGAGGAAGAAAATAGTCGAGCCACAGAATAGCAGTGCCGCCAATCCTACCACGACAAAGTCAAATTTGTAGGCTAGGTTTCCTGTAAGAGATTTGTGCGCGAGAAGTCCCACGAGCAGTGCCATGCTACAGAAGTAAAGGAGAGTGCAGATATATTTTGGCGACTGTGAATACGAGAACCCCTTCTCAACGAGCGTCTCAAACAGAGTCCGAGTCTCAGCTGGGAGTTGCGACGGATTAAGAGTCCTGCTGAAATGACGGAGTCTGGATGTCAGGTGGTCTTGCACCAACCGGTGGTAACTCCATACGGTATAGATCCAGAATGTGAGAAGGCCGAAGATCAGGAACGCAGTTGTAGATATCTCTGCGCCTCGTCCGAATTCCTCCTCGGTGCCCTCCGACAGGAAGTTCCCGGATGTTTCAGCGTCTTGTTTCATACTCGAACGGCTCCTCTCGGTATTCGGAATTTCTGATCATCGGTGATCGGCTCAACGTCGGCAGCCGTCTACGAAGTTGCCTTTGCTATCAAAGCAGCTTTCTTGGCGCCCTTTTGCACCTAGGGTATAAGCGTGGTACTCTCCTACTCGGAAACGCTCTGCCTTGCCCGTCGGCTCTTGCGTTTCCTTTGCAAGGTTCAACCGAAAGACATATCGGCTGCCTTTGCCCGCCGGTTCCGATCCCCTGAGAGCGACAGCGGAGACCTCTTTACGTCCATGATCGTATTTTATTCTCACCGAACATTTCCGGGACGTCCCTCCCCAGCCATAGTATGATCCCAGCAAATTCTCAAGACTGAGAGGCGCTTTCTTGCCACGATTGTTAGGATCATTCTTAAAACGCACATATGCTGCACGTAGATTCTTGAGATCTTTTATAGCAGTAGTGTCACAAGCGGTTCGCAAATATGATATGTACATCGGTGCCGCAATCGCGATAATGACTATAACTGGTTGCAAAACTTATATTTGGGCCGGTAACTCCTTGATATCACAGGAC
>CAZCDS010000015.1:0-115154 GCA_964497585.1 uncultured Syntrophaceae bacterium
AATACTTGCAAAGATCAAAAGACTTTGTGAAGCTATTTCTGCGACGGGGCACTAGTACGCCTCGACGGTATTGCCTCAAGCGAACTGTTCGCATGGAATGTTCGGGCGTCCCTGGGCAGGACCAAGGTGAATAAAGAAATCGGCCGAAGCATCAATGACTCAAGTGAGCACCAAAACTTTCTCTTATATCACAATGGGCTCACTATCCTTTGTGAAGGTCTTGAAAAGAAAGGAGACAAGATCCAGGTCCAGGGGTATTCAGTCGTGAATGGCTGCCAGAGCCTTACGAGCCTCTACGATCACCGGCAAAAAATCACTGATGACTTGAGAATTCTGACCAAACTTATCCAGTTGCCTCCGGAGCATGACCTGGCCGAAAAGATAACGCACCACAGTAACAACCAGAACCCAATAAATGCCAGGGACTTGCAATCGAACAGTATCATACAGCGGCGGTTACAACAGGAGTTCATGAGCAAGTACGCGGGAGAAATCGTTTATAGGATCAAGAGAGGAGAGCTGGAAGCTGCGCCGCAAACGATCGACAATGACTTCGCAGGGCGACTGCTCTTAGCCTTCGACTTGAGGCAACCTTGGACTTGTCACCAAACCTACAAACTGTTCGATGAACTCCACACGGACATCTTTGCGAGGCCGGCGGTGACTGCCGACCGTATTGTCGTAGTTGCCGACATTCATGGGTGCATCAAGGATTCCATGGGCCAGATTGAGTCCCAGTTGCTTGGCAACTACCGCCTCACTGAGTACTTTGTTCTCTATCTGGTTAGGGAAGCCTTAGAACTTGACGAGGAAGGCAAGAGGTTCTGCAAGGATCCTTCCCCCTTTCTTGCTGAGGAAAACGGCCGCTCACGGCTCAAATTGTGCGCAAAGCAAATAATCCAAGACTTGATCGTTGATCTCAATGCCGAGGTGAAGGAAAGGGAACAAGCCGGAAACCCTTTCGACTACAAGAGAGAATTGAAGAGTCCGGTCGCCGTCAGACAACTTACGAGGGGTATCATCCCGCAGTACGAGAAATCCATGAAACGCGGGCGTACGAGTTCCTTCGGTGAAGAGTGGCGTGAGTCTGCTGAGAAAAACGGCTGATTCAGTGATCTAGAAGATGAAGAGAAAGGCGGTCGAGCCGTCGCCAAATGGTAGATGCGGATACGCCACACTGATTTCCTGCCTCGGGTGCGCAAGTCGGGTCAATGATTGAAAGGAATTACGAGTCTCCCGCATGAGAGCGCCCCGCGTGGTAAGGTGGTTTGCTTCTCGCGAGAAGGTCCCGATAGTGACAATGTCTTCATTTCCGTCCGCACTCGATATCGTTTAAGGGTTGACGGGGTCTGAGAGCGTGGCTCACACGTACGTCGGAAGTACGTATAGTTTTCCCCGGATTGCCACTGGAGATGCGGAAGAGGGGATGACGTATGCACCCTAGCAGACGTAGGACCGGCACGATGCCGGTCCTACCATTGCTTCGGCGCCTTCGGATGCACACCGGTGCCGCCGAGGAAGCAGCCTCCGGCGTAAAGCGTGTCCCGTAGTCTGCCGTTGGAGCAGATTACTTGGACTCGAAGGCTTCTTTTTCCGCGGTGAGGGTATTCTTCATGAGCATGGCGATGGTCATGGGGCCGACGCCGCCGGGAACGGGAGTGATGGCCGCGGCCTTTTCCTTGACCTCGTCGAACGCGACGTCGCCGACGAGCTTCCAGCCCTTTTCCGTGTCGGGAGCCTCAACCCGGTTGATGCCCACGTCGATGACCACGACGCCATCCTTGACCATGTCGCCCTTGAGGAATTGGGGCACGCCGATGGCCGCGATGATGATGTCCGCGGCAAGACACTTTCCTTTGAGATCCTTGGTCTTTGTGTGGAGCATGGAGACCGTGGCGTTCATGTTCCGCTGGTCGAGCATGTTGGAAAGCGGACGGCCCACGATATTGCTCCGGCCGAGGATGACCACGTCCTTCCCGCTCGTCTCGAACCCGCCTCGCTTGATCAGCTCCAGGCAGCCCGCGGGAGTGCACGGCAGGAATCGCACTTCACCGATGCTGATCAGGCCCACGTTGAAGGGATGGAAGCAGTCCACGTCCTTCTCGGGCAGGATCGAACGGAGAATGATCGTCTCGGGAATGTGCTTGGGAAGCGGGAGCTGGCACAGGATGCCGTGAACGCTCTTGTCCTTGTTGTACCCGTCGATCACCGCGAGCAGTTCCTCGGTGGTGGCCTCCGCGGGGAGCTTCGTCTCCAGGGACTTGATCCCAATGTAATCACAGGCCTTCTTCTTGTTGTTCACGTAAACCTTGGACGCGGGGTCTTCACCGACGAGGATCACGGCCAGACAGGGCTCGCGACCCTGGGTCTTGAGACCGGCAACCTCTTCCTTCATCTCGTCCTTGAGCTGTTGGGATACTTCATTACCGCTGATGATCTTTGCTGACATTCATACCTCCTTCGGACTATGGTCCACCCAAGAGGGGGGACTATTGAAGAAATTGCGGGAGAGTTCCCGGGGGCGGGCGTTTTTGCAAAACGGCCCTCCCCGGACCCCTCCCCAAAAACTCCCAAGTATCGGGCCGTTAAACCGGTCACCTTCGTTGAAGGACTGGGTCCGCCGAGACGAGTCCTTCACCGCTTAAAAGGACGGCAAGAACCACGTCGCCGCAGACCCCCTGTGTTCGTTGCGGAAGCCGCGTCAGGAGCCGAACAGGATGCTCCCCTCAAGCCTCGGGCTCGAGTTCAGCCGCGATCTTTTCGATCGCCTCATGGATCTGCGGATCGTCAAGGGAGGGGGGACGGCTTTCCAGGTCCGCTTCCGCAATCTCCTCGGAAAAGGGGAGGATCCCGATGAGCGGGATACCGTTCACACTCTTTCTCAGGAACTCGGCTTCTCGTTCCGAACGGACCTTGCTTCCCACCGCCACGACCTTCTTGAGTCCAATGTCTTCCGTGAGTTGCCGCACTTTTTCCGCGGTCTCGATGCTCCTTCGGCCGGGTTCCACGACGATGACGAGGCGATCCACCCCCTGAGCGGTGCCTCGACCCAGGTGCTCGATTCCCGCTTCCATGTCCATGATCACCAGGTCCTTGTGATAGAGGACCAGATGGCTCATCAGGGCCTTCAGAAGCGCGCTCTCCGGGCATATGCAGCCGCCGCCGCCCTTCTTGACCGTGCCCATCACGAGGAGGCGGACGCCATCCTTCTCTTTTCCCAGCGCTTCGGGCAGATCGTCCACCTTGGGGTTGAGCTTGAAGAATCCGCCGACGGTACCCGGCTGTGCTCCGGTTCTCTCGTAAATAAGCTGGTCCATGTTGGCCACAGGGACGATGCCCGTCGTGTCTATGCCGAGCGCGGAACCGAGATTCGCGTCGGGGTCCGCGTCCACCGCGAGCACCCGATAGCCTTTGGTCGCCCAGTAGCGGGCCAAGAGGCTGCTCAGGGTTGTCTTGCCGACTCCACCTTTTCCGGAAACTGCTATTTTCATCTTCATCCTCGCGCACAGATGACTCCGGCTATAAGCCTTAGCCTAAACTTGTGCACTTCAGGCCGGGAAAGGAAGGTCAGTCCCTGGACGCCTTCAGGAGTTCCAGCACGGCCATCTGGCCGGCGACGGCCATGTCTTCCGCGCTGAAGTAGACATCTGCAGTCTCGTCAAAGAGGACCGTGGCTTCCGGGGGAAATTCGTCATCCCCCCTCCATACGATGCACGTGATCGGCAGGCAGGGGAAATAGGGAAGTTCCACTGCCGCGTCTCCTCCTTCGACGATCTTGCCGTTGAGTTTCCTGGCGGCCTTGATCAACGGCTCGGGATCGTTCCCGAAGAACCGGACTAGGACGTCTTTCGTCTTGCCGTTGAAGGCCGGCTCGTAGAAGGTGCCTTCCTTGAATTCTCGGAAGGCCTTGAGCTTGCCGGTCGGTTGTCCGCCCTGCGCGTTGTTGAGGTAATGCACCGCCAGTATCGCCAGCCAGGTCGGGGCCTCCCCGCCCGTCTCCCGGATATAGAACCGCTTGGAGCGGATATCAAGAACGAGCGATCTTTCCAGGTGCGGGAGAATGACGTGACCGTCTTCGAACGTGGCCCGGGCTTTCACGGCGAGTCGGCCGGGGTCCTTGCGCGCGAAGGCCTCCAGCCCGAGCTTGAGGGCCTCCTCGTACGTGTCCTGAACCGGCAGATCGGGACCTGCGAGATCCTTTATGTTGAGCATCGTTCCTAAATCGCCAGCCGCCGTACCTTTTCGACGCTGTCCAGCGCCCTGAGCGCCTCCATGGCCGCGTCGTCGGCTCTCGAATCGGTGTTGAGGAATAGGAGACCTTCGCCCGTCTCTTTACTCCGCGCGAACTGAAAGTGGGATATGTTGATCTGGTTTGCCCCGAGTGCGCTTCCCACGGCCCCGATAAGGCCGGGCTTGTCCGCGCCTCTAATGAGCAGCAGCTCGCCCGAGAGGTCAAATTCCCCGCGGAAGAGCCCGTACCTGACCATCCTGGGCTCGGACCTGCCGAAGAGGGTCCCTTCAACCGCGCTCACTCCATCTTCCGTGGTGACTTTGTACGTGAGCAGTGAATGGAAGTCCTCGCTCTTGCTCACCCGTGTCTCGGAGATGGTAATCCCTCTCTCTTCGGCAACGGCCGGCGCATTGACCTGATTGACGTCTTCCTGGAGGTGGGGGGTGAGGAGTCCGGTGAGGAAGGACGTTGTCAAAGGGGCGATCTCCATCTCCGCGACGTCGCCCGCATATTGCGCTTCCACCGCCTTTATGCCGCCGCTGATAATCTGCCCCACGAAGAGCCCCAATCGCCCAGAGAGGTCGAGATAGGGACGAAGGGTCATCAGCGCCTCTCCTGCTACCGCTGGAGCGTTGACCGCATTTCGGATGGTTCCCTCGACCAGATAATCTCTGATCTGGGAGGCGGCAGCCACAGCGACGTTGATCTGCGCTTCCTTGGTTGCCGCTCCGAGATGGGGCGTGCAGATCACACGGTCAAGCTCGATGAGTGCCCGGTTCTCAGGGGGTTCGACGGGATAGACGTCCTGCGCCACACCGCCCACCTTACCCGAGTTGACCGCCTCCACGAGATCGTCCTCGTTGAACACCAGCCCTCTCGCGCAATTGATGATCCGGACTCCGTCCTTCATCTTGGCGATATTCGCCGCGTTTATGAGGCCCCTTGTCTCATCGGTAAGCGGGACGTGCAGGGTGATGAAATCGGACTCCCTGAAGATCTCGTCGAGGTCGCAGAGCTTCACGCCCATCTGTTTTGCCTGATCCTCCGAGAGCACCGGATCGTATCCGAGCACGTTCATGCCCAGACCGATGGCCCGGTCGGCAACGATGGAGCCGACCTTTCCGAGACCGACGACGCCCAATGTCTTGTTGTAGATCTCAGTACCGGGGAACTTCTTCTTTTCCCATTTGCCTTCCTTCATCGAGGCGTGGGCCTGGGGGATGTTCCGGGCCAATGCCATCATCATAGAGAGGCTGTGCTCGGCGGTCGTGGTTGAGTTGCCTCCGGGGGTATTCATCACCACGACGCCTTTCTTGGTCGCGGCGGGGATATCCACATTGTCCAGGCCGGTTCCCGCGCGTGCAACGACTTTCAGGTTGTCCGCTGCGGCCAATACGTCCGCCGTGACTTTCGTGGCTCCGCGTATGGCCATTCCGTGGTACTGTCTGACGATTTCCTTGAGTTCGTCCGGACTGAGACCGGACTTCACATCGACTTCGAGGCCTTCTGCTTCACGCAGGATTTGAACACCCACTTCCGAAATGTTGTCCAGAACCAGGACCTTCACGGCGAGTACCTCCTTTTCTTACCCTGAAGCGTGTACGGAAACCGGACTTGCAGGACCTTTTCGGTCGTGCCCTCCGGATCCCTGCGTCGCCTGCTTTCCCTCGCGAACTTCCTACCCTACCGTGAAAGCCGGCGTAACAGGCCCAGGCCGGAGCGTGTCGAAAGACTACTTGCCGGCTTCCTGGTACGCTGAGAGCGTCATTGAGGAATCAGCGCCGAGTCTGCCTTACGCCCCAGGACGCGCTCGGCCGCCACTCCGCTTTTCTGGTATTCACGGTGCCGGGCTGGAGAAGGTGCGGCAATGCAATAGTCAAGATTATCCAATTGTTAACAGGAACCGAGCTACATGTCAAGAATCCGTTGAGCTGTGAAGAATCGTAGGAACTCACCAGGGAAGGCATTTTTGCAAGAAGGTCCTCTCTCGACCATTCCGCAAAAACTCTATGATTTCGGTCCGGTAGGCCTCGTCCCTTGGGGGGCTCGGCCGCGGCCCCCGGATCGTAGTTCAGGGCAGGCGCCGAAGTATCCTCTTGTGACAAACATATTTCCAGCAGCCGTTGCTGCGGCGAAAACCGACCCCCACCACGGACCCCAGCCTCGTCAGAGAAGCTAAAGGGCCAGCGCGAGCAGAACCAGCATGACTACCAGCAGCGGAAGCAAGGGAGGTCCGAGATCCAACGGCCAGGGACCCGGAAAGGGAAAAGCGGGCGGCGCGAATTCGTCCACCTGGCTGTCCGGGAGAGTGGGCTCGGCCTGACGTGGTGCTGCCTCGAGCCGAACGGATGAATCGGGGACGCTCGAGTTACCGGCCGCGAGATTTGAGACGGGCGGTAATTCGAAGTCACCAAACGACGCTTCCGAGGGTTCGCGCAGGTTCGTGAAGTACGCGGCTTCAGCTTCGTCGGTCTCGTCCGGATGCTCTTCGGGATCGTCAAGAACGTCCGCCCACGGGAATTGCCATTCGTCGTGTGATGCCACGACCTCTCCTCCTTGTTCAGCCTTACCATGCGCCCGATTCGGTCCTGCACGAGCCTGAACCGACAAACCTTACGTACCGATTATTCGCCGGTTCTTCTCTGCGTGTCAACCGTCATGTTCCCCCGACGCAAGGGCCCTGCAATTAAGGCCGTGGCAGCCCCGTCTGACCTTGCTCCGGACATTGGCTCGGATCGGTCGGCCTGTCGTCTCAAATTGAATTGCCACCTCCTCGGCCCTTGTGGTACTGTTAAGAGGGGAAACCGATCAAGAGTCACCGGGCGGAGGCGATCATGGCAGACGAAAAGGACATCAAGGACTCCCTGTCAGAGCTTGCAGACAATCTCGGAACCGTCGGCCTGTTCATGCTCGGAGAAATCCGGGCCTTCCTCAAGAAGAGCTGGGGCGCTTCCAAAGACGAATTTATGGATGCCGTCGATCACGTGGCCAAATCGATGAAGCAATCGGGCAAGCTCGCCCTGGGCGACATCGACAGGGCGGCCTCCCAGATCAAGACCAATTGGGACAAGCTCTACGGCGTGGGCGGCCTGGAGTGGGATAGCTTCTTCAAGGAGATGAAGAGCAGGCTCGAGCAGATGAGCGACATTACTCAGGACACCTTTGATCTCGCCGTGGAGCAGGCCAAGAAGACCCTCGATGCTCATTGGTCGGCTGTGGGGCGCCTCGGCGAGGACCAGCTCCAGACGTTCCAGAAGTATTCCGAAGAGATGGCCAAAGCTGTCAAAGGGCAGTGGACCACGTTCTGGGATCAGATGCAAAAGACGGGGAAGAAAGTAGATCGGGCCATGCAAGCCGCGCGGGACGAACTAAAAAAAGAGGAATAGGCGCGAGTGGTTGCGGGGTATCCGCTCCGCGAGCCGAATAGAGCCGGTTCGCAACATGGGAGACTGCGGAAGAGAAAAATGCTGATCGTCGGACTTACAGGCGGCATCGCTTCGGGAAAGAGCACTGTGTCGGATATGTTCCGGGAATCCGGAGCGGCTGTCATCTGCTTCGATGAGCTGGCGCACGCCGTGGTGGAGCCGGGACGCCCCGCTCTGGAAGATATTCGGAGGATATTCGGCGAAGAATTCATCACGCCTGAGGGTGGACTTGACCGGGCTGTCATGGCCGCCGCGGTATTCCGTGACGAAGGGAAGAGAAAACAGCTCGAGGCCATTATCCATCCCAGAATTTACGAGGAAGTTCAGAACAGGGTAACCGACTTCGGACGACAGGGCCATTTCATGGTTGTGCAGGACGTTCCGCTCCTCTACGAGATCCAGTACGAACGTCAGTGCGATTGCGTGGTCGTCGTATACGTACCGCGGGAGGTTCAGAAGCAACGACTCATCTCTCGGGACGGGATGTCGCCTGAAGAGGCCAGTTCGCGTCTGGACGCTCAGATGCCCATAGAAGAGAAGCGAGCCCTGGCGGACTACCTGGTCGACAACTCCGGAGACCTTGACAGCACACGGGAGCAGGTCGACCGAATCCTCGAGGAACTGCGATCCGAAGCCACAAAGAAGGCATCCGACGAGTCGGTTCGGGCCTCGGGGTGAAAGGCTCCGGCAGAGTCTCACCGGCACAGGGTGGGACAGAGGGGTTGCAGGCTGATTTGATGATCTCGCCCTGGGCGGGTCCCCCGGACAAGAGAGCGGTTGCCAGGAGCCGGGTGAATCCGCTCAACACCGAAGCTTGGTGGACGGAAGAACCGTGAAGATCGAAATCCTCATCGGCATCGCTTTTTGGGTGATCATATTCCTCATCTGGTATGTGCGGACCTACCCGGAGAAGTTCAAGCAACTTAACCTGGCAGCTAAACTCTCCTGGAAGCGGCCGAAACGAAAAAAGAAGAAGCCTCCGATGGTGAGAAGCCGCCTGGCCCGTCCGAAAAAGGACTTCAGGGCCCTTGTTGAGACGGTGGAGGCCGTGAGCGGTATGGATCCCATGGGGTCTGCAGACGCGGCGACCATGGTGCAGGCGGTGCAGGATCTTCTTGAGATCGAACCGGCCAGCGGGCAAATGTGGGAGGCCCTTGCAAGAGACGCACTGGAACATTCCCAGGTCGTGTGCGACGACTGCAAAGTCCCGGTCCGCAAAACGGTGAAGAAGACCGGCATCAAGATCGAATGCGACACGTGCAAGAAATGGCTCGCGTTGAAGAACTCCAAGGTCACTGTGATCGATCCCAGGAGGGCTGACCTGGAAGACTGGGAACACTGAGCGTGGAACACGGCCCTTTCCTCACGAGATGCTTGGGTTGGGCCAATAGCATCCCATGCAGGGGGTGAGACCATGCGATCCTATATCATGATAATCGTCTTGGTTGTGGCAGTGATTTTTCTGGGAGGAGTCGTCAATGTGGGCGGTCGTCCGATCTTCGCGCAGATAGACCGTCTTATCGGGGCCAATGTCTTGATGACCGTCCACCACGGATTCTTCTTCTTCGTGGAGAGCGGAGAGGAACGCGTCTATTCCGATCTGGAGAAAACCGGCGACGACATCAGGGAGTTCTCCAAGAGGCCGATCGGGATTGACAACGAAAAGAAGTATCGTGAGTTGGACGAGGCACTTGACTACAAATAGTCATTTGTCGCACCCAAGTCCACCATACGGCCCGCAACACGCCGTTCGGAGTTGAACGGAAGGGTAAGGGCGCAGCGTGCCGCGCCCTTACGAGATGCCGCTGCAGCCGGTATCGTCAAGCCACGGGTGTGACCGACGGGCTGCTACCCGCACATTAGGCTGCCTTGACGTCGATCTTCCGCACTTCCTCTTCCTCAACAGGGATCGTGACGGTAAGGACCCCCTTTTCCAATGTTGCCTCGATCTTATCCGCAGCAGCATGGGGAGGCAGCGTGAACGATCTGCTGAAGGAGCCATAGGCGCGCTCCGTGCACATGCACCCGTCCGTCTCCTCACTGAATTCGCTCTTCTTCTCCCCACTGAGGGTAAGCACGCCATCCTGGACTTCGATGCTTACGTCCTCCTCCTTCATGCCGGGGAATTCGGCAGTGAGCTTGTAGTTGCCGTTCTCTCTGGTTATATCCACCCTCGGAGACCAGTGCATGATTTCGCGTGACTCGTCCGCGTAATATGTCCAAGGATCCCAGGTGGGGAAATATCTCGATCGTAGACTGGGTACTCTCGGTCTGTATAGTGTCAGCATGTGATGTTCCTCCTTCTATGAGATTAACCTCATAGGTTATATTTGGGCACCGCGCCATGCCTGTCAAGGCCTCCCTTGAAAGTTTCTCCCAAAATGGCTAATTCCTTAGAGGGCCCCGCGTCGAGACCCGAGTCGACCATGCCCGCAAAGGGACCATAGGGGAGAGGCCATGACCTGGTTCCTGCCCTCATTGCGCGCTGGCTTCAGGAAGGGCAACCACAGGGGGTTGCTCCTCCAACCTCGAGCCGCAGCCTCGTGTTCAATCCGCGTTACCCCATCGCTAAAGTAAGGATCGGAGCGGCCAATGAAAGTAATCTCGTGGGAAAAGATCGAAGAGGAACAGCTAAATGAAGATATCTCCCGCAAGATGTTCTGGGGCGAGAACGTCATGGTCGTGAAGTGGAAACTGGCTCCCGGAACCGAGTTGCCAATGCACGAGCATGTCGCCGAGCAGGTAACCATGGTGGAGCGCGGGAACGTGTCGCTCATTTTCGCCGATGAGGGAGCGATCGAGCTTGGCCCCGGCGAGATGCTCGTGATTCCCTCGAACAAACCTCACCGCGTGAACGTCGGGGCGGAGGGCTGCGACGTCACCGATCTCTTCTCCCCGATTCGCGAAGATTTCGTCAACAAGACCTCTGCGTCTCTGTCTGGTCCGGCCGACAAGGAAGCCACCGGCCCGCAAGTCATTGACGAGAACCAGGCGTACCTGGATCTCTGGAGCTTCCTGCGAGGCAAGAGCATACGCGTCGATTTCGAGCAATTCAAGGAACTCCCACTGGAACTGGCCGCACGCTATACGTACGATCGGGAATGCATCTCCATGGGACAGGTGCGCAAGATCCTCGGCATGGACAAGGAGCAGGCCAAGGCCCTGATCCGCAAGTGGAAGCATGGGGACGATCACAGCGAGTACAGCCTGCGGCGTATGCACGAGAGGCTCGCAATCATTCCGGGTGACCCGCTTCCGCCCAGGAGAAGATCCTGAGCGGTGGCGAATTCCCTGTGAGAGCCGACGCCGGAAAAGACCCGTGCGAGGAGACAATGGACGAAAAGAAAGTTGGCAGGATAAAACGAGCCGTTCAGAAGCATTTTGACGAGAGTCCCGATCAGTACCTGGCATTCGAAGAGCGATACGGCTTCTTCCGTTCACTTAACGACCGACTGCTCGAACGATTGAAGCCCCGGCGCGGAGCACGCGTACTCGATGTGGGGTGCGGCACGGGTGCAAGTTCAGCGCACATCGTCGAGACGGTACCTGACAGTCGGGTTTTCGGCCTCGACATCTCCACGGAAATGCTTGCGACCGCGCGCTCGACGGTCGGCGAGTCCGAGCGGCTCACCTTTGTCGAAGGAGACGCGTCCAGGTTGAGTGAGTACTTCGACGCCCGCTTTGACGCAATCGTGTACAGCGCGTCAATCTTTCTCATCCCCGATTATAGAGAAAGCCTGGACCAGGCGCGGCAGCTTCTCGCGCCCGAAGGCCGCGTAGGGCTCACCTTCATGGACGGCGTGTACAACGTGGAGGGCAAGAACGCACTCGCGGTTGCTGACAGAGAAGCGGGTGAAGGAGTCAGCCTCAGGAGGCCAGTGCAACTGGCTAATTTTTATTCCTTTTTTACACAGCTTTTTCCTCGCTCGCTCAATTGGCAGGAGGACCTGCTCTATTCCGGTCAGTTCCTCCGGGATTTCTTCTCCGTTCCGGCCATGTCCGCGGGACTTTTCCCGGGCCGTCCCTATGCTGAACGGCTGGAGAAGGTGGGCCGTCTGTTCGATCATCTGCCGAAAACCCAGAGCATATTCAGATGGATCGTCATCATCGGCCAGGCCTGATGCAGGGCTGTCCATAAACTCATCGCTTCCTTGCTGTGATCTAACGGAACCTTTCCTAGTATCGGGGGACAAACAGTGGTTGAACCCGGAGGAAGGGAGCGAATTAGCCCGTTCCGGCGTGACGGGGACCCGCCGGTCACAGCCGTTGCCAGCGGTTCCGCGAGGAGAGTCCATGAAAGAGCTTGACAGTAAGGTTTGCGGGAGTTAAAAGTCCCCACTTGCGACGGTGATTCTCGTTCGGGGATTTCCGTCCTATTTTTTTGAAATGGAGGAAGTCATGGAAATTGTGAGAGTAAGTTCGGACGCCGAAGCTTGCGCCTCCAGAATACATGACTTGTGCGGGTACATGGTACAGCCGGAAATGGCGGGCATACTCTGGCCCAGGATCGAAGAGCACAAGTGGTTCCTTTCCGAGAAGTTGGGAAGGGACGTGGGTATGAGAGTGGCCTGCCTGGATCTGATGGAGAATGTCGAGTCCTTTGGTGAAGAATTGGCCGACGGAGAGAACACCCGGCTCCTGCACGAGATGGGCGCGCAGATGGTCGAGCCCGAAGTGTGGGAGACCATTGCGGATTCCCAGCCGCCAAAGCAAATCGTCGAGAAGAGGATCATTCTTCCGCTGGTGGAGAGAGATTTGGCGAGCAAGCACGGGGTCACCCCACCGAGGACGATCATCTTCTTCGGCCCGCCGGGAACGGGCAAGACCCACTTCGTTCGGGCCATCGCGGGCGTCCTGGGATGGTGGTACGTAGAAATCAGCCCCAGCATCCTGATGGCGGACGGAGAGGATCGACTCGGGGCCAACCTCAAGGCCGTAATGGAACGGGCACGACGACTCGACGAAGCCGTGATCTTCATCGATGAGTTCGAAGAAGTCGCGGGAAGCCGTGATCAGGCCTCGCGGCTGGATAAGTCCATTACGAACGAGTTCCTCAAACAGGTGCCCCTTCTCAAGGCTCAGCAGGGCAGAATCCTGTTGGTCTGCGCCACCAATTACATACGGCAACTCGACGCGGCGCTTCTCAGGCCGGGTCGTTTCGATTGCATCATCCCGGTGGGCGCGCTCGACGACGAGGGGCGACGAAGGATCTTCATGCAGCAGCTCTCGCGCACCAACCACGAAAACGTGGACGTCGAACGTATCACGTCGATGATCCCCATGTTCACTCCGGCAGACATCGAGTTTCTCTTCCAGAAGGTCACGCAGACGGCCTTCGAACGAGAATACTCAGGAGGCGGCGAGTACCGGGTGACTACTGAGACCTTCCTTGAGCTGATTCCTAAGGTGAGACCCACCCTTACGGACGAGATCCTCATCGACTTCGAGGAAGACAGCCACAACTACACACGATTTTGATAGCAGGAGTCTTGAAATAACCGCCGGAAGGCTCTGATCCCAGTTCCCGATCATCTTGGCAACCGGGATCGGAGCATGAAGCCACGGACCTGTCCCGCGGCCGCGGGACAGATCCGTAGCACTCTACATTTGTGCCCAATGGAAGCTCAGGGGTGCCGCTGCCAACGCCGAGGCGTGGTCAGTACTCTTACGTAAGCCAAAGAGTTCCCAGTTCTTTCGCGAAATCGTATAAATCCAATGGGGGTTCAGACTAGCCGAACGCGACATTGCCGGCTTGTCCGTCCGTGTGACTCCACGGGGACGGAACGCTTGTCACGCGGCGGTGACCAAAACGATGGGTCCCTCGATCCGAACCGTGGACAGGAGTGGCTGTTTAACGGGCTTTCTTCTTCTGCGCCTTAGAGTCGTATTCTTTCTTAGCCTGCAAGTAGAGTTCGCGGATCTCGTCAACAATTTTCTGGGAGATCTTATACTTCTGGGCGGGTTCGGGACCGGGTTGATTCATCTGGTGGCTCATCCACAGTCGAGGTCGGTCCGCATTGCCCGCGGGCGTGGGGACCCCTTGGGAATAGGCGGGAAGGATGAGAGCGTAAGAAGTCAATATCATCATAGAAAATACCAAATAACCGAGCTTTTTCATCATGGTTTACCACCGATGCCTGACTCTTGTTCAGCCGCGAGCTCAAAGAGCTCACCCTTTAAAATGGCAGCAACGGAATATCACAAAACAACCGTTTATTCAAACAGTTTGTCTCTTACCTTCATGTCGTGTCGTAGCGCCGCGGCCCTATTTTTGGTCACTCCACTTTCCATAGCGTTCCCGCAGGACCCGGTGGAGGATCTTACCGGTGCCGGTACGGGGCATCTCCTCTTCTTCGATGAAGTCGAGCGTCTTGGGAACCTTGTACCCCGCGATCTGATTGCGGCAATGTCTTTTGATGTCGTCTTTGAGGTGATCGGTCGGCTCTCGGTCCTCGTTGAGGATAACGACCGCGTGGACGGCCTCTCCCCATTTGTCGTGCGGCACGCCGATCACGGCAACGTCCTTGACCGCGGGGTGACCTCCGACCGCGTCCTCGACCTCGGAGGGATAGATGTTCTCGCCTCCGGAGATGATCATATTGGCCTTGCGGTCCACGAGAACGTAGAACCCGTCCGGATCCCGGTAACACATATCTCCCGCAGTGAACCACTCGCCGCGGAAAACCTCTTTCGTCTTTTCGGGGAGGTTCCAGTACTCTTTGAACATCATGGGAGTTCTGGCGTAAAGTTCGCCGACTTCTCCGTCGGGCAATTCATTGCCCTCTTCATCGAGCACCTTGATGCGATCGACTCCGAAAACTTCGTGGCCGATAGTTCCCAGTTTACGCAACTGGTCCTCGGGTCGGCAATATGTTACGAGCCCAGCTTCCGTGGAGCCGTACGCTTCCCAGAGCTCGGCGTTTTTGAAGAAGTCGAGAATGGCGAGCTTGGTGTCTTTGCGCGCGGGCGCGGACGAGATCAACATCTGGCGCATGCTGGAAACGTCGTACTTCTTCTTGATCTCTTCGGGAAGGCTCAGGATCATAATGTAATGGGTCGGCACGAGCGAGACGAAGGTGATCTTGTATTTGTCGACCGTCGCGAGGAAATCCTCCGCGTTGAAGCTGGCTTCGTTGTACACGCAGACCGGCGCGGAGGCCAACGTATACGGAAACGAATAGAAGATGGAATTGACGTGGCACATGGGCATTACCATCAGCGGCTTGTCGGTCGGAATCAACGCCTGGTTGACTGCCGTGACGTAGTACTCGGCCAGGTAACTCTCGTGGGTGCGCACCACGCCTTTCGGTCTGCCCGTGGTTCCCGAAGTGTACATGAAGGTCCAGGGGTCCTCCGCGTCAACGAGAATGTCGGGCTCATCAGCGGATCCGGCCGCGAGCCAAGCTTCGTATTCCACGTACCCATCCGGCACAGAATCGCCAGCCTCTCCCAAGAAGATATAGTTCCCCTCGGGAACGGGCAGCTTGTCCTTGATGCTGTCGATCAAATCCACGAAGGCCTTTTCCACGATCATGGCCTTGCACCCGGAATCATTGACGATGTATTCGATCTCGGGTCCGGCCAGCCTGAACATCAGGGGCACTGCAATTTGTCCGCCCTTGGCGCATCCCGCGTACATCTCCATCCATTCCACGCGGTTGAACGCGAGGATGCCGAACCGGTCACCATGGCCGCACCCCATATCCCTCAGGGCGTTTCCGAGGCGGCAGCTTCGTTCGTTCCATAGTGCGAAGGTGAAGTCCTTGAATTTGTCCTGGCACCCGAGTCTGTCCGGGTACTGGCGCGCCTGCTGACTCAGGAGAGTCCCCATGTGCACCCATTTGCTGACGGTCATAAGCTCCTCCTCAAAACAGGTATCCTAAATGAATTCTCTCTTGAATTGAACGCCCCTTGCGCGACCGTGACATTCCTTCACATTCGCCGGGGCTAATCCCCTGATTTCTCATCCAGTTTGATGATCTCGGCCGGCTTGAAATCCCATGCGGTTGTTATGCCTTCTCTTTTGTTTTCGATGGCATCAAGTATCCGTTCCGGCGTCAGTGGGTAATGATTGAAGTATATTCCCAGAGCGTTTCCGATTGCGCAACAGTACGCCTGCGCCGCGGACATGGCAATGGACATGCCTGCTTCTTTGGCACCGTACGGCCCGCCCGGATCGACGGTTTCCACGATAATCGGCGTGATGTTGGGCATGTCTTTTATGATAGGGATCTTGTACTCCAGCATGGTCGGGTTGAGGCAATGACCCTTGTGCCACTGGTGCAGTTCCGTGAGCATACCTCCCTGACCGCCCATTGCGGCTCCGCCTTCGAATTGGCCCTCGACCACCATCGGGTTGACCGCAAACCCGCAATCCTGCGCGCAGGCCACGTGGTGCGCTGTGACCAGACCGGTCTCCGGGTCCACCTCGACCTCGGCCACCGTTGCTCCGAAAGAAAATGCCTGTGAGAGCTGCCCTCGGGGGTTCGATATCCACTCTCGTCTCTGGTCCACTTCGGGAGCGAAGGAACCCCGTCCCATGATGGGACGGCCCATGATGAGAGCCTTGCGTACCACCTTCGCAATGGGAATGCCGACGTCCGGAGCTCCTCGCACGAAGATCTTCCGCCCCGCGGCCACGAGATCCTCCGGCGCGGCCTCGAGCATGTCCGATGCCACTTCGAAGAGCTGCGCCCTCGCGTCCTCCGCGGCGCTCTTGACCGCGTTGCCGCCTCCAAAGGTGGAAATCATCGAGTACGACCCCGCGTCGGTCGGCGTAACCTCCGTGTCGGCCGAAATGAGGCGGATATCCTCCAGACTGAGTCCAAGTTCTTCCGCGGCGATCTGCACCAGCATGTTGTCGTTTCCCTGGCCGTTGTCCACAACGCCGGAAATCACCGTCGCGCCGCCGTCCTCGTGGAACTTGATGAACGCCTGGGACCCTCCCCGAATGCCCAGTGGAAAACCGGTCTGAACCGAGTTGATACCAATCCCGATTCCTTTGTTTGGCACCGGGCTATTGAACTTCTCCAGAAAGTTGGTCGCCTCCGCGGTCTTTCCAATGCATTTGTCCAGCCCGCAACTGGCCACGTGCGATCCGGTGGGAGTAATGTCGCCGGGCTGGCGGGAATTGACCATCCGCATGGTCACGGGATCAATGCCAAGCTCTTCACCGATCATGTCCAACTGGGTGTCCACCCCGCATGCGAAGGACCGGCCGTGAATGCGAATCATGCCGGCCACCGGCTTATTCGTGTAGATCCTGTACCCGGTAAATCGGACGTTGGGCAGCCGGTACGTTTGCTCGTGGCAGAGAAAGGGGACCGATGTGGCTATCGGGCCGGTGCTCGAGTACGCTCCGCCGTCGAGGTAGCAGACCGTCTCGCGGGCAAGGACTCTGCCATCCTCATTGACACCCGTCTTGTGCGTCGTGATCATCCCGTGGCCCTTACGGGTGGCAATGGAATTCTCTTCACGGGTGTACACGAGCTTGACCGGTCTCATGCTCTTCAGGCTCAAGAGGCAGGTGATGAACTCGGCGGGAAAGACGTCGGAACGTCCTCCGAACGCTCCTCCAATGGTGACCTTGCGAACGTTGAGCTTGCTGAGCGGGACCTTCAAGGCGTTGGAGAGCGCCTTGGCCTTCGTGTGAGGAGACGCATTGGGCATCCATATTTCCACCGACCCGTCCGCGTGGCTATTGGCAACGACCGCGTACGGCTCGGTCATGAAGTACGAATCCTCTTCGGCCACAAAGGTATCCTCCCGCACGACCACGCACTGTTCGAACGCCTCATCGACGTCTCCCACATCAATCTTGACCTCAACGTTGACGTTACGGGGATGATCCTCGTGTAGGAGCGGCGCGCCCGGCTCTATCGCAGACCAGCAGTCGAAAACCGCCTCGAGTTCCTCGTAATCGACGTTGATCAGGCTGAGTGCCTCCAGCGCGGTGTCTTCATCGACCGCGGCCACCGCGGCGACCTCGTCGCCTACATAGCGGACCTTGTCAACACAAAGCAATTGCTGATCACGAGTGTATCTGAACACTCCCCACTTTTCCCCGGCCGTGTCCTTACCTGTGATAACCGCATGGACCCCGCCGAGCTTTTCAGCCTTGGATGTGTCAATATTCAGGATCCTGGCGTGCGCGTGGGGGCTGTGCAGAACCTTGCCCACCAGCATCCGTGGGAGTTTCAGATCCGCGGTGAAGACAGCTTCACCGGTAACCTTGGATCTGGAATCGATCCGGGGGATGCTCTTTCCTACGAGCCTGTATTCGTCCTGAAGCAAGATGCGCTCCTTGAAATAGCGAAAGCCGAAGGCCGGCACGTTGTGGTTGGGACCGATTCGCACAAAACCGGTAATTCTGATGTCTTGGGAAAGAACTCTGAGTCCGTATCGCCAGGGGTTGGGCCGGTGGTCGGCCGGCTATTCCTGCGCGGAGTCGGGTCCTTTCCTCGCGGCACTTTGGACGGCCTCCAGGATCTTGGAATATCCGGTGCAACGGCAGAGGTTGCCTGCAAGAGCGGTCTTGATCTCTGCCTCACTCGGGCCGGGGTTCCGGTCCAGAAGGGCTTTGGACGAGAGTATCATCCCAGGAGTGCAGAACCCGCACTGGACCGCCCCGCGATCGACAAACGCCTGCTGAATGGGGTGGAGTTCGCCCTCGCTTGCCATGCCCTCGATGGTGAGGATCTCCGAACCATCAGCTTCGAGCGCGAGCGTCAAGCAGGAGCGTATGGGCTGACCGTTCATCAGGACGGTGCAGGCCCCGCATACGCCTTCCGAGCAACCTTCCTTCACTCCGGTAAAATCGAGGTTGTGGCGCAGCACTTCCAACAATGTGGTGTTGGGCGTGACGACCAGGTCGACTTCGTCGCCGTTCACCGTAAGACTAAGTAGAGCCTTGTTCATTTCGCAGCCTTTATGGATAGCGTTGCCCCTCAGGTCGCTCAAGAGGTTCGTGGTGAAGGGCAAAGGATCTCGGGGGTTGATGCCACGGTGCAATCACGGAGAGCCATTTCGGAGGCGGAGCGCCTCCGCCGTCGCCCGTCGAGCCGTGACCCGGGCCATCTTGATTCGGTACTCCCGGGACATGGAAGCGTTCTTGACGACGATCCCTTCCGCCGCGAGAAAAGCCGCCTCACCTGCGACCTCGACCATCTCGGGGCTCGGCTCCGAACCCTTGACGGTCTTCTCTATGTCCTTGAGGATTACCGGGGCCGGTCCCAGGGCGGACAGCACCAAACGGAACTGTTCCACCCGGCCGTTCTCAACGATCGCGGTTGCCGCGGCATTCACAAGGGGGAAGTCGATGGCGGATCGTAAACTGAGCCGCTGGTACGACCACGAAAGTGGGGCCCAAGGTAATGGTATGCGGATCGCGGTGAGCAGCTCCTCGGGCGCGATATTGAAGGGGCTCTCACCCTTTCCCGTGTAGAATTCCGCCAGTGGGATCTGGCGTCTTCCGCCCGGTCCGGCCACTTCCCCTATTGCCGAGAGAGCCACCAGAGCGGGAACGGTGTCGCCCGAACAGATGGCCTGACACGATTCGGAACCTTCGAGCGCGTGGCATTCCTTCCCGCCGGTACGGTGGCAGCTCCCCACGCCCTGTCTCCAGAACAGGCTCTGGTTGTAGAGTATGCACCTCGGGTAAAGACAGATGTTGCCGCCGATCGTACCTCTGAACGCCTGTATGCCCATCGCGCCGATGGACTGCACCGCTCGAACCAGAATGGGAAAATGCTCCTTCACCGCATCGTGTGACGCGGTTTCTGCCAGGCTGGTCCCAGCCTTGATGACAAGAGCATTGGGCTGAAGCTCTATCCCCTGGAGTTCCTTGATGTTCTTCAGGCTGATGAGCGTAGAGGGAGCAATGACCCGGTGCTTGAGATTGACGAGAAGATCGGTGCCGCCGGCCAGGATCGAGGCTGACGCGCCGAATTCACCTTTAATCTTGAGAGCCTCATCGAGGGCAGCAGGCGCATGGTATTCAAACGGAGGCAAGCGCATGGGGACTCCTGGATGAATGGCAAGCGGTTCGTGAGCCTCCAACGGGCTTGACACGATTGTTGATATCGGATTAACTGTTCCCGGAGGATGTTTCCGACTCCCAATAATAGGCTTTC
This sequence comes from uncultured Syntrophaceae bacterium, assembly GCA_964497585.1. GTDB lineage: Bacteria > Desulfobacterota > Desulfomonilia > Desulfomonilales > Desulfomonilaceae > CAZCDS01. The sequence goes on from CAZCDS010000015.1 coordinate 19,788, forward strand.
ACCATACCACTGTCAACATCATTGTCCTTCATGGAAGGAGAGCAGCCGGATGGATCTCTTCAGGAATATTACGGTTCTTTCGTTGGAACAAGCAACCGTGCTTCCCTACCTGACCTATCGTCTTGCCATGGACGGCTGCCGCATCGTGCGCCTCGAGCACCCGGTGTACGGCGATCCCAACCGCCTCGTCGGAGAGCCATTCCTCGAGGGTGAAGAGCGCATGAACAGCTACTTCATGGCTATTAACTCGGGCAAGGAAGCCCTCACGCTCAACCTCGGCGATCCCACGGGAAAAGAACTGCTCGTCAGGCTCATCAAAGAGCTGAACGTGGACATCTTTGCAACCAACCAGTTGCCGAGGAACTACGAAAAGCTCGGAATCGCCTATGAATCGCTCAAGGCCGTGAAGGAAGACCTCATCTGGCTCGGGATCACGGGATTCGGCCCGGCCAGCAACGACGCGGCATACGATCCGATCCTCCAGGCAAGGGGAGGACTCATGGAGCTCACCGGCGAAGCGGGCGAGACCCCTGAAGTTGTCGGCATTCCACTCCCGGACATGGGAACGAGCGAGCACTGCTACGGGCTCCTCATGAAGGCCCTGTTCGTCAGAGCGGCGACCGGGCAAGGATCGCGTATCGACATGTCGATGTTTGAGAGCACAACCTCCTGGCTCACCGTACCGATGACCATGACCAAGACCTTCGGCAAGGCGATCACCCGCCGCGGGAATACGCACGAATTCTTTGCGCCGGTCTCGGTCTACCCGACGTCGGACGGGTACGTGTACATCGCGGTGGGGAATGACAAGCAGTTCAAGGCGCTTTCGGAACTTTCCGAATTCGCTGCAGTTGCGAAGGAGGAGTACGCGAAGAACCTCGGACGCATCCGGGATGTCGAGAACCTTAACGACGCGATTTCCGAGGCCACCGCGAAGATGACCACAGGCCGTCTCCTGGAGCTGATGCGATCGATCGGCGTTGCAGCCTCCAAGATCAATAGTATCGAAGACGTCGCGGCCGATCCGCTCGTCGCGCCCAAGCTGATCAAGGCCAGAGACGAAAAAACCGCCTTTGAACTGACGCTGGCGCCTCCTCCCTTTGAGACGGACTTTCTCAAAGAGAATCGGAACACGCTCTCCTTTCCGCCAAGATTCGGGGAACACAACGAAGCGATTCTCGGCAAGGAACTCGGTTTCAGCGCGGACCAGATCGCCGCGCTCAAGGCAGACGGGATCATCTGACAGGCCGAAGGATGTCGTGAGGCATGGAAAGCGCGGCCTCCGGCAACCGTCGGGCATGTCGTGCCGTGTCCGATGCCTCTTTCATCCCTCGCTTTCTCACCAATAGATAGAGGACACCATGGGCGTAGCCAAGTACATCAAGAACGAAAAGGACGGTATCGAGGAAGTAACCCTCCAGTCCGGCATCAGAGTGAAACCGAAGTACGGGCCGGAAGACTTGGAGCAAGTCGGATTCAACTACGAGACCGACCTCGCGGATCCAGGCGAATATCCTTTTACCCGGGGTATTCATCCACTCGGATACCGGTCGAGAGCGTGGACCACAAGGCAGTATTCCGGGTTCGGCACCCCCGAGGAGACGAACGAACGGTTCAAGCTCCTCATCTCGCACGGTCAGACCGGACTCAATGTGGCCTTCGACCTGCCGACCCAGATGGGATACGATTCGGATAATTCCATAGTCGAAGGCGAAGTGGGGCGGGTCGGCATGGCCGTCGATACGCTCCGGGACTTCGAGAAAGCATTTGCGGATATTCAGCTCGACCGGATCGGATCGGGGCTCACTATCAATGCGGTCGCAAGCGTCATGCTGGCCATGTACCAGGCCATGGCGGAAAAACGGGGATTCGACGTCACCCGGATCAGCGCCACCCCTCAGAACGACATCCTCAAGGAGATGATCGGCCGGGGCGCCTGGATCTACCCCGTGGAGGACGCGGTCAGGCTCATCGGCGACACCATTGAATATTCCATAACCACACTCCCCCGCTGCAATCCCGTATCAGTCTGCGGGTACCACATCCGTGAATCCGGTGCGAATCCCGCGCAGGAGATCGGCTTCGCGCTGGAGATATCCAATACGTACATCGACGAGGCCATATCCAGAGGATTGAGCGTGGATGACGTCGCTCGACGAATCACCTTCAATTTCAACATATTCGGGAACCTCTGGGAACAGGTTGCCAAGTTCCGAGCCGCGCGAAAACTCTGGGCGAAGAACCTCAAAGAGCGATACGTAGCCAAGAACCCCAAGTCCATGCACCTGCGGGGACTCTTCGGCGGCGGCGGGTTCGGTCTGACCAAGGCCCAACCGGAAAACAACATCATGCGGAGCGCATACTACGCTCTGGGCGCGGCTCTTGCCGGAGCGCAAACCACCGCGCTCTGTTCCTTTGACGAGGCCTTCACGATCCCAACCCCCCGGGCCGCTCTACTCTCCCTGCGCACCTGCGAGCTGCTCATGGACGAGATCGGCCTGAGAGACACCGTCGACCCGCTCGCAGGCTCGTACTTCATCGAGACGCTCACCAAACAGATGGAAGAGAAAATCGAGGAAGAACGCGCCAAGATCCAGGCTTTGGGCGGCATGATTCAGGCAGTCTCCACAGGATACGTCCAGAAGCTCGTCGCACAGCAGGCGTACCAGTGGGAACGAGGACTCAAGTCCGGAGAATACGTCAAGGTCGGGGTCAACAAATACGTGGACGAAGCAGAACAGGAAGTGGAACTCCACGAATACGATCCCGCAACCCAGGAGCGGCAGATAGAGAACCTCAAACAGGTCAAGGCCGAGAGAAATGACGCGGACGTGTCAAGGACGCTCAAGGAATTGGAGAGAGTCACCCGGGCAAAGGAAAACGTCATGCCCGCTCTTGTCGAATGCTGTAAAGCGTACGCCACCCTCGGCGAAATGGCCGGCGTCTTCCGAAACGTCTTCGGCGAATTCAAGGAGCCCAGCATTTTCTAGGAGAAGAATGCGGGGAGGACCTTTTTGCAAAAAAGCCCTCCCCAGTTTTCTTTCTCTTCCCTCCTCCCCAAAAAAAAAAGCCTCCTACGCTTTGAGGAGGTGTGTAGGAGGCGGAAGAAAAAGTCGTGGTTGTTTTTGATTCTTGAGTCGCACCGTGAGCGACTCTGCCCCTAGCCATCGTTGATACTTGGTATTGCAGGCAGTGCAAGGTCGAGTTCGGGATCAGCTTCCGGATGAACGGTACGCCGGAACCGGCCAGCGCCATATTTGAGTAGGACGTTCAGTTCCATCGCACAAACCCGCTTTGGGAGCGCCTTAGGAATTCTCCGTATCCAGGATTTGACGGTCCAATAGTAGACAAGGAGGGGGTTGTCAAGCACTTTGTGTGGGTGATGGGTAACGCTATGAAATCATAAACCTATTTCTGTCTTTGATCCGGAAAATGGTGGAAAGTTGGAACGCTGAGGACGTCACCGCGGTAATCGGTTCAAGGCAGGGCGGACCCCCTTTAAGATCACTCGTCACTTGTTCGAAACCTGCCTGGTGTACTCCTATCCGGGGAGGAGACGGGCGAGATTCGACTTGAACTGGGTGAGACCGAAAAACACACCCGCGAGCCATCCCCCGATACAGCCCGAAAGGAACGGCATGGGCTGAGGGATCTGCTCATAAACGATCCGGTAGTAGAGGAGCAGATCAACCGCGACAAAGGATGCAACACCCGCCAGCAGGAATACCCGGATGAAGTTCTTCCGAGAGACCTTCAGGAAAGTTCCCGCCAGGTAGAATACGAGAATCTCCACGCCCACGCAGAGCCCAAAGCCCATGAATCCGGCCTTCAAGACATCAAACATGTTCATAGTGCTGCATCCTTGGTTCCGCGAGGAGCCCCGATAGTGCTGATAGCCGGAGCCTCTGTACCAAAACGTGGGAACTGCGTCCAGGGATACCATCTCACGAGGAGCCTCTTGCGAGGAGGCGCCCCAAGGGAGCGGGGCAAGCTCATCCCTGTGTACGCGCGTCGGTGTTACTTCCCATTGTCCCTGTCCGAGTCGTCGTCGGGAAAGTCCGAGGCCAGGCCCAGGTAGTTCACACCGTAGATGATGGACCCTTCGTCTTTGTCTTTGTAAAGTAAGAGAACCCGATCTCCCTCGAGCGGAAGCTTCGGGGGCCTGAACTTGGCCTTCCAGCGAAGAATGAACTTGCGTTCGGGACCGTTTTCAGGCTTCAACAGGAGATATCCTTCTCCTACCTTGGAGATCACGCCCTCAATCCTTTGGATGGGGGCGGCAATCGCAATGGAGACCACCACTGCGACGACAGCCCCGGCGAGCGCGCAAGCCCGCAAAAGCTTTTTGATTCGTATGAGAACGTGGGCATGGACCGTCGTCCCCCTCCGCTTGATGTCCCGATTCGGCTGCATTGTCATCCTTGCCGAGGCCTAATCGTGCACGGGAGCCGGCACGGCACGAGGGTCGCGTCATTCCTTGGATTTCTTCCCTGTCATGCCGGTGACGTCGATCCTGATGACCGCGGCTATTCCGAGCACCGCCTCATGATACTCGTGACCGGTGCCCCCCGAATAATGTTCCATGATAATCTCGAGGGCCTTGATCTTTTCTTGCGGGTCTTCGACGATCCGGGCTGTGCCCATACCGATGACACTGCGGTATCGTACCGTCCACTTGCACGCGGGGTCGCCCGGGACCACTTCGACGCCCACCTCGGTTTCGAAGCATACCCAATTGTTCTTCTTGAGGATCTCGATCTTCCGGCCCGCCTGCGCTGAATGAATGTACAAACAGTTGTCCCGGTACCCAAAACATACAGGAACGACGTACGGCATATCGTCGTCCACGAGTCCTATCCGTAGGACAAGGGCCTCCTCAAGGATTGACTCGATTGCAGCTCGATCCGTAATTTCCTGGTCGTGTCGCCTCATGGTTCAGCCGTGGATCGGAGAGGGACCTTCATTGAAATCCGACGGGCAGCGTTATGGAAAAAAGGGGAGAAAGTAGCGTGGAATCATTCCCGGTGAGGACTGATTCCACGCGATCTTGTGAGTCGGGATCAGGCTGAGGTCTCCGCGTCGGGCTTCGGAGCTGGCTCGCCCAGTCCGAATGTGTCGAGCATGGAGAGTGCAGCTTTCCTGCCCGCGCCCATGGCCAGGATCACCGTAGCCGCGCCCGTGACGATGTCGCCGCCGGCCCAGATGCGATCCCTGCTGGTCTTGCCTGTTTCGAGGTCCGCGACGATGTTGCCCCACTTGTTCGTTTCCAGTCCCGGGGTAGTCGACGGAACAAGCGGGTTGGCGGCGTTTCCGATAGCCACAATGGCCGTGTCGCATTCGAGTTCAAAGGTCTCGCCTTCAACGGGGATGGGACGCCGCCTGCCCGAATCATCGGGCTCGCCCAGCTTCATCTGCTGGCAGTGCAGCCCCACGGCCCAGCCGCCCTCGTTTCCGATAATCTCGAGGGGGGCGGCCAGGAGTTTGAACTGCACGCCTTCCTCAACCGCATGATGAACCTCTTCCGCTCTGGCGGGGAGTTCCTCCATGGTCCTGCGGTAGACGATGGTGACCTCTTCAGCTCCGAGCCGCAACGCGGTCCTTGCCGAATCCATGGCCACGTTCCCTCCGCCGAACACTACCACCCTTCTCCCCTTGGCCACGGGCGTGTCGGCTTCGGGAAAGAGATAGGCCTTCATCAGGTTGGCACGGGTGAGGTACTCGTTGGCGGAATAGACTCCGTTGAGATTCTCACCCGGAATCCTTAGGAAGAGCGGTGCGCCCGCGCCGGTGCCGATGAAGACTCCGTCGAACCGTTCCAGCAGGTCATCGATGGTCTCGATTCGACCGACCACCCAGTTCGTATGGAACTCCACGCCCATCTTCCTCAGCTCGTTGATCTCGGCCCTCACGATAGCCTTGGGGAGACGGAACTCGGGTATCCCGTAGACAAGTACGCCGCCGAGTTCGTGGAGCGCTTCATAGACCGTTACGGCCACGCCCTTCTGAATGAGCGCCCCCGAGAGAGTCAAACCGGCCGGGCCCGAACCGACGACCGCTACCTTGTGGCCGGAAGGTTTGGGGAGCTCAGGCATCTTTCCCTCGCCGTACGCGGCCGCGTAGTCCGCAACGAACCGCTCCAGTCGGCCGATCGCGCAGGGTTCACCCTTGCCCTTCTTGCCGAGCACGCAGGTTTGTTCGCACTGCGTCTCCTGTGGGCAGACCCTGCCTGCGATCCTCGGCAGAGAGTTCTTCTCCTTGACCTTCCATGCTGCGCTGATGAAGTCGCCTTGCTTGACCATCTCGATGAAATCGGGAATATCCACTTCGACCGGGCATCCCTTCACGCAATAGGGCTTCTTGCACTGGAGGCACCGGCTCGCTTCCATGAGGGCCGTATCGTTGGGATAGCCGAGCGCGACTTCATAGAAATTGTGCGCCCGTTCAATCGGGTCCTGCTCGGGCATTTTCTGCCGGGGGATCTTGGGCCTTTTCTTCTTTGTCGGTTGCTCCTGCTCGCTCATGCCACACCCCCGGGGAATTCACACTGACAACCGCGGTCAGTCTCTCTGAATCTGTTCAAGGCCACGAGTTCCGGGCCCTTGTACATGGCCAGACGCTTCGTGAGCAGGTCGAAGTCGACCTCAAAACCGTTGAATTCAGGGCCGTCAACGCACCCGAACTTGGTTTGGCCGCCCACTTCCACACGGCACGCGCCGCACATTCCCGTGCCATCAACCATGATGGGGTTCAGGCTCACCACGGTGGGCAGATCCGCCGCCCGGGTCACGTTGACCACGGCGCGCATCATGGGGACCGGACCGATCGCTACCACCAGATCTATCTTCGTGCCCCTGTCAATGATGCTCTGCAGAACCTGCGTGACGAAGCCGTGAATCCCAAAGGAACCGTCGTCGGTGGAGATGAGCAGTTCGTCGCTCAGTTTTCTCATCTCTTCGGTCATGATCAGCAGGCCTTCGGTTCGGGCGCCGACGATGGAAATGATGTGGTTCCCCGCTTTTCTCATCCCTTTGGTGATAGGATGGAGCGGCGCTGTGCCGATTCCGCCGCCGACTCCGACGACCGTCCCGAATTTCTCGCAGTGGGTCGGTTTTCCCAGAGGCCCGCAGAGGTCCACGAGCTTTTCGCCGACACACAGGGTGCCGAAATAGTAGGTGGTCACTCCCACCTCTTGCCACACAAGCGTGATCGTGCCCTTTTCCGCGTCCTTGTCCGCCACGGTCAGCGGAATCCTTTCGCCGTCGTCATGGCACCTGAGAATGATGAACTGGCCCGGACGATGAGCACGGGCGATTGCCGGTGCGGATATGATGGCACGGTGAACGCCGGGTGCAATCCGCTCTTTTTCTAAGATCTCAAACATTTAGAAACCTCCTCATAGTCCGGAGTATGCGGTATTCTACTGAAAAGCCCTGTAGAATGGGGTGAAGAAGCGTCAAGAAGACTGTAGCCAAATAATCTACCACGACTGAGCCGTACCGATCAATCCAATTCCGAACTGGAGCGAAAGTCGTCAGTTACGGGGGGAGGTCTGACGACTTCAGCCATCCCTTGAGGATCTGAGAATTCTGGCTCTGACAAGGTCTCCTATCCGAAAACAAATCAACCGGTTCATGTCAGATCATCCCTTCGGGATGTGGCGATGTCCCGGGGAGGATAATCGACCACAGCCGGATGTTTCAGAAACCGGTGTAGAACTTGGAACAGCACGGCAATCGTGCCACGTAGAAGTTCTCTTCCGAGGAGACCGGCTCCGAGGTCACAGAATCAAGACACGGAGCTGGCCTTCGTCCGGGCCCGTGCCACCCGACCTCCACACGTGGCAGACGCTTGGGGGTGCCACTGACCACGCGGCGGCGTGGTCAGTGTCTTCGCTCAAGCACAGTCTACCCATTCCGCTCACGGCCGTGGCGACAACGGGATGGTGGTCGATTGGCGAGAAGTGCTAGAGAGGGATTCGGGCGGAGGAGAACTCGTTGCTCCGTCTTGACGAACCGGTAAACCCCTTGGGAGCGATGATTTGATGGCCCGGCAGAATACGTGGCAGGCATAAGCCCGGCCCGCAAAAGATGTCCGAATGGAGTACGGTTTAACCGGAACTACGGAACTATACCCGGAACTACGCGGAACTACCTCTCTATTCCACAGCGCCTCTCCTCCTAAGAAGCTCCGCCACTTCCTTTCGACCCTTTTCACATGCCATGTCCAACGCGGTCTCGCCTTGCCTGCCGCGTGCATTCACATCAGCACCGTTTTCCACGAGCATTCTGACGACGTCCACATGGCCTCGGGCCGCGGCTTTCATCAGCGCCGTCCAGCCTAATCCGTCCTTTGTATTGATATGAGCGCCGCTGTGCACAAGCAGCTTCGCCATTTCCAAGTCACCCCTCCGAGCAACGACCATGAGGACCGTCTCGGCAAGGTATCCCCGCCCGTTCACTTCGGACCCACCTCTGAGAAGCGCCTTCACTACTTGCAGATGGCCTCCTCTCGCAGCCTCCATCAGGACTGTGCCACCTTCCTCCGCCTCGGCATTGACATCAGCGCCCTTGGCAAGAAGGACATCGACGACTTGGAGGTAGCCGTGCCTGGCGGCAGATAATAGGGCCGTCCAACCTTCCTCATCCACCGCATTGACGGCAGCGCCCTTATCGACAAGCAGCTTCACCACTGATGAATGGCCTTTGCCGGCTGCCCACATGAGGGCGGTCCCACCATCCGGCTGTTTCGCGTCAACGTGAGCGCGCTTGTCCAGCAGCAGCTTGACCATATCCAGGTGCCCCCCTCCTGCAGCCCACATCAAGGACGTACGGCCGTCCGAGTCCCTTGCATTGACATTGGCGCCCCTGGCCAAAAGAAATTTCACCGTTTCCAGTTCGCCTGCCTTGGCGGCGACTATTAGCGGTGCAATTGCCCCGCTGCTCTTTTGATCTACAGATGCCCGCAACTCTGTTAGCCGCTTGACCTGCTCCAGGTCACCGATACACGCTGCGAGATTTAAGTCGAGCTTAGCCCCCTTTTCTCCGAGTGCTCGTGCCACTCCATGGTTGCATTCCTTGGCTGCCCACTGCGCTGCAGTCATGCCTTGTCGGTCCGTGGCGTTTAGACCAGCGCCCCTGTCTAGAAGGAACCGCACTGCAGCCTCGGAGTGTCCTCTAACGGCGGCTATCAAGGCGGTACTCTCGCCCTTCGCATTCACGTCGGCTCCCTGGTGGACGAGCATTTTCAGCACCCCAATGTGGCCCCCTCGGGCAGCAGCTATCAAAGGGGTAATCGCGCCGCTCTTTGCATTGACGCCGGCGTTCTTAGCCAGAAGGCGCTTCACAACCTGGTTGTCACCGCGTCCAGAGGCGTACATGAGCGCGCGATCCAGCCCTTCCTTCGCACCTGAGTCAAGGAGCACTTTCACTACCTGAGCGGCGCCGTGCTGCGCAGCCCATATGAGAGCCGCCCCGTTGTCTGCATTGACGTCTGCTCCTCGCGTGAGAAGCATTTTCACCAACCCAAGGTGGCCCCCTCGGACAGCAGCCAGCAGTGGTGTATTTCGGTGATCGATCCTCGCGTTGACATCAGTGCCCTTATCCATAAGCAGCTTCACAAGCTGTGTGTTGCCGCGTCGAGCAGCAATGATAAGGGCTTCAACACGCCCCTTCTTCGCGCCCGCGTCGAGCAGTATTTGCACCACCTTCGAGGCACCCCGCTGCGCAGCACCGACCAGAGCCCTCCCGTCGCTTGCATCGACATCGGCGCCCTTACGCAAAAGTTCTTTGACTCGGTCGCTATCCCCCTTCCTGGTTGCGTAGATAAGCTGCTTGTTGAGGGCGGTCTTGTCTCCTGCGATGCCAACAGAGGGCAGCAAGGCCACCACCACAACCAGCGGGACCAGCCACGGTGCTACTACGGACATGCGTAGAGTTTTCATGAAAAAACTCGGCCTCCTCTGCATGTCTAGCGATAGAAAGGAAATCTGTGAAACCTGAGAAATCTGGGAAATCTGGGGACATAAAACCGATTTCCCATCCGCTCACCTTCCGTAGCTTGCCTCAGGCTGCCACGGTCTCTCTTTGTGCAGAAAGCTTCCACCATCAAGACTCCAAGACACCAAGAAGATGAAGATTTCAAGACGTCATAACCACAGAGGCACAAGGGCACGGAGAATCCCTCGCTTCCGCGGACCGCCACGCCGCAGCTCCCCGGCTCGCGTGTCATTGCGAGGAGCGAAACGACGAAGCAATCTCAAATCCCCCGGTAACAGGGATTGCATCCTCCGGTCCAAGCCCCGCGTCGAATGACCGTCTCGGCCTCTTGTCCCGTGGTCACCTCCTGAGCCAAAACCTGTCTCCATCCGAAATCCCTACCGGCAGGCATGCCCATCGGCATGCTACGCCCCTACGGACACGAACTGCCGGGCCCTTTTCTTCTGGTTCTCAGATACGTGTCCGCCTGCTTCCATCCCATCTCACGTATTTGATCGCTCATTGCTACGAGGTGCAGCCTGCCACTTACGGACCGCATGGATTTGGACTCCGTGCTCTCCGCAGTCGGTTCCACGGGGGCGGGCTTCAGCGCGGGACCGGACGACTGTTGACGCGAATTTCATTTTCCAATACTGCTCGGGGGGCGAAAGCGACGTCACTACCTCGGGTTCTCTTGAAGCAGCCACACCGCTTGTCTTTCGATCGTGCGTACGAACCGGCCCCCTTCTTGTCGGAGCCTTTCCCATTCCGGCAGAGTATAGACAAGGAGCGATGCCGGCACCGGGAGTTCGGTCAGGTCCCAGGAGAGGGCACGGCGTTCGAAGCATTGATCCGTATGGTCGAGGATCATGATCAGATCCAGATCGCTTCCCACTCCCCAATCGCCCCGGGCGTACGATCCAAAGTATCCGAGGGCAACGACTCCGCGGCGGTTCGACTCGACGCGCGCTGCCCACTCCCTGACTGCGCGATCCACCTGATCGCGATCAGGCCATTTGAGCACGGACGAATTCAAGGATCTCAACGGCATAGCCAATGGCCTCCTGACTCTGTATCGTCCCGTAGTGCTCACAGGGAGCGCCATCCGGATGACCGTTCGGGTATCGAGTGGGAACGTAGAAATTGTCGAGAACCCGTGCCTTGTCCACGAGGTCCTCGGCAGGGTGCGTGGGCAACTCGGTGAGAAGCCTGGCGACCACGTGGCCCCAGACCTCCTGTCCCATTGCAAGGTGGAGCACGTTCACGGCTTCTTCAGCAGCCTGGTGGGCTGCAAAGCAGGCCCACTCATGACGACCCTCCGATTGCGACGATCGTGCCTGCTCGAGATCTCGAACAGCTTGAGCCAACCAGTCCTGTGATCGATTGGGCATCCCGCCTCCGAGCAGGGAGAAAGATGTCAACTCAGTACGTTCAGAGTGTTTTCCTGCTTTTCCGTTCGTAGACTATCACGTCGCAAGCCAGGCCCTCAAGAGCGGAGGGGACTTCCCCTGAGAACGCGGGAATGGCCAGTGCGCGCCGGGACGGCGGGTCAACGGAGACCCTGGAGGATCGCCTGGAATCGGGGGTCCTGACGGATCGACCGAAAGACCGAGTCCCGGGCGAGTTTGCCCGCGTTCGAGTAGCCTTTCTTCACGGCCTGTTCCAGCGATTTGAAAGCCTGATCCTTCTTGCCCGTCAGTGCATACATCCCGGCCAGGTTGTACAGATAGTCGGGCTTTCCAGGTTCTTTCTCCAGGGCCTTTTGCATCCAGGGGATTCCTTCCGCCGGTTTTCCCGAGACCGCGAGAGCCAGACCGTATCCTGCGAGCAGCGATGCCGCGTCCGGCATCTTATCGAGGCCCGCCTTGAGTACGTCGATCGCCTCCCCGGTACGACCCGAACCCAGATAGATGAGTGCGAGATTGGAGTACGCTTCCGGTATCCGCTCTCTCTTGTCCACGAGGATTCGGTACGTCCGCTCAGCCTTTTTCTTCCGCCCGGCTTTGAAGTACGCGGTAGCCAGTGCGTACACCATGGTCGGTTCGTTTCCCGCGAGTTTGACAGCCTTTTCATATTCCTCGACCGCGCGGTCGTAGTTGCCCTGATCGAGCAGATAGCTTCCGAGCATCTTGTGTATTTCCGGATTGGGATCCATGGGCTTCGCGGCTCGAAGCAGAGCCGTCCGGGCCTCCTTCTTCTTGCCGGCCCACCTGAGGACCTTGGCGAGGTTGAGGTCTCGCATGGCAAAGAACTTCCGGTCGAGGCCCTTCATGACGCGCGCGTACAGTCTGTCTTTGTCCTGACGGCTCAACTTTTCGGAGGGAGTGACCAGTCCCTGCTTGACCATTTGCGCGAGAATCGCTTCCGCGAGCCTCTGATGACCTTGAATGGCCGGATGCACATGATCGAGGAATCGCTCGTTTCCGGGGATAGCGGATTCCCCGGCCTTGTCGGATGGCATTTGCGCGAGAATGTGCGAAAAACGTATGAGCGGAACGGATTCGTCGTGAGCAATCTGCCGAATTCGTTGGAGAATGGGCGACGTGGCTCTGAGGGGGCAGACGTCGAGATCCTTTGCACGGATGAAGCTCTTCCGTACCTCCTTCCACCGGCCGATCCCGAGGAGCGCTTTCCCCGTCAAAAAGTGTGTCTGTGCGTACAGGGGATCTTCTTCACGGCACTGCTTGAGAAGTGCCAGGGCCTTTCCGAATTCTCCCTCCTCGATCAAGCGTTGTGAATCCTTGAGCTTTTTCTCAATTGCCGCTTTTTTTCGTCCGTCAAGATCTTGTCCGTGCTCGGACTTGAAGGGCGAGAAGTCCCTGAGATTGGAGGCCGGCTCGACGAGAATAACCGGGACACCCGCATCACGGCACATCCGGACCATTCTCCGGAGATTAAGCGCGAAGTGCTGGACCACCCCTCGTGAGAAGTCGTTGTCCCGGTGATAGAGTTCCAGCCCTGCACTTTGATCGAGGATCGCCTTGACCTCGCTCCCCATCCGGGTTTTCGCTGGGCTTGGACCAGGGGAGACCAGCGGTTCAAGCAGACGCTTGAGGCCGCGATAAATATTCAGGTGCTCCAGCGCAGCCCTTACGGTAACCAGTGTCCGGCCTTGATCGAAGAGCCCCTTATAGGTGCGCCTCTCGAGAAATTCATTGTGCCCCGTGTAGAAGACGACGAGGTCCGGGCGGAAACGGAGTGCTTCCTTGACGAGCGGTACGATGCGATAGGATGCATACGAGATCCCTCCGGCGTTGATTACGTCGAATTCCTTACCTGGTACCGACGCGACAAGCAGCTCCTTGAGCCATCTGGGAAAGGCAGTCCTCCCGTCGAACGGGCGGCCGTAGGTCGTCGAACCTCCGAAGCAGAATATTCTGAACGTGTGGGGCTTCTTCTCAACGGGGAACGAGACCTTGTTGAAGTACTTCAGTCTCCCAGGGGCAGTCGACGCGATCCCATCCTTGACAACGAAGAGAGGCTGGATCGCGGAGAATCCCACGTACGGATCACCCGGTTCGCCACGCGCGGGAATGCCCGCAATCCTGAGCACCCCCTCCAAGATCGCGAAAAACGCGACACACACGAGAAGGCCGAGTAGAAGATCGCGAAAGTAACTGCCACGCGGCCTCCCGCGTCTGTGCGGGGATGTTTCCGGTTCACTTGGGACCTTGCTTGTCAACATATCGCCTCATTTGGCTCGTTGCCCCGATTCGTTTTTTCTGCCGCGCTTCCCCATGCCGGATTAGCCATGGACTCATACGCCGGGAGACCTGCTTGGGAGCACGTCCGTTATCTTTATACTTGAAACGGGGGCCGTTCAACGGGTATGTTCTTCGAGACCGAGTGTTCGGGATCGAGGAGGTCTTTTGCCACGTATACGGATTCCAGTTATCGCCGGAATTATTGCGGTGCTCCTTTTGTCCTTTCCGGCCTTTGCCGACGAGCCGGTGAAATGGTCCGCGCCCATCCACGCGTACCCGAAACCCTGGAACCCCACACAAGCACCACCGACGTGGAATAATCCCTACGGGTACAACTACCCCTACGCTCGCTTCGGGTACGGTCCCTACTGGGGCGGCGGTTACTACCAAGGGGGATATCCCCAGGGCTATCCTCAGGCGTTCCAGGACGGGTACCAATACTATCCGCAGTCGGTTCCCCAGCGAGGCTACGCCGGATCGGCCGCTCCCAATTACGACTTCTACTATGCTCGCTGACGCTGCCTCCGTCGCCTGACGTTGAGAGGCGCAGATGCCGACGACCATCCACAGAGGGTAAGGAAATTCTCCCTCACGCCAGTCCTCTCCCCGCGGGCGAGACATAGGATAAAAGAGTCTCCCTGGGTGACGACCACCGATCACTCTGTCGATCGCGCATTGGTGCAGCCCATCCTCCGCGTTCCGATCAGTCCCCGTCCCACGATTTCAGAGCGTCCTTCACGGCCTCCACCACGGAGTCTGTCTTTACAAGATCCACCTTTCCGGTCTTACGATTTCTCAGTTCCACCTTTCCCTGCGCGAGGGCCTTCTTGCCGATGGTTATTCTCAAGGGGATTCCTATGAGGTCGGCATCCTTGAATTTCACACCGGGCCTTTCGTCCCGGTCATCGAGGAGCGCGTCGATGTCCGCGCTCCAGAGGTTCCGGTAGACATCCTCAGCGGCCTGTTCTATCTCCTCGTTCTTTGCCCCGACCGGGGTAACGATCACCGAGAAGGGAGCAACCGGAGGCGGGAAGATGATCCCGTCGCCGTCATGATTCTGTTCGATTGCAGCGGCCACGGTCCGGCTCACCCCGATGCCGTAGCATCCCATGATCATGAGTTTTTCCTTCCCATCAGCGTCCAAGAATCGGGCGCCCATGGCCTCGGAGTACTTCACGCCGAGTTTGAACACGTGACCGACTTCAATCCCTCGTGTGAGGACGAGTTTACCCGACTCGCACCTGGGACAGGAATCTCCTGCACCCGCGAGCCGGAAATCACCGTAATGTTGCACGCCAAAGTCTCTTTCCGGGACGACATTGACGATGTGAACGTCCTTCTGATTCGCCCCCACCACAGCCTTCGCCACGGTCCTTATCGCGTTATCCGCGACGATCGTGACCTTCTCCAAGCCCACCGGTCCGGAGAAGCCTAGCGGACCGCCCGTTACTTCTTCGATGGTCCGCTCGTCAGCAAGTTCAACCTCCTCGGCGTTGAGGAAGTTCTTGAGCTTCACCTCGTTTAGATCGTGATCTCCCCTGATAAGGACCGCCACCGGCTCCTTGTCCGTCCGCAGGATAAGGGTCTTGATGAGGTCCTGCGGCCTCACCTTCAAGAAATCGGAGACTTGCTCGATGGTGGCCATCCCGGGTGTCTCAACCTTTTCGGGCTGTCCCGGGCCGTCTTTCTTTTCCGGCGTTTCGGGAGTCCTTATTTCGGCCTTTTCCATGTTCGCCGCGTAGTCACAGGAATCGCAGGAGACGACGATATCCTCGCCTGTATCGGCCAGAACCATGAACTCATGGGAAAAGCTTCCCCCGATGGGTCCAGTGTCCGCTTCCACCGCTCTGAACCTCAGGCCGCACCGCTCGAAGATCCTGGTGTACGCGTCCCACATCTCGCGGTACGACTCCTCCGCGCCCGGCTCGTCCGCGTCGAAGGAGTACGCGTCTTTCATCATGAATTCCCGGCCGCGCATGAGGCCGAATCTCGGACGGATCTCATCCCGGAACTTCGTCTGTATCTGATAGAGATTTATGGGAAGCTCGCGGTACGAGCGCACGTCTCGGCGCACGAGGTCGGTGATGACCTCCTCGTGGGTCGGGCCGAGGCAGCATTCGTGGCCGTGGCGATCCTTGAAACGCAGCAGCTCCGGGCCGTAGCGTTCCCACCGGCCGGACTCCTCCCAGAGTTCAGCCGGCTGCACCATGGGCAGGAAGACTTCCTGGGCTCCGGCCGCGTCCATTTCTTCACGGACGATTTGTTCCACCTTGCGCAAGGAACGATAGCCCAATGGGAGAAACGAATAGATCCCCGCGGCAAGCTTGCGGATCATGCCGGCCCTGAGCATAAGTCTGTGACTGATCACCTCAGCGTCAGCAGGGTCTTCCTTGAGCGTCGGAATATGAAATTTGGACATTCTCATCGGTTACGCCGCCTCTGTCCCGGGGTTCGAATTCTTCCCCGTGTTTTGTCATGGACATTCCGAGCCTGCTACAAAGATCCGTACTCTGTCAAGCACGATGCTGCACAAGCCGCGCACAGGTGAACCGCACGATGCGACGCTCGGGGACCTCAGCGCAAAGCTCGGGTGGACCTACACGAGATACGCGGACGATATGACCTTCTCAGCGGAGGGTGATGCCGCGAACCGCGCGGACCGCCTCCTGGCAGGGCCGCGCCACGCTGTCGAACCCTTCGTCCCATCACAAGTCGGACGCGGGAGCGCGGACATGGCACGCAGCCGAGTGTCCGGGTCGCACCTCAACGAGCCTCGGTTCGACTTCGGTGCAGACGGGGATCCTCAGCCTGCACCGCGGATGGAAGCGGCAGCCGGAAGGGGGATCGATAGGACTGGGAACGTCACCTTCAAGGATGATCCGCTCCCGTCTCGATTCG
Organism: uncultured Syntrophaceae bacterium; assembly: GCA_964497585.1. Classification (GTDB taxonomy): domain Bacteria; phylum Desulfobacterota; class Desulfomonilia; order Desulfomonilales; family Desulfomonilaceae; genus CAZCDS01. Next base: position 36,364 of record CAZCDS010000015.1, read on the forward strand.
GGATCGATGGTAGGGACCGCACTGAGGAGGGCTTCCGTGTACGGATGGAGCGTATTAAGATAGATATCCTCTTTGCGGCCGACCTCGACGATTTTGCCGAGGTACATGACGGCCACCCTGTCGGAGATATGCTCCACAACGGAGAGGTCATGGGAGATGAAGAGATAGGTCAGGCCGTACTTGTCCTGCAAATCTTCGAGCAGATTGATCACCTGCGAACGGATGGAAACGTCCAGGGCCGACACCGGCTCGTCAGCCACGATCAGGCTTGGTTGGAGGGCGAGTGCCCTCGCTATGCCGATTCTCTGTCGTTGACCGCCTGAGAACTCATGGGGGAAGCGATACGCGTACTCCGGTCTGAGCCCGACTTCCTCCATCAGCTCGCGCACCTTCGTTCGCCTTTCGGAAGACGACCCTATCTTGTGGATGACGAGCGGTTCGGCAATGATGCTCTGAACGGTCCGCCGCGGGTTGAGCGAGGAGTACGGGTCCTGGAAAATTATCTGCATTCTTCGCCGCAGTTTCTTCATTTCACTGCGGCCCAGCCGGCCCACATCTCGGCCCTCGAAGATCACCCTGCCGGAGGTAGGCTCTTCCAACCTCAGCAACAGCCTGCCGAGGGTGGATTTTCCGCAACCGGATTCGCCGACGAGTCCGAGTGTCTCACCGCGGACTATGTCCAGGTCTACTCCGTCAACCGCGTGGACGTTCAAGTCATCGTGGCTGAGGAAGCCGCTCTTGACGGGAAAGTGCTTGACGAGTTGCTCGACGGTGACGAGATACCTGTCCGCGTCGGATACGGTGTCCTGCGGTTGAAGATTGGCGGTCACGCTGATTCTCCGGGGTGACGTACTTGGCGCCGGACAACTTCCGTGTTATACGGTGCGGTTGTTCCGAAGTCAATCGAGAGGTGACCATCTGCAAACATACATGGTGACTCTGGGAGTCTTGCCCGGGCTGACATGGCTCCTGTTCTTCTATTTCCGAGGCCGACGCCGGGATGACCGCATTTTCGGTCACATGCTCCGGGTTTTCCTGTGGGCCTGTGTTCTCACCATCCCCGCGGAGATCTTCGAACGTCTCATGAATGCGAGTGTGGATCAGGAGACGCTTGCACGGTCCGTGATAGCGAGCTTTCTGCTCATCGCACCCATCGAGGAGTTCGTGAAACTCCTTGCGGTGTGGATGGGGGTTTACCGGAGCCCGGATTTCCGAGAGCCGACCGACGGACTGATCTACTCGACAACGGCCGCGATCGGCTTCGCGTGCGCGGAGAATATCCGCTTCTCACTGCATCTGATGGGACTGATCGGGCCCGACGTCCTGTTGCTGAGGATATTCTTTGCCACGCCCGCACATATCATGTTTGCGTCGATCGTGGGTTACGCCATGGGTCTGGCCCGGTTCCAAAGGGATCGGGAACTGATCACCGTGCTCAAGGGACTGTTGGGCGCCATCCTCCTGCACGGGATCTACGACACGATCGTCGCGGCCAATCCGGAGATAGGACCGCTCGCGCTTATTCCACTTATGATTTTCATGGGATGGCTCATGCACCGGCTCGTTCGGGCCTTTCGACGGAACTATCCCTTTCCCCCTATCGGTGAGGGCGCGTTGATCTGCTGTCCCACGTGCGGAGCGTATACGCTGGAGAAGAACGAACGATGCGCGAGATGCGGCGCGCGCGTGCCGATCATGGAACGGGAGGCGCCGAGATTCTGCGGGCGATGTCGGGCTCGGCTTGACCCGAGCCGCGATGTCTGTCCGAGGTGCGGAGCGGGCGTGGCCACATCGTGGTCCTCTTCCAGGCGGCAGGATGACGGTACGAGCGCCGGCGACAACCCACCTTAAGCTTTCCGCCTCGCCAATCCTCAGGATGGAGGCTCGACGCGAGGCGGGATGATATCGTTCGCAGGGAGGCGCAGATGGAGGGAGAAATTACTACGGCAGTTGCAGTGGGTTTGGCAATCGTTGTCGTGGTCGTTCTCGCTATCGCACTCTACCGGCTCTTCTTCAAGGTCCGCAGGGAGGTTGCTGAGACGCCCACCCACATACGCAAGGAGTGCTTATCCTGCGGCTGGCAGGGACTGGTAAGCAAGTTCCACAGCAAGTGTCCGAACTGCGGCGATGGAATCTGACACCTTGCTTTTTCCCTTGACAATGATTACTAGATTGGGGCATGTATTTACGCTTAGTTTGCTACTGACAAGACTTGCCCCAGGTGAGCAAGATGACCGGTCTGACCAGAAAAATCGTTCCTAGAGAATGTGCCGCGGTACGTGAGGCATTCGCTCGCGCAGGGGGACGATTCTGCCCATCATCATCTATCTCTCTGAGATTCCAATCACTTGTCGGAGGGAAGGACTTGAGTGAGGAGTACTTCGATTTCCTCCTCGTCCGATACAAACAGAATCCCTCTCGCTCGTGAGGACGGCGCAGTCCTCCCAATCTGTTCGCAACAAACCGGGTGAATGACGAATTCTCCCGACCCCCACCGGGGACTGAATAAGAAACACACCGTGGACCGGTAGCGTGTTCGTTCCCCATATCACATGGGACCGAGACCTACCGTACGGCTTTGCAGGCAACGTTTTCGTAGGCAAACGCTTGCTCGGTTAGGGGGATGACGATGAAAGCTCTGGGTATTCATCTTCTGATCGAGTTCTATTCCTGCAACAGACGCACGATCGACGATCGGGGCAGCCTGGAGGAGATCATGTCCCAGGCAGCCGAAGTTGCGGGAGCAACGGTTCTCAAGACGGCTTTTCAAGACTTCAACCCCCAGGGAGTCTCGGGCGTGGTGGTGATCGCCGAGTCTCACCTGACGATCCATACGTGGCCTGAACACGGGTACGCTGCGGTTGACATCTTTACCTGCGGCACCAGCGTCGATCCATGGAAGGCCCTCGATTTTCTCAAAGAGCAACTCGAAGCAGACGATTTCGAAGTGCGCAATTTTGACCGAGGATTCCCCAAAGCGGGAGGCAGGGCAACAGAGGTTAGGAGTTGTGTCGAACCCATTGCGTGCGGGAATACTCACCATTAGTGACCGGTCTTCGCAAGGACTGCGTGAAGACGCCGCGGGGCCGGCGCTCGCTGAGTACCTGAGGTCCAACGGAATCGACGTGGATCGAACCTCGGTCGTTCCCGACGAGGAAGATCAGATCAAGGAGATCCTCATTGCGTGGGCCGATGAAGGGATGCTCGATCTGATCGTCACTACCGGCGGCACCGGCCTTTCTCCGCGAGACGTCACACCCGAAGCGACAATCGCCGCGGTGGACAGAATTGTCCCGGGAATGGCCGAGGCAATGCGCGCGCAGAGCTTGCTCAAGACTCCTCACGCCATGATCTCACGCGCAGTTGTCGGCGTTCGGGGGAGAGTGCTGATCATCAATCTTCCCGGAAGCCCCAGGGGCGCAATTGAGAATCTCGAGGTACTGGTGCCCGCGCTCGCCCATGCAATTGCAAAGCTCCAGGGCGATCCCTCCGAGTGTGCCTGATACCGGTTCACCTTCAAAAAGGCAATCCGGGACGGCTTTCTCTCCAGAAAGGTTCGTTCCGGGGCTGCGTTGCGGGCTTACCCGGTTGGGCGTCCTGGGGGATTGGCGCGCGCAAGGACAGTCTGTCGAGGCGCCTCATTGTTCAAGGGGAGTCCGGAAGGGAAAGTACCCTTCCGGACAGGAGACCCGTCACTTGTTCGCCGCGGCCCGTTTGGAAGCCTTCAATGGGTTGATCTTCTGGGTTTTTTCAGACTTGGCAGCCTGAATGTGGGTAGCGAAGTTGCAGGGAGTGCCATTCCATTTGGTGGAAGGATTGGGGGCTACGGTGCAGAAAATGCCTTCGTCAAAGGTCTCTGTCCGGGAGCATCCCTCACACTGCTCGACGACCGTGTGGCACCGGCCGCCGTTGAAGGTGCAACCTTTTCTCGTCATGAACGCACACTCGACACCTTTCTTCAGCGTCGCGCACTGCATGGTTCTTTCCTCCGTGGGTGATCTCGGGTAAGGGCGGCCGCCCCTCCCTTAGGTTAAAAAAATAGAATAACCGCGAATCCGAAAAATGCAAACAAAAAAATTGGGAAGACCGAATTTTTTTGGGTCAGTCCGTTCCTTCCTCCCCCTCGCCGCTCCCGGAACGCTCAGACTGCCGACCCATCGCGCTTCCACGGACGGAGCCGCGGAATCCACATCGGCACGTTTGCCCGATAAATGTCGTAGACTTCCCCGAATTGCTCTCGCAAGTTTCGCTCCTCAAAAAAGACTCCGATGATCACGTAGACGGTCCCGAGGAATGCGAATTCGAGACGGCCGTACGTCATCACGGGACCTATCCAGAGCACCCCGATGAAGAAAAGATACATTGGATGACGCAAGTGCGCGTACGGACCGGCTGCGGAGAACGGGATCGGTCTGGGAGGCTTGCCCGCCAATCTGCGCAAGAAGACACTGATACCAAGGAATCCCTGGTAGTCAACGAAGAGACAGGTATAGAAAAACCCTCCAACACTTGCCAGAGAGAGGCTCGTCAACACCCAGTACCCAGGGCCCTCGGCCTCCCACACGGTTCCCGATATCGGACGCCAGAAATAAAGGACCAGGAGCAGCACGATTCCGTTCACCATGACATACGTCGGTTTGGCGAAATCTTCGCCCGTCACGCGAGCTAGACCACGTTTGGCAAAGTCGCGCGCGAACAGGCTGTGGATCCCCGCAAACGCCCCGAAAAGGACGGCGTTGAACGCCACGTCGGAGCATCCTCCGCTCCCCTGCCGCGGGAACTGGAGGAAATAGAGCAGAAAGAGATAGGGCAGGTCCGAGAGGAGTCGAACGAGGAACACAACCGCGTAGAGTTGAATTCGCGTCATGGGGGTTCTTACCGCCTTTTCCCGGACTCGGTCCACCAATTTGCTCCTCTCCATCTCCCTGAGGACGAAAGTTCTTCTTTCCTCATCCCGACCCTGCCCGCGGGAGGACGCAACGAAGTCTCACTCATTCGAAAACCCTCGATGTTAGTCCCATCCCAGAGACTTCATATCGAATCCGTTGAGGTATTCCTCCATCGCAGCGGCACGTTCCCGAGTCAACGGCGGACAGTCGGCCGGTTCTTTGACGCCCTCGCAAACCGCGACAGCGAAAACCGTGCAGGTGGGGGTTCCGCACTCTCTGCAATTAGTCCTTGGCAAGAGCTTGAGGATCTCCATCATGCGCGGTTTGGGCATGCCCTCGTACCGTGGTTCGATCTCCGAACGACGCTCCCAGGCTTCGTTAATCTCATGCTTGAGCCACGTGAGGATCTTGTCCGCCTCGGATTCATCCTTCAGGGCATTGATCGCTATTTGTTGGGCATGGACTGTTATGAGCTTTCCGTGGACCCTGAAGGTCACCGAGGGGGGCTCGTCAATATATTCATGGCCGCCGAGAGCGGCGTTGAGATAGGGCAGGACTTCACCCACGTCATCGTCCAGGTGCGCGATGCAATGGACCGATTGAAAGCTCGGGTTGCACTTGGGCCGGAAGATCTCCTTACGGTATCCTGTGAGCAGCGTCATGAGGCTCCTTGTTCACGTCATAGCGATTGTCAGACTTGGTGTTCGAAATGCCCCGCGTTTCACAAAGAGATGTTTAGGGGGATTTTCCATTCAAAGTCCCGGGGGCCAGCAGACGAATTTCGGTCCTCCTTTTTGGCAATCGTGCCGTTTCCCCAGGGGGGACGTCCCGTGGCGAGCTATCCACGCTCGCCTTTCAAAGTCCGTCTGCGCCGTTCGTATTCCTCGTCGTCGATTTGGCCCAGCGCGTACCGTCTGTCCAGGATCTCCTCCGCTGATTCGGAAGACCCGCCCAAAGCACGATCAGGTATGTCTCCCCGGTACGATCGAGGAAAACAGCAACCCATCCCCTGGGTTCGCATCCTCCGAAAACAGAGAAAGCAGAACACGATCATCACCGCGACGCATATCCACCACCAAGAAAACCAGCTCCACAGAGTTACATATTCAGGCATGGAAAATCCCTCCCTCGTGAGTCCGGACGGTGCGAGGCGATCCGGTCGGATTATTCCTCTGAGGCCCTAAGCGCTGCACGATCCATCATCTGGCACGTCACAGAGCAGAGGATCAGGAAGCCTCGTCCTCCCGCGAAGAACTCGTCCAGCATCGTCGTCCCATCCTCATGGCCTTCCAACGGGGAAACACAGCTTTTTCTCTCCCTGTCTTTCACGCGTTCCGTCTTTCGTCCGGCTATCATACGTCCGCTCCTCTACCCGAAGTCTCCCACGCGTTTTTCTCCATGAGACTGTGCGGAATGAGCCGTTGTGACGAGGAGACGGGTTTGATTGACCGCCGGTGAACGGGGACAACGCAGCCTATGAGGTGCTCATTTCTTGCGGCTCGCACGTGAGGACGTTTCTCTCATCGACCTCAAAGGTGCAATGCTCCTCAAGGATGGATTTGAGCTGCCGGCGTGCACGGTGGAGCCGCACCTTGGCGTTTTCGACGGATATCCCGAGAACGTCGGCAACCTCCTGGTGAGTGAAGCCCATGACGTCGAAAAGAATGATGACCGTTCGATGAGACTCGGGGAGCAGGTCAACCTTGTCCTGAATACACTGGCTCATTTGGGACTGCTCCAGTTTCAGTTGCACGGAAGCCTCACACGCGAGCTCGACTTCTCCTTCTTCCGAACCGGCTCTCGGAGACGTCTTTTTGACACTGCGAAAGTGGTCCCGGCAGAGATTGTGCGCGATCGCGAATACCCATGAAGAAGCCTTGGATTGATCCCGCAGGGTGTCCAGCTTCTCCCGGACCCGCGTGAAGGTCTCCTGGGTCAAGTCGTCGGCCGCCCATTCATCTCTGACGGTGGCCAGGATGAATTTTCTCACCGGCTCATAGTACTGATCGTAGATTTCCCAGAAGTTCATGTTAGGTTCCTTGCATTGTCCGTCAGCAGCAACATCGCCCGGAAGATGACGCCAGGCGTCCGCTTTCGCAGGCCCGACCGTCGAGCATTCTCTCCACAGAGCCCTTCATCTCTATTGTGGCTCCTTTCTTCACCTGGTGCCCGATCCCCGCGGCCTCCTTGACTTCCTCCACAGTGACATTCGCGGAATCGGCCTTGGCCAGGTAATGCTCGAAGCAAGGCACACAGTTCGCCGCGGTAGCCGCTCCCAAGCTTATCAGAATTCTCATCTTCTCGTCCACTGGTGATCTCCTTTCTGAAAAAGACTTTACACGTGTGACGGGAAGCACGGGGAAAGGTTACACCGTCTCGCAAGAAAATCGATCTCATGAGTCACGGGATGGCGAGGCTGATGCAAACTCCGACCGCCAAGAGACCGAGAAATGAAAAGAGGAGATATTAACCACAGCGTGACGAAGCGAGGGAGAAGGTGAGGCTTCACCGGGAAGGCGTCTTTGCAGGAACGCCCTCTCCGGTATACCCTTCATTCCTCGACCCGGATTTCCCATTTGCACCACTCATTGGGGGGGTGTTCATCCGGCGGAGCGAAGAGACATCGTATTCGTGTATTGGGGTTCAGTTCCTTGAAAAACCCTTCCAGGTACGCGAGTTCCACCGGTTTGCAGGCCAATTCCATGAGTCCCGTGCCGGCCCTTAAATCCTGGTGAGGGCAGTGGGTGACCGTTACCAGGCAGCTTCCCGCCTTCAATTCGATCTCGGGGCTCACGGAGACCCAGGCCGGGCTGAGCAGCATGAATTCCCGCATCTCGGTCATGGTGGCGACCCTCTCGATCGAGAGGCATCTCTTCAAGCGGCGGGCTTCGATCTGCCCGTATTGTCTCCAGACGGTCTCGTCGAACCTGAGTGCGTCGGTGATCCCCGCGGACTTCTCCGCCTCGAGGAACCACAGTCCGTCGAGCGTCAAGAGGAGCCGAGCATAGGTCCGTGCCAGGTCTATCAGTTCAGGCCTGGAAAGCTTTTCCAGGGCTTCGACTTCGGACAGTTCTTTCATCCTCCGCGCCCCCTTGCGGCGACTACTCGAATGACATTCTCGCGTCGGTCAACCATCATCCCTGAACATGAAAGCACGGCGTGCCGTGCCCTCACGGCGAACGGCCCGATCCCACATCAGTTGGATTAGGTTTGTCAAGAAGGTGATACCTTAATTTCGGGTTCGGTTGCAAGAATCTCTTCGATGCCCGATGACGAGGCATACGACTTCCAAATCCCCTTGAAATCAGGTATAATTTGCTCTCCTCGCTGGGTATCTGCGATGGGTTGTCCCTGCGACTTCAAAGCGATCTCTCCTGGTGAACCAAGGATACGACAAGATCCTGACGGTCTTCATTCAGGTAGCATGCCATGCCTCGAAAAGAAGAGTCGGCCGATTTCCGGAAAATCATGATCACAGGCCCTTTTTTTACCAGAGAACGTCTTCTGCTGGTGACCCGGCCGGAAGTCCTTGTGGGAGCTGTGTACCTGGTTGCGGGAGTGCTCGTGCTCTGGGACGCGACTATCAGGCTGGATCAGATGGCCCAGGCCTATCCTGATTTATCGCAACCCGTTCCCGACAGAATTGTCCAATGGGCCTCTTCGCGACTGCCAAAGCTATTGCCGAAATTGATCTCCACGGCCGCGTCTCTGATTGGATGCGTCGTGGGGATAATCTGGATCGTGTTCGGGATCGCGGGGTTTACCGAGGCTCAGAAGCATCTAAGTGAGACCGGTGACCCGGCCGAACCGGTGTGGACCGCGGAGTCTATCAGGACGGGCCTGCCCGCCTACTGGCGCGCCGCTCGGGGGCCGCTTCGTGCGGTCCTGAGAGCCTGGCCGCGCGCGCGGTCCATCAGTCCGGTTTCGTTCGGGCTTTTGGGATTTGCGGGGCTCTCGATCCTCACGTTCCTCTTCATGATTCTGGGGCTTGCGTTGGCAGGCTATGCCACGCAGTTCCTTCCCGGACTTCTGGAAGAGCATTTTCAGGTGACGTCCAGGATCGTCATCCCATCGGCCGAGCGCCTGTTCTCGCTCCTGGGGACGCTCATCTGGGCGAACGGGCTGATCGCGGCAAGCCTCTTGATCGTTCGAAAGCCGGAATGGTCGCGGACACGAGAATCTCTTGCGGTGCGCGGGGGAGGCGATCCACGGCTGTTCTTTGCTTTGCTGGAAGAGGCATATCGGATTTTCAGCGCAGAAGGATCCTCCCCTACGGGTCCGGTCCGGCTCGAAGCCGATGGCAGCTCTCTGACGAAAGGGACCCTCATGGAGAGCCGCCCGGAACCGGTCCCATCTCTTTCGCGGCCCGCGGGGATTCTGTGCCTCCCCGTGGCTGTGGGGCTGATCGTATGGGGATTTTCTCTACTGATCCACTTCACGAGACCTGCTGCCCCCTCTGACTGGGAAGAGTTTCTGACACGCTATCTGCTTGATTACGGTCTTGAATTGTTGACGGCTCTGGCCTTGATACTCGCGGGCGGGCATTTCGCGGAATGGGCAAGAAGGCTCTTGGGGGTGCAAAGGTTTCGATCCTCAATGGTGTTCTGCAGCCTGTCAGGTGCATCGGACACAGCCTCTCTCACATTGAAGGAAGCGCCGGCGCAGAGCTGGTCGCCTCATCCAAACGAGATCACATGGAGAGTCGACCAGGGGGGTGAGGATGCGAAGCCGTTCCAGGCCGGAGTGGCGGAGGAGAACGAGGGATTCCGAGCGGAGGTCGTCTGGGCGCAGACGCGCTCGGAATCGGCGAGCACAAAGGGGTGGCTCAAGTCAGTGCTGGAACCCGGTACCAAGCCCGAGCCCCGATACGTGATCGACGTCAGACGAAACCAAAAGCTCGATGATCAGATGAAACAGGTCCTGGAGATTCCCTTTGGGGTAAGCTTTCAGAAAGAGTCGCATCGATGAACTCTTGCCACACTTGAGACTGGATCGCTCCCCTTGATTTTCCACACGAGGATTCCTATTATGGGTAAGGCTGCCCGCGACTGCCGTATGCTGTGATCAGAGACGGTTCCAGAGGTAGATTGGGACGGTGATTCGTGAATTGATTGAAGTTTAAGGGAACGTCTCATGGTCACGCCGGCTTGGAGTCCCTCAATGCCGAAATCGGACGTCTTCATCTGCGAACTCTGCCCGAAACGATGTCGTATCGAGGAGGGTCAGAGCGGTGACTGCCGCGCGCGGATCGTGGTGGACGGTCAACTGAGGGCGGTCACATACGGTCGGCCGTGCGCTGTTCACATCGATCCGATCGAGAAAAAACCGCTGTTTCATTTCTTGCCCGGGACACGAATCTTCTCCATTGCGACCGCTGGCTGCAATCTTCACTGCAAGAACTGTCAGAACTGGACCATCTCCCAGGTAGCTCCGCAAGATGTTCGAAATATTCGGCTCCCGCCCGATCGAGTCGTCGATGTGGCTTTGGTTCAGCGTTGCCGGTCGATTGCATACACGTACACGGAACCGGTAATCTACTATGAGTATGTGCTCGACAGCTCGATCCGGGCCCGGGAAAAAGGGGTGCGTAATGTCACGGTCACCGCGGGTTACATCAATGGCGAGCCACTCAAGCGGCTCTGCACGGTGATCGATGCGTCCAACACCGATCTGAAGGCGTTCAGCGACAACTTCTACCGGGAAGTGTGCGACGCTCGGCTCAAACCGGTGCTCGACGGAATGGTCATGATGAAGGAAGAGGGTGTGTGGCTCGAGGTCACCAACCTGGTGGTGCCGACATTCAACGACGATCTGGAAATGATTCGTAAGATGTGCCGATGGCTCCTGGCGCATCTCGGGGCTGACACTCCCCTTCACTTCAGTCGGTTCTATCCGATGTACAAGCTCAGGAACCTGCCGCCCACTCCTGTGGACTTCCTGATGAAGGCCCGGCGGGAAGCCCTGGAAATCGGACTTCATCACGTGTACGTTGGAAACGTGCTCGGAACCGACGCGGAAAATACGTACTGCCCCCGTGACGGCACGCTGCTCATTCGGCGGACCGGGTACTCCATCATTGAAAACACCCTCAAAGACGGGAAGTGTCCGAAATGCAACGAAAAGATCGCGGGAGTCTGGAGCTGAAATGCGAAAGGACAGAACGAGACCCCCTCTGTGGGATTGCGAACCGGGAGCTCTTCAATCACTCGGTCAAGTAGTGCCGGGTGTCGTCCCCTGGGCAGAATCCATCGCGCGTAGCGGTTGGAGGATACCACGGCGGAGCTTCTGTCTGATGAGTCTGGCGGCAATTTCTCTGTTTTTCTCCGGGAGACCCCGGAGCGTGCCGGCGATGGGGCTGTCGCGGCGACCTGCCATGTACGTCCGGAAGGAGTAGGAAGGAAAAACGTCACTGAGGTGAGCATGAAAGGACCGGGAATTCTCGAAATGGTTGCGGCGGTGTCCGCGCTGATCGTGCTGAGCACAGCCCCTCCCGGGCACGGCGAAGCGAGGCGGGAGGGACTCAAGGAGGTCCGGGAACCCGCGGTGGCGGGGATGTTCTATCCGAAGGATCCCGGGACGCTCCGGCGGCTCGTTACGGATTCCCTCAAATCGGCTGAAAAAGAAAAGTTCAGCCTCCCGATCAAAGCGATTATGGCTCCTCATGCCGGGTACGCGTATTGTTCCAAATCTCTGGCCGCTGCGTACAAGCAGATCGAGGGGTCTGCATTCACGTACGATAGGGTGGTGCTCATCGGTCCGAGCCACCGGTGGCCGACGAAAGCAGGGGCGTTGAGTTCAGCCAAGACCTGGCAGACTCCGCTCGGGCCTGTACCGGTTGATACTGAGCTTGTTGACAAGTTCGCAGACATGAGCGACCGGATCGAATTCGATGATCGGGCGCACGCGCAGGAACACTCGCTCGAGGTGCAGCTTCCCTATCTGATAGCGGCTGCGGCCGGCAAGCCCTTCAAGATCGTGCCCATGCTCACCAACAGTTCCGATCCCCTTGACCATCAGATTGTCGCGCAAGCCCTTGCCAAACTTGCCTCGGGGCCTCGTACCCTGATCGTCGTGTCAACTGATCTGAGCCATTTCCCCAACGCGCACGACGCAGAGAGATCCGACAAGGCGATCCTCAAGGCCGTGGAATCTCTCGATGCGGAAAAGGTGCGCAAGGAGAACCGGAGCCTGCTCAAGGCGGGCTACCCAGGCCTGTCCGTGACCATGTGCGGTCTCGATGGTGTTCTCTGCCTGGAACGGGCAGCCAAGAGCCTCGGGATCACCCAAGCGAAACAAGTCAGCTACACCAACTCGGCCATGGCGGGAGGAAGTGATCGGCGCGTGGTAGGCTATGGAGCCGTGATTTTCACGGGATCCGGAAAGGGGGCCGGGAAAGTGAAAACCGATGCGGTAACGCTCCGGTTCGATGATGAGAGCCGAAAAGAGCTTCTAGCCATGGCGCGGGCAGCGGTGAAGAAGGCCGTCGCGGGAGACTTGGTCTCATACGATCCGAGCGACAATCCCGAGTTGCAGACCCGGACCGGGTGTTTTGTGACCCTGAAAAACCAGGGCCGGTTGAGAGGTTGCATCGGCCGATTCACATCCGACGAGCCACTCTGGCACACCGTTCGGGAGATGGCGGTAGCGGCCGCGACGAGGGATATCCGCTTCAGAGCCAATCCGATCAAGCCACCCGAGGTACCGCAGTTGGGTGTGGAGGTCTCGGTCCTCTCGCCGCTCAGGAGGGTAAAAGATCCCCTGAAGGAAATCAAACTGGGGCGGGACGGAATCCTCATTCGAGACAAGGGCAGGAGTGGCACGTTTCTGCCTCAGGTAGCGACCGAAACGGGCTGGTCACTCGGCGAGTTCCTCGGGCATTGCTGCCGGGACAAGGCGGGGCTCGCGTGGGACGGATGGAAGAGTCCGACGGCTCAGATCTTTGCGTACAGCGTCACGATCGTACACGACGGTAAATGATGTGATACAGGAACGTGCGTGAAAGGAGACGGAAGATGGAAAGCCTGTTGGTTCAGGCTCTGATGCAGGCCGGGGCGGGAGCGGAGCCCGGATGGGTCGATTGGTGTTCCTACTGGGATTGGGTCTTTTGGATCGGAGCGCTCGTGGGCCTTGTGGGCGCGGTGGTTCTCTTTTTCCTGAGGCCGGTGGACACGGCGTGAGATCTCTTTTCGCCTGTTGTTATAATTCTCTGGGATGTCAATAAGCTATTGACAAATGCTCATGTCCTGCTAAGGGGTCGGCTGTCCGAAAGGAGCCTGCCGCACCCTGAAGCGGGCCGACGGGCCGGATCTCCGAGTCCCGGAGAATCATGACGCGCAGGCGCAATCGTGTTGGCTGGGCCGAGCAAGCCCGGCACGCGATCGCGTCGCGTTCAACGTCGGAAGCGAAGGGATCGCGGAGGCAACCGAACATCCTCAATTTTCAGCGCGTGGTACGACAGATTATGCAGATTGGCTGGTTCATGTTTGCTGAAGACACAACAAGCTCTGGTCGCCGATTGCAGATACCGGGGGAGGTTCCCGAGGAATTCGCTCATGCCGTGGCCACAGTCCTCCTCCTCGGTGTGGCGGGAGGCGACATGTGGGACCGGATCTACCAGCATCCTCCCGAAGTCTCACTGGGATGGATAGAAGGAATCCTCAAGGTCAACGAGAAGACCGGTCTTGTCCACTCGGACATCGGATGGTGGCGATACCAGGTGCTTGGGCACTGAACTCCGGCGGAGGCCCCTGAAAAAAACCGGCCCTTGAGCCGAGTGGAGAGGACTCTTTCGGAGAACTCCGAGCACGGGCGGGCCGGCGTTGAACACAACTCTGTTGGCGGTTCACTCTGTATCCTGCTATAATCCTCTCGCTTGCTACAATTATGGTACCACACACGCGCGGTGCGACCGACCGGGTGAAACACTGATTCTCCAGGGTGGGGATCGAGTCTCGTTTCGTGGACGCCGGATCCGCATTGAGGCGCCTGCCGTACCCGCAGGCCCGTGACAGAGGAGACAGCGTATCTGAGGAAATGATGACCGTCAAACTGGACGTGGCTGAATTCGTTAAGGACTACAGCAGGGGGCTGCGTGACAGAGAGCTTCTTGAGAAGCACGGACTGAGCGTCCGTCAGATGGTACGAGTGGTCAAGAAGCTTATGAATGACGGGATCATTACCAGACAGCACTACAATACACGCAACAGGAGAATCGGAGAACTCGAGACCCGCCAGGAACAGGATTTCATCAAGTCTCTTCACCATTGCCCGGTGTGTGGCCATATACATCCCATTCCGTTCACCCGATGCCCCGCGTGCGAGGCTGAAGTGACGAGTTTCACCTCAGGAGGAGCTCCCGTACGCATGCCCGAACGGCAGCCGGGGGCTGCTCCGGAGGCACCTGAAGAGCCCCTCGCTCCTCCACAGACCGATGTCCTGGACGCCCTCGAACAACCTCCGGCCTGGGAACCTGCACCGGCCGGAGCCGACGGGGGACCCGGACGACTCGGAGTGGTGCCTGAAGCGAAGCCTGAGAGACCCGCGCCCCCGGCTAAGGAGGCGCGTGAAGAACCCGTGCCGCCCCCTGAAAACGAGCTTGAGGAGCCGATTGAACTCGAACCACCCGCCATGGAGGCTCCAGCACCGACGCCTGCCCTGGAGACCGTCGTGCGGGAAGCCCCCGCGGGAGAGGTGCCTGACCGGCTTCGCGAGTTGACCGGTGAGACGCTGGAGGAGATCTCAATATTCCCGAGCCGTGTCGGCCACCGGTACGGAGGTGGATACCGAATTGTGGAGCCCATCGCCTGCGGCGCCAAGAGCGGACTGCTCAAGGCCGAGCCTATCGAGGGTGAGGGGCTGCCCATAGCGGTAAGGATGCTCGAACCCGGGCTCGTGGAGGATGAGGACGTCGACCAGGTCCTCGACAAGATCATCGAGCTGCAGTCTAACATGGACGACGCCAATGTGGTCAGGTTGCTCGGCGCGGCAACCCTGGGCGGGAAGCGGGTACTCCTCCACGAATACCTTTCCGGGACCGCGGAGTCCCTCTTGAATGGGAACCCTGAGGGTTTGCCCATTGACGAGATGCTTGGCATCCTGCCGCAGATACTCAATGCCGTCGGGTACGCCCACCTACACCGCGGGCAGGATCAGATCGTAAGACGGGTCCCCCACCTCAACTTGAAACTCCCCAAGCTCCTTTTGGACCCTGATCGGAAGATCGTGAAAATCGGCGGTTTCGGGCTCAGCAAGGCCCTGATCGCGGTCAGGAAGGGGAGAACCTTCCTTTGGGAGGAGCCGGGAGTAGACCTGGGCCAACTCGCGCCTGAATGCTTCGTTCATGCAATAAAGTTCGTCAACCAAGCGCAGGTTGACATCTATGCTCTCGGATCGGTCCTTTATAGGCTCGCAACCGGCAAGACTCCCTTTTCCTGCTCGAATATGGAAGAATACAAGTTCGCGCACTTGAAGAGGTACCCCATTCCTCCGAGGGTCCACCGGTACGACATTCCCCTGTGGTTGGATGCCATGATTCTCAGGTGCCTGGAAAAGGACCCGGAAGAGAGATGGAGAAGCGCCACACAAATGGAATTGGCGATAAAGGCATAGCAGGGGCTGCAGGAGCGGGCTAGGGCGAGGGGGCCTATATTGCGAGCAGTGGGTTGAATACATGGAAGTCGGCAAAAGAGAACCTTTGTTCGCCCGCGTTCGAGGCGGACCCGTCAAGGGAGGAACAGGGCAATGATCATACAGAGGCAGTCGGAGGGGGATGTCAGGGCCGACCAGGTCAGGGCCATGGCTCATGGACTCTACCATTTTGCCGCGATCGATGGTGTCACGGAGCGCGAAGAAGCGCTGATAAAGGACTTCCTGAAAGAGGGGGACGTGGAACTGGATGTGGCGTCTTTGGCCAAGATCCCGTTCTCGCTCGATGAACTGCTGTACAGTCTGGACACGGTTTTTCTGAGAAAGACATTCCTCAAGGTGTGCGTGCTCATGGCGCGGGCCGACGGGACGGTCACCGACATGGAACTTGCCGAGCTGCGGCGCATATCCCAGGCCATGGGAATCGACCAATCCATGGACGAGGTGATCGCGGATCTCGAGGGCAAGTCCCTCGAGTAGGTCCGGCTTGTACAGAGGGGCGCTGCGCCTGAGGGGATCGATTTCGCCAAAGGAGTCCAGCGAAACGGCATATCGCGTCCGTACGGCAGGTACTCATCATGAGTTGCAGCCGCAGGCATCAGAGCACCTATTTCAGCCGGGTTATCGCAGTTGCCAAGAGAAATGGCAGATTTCTTGTGGAAAGATTGCGGAGGGCTCTTTTTTTCGGCAAAAACCGCCCTCCGCACCTCCTGAAAAAACTCCATATTTTCGGCAAACTGCTTCGCTCGTTTGCAGGATTAAGGAGGGCGGTTCGTGAAACATACGCCACCGCCAATAAGACAGAATTTTTGACAATCGGTATAGGCGAAGGGGAGTGAGCATGGAATCCGCCGCGGTGGTCCTGTGCGGTAAATGCGCAGCGAGATACGAGAAGGGTGCCCCGTTCTGCCCGGAATGCGGGGCACTCTCTCCGGGATCGGTTTCCCCCGGCCCTGTGGCGGTAGAAGTGGATGACGTCGCGTCCGAGAAGATTCGTAAGACGGTAGTCTCGATCCTCAAGCTCTGGTTTCCTGCGCTTGATGCCATGAAGGCTGACCGGAGGCTCAAGGCGGGCAGGTCGATCCTCATGAAGGGAATCAGCGAGGATTCGGGCTCTCGGATAGTCGACGCGCTGAAACCCCTGAAAGTTGGGGCGCGGCTTGTGGGGAAGGATTCCTGGTTCAGGAATCTCTTCAACGGTGGGCTGATCTTCTCAGGTGTCGCGTTGTTTCTTACACTCTTCTTCGGTCCCCTCTTCGGTTTTTTCCTCTTTCTCATTGCGGTTGGGGCGCCGCTTCTCGGGGCCTTTCTGAGGGATAGGCAGCGTCAACCTCTGGTGAGTGCGCCGGTGCACCGTGGGACCTCTGAAAAGTGGGCAAAGCTCGCGGGAGATTATTCCGCTGTCATCTCCAGGATGGGTCGCGTCGAAGCCGGTTCCCTCAAGTCCATAGCCCGGTCCGTCTTCGATTTGAACGAGCGTCTGTCACGTGATTCTCTCGCTTCGATCGCAGCGGGCGAGGATACGGGAGAGCTCCACGCGCGGCTCGAAGACATCCTTTACTCCGCAGTGGCCCTGGGAAGAAGAATCACCGTCGCGACCGCGGGAGATGCAGAAACGCTCAAACGTGAGCTGGGTGCTCTCGAGAAGTTGGCGGGCCAGACCGCGGAGTGGTTCAGGTCTCAGGAGCACCGTCAGATAAAGAGTTCCGACGAGTTGTCCGACCAATTGACACGGATACGGGAGAGCATTGACGCCATCGTGGGCGAGGTTCGCTCGCCGCACCCGCGGACACCCGGCGAGAAGACCTACGAGTGACTGGGATGGAGGTGAAGGGCGTCCCATTGACCAGTGGTCCGCCTGACTGAAGTCACCTCAGTGTGCGGTGCGCGTCTTGATACGCTCTTCGCGAGAGCCCCTGCCGGCAGGTCAACACATGGGGAAGTCAGGACAATGATCGGCGCTATAGCAGGTGACATCATCGGTTCGGTCTACGAGGCGAGCCCCATCAAGACGGTCGATTTTCCGCTTTTCACCTTCGGATGCCGCTTCACCGACGACACGGTTCTGACTGTCGCGATAGCCGACAGCATACTCCACCGTGCTCCCTATGCGGAGAAACTCAAGGAGTATTATCGGTACTATCCCTATGCAGGGTATGGCGGCTCTTTCCATGTGTGGGCGTCGTCCGACACGAGCCTTCCCTACAATAGCTGGGGCAACGGATCCGCCATGCGGGTAAGCCCTGTGGGCTTCGCTTTCGACTCCATGGATGAGGTGCTCAGGGAGGCAGAACGAAGCGCAGAGGTGACGCACAACCATCCGGAAGGGATCAAAGGCGCTCAGGCCGTCGCCGCAGCCATATTTCTCGCTCGTTCGGAGAGCAACCGGTCCGAGATCCGAGCCTTCGTTGAAACGACGTTTGGGTACGACCTCTCCGAGCCCATCGATTCGATCCGAGAGTGGTACCGGTTTGACATCTCCTGTCACGGCACGGTTCCGCAGGCCCTGCGCGCCTTCCTCGAGTCCGAGGACTACGAAGACGCGGTGCGAAAGGCGATCTCTCTGGGCGGGGACAGTGATACGCTTGCCTGTATTGCCGGCGGGATCGCCCAGGCATTTTACGGTGGAGTCCCGGACTTTGTCGTGGCAAACGCTGAAGACATACTTGACGAACGGCTGAATCGAATCGTTGCCCAATTCCGGGAAAAATACGGTTGGTGACCCGGATCATTGATCCTGGAAATTCGCGACACGAAGCTCAACACCCAGCCCTTTGAGTCGTTGCCCGAAGTCTTCCACGATCTTGGTCAATGCAGCCTTGTCCACATCGCCGTATGACATGAGAAGGACCACATCGTCTCGGCTCCGGGCACGGTTCCCCGGGTGACGGAGGCTGTGCCTTTCCGCGAGCGGGATGAGGTCGGCCAAAGCTTCGTGAACGGTTTGGTATCGTTCAGCGGGATCCTTCTGCGTTGCCCGTTGCACGAATGCGTTGAATTCCTTGGGCAGATCCGGGTTCAGCGAACACGGGTCGGGGACGGGGCTATCTCGATGAGCCCTGAGAATTGCGACGACATCCTCCCCCAGAAAGGGCCTCCGGCCTGTAGCCATCTCGAAGGCGGTGATTCCCAGGGAGTAGATGTCGGTGCGTTCGTCGATCAGATCTCCCGCTATCTGTTCCGGAGCCATGTAATGGGGAGTTCCGGCAAAATCGAGTTCATCTTCAGCTCCAACCGGGCATGCCAGGCCGAAATCGACGATCTTCAAGCGATCCCCCTTACCGATGAACAGGTTGGCGGGCTTGATGTCCTGGTGGACAATCCCGTGATTGTGCGCGTACTGCAGTCCCTGCGCCACCTGCACGAGATAGTCCAACACCTGTGGGACGGTAAGCCGCGGCATGTTCCGGAGAATGTACTCCAGCGAAAGACCGGCAACGTATTCCATGACGATGAACACGGTCCGGTACAGATGCTCGATATCGTGCACTCTCACGATGTTCGGGTGATTGAGCCGGGCGATCACCTTGGCTTCGTTGAGGAATTTCTCCATGAAGTCCGCGTCCATTGCCATGGTGTGTTTGAGCATTTTGATGGCAACCGGCATGTTGAGGGTCTCATGCAGCCCCTTGTACACGATGGCCCATCCTCCTTCTCCAATCACGTCGGTAATCACGTGCTTTCCAATGGTTCTGTGCGGCGCGAACTTGGACCCGGAAATCCGATTGGTTACGATCTCCGTTATGAACTCCCTCAGATCCGGGTATTCCAGGCACATCTGATCGAATTCCACTCTATTCATACGCCACAGGGTCATGTCGGTGTCAGCCTGGATGTGCGCGGTTCTCTTTTCTCCCGTACAGAGGGCCATCTCGCCGATCAAGTCTCCTGACTTTCGGCGGGCAACAGGGGTTTCGGCTCCGTCCTTGTCCACGAGCACCGTGCAGGAGCCGTCTTGAATCAGATAGAGGCTGTTCCCTTGTTCTCCCTGCCGGATGAACCGCTCGCCCTCCTTGACCGCTACCCGTGCCAGGCACGCGAGAAGGTGGCTCTTGGCGTGATCCGGAACGGCTTTGAAAATCTCCGAGTCCAGGAGAAATTGAGAATCCTCTTGCGAAATCCTCGTCTTCTTCAAACGTCCCGTATGGCTTTTCATTTCGCACCCCTGCACAGAGGTTCAACCGGTTGCCGGGTCAAAGGCGGGAAACCAGAGCAAGCGATGGTATCCAGCTCCGCTCAGAGACTCGCCAATGCTTTGTGGGTCTTGCCCAGCCAATAATCCATGCGCATTTCCTGGTACATGGACTCGGCCTTTTTCAAAGCCCGGAGCGCTTCTTCTTTTCGCCCTGCACCGGCATAAAACTCGCCGAGGACAAAATACCCATAAGCGTAGTTCACTTTCAAACCGAGATGCTCCAATAGTGATATACCCAAGAGGATTCCTTCTTCAGCCTCTTGGTCTCCCTTCTTCTGACGACCGACGATACTTCCCAACAAGATCCGGGAAAGCGCTTCGAACTGATCTTCACTATTTTTCAGTGCAGCATCCAGTGCAAGACGCGTAGGTCCCTCTGCCTGTTTGATATTACCTGATTCGAGGTGCACAACTCCGCTAATCCAATGACACATTGAGAGCCAGAGTGGAAGACCTATGTTACTATGAATCATCAGACCCTTCTCAGCATAGCTGACGGCATCTTCCAGCTTTCCCAGCACGTAATTGGCGTACGCCAACCAAGACCAGGCCATACCTTGGAAGACCACGTAATGCGTCTCTTCCACAATACGAATTGCATTCTGAAGATGCTCTATCGCTCTTTGGCCCTCGCCCATGGTAGCTAATGAAACGCCGTAGCAGAAACTGCTGTGTCCTAGACTGGCAATGTCATCAATGCTGCGGGCAAATGCCCATGCCTGCTCATGCTGCTTCTCTGAACTTCGTAAATCACCCGTCAAGGTCAGCCCCATCCCGCAAAGGGACTTCACATATGAATATGGTGGGATTGTCTGGCCGAAGTTCTCCGACTCCCTACCCGATTGTTCCAGTATCCCAGTGATCCTCGGGCCTATGTCAAGAAGCTTGGAGTAATCGCCTTTGATAACATACGATGTGCACAGCTGATAACCAAGGGGGACCATGATTTCGAGATCCTCAATCTCTGTGAGATCCGCTGAGCAGTCCGCCAAGTACTGCATGCCCAGCTCCGGATCTCCTCCCGCAATCATGTAATAAAGGCCGATGTTGCCTCGCAGAACAGTTCGGCTTTTATCGTCCCCCAACTCCTCAGCCAGACCGGCGCCCCTCAGGAGGATGGACGAAGAATCTTCAGGGAACCCAAGTTTTCTCATGGGAACAGTCAGCAAAAGGATCAGATCGATCTCCTTTCTCTTGTTCACATCGTTTTCCGGTAGTAACCTAAGTACCTCGATGGCTTCCCGATAGAATTTAAATCCTTCCCATACTGAGAAGCTACGGGTCGCTTTTTCACCGGCCGCCTGGAGATACTTGCATGATTTTCCCGGATTTCCACTCCTGGAATAATGATGCGCCAGCATCTCGTAGAATTCCTCCATGCGGTCCGGATAGAGTTCCTCGATGGCTCGGCCTATTCTCTCATGGATCTCCTTGCGCCGCTTGAGCAGCAGGCTGTTGTACGCGACCTCCTGAGTGAGTGCGTGCCTGAAAATGTACTCCAGCTCGGGGAAGAGGCTCTTTTCGTAGATGAACTCCAGGCCCTGAAGGTTGAGCAGATTTGACTTGAGATCCTCCTTCATCTCCGTGATCATCTCGAGGATGCGAAAAGCGAACTCCCGTCCTATCACGGAAGCCACCTGCATAATCCGTTTGAGGTTCTCTTCCAGCCGGTCCATGCGGGCCGCGATGATCCCCTGGATCGTGTCCGGAACCGCGGCGATCTCGGAGGGTGCGGCAGCGAGGACGTATCGATCACCCTTCCTTTGGATGGAACCATTCTCCAGCAACGTGTGAGTCAGCTCCTCCATGAAGAGCGGGTTGCCCGAGGTCCTGCTGAGGATCAGCTCCCTCAGTTCCGGCGCCATTTCTCCTCCCTCGAGGATTCCCCGGACAAGCTCCGCGCTCGTCCCGGTGGAGAGCTGACCGACCCCGATCTTTGCATAATAGGATTTGCTCCCCCACTGGTGCGCGTACTCCGGACGGTACAGGAGAATCAGGAGAATATGCGCACCAGGAAGCCAACCGATCATGTAATCGAGAAATTCTTCCGTGGTTCGGTCGATCCAGTGGAGGTCCTCCACCGCAAGGACAATGGGCCTCGCCAGGCTCCCCCGAATGAGGATGTCCCGCAGGGCCTCAAAGGTCTTTTCCCGCTTCTCCTTGGGTTCCAGCTTGGTGAACTCCGCATCGTCGACCCTGACGGAGAAGAGTTCCTGGAGCGGCGGCAAGCATCGTGTTAGATTCGCATCGATGCCGACGATCCGCTCAATCATCTTGTCTTTGATAACCCGCTCTTTCTCTCCCTCCTTTATCTCCAGATAGGTCCTGAGCGCGTCCAGTATCGGGAGATACGGCATGGAGCTTCCGTAGTGGAGACAGCGCCCTTCAAGATAGGCATGGTCATCGTCGGAAATGCTCTTCCTGAATTCGAGGACCAATCTCGATTTCCCCACGCCCGCTTCACCCACAACCCCGACCACTTGGCCTTCACCTGATCTGGTCTTGTCAAAAGCCTCCCTCAGGGTTTCAAACTCACGCTTTCGGCCGACAAATCTCGTGAGCCCCCTGGCTATTGACACGTCTATCCTCGTTTCAGCCTCGCTCGGTTTTACGAGCCTGTACACTTCCACCGGCTCCGCCTTGCCCTTTACCTGCATCGTGCCCTGGGACGCGAAGTCGAAAAATCTCCCTGCCACTTTGTACGTGTGCTCGGATACGAGTACGCCGCCGGGTTCCGCGGTGCTCTCCATGCGGGCGGCAAGGTTGGCGGTATCTCCTTGAGCGGTGTAATCCATACGCAGGTCGTCCCCAATGGCGCCCACCACGACCGGGCCGGAGTTCAATCCGATGCGCATGGTGAAGTCGATGTCGTGCTCTCTTTTGAGCCGATCCGCGTATGGGCGAAGGGATTCCTGGATAGCCAGAGAGGCATAGCACGCGCGCTGAGCATGATCCTCATGAGCTATGGGCGCTCCGAAGAGGGCCATGACTCCATCGCCCCGAAACTGGTTGATTGATCCTTCGTATCGGTGGATCTCATCCATGAGGATCCGAAAACAGCCGTCCATGATCTCGTGGACATCCTCAGGGTCGCGGTTTTCGAACATGGCGGTGGAGTTGGCCACATCAGCAAAGAGGATCGTGACGAGCTTGCGTTCGCCCTCGATGGCGGTGCGGTTGGACAGAATCTTGTCCGCGAGATGCTTTGGCGTGTAGGATTGGGGTTCGTTGTAGTCTATGGGAGCTGATTCTTCGGGCTTGCGGAGATCTTGGCCGCATTCCCCACAGAAGTTGAACTGGGGCGGGTTTGAGGAATTGCACTTCGGGCATTTCCTTTCAAGGCGTGCTCCGCATTCTCCGCAGAATTTCATGCCTTCGGGATTCTCGAAGCGGCAGTTCGGGCATTTCATAGCTTTCCCCCCTTGGCGGCTGGAGTCGCTCCCGCGGATTCTCTGATGCCTGTTCCCGCGCTCGGGACTCGCTTGTTCGTCGATCCACGCCGCTTATCCATAGAAAGGGCTCCGTGTGGGTCGTTTCGCAGCGTCATGGCGGCCCTTCCTTTGATCTGGCGCCACGCAAGGCCGTCCCCGCCCTCAGGAGTTCTGAGCACAGTCCCGAAGATATGGATACCCAGGCCGGACCTGGGAACCAGGGGAAAGCTTCACAGCCTCGCCAAAACCTCCTGCGCCTTGCCCAGCCAATAATCCATGCCCATCTCCTGGAACATGGACTCGGCCTTTTGCAGGTTTGCAAGAGACTCCTCTCGTCGACCTGACTCGGAATAGACTTCGCCAAGCCACAGATAGCCTGTGGAATACATCGGGGCTATGCCCAATTCTTTAAGCAGCCCGATCCCCTTCAGGACGTGCTCTTCCGCTGCCTCGATGTGCTTCGGGTCCGTCCTGGCGCGTACCCTCCCGAGCAAAACCCGCGAAGCCCCTTCTACAACTTTTTCATTGTTTTCCAGCGAGAAGTTCAGCGCCAGGTCGGCATGTGTCTTCGCCTTCTCCATATCGCCATGCTCGAAATGGGCAAGGCCTGACAACCAATGAGTCATGGATCGCCAAAAGGACATCCCAAGATCGGTGTGCATTTTGAGACCCTTCTCGGTTAGATCAACCGCAGTCTTGGTGTGTCCCATCAAGCATTGCGCGTATCCCAACCAAGCCCATGCTTGACCCAGGAAGAGCAGAGTCTGCGATTCCTCCAAGTGTCTGACCGCCTTCCGCAGATGGTCTGCTGCCCTCTGGCCGTCCCCCTTCATTGCAAGGAAAGCGCCATAAATGTATTCTACCATCCCCGCGGTACCCCGATGATCGATTTCGAGAGCAAATGATATGGCTTTCTCAAACAATTTTTCGCCCTGGCCGAAATCGCCACACATCCCCGCACTTATGCCCCAGTCAGCGAGAATGTGGGCATATACGTTAAAAGGCTTACCGAAGAATTCGGCTTGGGTTTGCCGACGTTCAATTAATCTGATGATCGTGGGAGCAATATAATTGATTCTCTGATAATCTCCCGATAGGATACAGAGCGAGCACAGATCCCACCCGATTGGAACTATAAGTTCGGCCTCGTGTGTTGCTTCTGGGTGTTCCATACAACTTCCTACATATTTCCACCCAAGCTCCGGATCCCCTTCTTTCAAAATATAGTAGAGCCCCAAGGCACTACGTACACGCAGCTTTTGCTTGTCATCTCCGACTTCCTCGGCCAGAGCTTCAGCTTTCTGAAGCAGAGAGAGATAGCCGCGCTCTGAGAAACCTGTCCTTCCTGCGGGCACTCGCATTGACAGTACAAGCTCTATCTGCTCTCTCTTGGTCTCATCGGTTTGGGTCAACCGGGAGAGGACCTCGATCGCTTCCTTGTAGAACCTAACGCCTTCAAACAGGGCGTCATTTCGAACGGCTTTTTCCGCCGACTCCTTGAGGTACCGGCATGCTTTTTCTGGATTCCCACTCTTGGAGTAGTGATACGCCAGCACCTCGTAAAACTCTTCCAGCCGATCTGGGTAGAGTGATTCGATGGCTCGGCCAATTCTTGCGTGGATCTCTTTTCGTCTCTTGAGGAGCAGGCTGTTGTACGCGACCTCCTGGGTGAGCGCGTGCCTGAAAATGTACTCCAGCTCTGGGAAAAGGCTCTTCTCGTAGATGAACTCCAGACCCTGCAGGTTCAAGAGATTGGATTTCAGATCCTCCTTCATCTCGGTGATGGCCTGAAGGATTCGAAAGGCAAATTCTTTGCCGATCACGGAAGCGACCTGCATGATCCGCTTGAGGTTCTCTTCCAGCCGGTCCATCCGGGCCGCGATGATCCCCTGGATGGTATCCGGCACCGCGATCTCGGAGGGTGTGGCAGCGAGCACGTACCGATCACCCTTCCTTACGATGGAACCATTCTCCAGCAACGTGTGGGTCAACTCCTCCATAAAGAGCGGGTTGCCTGACGTCCTGCTCAGGATCAGCTCCCTGAGTTCCGGCGCAACGTCTCCTCCTTCGAGGATTGCCCGGACAAGCTCTGCGCTCGTCACGGTTGAGAGCTGCCCAACGCCTATCTGGGCGTAATAGGATTTGCTTCCCCACTGGTGCGTGTACTCCGGACGGTACAGGAGAATCAGGAGAATATGGGCACCCGGCAGCCAACCGATCATGTAGTCGAGAAATTCTTCCGTGGTGCGGTCGATCCAATGGAGGTCCTCCACCGCGAGGACAATGGGCCTCACCAGGCTCCCCCGGATGAGGATGTCCCGCAGGGCCTCAAAGGTCTTTTCCCGCTTCTCTTTGGGTTCCAGTTTGGCGAACTCCTCATCGTCGACCCTGACGGAGAAGAGTTCCTGGAGCGGTGGCAAGCATCTTGTCAGGTTCGCATCGATGCCGACGATCCGCTCAATCATCTTCTCTTTGATGACCCGCTCTTTCTCTCCCTCCTTTATCCCCAGATAGGTCCTGAGCGCGTCCAGTATCGGTAGGTACGGTATGGAATTTCCGTAGTGGAGACACCGCCCTTCAAGATAGACATGCTCATCGTCGGGAATGCTCTTCCTGAATTCGAGGACCAATCTCGATTTGCCCACTCCCGCTTCGCCCACAACCCCGATTACTTGGCCTTGACCTGATCGAGCTTTGTCAAAAGCTTCCTTCAGGGTCTCAAATTCACGCCTTCGGCCGACAAATCTCGTGAGGCCCCTGGCTATTGACGCGTCTATCCGCGTTTGAGCCTCGCTCGGTTTTACGAGCCGGTACACTTCCACCGGTTCCGCCTTACCCTTTACCTGCATCGTACCCTGGGACGCGAAGTCAAAAAATCTCCCGGCCACTTTGTACGTGTGCTCGGATGCGAGTACACAACCGGGTTCCGCGGCGCTCTCCATGCGGGCTGCGAGATTCGCGGTGTCGCCCTGCGCGGTATAATCCATGCGGAGATCATCGCCGATCGCACCCACCACGACCGGACCGGAGTTCAATCCGATGCGCATGGTGAAGTCAACATCGTGCTCCCTTTTGAGCCGCTCCGCGTACGGGCGGAGGGACTCCTGGATAGCCAGAGAGGCATAGCACGCGCGCTGAGCATGATCCTCGTGCGCGATAGGCGCGCCGAAGAGGGCCATAACGCCATCACCTCTGAACTGGTTGATGGAGCCTTCATACCGGTGGATCTCATCCATGAGGATACGAAAGCACCCGTCCATGATCTCGTGGACATCCTCAGGATCAAGGTTTTCGAACATGGCGGTGGAATTGGCGACATCAGCAAAGAGGATCGTGACGAGCTTGCGTTCGCCCTCAATGGACGTGCGGTTGGAGAGAATCTTTTCCGCCAGATGCTTTGGCGTGTACGATTGGGGTTCGTCGTAGTCGATGGGAGCTGATTCTTTGGGCTTGCGGAGATCGTGGCCGCATTCCCCACAGAATCTCTTGCCGAGGGAGATCACGGCTCTGCATTGTGGGCATCGTATCTCCATCTTAGCCCCGCACTCCTCGCAGAACTTCACGCCCTTTCGATTATCGGCATGACAATGCGGACATTGCATAGCTCACTCCTTGTGATGGCCCAACCCCTTGTGCCCCCGCCCCAAGAAGGAGTGGGAGCACTGAAGAAAAACGTGCATCTGACACAATCCCGCCAACGGTACTCCGAAATGCGCAACTAGGCACTAGGGTAACCGGACTTGAAGGCAAATCCGGTGGGCTTCTTTTGTCGGATGATCTGCTTCTCTGCCGGTTTATGCTGCTTGGTAAACCACTTCCTGACATGATAGCCGAAAATCGCGTTCGAGACTGCTTCGCCAAATTCTCTCCGATGGAATATGAACGCCGTTATGAGAAGCTTCCAGAAGTATAGCTTGCTCTTTCCTGCGTCGAGAATGCCCAGGTGGAGAATGGCCTTCAAGAATGCCTTATTATCACCGGTCTCTGCGCGTCTGTGCCGAACCCGTTTATAGACCTTGAGGAACTCCATAACGCGGTCGTAATAGTTCTTCGGTGAGTAGAGGTAACTCAGGACTGCCCGGTACCCATCTCTGATGGTTTGAGCGTCCATCTTCGGTATGAAATTGAGTGACCCGTCGCAGTTGTCGCCGCTGCAATTGTCGAGAATGCGGCCCTCTCCTTTGAGACGCTCATAGAGCCTGGTCCCCGGTATGGCGTTGAGGAGGCTGATCGTGGCTTTGACCACACCGCTGATCTGAATGAACTTGATTTGGCGCTCGAATATGTCCGGAGGATCGTTGTCGAACCCGATGATGAACCCACCCATCACCTCGATGCCGTGCCGATGGAGGGTCTTGACCGCTTTGACAAGGTCCAAAGAACGGTTCTGGTGCTTCCCGCACTCGATCAGAGATTCTTCTGCAGGTGTTTCCAATCCGACAAAGACCATATTAAACCCAGCCAATGTCATCAGGGTGATCAGTTCCTTGTCCTGGGCCAAGTTGACCGACGCCTGGGTATAGATCACGAAAGGATACCGATGCGCTTTTTGCCAGTCGATCAGATCTGCGAGGAAGGACTTCACTTTGGCTTTGCTACCTATGAAGTTGTCGTCAACGATAAAGACACTGCTTCGCCAGCCCAGCTGGTAAAGGATCTCGATTTCTCGGATCATCTGCTCGTTGGATTTGACACGCGGCCTCCGGCCGTTGAGCTTGACAATGTCACAGAATTCGCAGTCGAAGGGGCAACCTCTGGAATACTGGACCGACATGGCTGCGTACAGGTCCATCTTGATTAAGTCCCAACGGGGAAGGGGTGTCTTTGTGATGTCGGGCCTCCGGTCCGACGTGTAGACGCTCTTGGGCTCCCCAACCCTAAGGTCTTTCAAGAACAGCGGAAGGGTGACCTCCGCTTCACCGAGCACGAGGTGGTCTATTTCGGTAAACTCCTCCAGATTACTCGGAAAAAGCGGCCCACCCGCCACAACCCGTTTCCCCATTGCCTTGCAACGTGACGCAGCATGCCGAAATGCACCCTTCTGGATCACCATAGACCCAATAAACACGATGTCCGCCCATTGGATGGCTTCATCCGTTAGTGCTTCGACGTTCATATCGACGAGGCGCAGTGTCCAATGCCGGGGCAAAATAGCTGCCACCGTCAGAAGACCGAGCGGAACATGCGCGGCCCTTTTGGCCATAAACCTCAGAATGTGGGTGAAGCTAAGAAACGTCTCAGGAATTGAGGGATAAATCAACAGCGAGTTCATAGACGCCCTCCCTCTGGCACGCGACACTCTCACACGGCTCTCACGCGATAGGTATCGCGGAAATCTCCGTCATGTGAGTCCTGATGTCGGCGTCAGTATCGCCCCGTACGAGACAAACATGAGAAGGTAAATGCTGACCGAAATCATACTTGGCATCCATAGCCTTCCTGTAGGGGTCTTACCTGGAATCGGCAAGATCGTCTGGCATTGTGGAGATGGTTAAGCGTGGAACGCCTGGGAATTCCCTGAAGCACTCGGCCGACGAGGCTGCGTTCGAGCGCATTTCGGGCATTCCATCTGCTGTCCTCCTTTGCCCTATGGAAAAGCATGATGGCATACCTGAGCACCTATACCAGCGAGTCCAGCTCTTCCCTTGCCTGCTGCAGGAAGGTCTCAGCCTCGCAGAGCTCGAAGTATTCGATTGCCTTGGATACGCATTCTCTTGCCTTGTCCTTTCGCTTCTTGGCTTTATGGAGCTTGCCAAGATCAAGCCAGGCCTGGCCCGCAATCCCTTTGGCTCCTATCTCTTCGGCGACTTCGATGGCTTTGTTGAAATGACGTTCCGCTTTCTTGGCGGCAAATGGGACGTTCCTGACGAGGAATCCGATGTTCTTGAGAATTACTGACAGGCTGAGATCCCCTTCACCCTGGACGATTTTCGAGTAAATGTTGCCCACGATATGCTCAAGCGTGGCATGGAAGCACCTTCTCTCGTTTTCCTGACAACGGGCGCTCAGCTCGTCCAAGTCTTTCATCCCCTGCCCCATCTCGCCGTTGGCGACCGATATGACGGCAAGAACTGTCCGCGCGATTGTTCCGGTGTACCCACTTCCGAACCGGTGGCTATCCTCCAGAACGACTTCGGCAGTGACCTCGGCCTGCTCGAGCCGTCCGCTCAGGAGATATAGAACGCATACCAGGGCCTGGGGAAAGTGAGAGTACAGAGGATCTTGCGCAGTCTCCATTGCCTTCTCACATTCCTTGATCGCAGACGACAAGTCCCCACTCACCATGTGGCCGTACACACACCCGCCATGACCGAGCACAATGCATCGGACATTCGAGCGGGCGTGGCCGAACTCCAGAAGGGCCTTTCCTGCTTCAAGGGCCGCCTTGGCATCTCCACGAAGCCAGTGAGCGTGCGCAATGCCGAAAAGGGATTTGAAATACATGAACGGGTCCGAAGCCAGTGTCGCGGAAATCTCCTGGGCTTTGGCTCCATGAGCGATTGCTTCGTCGAGCATTCCCATTTCCGCACAGATGAACGGCAACCAGGTGCAGGCGTAACCCATGACACGGGGGTCTGGCAGTTCTCCCAGTTCCAGGGCTTTGCACTGACATTCATAGGACTCCCGGAACTTCTCTTTCCACCAGAGGGCCCAGCCAAGCCACGAGTAGAATATCCCCAGTCTCACCTTGTCATTCAGGGAAATCGCGATATCCTCGTGTGCCGTCAACAGATCGCCTTGGCCGTTGAAGTCTCCCCTGTAGTAGAAGACATAAGACCAATCAAGGAGGAGGTCTATCAGCAGCGCCTTTTCGTCCAACGTCTTGTCAGGTTTCTCCGCGAGAATCTCAAAGGCCTCCTGGTAGCATCGGTGGGATTCCTGCACCGCGTATCTTCTCAGACTCTTCTCACCGGATTTCATGAGATAATCGACGGCCTTGAGCAGCGATCGGCCCTGTTTGAAATGGAAGGCCAGTGTCTCATAGAACTCCGCGAGCCTGTCGCGGAAGAGCTTTTCGATGACGAGCCCGATCCGTTCGTGGATCTCCTGACGCTCTTTCTTGAGAAGGCCGTTGTACACAACTTCCTGGGTGAGGGCATGTTTGAAGATGTACTCCAGGTCGGGTTGAAGAGATCGAACTCTCACAAGATCCAACATCTCCAAGCCTCGGAGAGACTGTTCCAGTGAATCTTGCAGTGCCGTGATTTTTTTGAGAATCTCATAGAGGAAGGCCCTTCCAATGACCGACGCCTCCTGGAGAACGCGCTTCATCTCCTTTTCAAGCCGGTCGAGTCGTGCCGAGATCACACCCTGGACCGTCTGCGGCATATCCGCCTCACTGATCGATCTCGTGAGTATCCATGAACCATTGTTACGGGCAAGTGTGCCCGTTTCCACGAGGGAGTTGATCGCCTCCTCCACGTAGAAGGGATTTCCCTCGACCCTCTTCTGCATGAACTTGCGTAGATCCGGGGGAATCCCGTCCGTCTGCAACAGGGATTCCACCATGTCCAACGTGTCCGACGGTGAAAGATCCTGGAGCCGAATCTCTTCGTACAGGTTGCCGAGAGCGTTCAATTGATGCGCGGAAAAGAGGCTGAAGGGAAGCCTGTGTACGAAAATAAAGAGCGCGGCATAGTGGGGGTCCGAGACAAGAAACCGGAGCAGATCCAACGTGGAGGGATCGGACCAATGGATGTCTTCGAAGCAGAAGATCGTAGGTGCATACTGCGTGAGCGCCCCAACGAGCGCCTTGATTCCCTCGAACAAGCGGGATTTCCAGAACTCGGGGCTCACCTCTTCAATCTCAGGATAGCTCAGTGAATAGAGAGTTCCGACATAGGGTGCAACTTCTTCCCTTGTCCCGAGCAGACGCTCCACACCTGACTCGATCTTCTCCTTGATTTTCTCCGGCGGATCACCTTCCTCGATGCGCCAGGCCCGATTCAGGAGGTCCATGAGCGGGAAATAGGGGATATTCTGTGAGTACGGATAGGAATGGCCCTCACGCCACCGGATCTTACCCAGGTCGAGAGAGGCCTTGAATTCTTCCACGAGTCGGCTCTTGCCCGTGCCCGCGTCTCCGAAAATGATAAGTACAGAGCCTTTGCCCTCCTTGAGGCGTTCAACCGCTTCCTGAAGTTGAGCCAGTTCTGCCTTTCTCCCAATGAGATCAGCTCTGAGACCGGACGGCCGATGGACCTTGGTAGGTTCCCCTTTGACTGAGAGCACCTTGCGGATCGAGATTGGCTCGGCCTTGCCTTTCACTTTCGTGGGCTTAAGAGTTTCGAAGGTGAAATGTCCCTCGGCCATCCGATAGGTCTCCGGGCCCACGAAGATCTCACAGGCTTTGGCAAGGTCGCTCAACCTTGCCGCGACATTGATTGCGTCACTTGTTACGCTGTGCGTTCCCTTTTCCGGGTCTACGTCGGCGGTGACCGCGAGGCCGGTGTTGATTCCACTGTGCATGGACAAAGGAGCACCCACCCTGGCTTCGTACTCGGGGCTCATCCCTTCCACGAGCGCGTGAATCTCCCGGGCTGCGCGAATGGCCCGTATTGGGTCATCTTCGTGGGAAGCGGGAACTCCGAACAGGGCTAACACCCCGTCACCCGCAAATCGCTCAATGAACCCGTCATACTCCCCCACAACCATCCTGACGCCATCGAAGATGCGGCCGGTGATCTCTTTCACCTCCTCCGGATCGAGCCGCTCGGTCATGGCTGTGTACCCAGACAGATCAGAGAAGAGTGCAGTGACCTGCTTGCGCTCGGCATCGTGGGGGGGCTCTGTGGCTGCAACTGGCTCAGCAGCAGTTAGGCTCTGCCCACAGTCCCCACAGAACTCATCCTCAGGTAAGGCTTCGGAGCCGCAATTCGGGCAAATGAGAAAGAGCGCTCCCCCACATTTGCGGCAAAACCTCTTGGTCTCAGGGTTTTCGGTTTGACACTTCGGACATTCCATAGCTCCCCCCTTTGAAGGAACGGCGGCGCCCTGTTTCAAGACAGCCTAGCCAGCTCCTCCTCAGCCTTCGTCACCCATCCATCAGCGCCGCATTCTCTGTAGATCTCTATCGCCTTGCCCAGTTGCTCCTTGGCCTTTACTCTGTCCTCTTTTCGCTTGAACAGTTCAGCGTACAGGGCATAGTCCCTCGCGAGATGGAACCTCATGCCGTTTCGTTTGTCTGCCTCGATAGCCTCTTCGATCCAGTGCTGGGCTTCGGAAATGTGCTGATCGTCGATGTTCAATAGAATCGCAGCGATATACCTTCGCATCTGGCCATCATTCCATCCCATTCTATTCTCTGAGACATAGGAGAACAGAGATTCCATATCGACATTCCTCTCGCCTGCTAGCAAGCTTGTCATTGCTGAACCGATTCTACTGAGGTTACTCAGAGAAGGAAGCACTTGCGTCATGCCCAAATCGTGGAAGCTTCTCTCATAATTATCCTTAGCCTTTTCATATTCTCCCAGCTCAAAATAGGTGTCCCCAAGGAAACTTTCTGCGATTCCGATCCCAGTCAAATAGTCGATTCTTTTGGCAAGATCGAGGCTTTTCATGATTTCGGCTATCGTCTCTCTCATCATTCCTTTGCCGAGGTAGCATAGTCCCTGGTTGAAATGAGCAAAAAACTTCGACCATATGTCACCGCTTTCTTCGGCAAGGACCATAGCTTCGCTACTGTTTTGGCAGGCCAGGTCGAACCTGCCCTGAACGAAATATACGTGATAAACCATGTTCCCTTTGGTCACTGACATAGCCCAGAGATTCTTAGCTGCTACATTTATCTCAAGCGCCTTTTGCATGTGCTGGAGCGCTCTCTGGAATTTACAACTGAAAGCTAGGGCCACTCCCAACCACCAATTTGCCTGAACCAGCGAGACAATATCATCTGTTTCATGCGATAGCCTGAGAGCCCTTTCGAGATACTCGACTGCCATGGAGAAATTCTCCTCGGCCCAACAATAATACGTGCCTTGTATGGAATATATCTGAGATAGCCTGCGCTTGTCATTCTGCTCTGTGGCCAAATCAAGAACAGGATCTACCGCCTCTTTTGCTTCACGATTGCATTGGCGTTGTGCATAATAGAGCCCCAGCAGCGTCCTTGCATCGACTAGTTGTTCTAAAACATCAACTGTTCCCGGCAGTTTCTCAATGCAGACTATCCTTTTTCCGGCAAATTTAGTAGCATCACCCAGTGCACCCGACCTAGCCGCCTTTCTACCCGCCAATTTCGAATAATCAGCCCCTTTTTGGAAATCTTGACCCGCAATGAAGTGCTCAGCTAGTACACCAAAGTGCTGTTCAAGATTTACTTGGTAAAGATCCTCAATTGCCGTCCCGATTTCTTGGTGAAGTTTCTTCTTCGTACCGGTTAATATGGAGTCATAGATCACATCACGCGTTAGTGCATGCTTGAATATGTAGTTCGACCTCGGAAATATGCCTCTCTCGAATAGCAGCTCCGAATCTTTCAGGGCGGAGAGATAGGACAGCAATTCCGATTCAGGGAGGCCCGTAACCCGCTTCATGAGTTCGTAGCTGAACTCCCTCTCTATGACTGCGCCAGTCTGAAGCACTTCCTTCGAACCCTGAGGGAGTGAGTCAACTCTAGCCATAATCACATCCTGGATCGTGGAGGGAATGGTCGCCTCCTGGACATCCTTTGCCATACGATATCGGTCGTCCTTCTTCTCGATGATCTTGAGCTCTTTGAGAGACTTAACAAATTCCTCGATGAAAAAAGGGATGCCTTCAGTCTGCTCCAAGATGAGTCTGTCAAGATCCTTTTCATACTCCTCCATGCCCAATAGATGAGCCGCCATCATGCGGCTGTCTCGCACGGAGAGGCGATTCAAAGTCAGGTGTGTATGAAAGGACTTGCTGGGCCACGTGTACGCGTATTCAGGCCGGTAGGTGAATATCAATAGTACGCGTGCACCCGGTATGCTTCGAAAGAGATTCTTCAATACCTCCTCTGAGTTCTTGTCAATCCAATGGAGATCCTCAATGGCCAGTACCAGGGGCCTGATCTCCGAACCCTTCAGCACGATTGCCTTCAATGCCTCAATAGTTCTGTCTCTCTTCGCTTCAGGACTTGCGGGGATCTTTTCGATCCCGCTTTTTTTCACTGACAGCAGTTCCAAGATGTACGGGAGCGCAGAAGTCTGAGATCCGTCCAATACTTTCAGACCATTCGTGACCTTTTGCCTTACCTCTTGGTCTCCGTCCTCTTCCCCCAGGTCGAAATTCGATTTGAGGATGTCGATGATCGGGTGGTACGCTGCACCTCTGCCATACGAGAGGCATTTTCCTTCCAAAAAAGTAACATATTCGTTGGACACGGCCTTTCGAAACTCATACAGCAGTCTGGATTTTCCGACACCCGCCTCCCCGACAATGGAGAAGACCTTTCCGCTGCCTCTCTTAACACGATCGAATCCATCAAGCATAAGGTCAAGTTCTCTCTCCCTTGCAACGAGAGGGGTCAGACCGTGCTCTGCGCTGACTTCAAACCTCGTCCTTCTAGAACTCGGAGCGATCACTCGAAACACCCTCATAGGTTTCTCCTTGCCCTTCACCTCCTTTTCTCCCAGGGCCTCAAATCGGAAGAATCCTTTCGCAAGCTTGAAGGTGTCCTCAGTCACGTACGTGGTGCCCGGTTCCGCCATCTGTTCCATTCTGGCGGCCATATTGATGGTGTCTCCAACGGCGGTGAACTGGACTCGGAGATCATTCCCCACCGTCCCGATCACCACCGGCCCTGTGTTGATCCCGATCCTCAGCAGTACTGGAGGGATTTTCTTGTCCTGCTTGATCTTGTCGTTGAAGCGGGTCACCGCACGGTGAATCGAAAGCGCAGATCTGATGGCCCTCTGCGGTGCATCTTCCAAGGCGATGGGCGCGCCGAAAAATGCCAAAATGCCGTCGCCCCTCAGCTCATTCACCGTCCCCTCGTACTGGTGAACCTTATGGATGAGGATCTCAAAGACCCGGTCCATCAGTGAGAAGGTCTCCTCGGGGCCGAGTTTCTCGGTCAGCGGCGTGAACCCCTTCATGTCCACGAACATGATGGTGACCTGCCTGCGCTCTCCTTCTATTCGATCCCTTTGAGAGAGGACTTTCTGGGTAAGACCGCTGGGGAGGTATTTCTGAATCTTGGCGAGCTTTTCGTCATAGGAGAGTTCTTTGGGAAAGGTCTCGGAGGAAGGAGTACGCAGATCATGACCGCAGTCACCACAGAATTTCTCGTCAGGCAGGTTCTCGCAGGCGCACTGGGGGCACAGCATCACGAGCTTCTCACCGCACTCGGCACAGAATCTCCGGGTCTTGCGGTTTTCGTGCTCACACTTGGGACACTTCATCATTCTCTCTCGCGAACAGGCTGCAGCGCCATGGGTCAAGAAAGCCTGGCCAGTTCCTCTTCCGCCTTCGTCCCCCATCCATCAGCGCCGTATTTCCTGTAGATCTCTATCGCCTTGCCCACGTGTTCCTTGGATTTGAACACGGGGCTCTTTCGTCTGAAGACCTCCGCACGTGATGATAGTGAGCCGCAGGGTCCCTGCTCGACGATCCGGTGATGCAGGCAATGAGACGTGCGGCCCACCAACAATCTTGGCTCTCTCAGATGGTCGTTCCATGTGTTGCCTGTCAGAAAGTGACCGTCTGCTCTTCACATACCAGCACGACAATCGGCCCGCCCGTCGAAATGGACTGTGCATGCGCAGCCGCTTCCTGCGTGCCTGCGGAGGCAAGACTTTCCTGCAAAGCCTCCATCGACGCGAAATGAATCTCCGCAATCCTGTGAAACTGAGGATCCCCTTGAGGAGCACCCACTGCTTTGGTCCACACCGCCTTGGTCATGCCCGAAACCTTCTTGGTGACCAAAGGAAGATGTTCCTCTGCATAGACCTTCTCAAAGGCGTCGACATCCGTGGGTCGCGGATAGATTACCACGAGCTTTGCTCCAGCCATTTTTCCACCTCCCTTTCTTTGAGCCGGCGGGCCGGCGAAGCGGGTAGGAGAATACTCCGCCCAGGATCGTCCGTTCGGCAGTTTGGGTATTGCGTGGGTTCTCCAGCCAACCAAGTTCCTGACTTGTCTTAAAAAAGCGTCATCTACGACCATGTTGAGGTGCAATCGTGATCGCCGAAACCCTCGAGCGCCTCTCTGAGAGGGGGTGGCACACACCATCTCGTTCCGAGGACACCCGTTCCGAGCGGCTATTCCGGATCCGCACCTCGCGTCTAAGGGAGCTTGGCGACTATGCCGGCAAGCTCTTCCGCACTGAAGGCTCGCATCGTGGTCGTTCTGACGTTGCCGCCGGCGCCCAGGCCCAGCATAAAGGTTGCAACGGCCTCGTCACTGGGAGCTTCGGCAATGCCAATGTAGTCATACTCCCCCATGACCAGGTAGAATCCAATCAGCCTACCTCCTATCGCTTCGATGCCTTTTGCCCCTTCTTCAAGCCGTTTGGGCGCGTCTTTGATGTTTCTTACCCCCTGGTCCGTCAATTTCATCAGGCTGATGTAAATCGGCATGACCCCGCCTCCTTTCTTTTTGGTCGGTCAGCCAGTGTGCCACCCAGTGAAAGTGATTATCCTCCATGAGAATCCAAGGTCACCTGTCAATAATCTCGTGGACGCCGCTGGGTTGAGCTTCTCAACCATGGCTGTGGAATTGGCAACATCAGCGAACATGACGGTTACGAGCTTGCGTTCACCTTCAATCGCGGTGCGGTTGGAGAGGATCTTGTCTGCGAGATGCTTTGGCGTGTACGATTGGGGTTCATTGTAGTCGATGGGAACCGATTCTTTGGGGTTGCGGAGATCGTGGCCGCATTCCCCACAGAATCTCTTGCCGAGGGGGATCACGGCTCTGCATTGTGGGCATTGTATTTCCATCTTAGCCCCGCAGTCCTCGCAGAACTTCACTTCCTCTCGATTATCGGCCTGACATTGCGGACAAATCATCTTCCCCCTCCACATCCAAGAAGCGTCGAGCGGGCAGGGCCCGTTGATCTACAGCTCCGTCCTCACCCGTTCCAAATCCTCCAGATCCCTTTCCAGTCCCATCTGCTCGAACAAGGTTCCCGCCTTGTCGAGGTATCCGTTCGCGTCTATCCCGTTGAGCTGCTTGTATTTGGAATCCGGTTTGAGCAGATGTTTCCCCACTTCGAAGTACGTGCGGGACAGATCAGGCCGTGCGCCCAGGCGTTCGCCCTCTTTGATTGCCTTATCCCACCACTTCATGGCTTTGCCTTGTTTGTTGATGAGCCAGTAGTATTGGCCCATCAATTGGTAAATCCATGTCCTAAATGGCGCATATTTCCGGGAATTCCTCAGTGATGCTTTGCCGCTCTGATAGGCTCTCATTTTGCTTTGCATCAGATTGGATCGGTCGTTGGATCGCATTGCCTCCTTTAGCAAGTGAATGTCGGTCAAAAACCTTCCCAACAAATAGGGAGCGGCGAAATGGGGCGGTAAGACCTTCTGTTCGGCAACGAGCTCGGTGGCCTGCAATACCTCCATGTTCGCTTCATCAACTTTGTTCAGTAGTATCAGAGCCATGACTTTGAGACCAATCAAATTGACCTGGATAGTGGTAGTCTTTAATTGATTAGTTAACGAAACGCCCGTTTCTGTTTCCACTTGAACGTCGTATAATTGTCGAGTCTGAATGGACAAGTGCGTTTTCAGTTGGTGACAATTAACTCTGCCTAGATCATGATCGAAACATTCGGTCATGTACAGCAGTTCTTCTATGAGAAATCTCAGATCATCGAAATAGCCCTGCTCCGCCTTGGCCTGTGCCAAAAATCTGATGTAAGGATGTACTGTCCAGAATTCTCCAATTCCTAGAGCCTTGTTCACAAGGGCCTCGTCATAATCGCCTATTCTTTGCCATGTCCCTGCACAGAGGTGGTTCACTGTGACCATCGCCCTGTTCGTAATCACTTCCGAAACGTTATTGCTGTCCATTACTTCTTGGGCTCGTGCCAAGATTCTCGTATTCAGTTTGTATGAGAACCCCGCCCAGGTGAATACCACGCTCATTAGGGTCCACACTTGGCGTCCATGTGGTGTATTGGTGAAGTCCGATTGAAGGCTCATTCTTGCAAGTCTCAATACCTCTACCAGCAGCCTTTTGGTATCTACATATATTAGTGCATGGGCTCTCCGAAACCTAAGCTCAACAACGTCACGAGCCCTGGTATCCAGTGATTTTCTTGACCCACGCATAGGAAAATACAAGTCTGCGACAATAATGAGCAGATCGAGCACTGCCCTAGTCGCAACCACTATCTGTTTCTGCGATGAACCTGCGCCCCATCTCGAAAGCGCTCTGTCGAGATATTTAACTGCATCGGCATATTGCCCTTTGTGGTAAAATGCCATGCCGATGTTTTTCTCAAATTGCGCAGACTTTTCCGAGTCCACGGCGTTTCCATATTTGTCCTGATAGAGTCTTAATGCTTGTTGAAAATAGCTCAATGCTTCGTTGGACGCAGATGTGCGGAGAGCTTCCTCACCAGCCTTGGTCAAGTATTCTTCGGCTTTCTCCAAATCTTCGCCTTTGCCGTAATGATAGGCCAACACGCCGTAGAACTCGTGCAAGCGGTCCTGGAATAGCTTCTCTATGGATTGGGCTACTTTGAGATGGATTGCCTTGCGTTGCTGGATGAGCGTGGATTCGTATGCGGCCTCTTGCGCCAAGGCGTGCTTGAAGAGATATTCCAGCTCCTGCATGCGGGTTCGGTCTCGGATGAGCTGCACATCCTTAAGGTATGCCAGCCTGTCGTCAACGCCTCCGATGGAATCCGCCACGTCCTTGATGATACGGTCAAAAAAGCTTCGTCCTATGACCGAGGCGACCTTCACCAGCTCGCGGGTTTGCTCTTCGAGTCGGTCTATTCGGGCCATCAAGACATCGTTAATTGTAGGCGGGATCACAACCGAGTCGATCCTTTCGGTGACCTCAAAACCGCCGTCTCGCCTCACAACGGCCCCTTCATCAATCAGAGAGCGGACCACTTCCTCGATGAAGAAGGGATTGCCTCCCGCCCTTTCCACTATTTGCGTTTTTAGGGAGTAGGGAAGGCCCTTTATCTCAAGCATATTATTGATCAGCATCTCGCTGTCATTCTCGTCAAGGGGCTGGATCTCAATTTCTACGTAATAAGCCGAGAGGCGTTCGCCGATCTTTGCAAGAACTCCGTCATCGCTCTCCAAGTACCCTGGCCGGAAAACATTGATGAAGGCTATCCTGTGTTTCTCGGCTAGGCGATAGAGTGACCCCAGCAGCTCAATGGAGCTGGTGTCGGCCCAGTGGAGGTCTTCCATGACGACCACGCTGGGTCGCAGCTCACTTCCCTTGATGACCAGCTCCCGGACGTTCTTGAGGATGAGCTTTTCCAGGCCTTCTCCTTCTATACCCTTAACACGCTCGGCATTCTTGCCTGTGAGTTTCATGCCCATCAGAGTTCCGACAAATGGGATGATTTCATTGGCCTCTTCGGGATGGACCGCTCTGATGGCTTTCTCAAGCTTGTCGAATGCCCTGGCTTCGGAGTCATTCTCTGCTATACCGGCCCACTGCTTGAGGAGATCGATGATAGGATGGAAGCTCAAGTTCTTTCCGATGGAGATGGCTCGGCCTTCGAGGAGGGTGACCCGCTTCATCACGTCCCGATTCTTCAATTCGGCTATGAGACGTGACTTGCCGATGCCTGCTTCCCCGATCACATTGACTACGGAGCCCTCGCCGTTGATCGCCTTCATAACCTGGAGTTCGAGCCTGTCCAGTTCCGTCTCTCGGCCCACCATCTCAGAGGAAACCTGTCGGCCAGTGTGGGCTTGGGGAGCAGAGACCTTTGCGGAGCGAACCTTGAAGACAGGGATAGGTTCGGATTTGCCCTTCACCTTGGCGGGGGGTAACGACTGAAAAGTGAAATGGTTCTCACATGCCCTGTGTGTTTCAGGTCCGACAAGTATCTCACGGGTCTTCGCCAGATCACTCAGCCGTGCGGCCACATTGATTGCATCCCCGGTGACTCCGTGAGTTCCCTTTTCAGGGTTCACATCAGCGGTGACCGCTAGGCCTGTGTTCACGCCGCTGTGCATTGAAAGGGGACGGCCAATCTTGCCTTGGTATTGAGGACTCAACGACTCGACCAACTCGTGAATTTCTCGGGCAGCATGGACGGCTCGAATGGGATCATCCTCGTGAGCTTTCGGCACGCCGAACAGAGCCAGAACACCATCACCTGCGAAGCGCTCGATGAAGCCCTCGTACTTGGTGACCACTTCCCTGACCCCGTCAAAAACCCGGCTCGTGATCTCCTTGACCTCTTCAGGGTCGAGCTTGGAGGCCATGGCGGTATAGCCGCTGAGATCAGAGAACAGGGCCGTCACCCGCTTGCGTTCGCCTTCGAGAGGAGGGCGGGCGTCGGCAATAGGCTGCAGCGCCCCCAATTCGTGGCCACAGCGGCCGCAGAATCTGTGACCTTCAGGATTCTCGAATTGGCAGTTCGGGCATTTCATCGTCTCCCCCCTTGGGCGGGCACATACGCCGCCCCTTCAGAAGATCAGGGTGGGCCCCAGGATACCGGCCCCGGAACGGAGCCTGTGGACCGGATCTCCCCGCAAAAATATCTGATGAGGAAGCTCGGAACGAAGGTGAGTCGCTCCTCTGAGTTCCGTGGATGGCAGCCTTACCCACGACCACCGTGCGATCCCGAGCGAAGCAGTGGACGATTCGAGCACGAAGCCTCCCCCCTGCGGCAATCAGCCATTGTTATGGACACACATCATTAGATTCTACCTCTGTGGGTGATTCGTGTCCAGGAACTTGTCTCGCGTTTATGCGCGTCGGTTTCATTCTCAATTGCCAGGCCCTCGGGACGATGAGCAATGGACTGATCGTTGGGGATCTGATAACTGTGTGACAGTTTTTTTGGCATTGATCGTCCAGACGGCTCCGCTCCGGCGGCCTGATCGAGCACAGAGTGGTTTTCGCTCAGCGGCGCGGCCTCTTTCGATTGAGAGGGGATCCGTGTCCGTAACCGACGGTTTGCGGTCCTTCGGAGGTAGTGATGGTCTCGGTCCGCAACAGCATCACCATGAAAATCGGCCTGTTGGTTCTCGGGAGCACCTGTATCGTGCTGGCACTGGTCCTGTACCGCAGCTACACGAATTCGCGGGAATTGATCCGCGAAGAGGCGGAGAATAGCGCTCGACACCTTACTGCTTCACTGGCCGACCGGTTGGAGCAAGAGTTTCTGCTCGCCGCCAAGGTCGCGGAAAACTTCGCCAATTTTCTCGAGGTCGGCACCTGGGACGAGAAGACGCTGTTGAAGCAGCTCCAGCGTGTGGTCAGACTGAACAAGGAAGTATTCGGTTCGACCGTCGCTTTCATGCCGTACCAGTTCAAACCGGACGTTGAACGGTACGCTCCCTACTACTACAAGTCAGAGGGTGGAATCCGCTTCGACCAGCTTGGCGACCGGTCCTACAACTATCTCACCAAGGATTGGTTTCGGATTCCGGTGGAAGAGAAAAAGCCCGTTTGGAGCCAACCCTACCTCGACACGGGTGGCGGCGGAATCGCTATGGCGACCTACTCCTGTCCTATGTACGGCAAGAGCCTGGAAGGGGACGGCACCGTGTTGAAGGCCATTGTGACTGTAGACCTCTCACTGAAATTGCTCAACGATCAGGTGAACGCCATCCGGGTCTACAAGACCGGCTTCTGTTTTGTCATCTCCGACAAGGGAACGGTCGTTACAGCCCGCCGCCGGGAACTGGTCATGACGCACTCGATATTCGACGTCGTCAGGAAGTACGACCCTGAACGAGGACTGCCCCTTGCCAGGGCCATGATCAGCAGGGAATCGGGTTTTTTCGATATCGGACAAGCATTTACGGGGGTGGACTCCTACTGTGCTTTTGCACGGATCCGTCCTCCCGGTTGGACGCTGGCCGCGGTCCTCCCCAAGAGGGAACTCTTCGCCAAGGTCGAGGCCCTGCATCAGAAAATCGTAATGCTAGCTGCGGGCGGCATCCTCCTCCTCGTGCTCGCATCGGTGCTTGTGGCGCGATCGATCGCCCGTCCCCTGCGTCGGATGTCGCGGGAAACAGTCAAGGTGGCCGACGGAAATTTGGACATCGATCTGTCGGACATTCGGTCCTCGGACGAAGTAGGGCAGCTCGCTCGTGCTTTCAGCCACATGACCGAAGGACTCAAGGACAGAGAACGAATAAAGGACACCTTCGGCCGATATCTCACCCAGGAGGTGGTCAAACGACTGCTGGAATCCAAGGACGGGTTGAAGCTCGGCGGAGAGATCCGTGAGATTTCCATCATGATGTCCGACCTGAGGGGTTTTACCGCGCTCAGCGCGACCCTCCGTCCCGACCAGGTGATCAGGTTTCTCAACCGCTATCTCGGCAAGATGGTGGAGATCATCCTCGATCACCGCGGCATCATCGACGAAATCATCGGTGACGGCATCCTGGCATTCTTCGGCGCTCCCGAGGATCTCGAGAATCATCCGGAATTGGCCGTAGCCTGCGCGCTCAAGATGCAAGTCGCCATGGAAGAGATAAATCCGCGGAACGAGGCCGACGGGTTGCCCCACCTGGAAATGGGCGTCGCGGTCAATACCGGCGAGGTCGTGGTGGGCAATATCGGATCCGAGAAACGGGCGAAATATGGAGCTGTCGGGTCTCAGGTGAACTTTACCGGACGCGTGGAATCATTCACCGTCGGCGGACAGGTCCTGATCAGTGAGGCCACGTACGAGAGGCTCCGAGACAAGCTGGACATTCGAAACACCCTCGAAGTCGAGATGAAGGGCATCTCCGGAAAGGCAAAGCTCTACGATGTGCGAGGAATCAGCGGGGATTACGAGGCTACCCTCGTTGAAAGGCACGAATCCCTCGTCCAACTCAAAGAGGAGATTGAACTCCACGCGTTCGGAATGGATGAGAAAATTCTGAATAAGACCGGTATGAAGGCAGTCATCACCCATGCCTCAATGACTTCAGCCAGGATCGTCTTTGAGCATACCATTGCCCAGTGGGCGAATCTGAGAATGGTCCTGGCAGGCGATGACCCCGAGACGAGCGACCGGGTGATCTACGGTAAGGCAATTTCGGTGACCGGGCTCGATAAGGGAGTCGAAGCGACCGTGCGGTTCACGTCGGTCTCCGCCGAGGCCCAAAAGATGCTCAGGGAAATGATCGGGTGAACGTCCAGCGAGTGCGGTGATTACCCATCATCTTGGCGATTGCGTATCGCGTCGGGGGCTCACGGGCCGATCTTTCATGCGTTCGACACTTCAGGCGGATTCCCCCCTTACACGC
Source organism: uncultured Syntrophaceae bacterium (assembly GCA_964497585.1). Taxonomy (GTDB): domain Bacteria; phylum Desulfobacterota; class Desulfomonilia; order Desulfomonilales; family Desulfomonilaceae; genus CAZCDS01. The sequence goes on from CAZCDS010000015.1 coordinate 79,895, forward strand.
GAGGCCATCCCTCAGGAGGGCTCTTCCTCCTCCTCCTTTTGGATCTCCCAGAACAGACCGAGGAGATCCTCCTGGTTCAGCTTTTCCAGTTCGTCCCGTGACATGTCCCTCACGATCCTCCCGCGGTTCATCATGATCGATCGGTCACCGTTCTCTTGAACATGTGCCAAATTGTGCGTGATCATAAGGGTAGTCAGCTTCTCCCGGGCGATGACTTCTCTCGTCAATTGCATGATGTTTCGGGAAGCCCGCGGATCGAGCGCAGCGGTGTGCTCGTCAAGCAGGAGCACCTGCGGCCTCGTGAATACGGCCATGAGCAAGGTTATCGCCTGGCGCTGACCGCCGGAGAGCAATCCCACCTTGGCCCCCATCCTGTCTTCCAGTCCGAGCCCCAGCAGAGCCAGCCGACCACGGATCTCGGATCTCAAGGCTTTGTCCAGCGCAGGACCCAAGCCTCTGAAGCGACCGCGCGATGCTGCAAGGGAGAAATTCTCTTCAATGGTCAGATTTGCGGCGGTTCCTCTGAGCGGATCCTGGAAAACGTGGCCGATCAAGCCCGCACGTTCGTATTCCGGAACATCGGTCACGTCTTTCTCTGAAATGGCGATCCTGCCCTGACTCGGAAAGACGCTGCCGGCAACGAGGTTCAACAGAGTGGATTTGCCTGAGCCATTCCCGCCGATCACCACGAGGAACTGACGCTCCGGGACTCGAAGCGTGACCTCCCGAACCGCGGTCACTTCATTGACCTCGCCGGGATTGAATATCTTGGTTACTCTGTCGATGTGGACCAATGCAACCTCGGAGAAATCTGCATCCAGTTCCCGTGACCGCGGGATCATGTCTGAGAACCGCGCATTTTCCCGGCCCCGGATGTTGCCCGAGTCCCTATTCCACTGCCCGGCGTTTCCACCTGTGCCGTATCTTCGGGAACGTCAATGCGGCTATCACGAGCGCGGCGGTCATCAGGTTCAGATCGCTTGGGGTAAGGGTCAGTTCGCCGAATCTGAAGCTCAACGCCGCTGCGATTGCCAGACGGTAGACGACCGACCCGACGATCACTCCCAATGTGCACAGGAAGACTGAACCCTCCCCCAAGAATGCCTCACCGATGATTACCGAAGCGAGCCCGGCAATGATCGTGCCCACACCCATTCCCACGTCCGCGCCTCCCTGACTCTGAGCCAGCAAAGCGCCGGAAAGCGCCACAAGACCGTTGGAGAGCGCCACTCCGATGATGATCGCGTTGTGCGTGTTCACGCCCTGAGAAGTCACCATGGCCGGGTTGTCGCCCGTGGCCCGAAGAGCCAATCCGAAATTGGTGTGCAGAAACAGATCGAGCAGAACCTTGATGATTCCAACGGTTACCAGACCGAAGAGCATCGGGACCACGAAGAAGGGAAGTCCCCATCCCTGGAAGCTCTCGAAAACGGTCGGCATATTCAACAATGTCAGATTGGGAGCGCCCATGATACGGATGTTGATAGAGTAGAGCGCGATCATAGTAAGTATTCCCGCGAGCAGGTGCAGGATCCGAAGCTTCGTACTGATGATCCCGGTGAAGGCTCCGGCCGCCATGCCCGCTACAAAGGCCGCTCCCAGCGAGACGTACGGATCGCCACCCGCGGAAATAATCGCGGCACACACGGCCGCTCCAAGCGGGAGACTCCCGTCAACGGTCAGATCGGGGAAGTCTAGGACTCGGAAGGTCAGGTAAACTCCCAGAGCCATGAGACCGTAGACAAAGCCTTGTTCCAGTGCCCCTATGAACGTATAGAAGGTCAAATTGACTGTCCCGAACCGATATGTAGAAGGGTTTAGGAAGAGGGCCGGCTCGGCCGCGAGCACCATCCCCCGACAGAGCTTGATCGCTCGCGCGGGACCCGATTACTTGATGATCTTTGCGGCCCGTTCAATTATCTCGTGAGAGAGCTTTACTCCCATCTTCTCGGCTTGTTTCGGATTCAAGTACAGGAGGAGTTCCTTCTGGTATTCGACGGGCATCAGCGAGATCTTGGCCGTGCCTTCGAGGATTCTCTTGGCCATAGCCCCCGTCTGGCGTCCCAACTTGTAGTAGTCCACCGCCAAGGCTGCGATAGCGCCCCGCTTCACGGAGTCGGTGTCCGCGGCGAACAGCGGGACCTTGTTGTCCTGGCAGACCTTGACCACGGCCTCAAAGGCCTGCACAACGGTGTTGTCGGTGGGAACAAGGATCAGATCGACCTTGCCGAGGAGACTCTCCGCTGCCATCTTCACCGCGCTGGAAGTGTTCGCGACGGCTTCAACGACTTTCATGCCCCGCTTGGCCGCCTCCGCCTTGATCTGTTTGACCGAGACGACGGAGTTCACTTCCCCTGCGTTGTAGATCGTTCCCAGGGTCTTGGCTTTCGGCAGGATCTCTCTAACCAGATCCAACTGTCTGTCGACCGGGGATTTGTCGGCGGTCCCGGAGATGTTCTTTCCAGGCTTTTCCAACGACTTGACGAGCCCGGCGGCAACCGGGTCGGTTACCGCAGCAAAGAGTATGGGTATCTTTTTGGTGGCAGCTGCGGCATCCTGAGACGAAGGAGTGGAAATCGCCAAAATCAGATCCACCTTGTCTCCCACCAGCTTGCGTGCGATGAGTCCGGAAACGGATCTGTTATTCTGTGCGTTCTTGTAATCGTATTTGACCTTTTCACCCTCTTTGAACCCATTTTCGTTGAGAAAATCGACGAAACCCTTGCGCGTGGCGTCCAGAGCGGGGTGCTCCACTATTTGGGAAATCCCGATGAGGAAGACTTTGTCGGCGGCGTGTCCGAAAAGCGCGCAACCGATGAGCAACAGGAAGACCGCAAGAATTCCCAGCCCCTTCTTCATGGACCGACCTCCGAGGATTAGTCTTCAATCCTTAACACAGTTCACAAAAGCGGTAAAGTGAAGATCCGGCCGGTTGCGAGCCTGACGGCGAGGCCATCCCCCGCTCGGCTAACCGGATTAGGACCTCGCATTGTGCGTGAATTTGCGCTATATTTCTTGGTACGAAGTGAGGTTGAGCTACATGGCCCGAAAGGAGAAAGTACCCCCCCGATTCCCGGAAGACAGGCCCCTGGAGGCCGATACCGGGCTGTGGTGGGTGCTGCACACGAAGCCCAATTGTGAAAAGATGGTCGCCACCTATCTGCTCAACCGGGGAATCGGCTATTACCTGCCGCTCTTCCGGAAGAGGAGCAAATATGGCAATCTCGGTCGGATTCGGACCACGGAGAGTCCTCTGTTCAACGGTTACCTCTGTTTCGCCCTCGACAAGGAGGATCATCATCTCCTTTATGATACCAAGAAGTTTGTCCGCATCATTAAAGTTGAAGACCAGGAGCGCTTCGTAAACGAGCTGCAAGCCGTGGCCTGCGCGGTCGAATCTGAGCAGGACCTCCTGGTACAGCCCGGACTGGTCCCCGGCAAGCGCGTATTGCTCCGTTCCGGTCCGCTCGAGGGTACGGAGGGCGTGGTCGTGACGCGGAGGGGACAAAAACAGTTAGCCCTCTCGGTCAAGATGTTCAATCAGACCGTCATGGTGAGAATCGATCCCCTGACCAAGGTCGAGATCCTCTAGGAGTGACAAACGGTTAGGTGGAGCGCCCCTCTGCTACCGCCACATGTCCAGTCCGCTCTTTTGGCGCCATTCCCACGGAGGCTGCGGGTTATCCGCCACCCAGAGACCTCGTTCGGCCATTCGGGCTTCTTCTTCGAGGTTGGCAAGGTCCGTGCGGGTGGGAGCGTATTTCCTGTACCACCAGGCAAGGCCCGCCCGGACGATCTCATAGTTCAGGGATTTGCCCTGCACGGAGACCCATGCGATAGGTCTCCCATACCGATCGACGAAAACCTGTTGAACCTGTACCGGTTTGCCCAATACCATCTTTGACGTGAACTTCCTCGCGCGTTCTCCGAATTCCTGGCAGATCTCCGGGCAGTCCACTCCATAGAGGCGAACCGTCACCGGACCGCCTCGGGAGACTACCTGGATGGTGTCTCCATCCACCACCCCAACGCAGCGCCCGGTCCAGGCACAACTGAAACCCGTGGAGCACAGCGCCAGAATTGTGGCAAGAAAGACAGCAAACCGACCCATAGATGATGTCTACCAAAACCGCGGCGTGGAGTAAAAGGAAAGTGACGCAGCAACGTGCGTAGGGGGAGTCGTCTTTCGGGTTGTTGCCTTCGGCCTTGTGTTAGAGCCACCTTCATGATACCCTTGTGGGGAATTCAGTTAAAGGGCGCTCCCCGCGAATTCGTCCACAGTGCCATCAAGGAACCATTATCCCGATCGGCCGGGAAATCAACCGGGAAGATTCTCCGTGAGCCGGTCGATCCGAAGGGCTCACCCATGATTGTCGTAGGCGAAAAGATCAACACGAGTCGGAAAAGCGTTGCAGAAGCCGTGGAGAAGGGGGACGCCGAGTTCATCGTCCAACTCGCCCGGGATCAGGTAGACGCAGGGGCGGACTACGTGGACGTGAATGCCGGAACCTTCGTAGACGCGGAAACGGAACGCCTGTGCTGGCTCGTGGAGACCATCCAGGGCGAGTTATCGGTCCCTCTGTGCCTCGACAGCCCCAACCCGAAGGCACTGGCCCAGGCAATGGAACTCCACAAGGGCGAGCCCATGATCAATTCCATCTCATTGGAAGCCGACCGGTTCGATGCGCTCTTGCCGGTGGTGCTCTCCCGGCCCTGTCACGTGGTGGCGCTGTGCATGAGCCGTACCTCCATGCCCGTTACGGTCGAAGAGCGAATGGACGTAGGCACGGAATTGATCGGCAAGCTCACGGATGCGGGAGTCCCGGTCGAGAGAATCTATGTGGACCCGCTGATTCAGCCCGTTTCCGTTGACACTCGCATGGGCGATGCCGCTCTTGGCGCGATCCGGGGCATATCCAAGTCTTTCCCAGGGGTCAATACGATCTGCGGCCTCTCGAACATTTCCTTCGGGCTCCCTTGCCGTAAGCTCATCAACAGGAGTTTTCTCGCGCTCGCCATGGCGAACTGGCTGTCAGCGGCAATCATCGATCCGACCGACAAGGAACTCATGTCCGTGCTCATGTCGGCGGAGATGCTCCTCGGACGGGACGAATACTGCGAAAAATACATCGACGCTTTTCAGAATGACAAACTCGCGTGCTGATCGTTAACCGGCGCTTGTTCGCCGCAATACCGGCCCAAAGGGGAAGATTACATGAGCAAGTTCGAGGCGCTGAGCGAGGCGGTAATCAAAGGAGACGTGAACACGGCCGTTGCCGAGACCCGCAAGGCCGCGGATGCCGGCGAGAGAGTCCAGGAAATAATCGATGACGGCCTCATAGCGGCCATGGACGAGGTTGGAGACCGGTTCTCCAAGGGGCAGATGTTCGTCCCTCAGATGTTGCGTTCGGCAAAGACCATGCAGGAGTGCATGAACCTCATCAAGCCGCTGTTCGAAGAGGGAGACGTGGTTTCCAAAGGGAAGGTCCTCATTGCCACGGTCAAAGGTGATCTCCACGACATCGGGAAGAACCTCGTCTCCATGATGCTTGAGGGAGCCGGATTCACGATCACGGACCTCGGGGTTGACGTGCCCCCGGAGCGATTTGTGCAGCAGGTGCAGGAAATCGAACCGGACATCGTCGGGATGTCGGCTCTGCTGTCCATCACGATGCCCGCGATGAAAGAAACTATTGAAACGCTGAAAGCCGCGGGACTCAGGGACAAGGTTAAAGTGATGGTCGGTGGGGCTCCGGTCACCGAGAAATACTCCCAGGAGATCACCGCGGATTCCTACGCGCCTGACGCAGCCACGGCCGTGGTGGCAGCCAAGAAACTGCTCGGTATCACCTGACAGACGATCGGTCCGACAAGGAGTCAACGATGAGACCGCTTGAGATTCCGACCTTTCAGCCCCGCCTCAAGGTGCTCAACCGTGATCAAGCCCTTGCGATCCATGCTGCAGCTCTGGAGATCCTCGAGAAGACCGGATTCAGAATGGAACATCCCGGTGCACGGGAGATGCTTGCGGATGCGGGATGCTCCATCTTCAAGGACGAATGGGTCCGAATGCCCGAATACCTCGTGGAAGACGCCCTGAGTTCAGCCCCGCGACAGATAACGCTCTACGACCAGAGAGGCGTCAAAGCCATGCCGCTCTTCGAGGGTAACTCCTTTTTCGGGACCGGGTCGGACACCACCTTCACCCTTGACCTGGAGACCGGTGAGCGACGCCGGACAATCCTGCAGGATACTCGCAATTTTGCCCGGCTCGTGGACGGGCTCCAGAACATGAGCTTCGCCATGTCCATGAGCAACCCTGCGGATGTTCCGGTCATCGAAGACATCTATGCGTACGCGTTCGCCGAGATGATCAAGAATACGAACAAGCCCCTCGTGTTCATCGCGGCCGGCGGCCGGGACATAGCAAAAATCTATGAGATGGCCTGCCTGGTGACCGGCGGGGAAGAGGAATTCCGTGTCAAGCCGTTCATTCTGAACTATTCTGAAGCCATAAGCCCTCTGAGGTTCCCCACGGACGTGGTGGAAAAGCTTATCTTCTGCGCGGAGAAGAGGATACCGATCTGTCTTCCCTCCGGCTCCAACGCGGGCGGAGGCGCTCCCGTAACGCTCGCCGGTGCCATGGCGCTAGGTATCGCGGAAAACCTGGTCGGGCTCGTGGTGCACCAATTGGCGGGCAAAGGATCTCCTTTTCTTTTCGGTCCGAACGTCAGCGCACTGGACATGAAATCCTCAGTCGTCTGCTACGGAGCGCCGGAATGGAGCCTCAGCCAGGCCGCGCTCGCGGACATGAGGGACGAAATCTACGGCCTGCCCATCTGGTCATTCGCGGGCGCGTCCGATTCCAAGCTCATGGACGCGCAGGCCGGGGCGGAAGCAATGTTCTCCATTATCACGGCCATGTTGTCCCGCTGCAATCTCATCCACGACGTGGGGTACCTAGAGTACGGCAACACATCCTCGCTTGAGATGGTAACCGCAGCCAACGAGCTGGTACGCATGGCCCGGTACTTCACCGAGGGTATCGCGGTGAGCGAGGAGACCCTGGCTCTCGACGTGATTGAGAGGGTCGGTACAGGTGGACCGGGTTCGATATTCCTCACGGATGACCACACATTCGACCATTTCATGGACTCGTTGTTTATCCCCGTGCTTGTGGATCGTTCCCGGTACGAATCCTGGGAGCAGGCGGGGAGCAAAGATCTGTTCCAGCGGTGCAATGAGGAAGCGAGGAGGATACTCTCCGAACATGAGGTGGCGCCCAAGTCCGATGAAGTAATCAAGGGCGTTGAGGAAGTTCTGCGACAGAGTTGAAACAGGGCCGACAGCCGGTTGAAGGGACCCAGCGTGCTTCACTGGTATGGTAGGCCACGGAACGGTGCGAACGCCATCTTTCGCGAGAGGCATGAGCGTGAAACAGGCAACCGGTAGGACAACAAACGAAGGAACTATGACTGATATGCGCGCCGATTCTCGGTCCGTCCCCAGCCCTGATCCTGGGGACGTCCAGCGAGTGGACGAAGCCGCGCGGCAGATACTGGACCGCGTCGGTATCCGAATCGATCATGAAGACTGTCTGAACCTGCTCCAGAAAGCGGGAGCGGCGGTGGACCAATCCGAGCGGAGGGTGCGGTTCAGCTCCGAACTGCTGGACGAACTGATCGCGCGAGCGCCTTCCCGGTTTGTTCTGTGCTCAAGGGACGGCCGGAAGGATGTCCGGCTCGGAGAGGGAAAGGTCCACTTCGCCAACGGCGGCCGAGTCTTTCGTATTCTCGACATGGGGAGCGGAGGATACCGCCTCACCATGCTGAGGGATGTTTCGGCGACCGCCTCGATCGTGGACAACCTGGACAATATCGATACGTACGTTATCGCGTGCCAGGCCCACGACATTCCGCCCGAACATTACCATCTCAACGATTTCTTTCATGCGCTGAGCCATACCACGAAACACGTGATGGGCGGGTGCGGGGATCTGACGGGGGCGAAGCAACTCTGGGATCTTGTGACCGTAGTAGCGGGTGGTGAGGCTGCTTTCAAGGAGCGACCGTTCGTTTCGGTGATCACCAATCCGGTCAGCCCCCTCACCATAGACCCCACTACGGTAGATATCCTGAGATTCTGCTGCACTCACGGCATTCCGGTAACCTGCGCTCCCGCGCCGATATCGGGGGCTACGTCGCCCGCGACCCTGGCGGGCACGCTCGCACAAATGCACGCGGAAGCCCTGGCCGGAGTGGCGCTTGCTCAGGTCTTCAACCCTCGTGCGAAGATCCTCTATGGCGCAGTGGCCACCACCATGGACCTGCGGACCATGGAATTCACCATGGGATCCGTGGAAGGCGCCATTATGAACGGATTCGCCGTACGCCTGGCGAAACTCCACGATCTGCCCATCTATGCGTCGGCCGGTGTCACGGAGGCCAAGAGGCCCGACATTCAATCCGGGGTTGAGAAAAGCTTCTCGATCCTCTCGACGGCACAGGCGGGAGCGGATTTCATCCACCTCGCCGCGGGGATGCTCGATTCGGGGAACTCCATCGCGTACGAGCAATACGTCATCGACGACGAGATCATCGGTATGACTCGCCGGTTCCTCGACGGGGTTACGGTGGACCGGGAAACATTGGGAGTCGACGTAATAGAGAAGGTGGGGCCAGGCGGCAATTTCGTGACGGAAGACCACACAGTCGATCACATGATGGAGGAGTTCTTCTATCCGACTCTGGCGGTACGGAGCAATTTCGACATATGGGAGGAGAAGGCACGGCCGGATATGCTCAATCGGGCCAACGCAAGGGTTGAAGAGATCCTCCACAACGAGACGGAGAGCCTTCTGGAACCGGAACTCATCGCTCGGATCAAAGACTCCTTTGCAGGCATAGAGAACATTTGAGGCCCCCGAAGGGTCAAAAAAGGTATAAGTATGTAACGCTTAGCGGAAAGCTATGTGCCCCTCGTTCTCCGCTGGTGGGTTCCCGCGTTTCCCCTTCTCAGGCCGCAGCCTCACGCGGCCGAGGAAGAGCCCGACAACATGGGTTTCCCGAAAGAGCCTGCGAAGCAGAGCAAGAAAGGGGCGGGTACGCCAGCCTCACAAGAAGCCTTTGCGATGGGGAAAGGAGAACGTCCGCCGGCCTCCTCCATCCGAAAGCATTGGTCCCAGGGAAATCCCACCCGGCCGAACGCGCGGCTGGATGAGACCGAGGGCAACAGGTCCGATTCATTTGCCTGAACATGAACATTCCCCCCGATCCATGAAACTTCTCGCCTGTGGTGTGTTCCGGTCTGCGCTGGAGCACCTTCAGTTGGGAAAAAGGTTTCCCCTCCTCAAGCAAGTCTTCTTGTCGCCGGCTTTGCATACGAATCCGCTGCGCTTGAAGGAATCACTGGTGAAGGAGATCCTTCGGGCCGGAAAAGAAGGCATTCCCCTGGCCTGTCTGTACGGTGATTGTTTCCCTGACATTTGCGAAGTGTGTGAGCACTATTCGGTGCGGAAAGCCAGAGGATGCCACTGTTACGAGATGCTTCTCGGGAGAGACCGATTTCAGGAGATCCTCGACGAGACCGCAGGAACCTATTTCCTGGAAAAAGAACTGCTCTCCGACTTCGAAAGACTGTGCGTCGAACCGCTGGAACTCCATGATCGAGAGATGCGGGAGTTCTTTTTCAACCATTACCGGCGGGTGATCTATGTTCGGCAACCCTCGGACCCCGACCTGCACGCAAAGGCGAAAGGCATTGCAAGATTTCTGGACCTTTCCCTGGAGATAAGGGACGCGGATTATTCCCATCTTGAGGCGGAGCTTCTCCGACTGATCGGTGGCGGCTCGTACGCGCGGTGGGGAGGATAACACTCGGAACGCACGGGTCCGGGACGATACCAGGAGGATAAGATGGCGCGGCGATCTTCCGGACGCCTAACACCTCATTGGACACGGAAGCGAAGAGGTGGATTCGGCTGGCTCAATGTGCTGCCCGATCAGCTCTGGCTTCGTGTTCGCCTTGGAACAACCGTGTGGGAAGCGCTTCGAGACACGAACCTGGATCTTGGAGGAGAGTGCGGCGGGGTCGGCAAGTGCGGTAAATGCAAGGTGCGAATCGTTTCCGCCATAGGCTCCCCCTCCCGCGCGGAACGGGAACTCCTCGAGAAGCACGAGCTGGCCGAGGGCATTCGACTCGCGTGCCGGACCGAGATCAAGCGGGACATGCAGATCGATGTGGGGGAACACGACCCTGAGGAGCAGTTCAACCAAATACTCAAGGTGGGACGCGGGAGAATCATTGACCTCGATCCCCTCGTAACCACACGGGTGGTTGCTCCTGCGCCTGTGCCCGAAGACACAGGCATGTCAGATTTGAGCAGAATCAAACAGGTGCTCGGTCCGGATTATCGCGATTTGAAGGCCTCGCTTGAATGTCTGCGCACCCTGCCCGAAGTCATGAAGAGGAGCGAGTTCGACGGGGCGGTTGTCCTGCACGACCATTCCCTGCTTGCCTGGCGCGACTGGAAGAGGGTGGGAAAGTGGTACGGCATCGCGTACGATATCGGTACGACCACGCTGGTGGGCAAGCTGCTCAGCCTGCTGGATACTTCCGAGGTCGCTGTCATTTCCTGCCTCAACAGTCAAATCAAGTTCGGTTCCGATCTGATCAGCCGTTTGCAATACGTGCGGGACCACGAAGACGGTCTGCAGGAGTGCCACCAAACGCTCATGGCGGACCTTAACAGAATCACCGCGGACCTCCTCCAGGTAGGCAGGATAGAACCCGACGATATTTTCATCGCGGTTGCCGCGGGCAATACGACCATGCAGCACTTTTTGCTGCAGCTTCCACCTCTGGGTATCGCACAGGCTCCCTTTTCGCCGGTCCTGACCGACGGCATCATCGTCAAGGCAGTTGAGGCGGGGCTCAATTTACATCCCGAGGCGCTCCTGTACGTCTTGCCCATGCGGTCCGGATACGTGGGAGGGGACATGACGGGCGTGATTCTCGCCTCAGGTGTGATGGAGCAGGATCACGAGGTCATCCTCGGTATGGACCTGGGAACCAACGGAGAGATCTTCCTGGGCAATCGGAAGCGCCTTTTGACTTGTTCGGCCGCTGCGGGACCGGCCCTGGAAGGGGCCAGAATCTCGGACGGCATGATCGCGAGAACCGGCGCGATTGAGAGTGTGCGGGTGGAGAACGGTCGACTCACCTACCGGGTCATCGGAAACACCAAGCCCAAAGGACTCTGCGGAAGCGGACTGGTCGACCTCGTTGCGGTGCTCCTCCACTGCGGCATCATTGAAAGCGACGGCTTGATGGGACCGGCCGAAGAGGAACTCCTGGAGGGACTGAACTCGAGACTGGTCAAAAGAGGATACACCTATGACTTCCTCATCGCCTCCCCCAAGGAGAGCTATGACGGCAGGACCGTGTACCTCACCCAGAAGGACGTGCGTGAGCTTCAACTTGCCAAGGGAGCGGTTGCCGCGGGAGTTGCCACGCTCATGGACGAGTTGGGGATTGGGGTGGACGGCATTGACCGGGTCCACCTCGCCGGCGCGCTCGGTAACTATGTACACCCGCTCAGCGCGATGAGGATCGGCCTCCTGCCTGAAGTCGGTACGAACATCGTTACTTCTCTCGGCAACGCTGCTCTTACCGGCGCGTCGATGGTGCTCCTTTCCAAGGGGTTCTGGCCTCTGGCGAACCAGATGACCGATTCGCTGGAGCACGTCGAACTCTCCACGCGGCTCGATTTCAATGATTATTTCGTCAAGGACATGGATTTCCCCGGGAAAAACATGTGGTAATAGTCCTTCGGGAAAATGTCACGGGCAGAAATGTCCGGCTCAGGGCCACAAAAACCCGGAGAAGTCGTGAGACTTTCATCCATCATAGCGATGCGCGGTCAAGAAAAGACATTCGATCCTCACGCGGGGGAGGAAGCATTCTCCTTCCTTGAAGCCGCGGTGGCGCCGGAAGAAGCTCGCCTCTATTTGACCAGGAAGCGTTTGGCCATATGGACGGCGACCTTCAAGGGACGAAAGCTCATAGGGAAGAGGTGGTCGGGTGCCCGGAAATCTCGTCCATTGAAGGATTCGGGGGGCTCGAGAGGATAGACCAGGTCCTCCAGTCGGGCGCCGGGAAGGTCCATCTTGAGGGACATGCGCCACAGAGGCGCGTCTTCGGGTTTGACACCGAGTATGTGCATCACCGCGGAGTCCAGAGCCACGGGCGACTGCGAAGCGGCCACCATTCCCAAATTGTACGGTTGACCGTTGTTCGGGCCCCGGACGTGCATGGCGGTGACCGCGTCCATGATCGATGCGGTCGGGGGCAAGTTCCGCCAGATCTCCAGGATCATGCTCTCAAAGCGACTGTCTCGGTCCCCGTACAGCAGGTGCAGGATAGGCTTGCGCAGACCGGTGACGCATCCGTATACGTTCTTGACCGCCCCTGTCACGCGCACCTGATGATGGGCTTTGAGTTTCGGCACGTTGACGATCATGTCGCTCTCGAGCGCACGTCGGGACAGGGCCATGCGACCGCCGAAAGAGAGACGAACCACGCGAGGCTGATCGAGGTTCACCAGCGTAACAGGCAAATCGGCCAGTGCTTCGGCCAATCCAATCTTGCAGGCGATCTCCACTCCCTTTCCGAAGGTGGGAGAGTCTCCCACCTGGACCTTTGCGCCCAGGTCAAGGAGGTACCGGCAGACGGCTCTGACCACGAGCGGGTGTGTGCAGGGCAGAAAATCAGGCGGAGTCGGTGCAAGGAGATTCGGTTTGACGAGAACCCTGGCGCCGCGCGACGGGTGGCAACCGATCGTCTCCAACACGTGCCGTACCGTAGCATCGAGGTTCAGGGCATCGTATCCGGCGCATTTTGCGAGCGCCACAGGGATTTCCGATTTGACGGTCATTTCTTACTTGAATGCGGTGAGGCGGGCCAGCAGAGAAGGGGGAAGAGCCGACATTCCCCAGGCCACAGCAGGAAACGGTCGCGGAAAGACGAATTCCGATTTGCCCGCCGCAAGTTTGCGTTTGATTGTCCGAGCCGCCCGTTCGGCTGTGATGACACGGGGCATCCGATAGAGATTGGCATCCGTCATCGAAGTCTTGACGAATCCTGGTATGATAACCGAAACGGAGACCCCTTCCCGTTTGACCCGAGCCCGCAGCCCCTGGCCGAAGATCCGGATTGCTCCCTTGGTCGCGCAGTACGAGGGAGCGTGCGGAAAACCTCGGAATCCCGCCAGGGAACTCATCAGTGCTATCTGGCCTCTCTTTCGGTTCCGAAGGAGAGGTAATGCCGGCAGCACAGTGTTCAACATTCCATCGATATTCACCGCGAATACCTCGCGAATCTGCTCTGCGGTCTCTTCTTCCCTTGCATTGCCCCGGGAGACACCCGCGTTGGCAATCACCAGATCTAAGGGACGAACGGCATCGGAATCAGTGATCCACTGAGCCATGCCTGTGGCATCCGTGACGTCAACCGTTCGGCTGTGGACGTCAGCTCCCAGCTCGGTGCATTCGGCACAAAGATTCTCGAGCTTCTCTGTCTCTACATCCCCCAGGAAAAGCGCGACTCCGGGGCCGGCATAGACCCTTGCCAGCGCGGAGCCGATTCCGCCGGCAGCCCCGGTAATAAGGACAGATTTCGGATCGATCATAGCGCGAACCTATACCGGTTCGGCGAAACGTTGTCAATCGCGCCTCATCCGACGACGCGACCAGCCCCTTAGGGGGAAGGAATTCTCCCGGAAATCGTTATTGCCTGCGCGGCCAAGCAATCTCAACCGCGGTGGCAACAGAGGTTGATGCGGTGTCTCATTCGTGGCACTAAAGGCCAGGTGCAAAGCCGTGACTCCGCACGGCTGAAGGCCTTCCCCGTGACGCCTACCCTAATTCGTCCGGTGAGCTTTGGCCGCTGCGGAATCCTTTCGTGTTCCCGCATCGGACTTGGCTGACTTGCCGTTAAGCCGGGCAATGGTTGCCTCGATCGTACGTTTGACCTTGTCGTTTTTTTCGGCCTTGTCGGCCTTTTCCAAGATCGGGATGACTTCCGCCGGTTCACGGCGTCCTGCGTACCCCAGTGCGCGTACCGCGGAGCGCCGGATCCTGACCGACTTGTCTTTGAGACCGTCCGAAAGCGCGGCGATGATCTCAGGGGAAGGCGGATTGACTGATCCGAGTGCGCGGATGGCCGGCGATCGGATGTCGTCGTCAGGATCCTTCGTCATCACGATGAGCTGAGGCACCGCTTCCGGAAGCTTGCTCCGGAGTCCTCTCACCATGGCGAGCGCGAGGAGACGGATGCTTTTGTCCTTGTCCTTGAGTCTTTCCAGGAGCGGCTTGAAGAATACGTCCGGTTTCTTCCGAAACCTCATGAGACTTATGAGCGCTTCCTTGCGTATCTTCTTGTCACTGTCGGAAAGCGCCTTGGTAAGCATCTTGAGGGAAACGTCGCCGTCGCGATCGAGGTACGAGATCGTGTAGATCGCTTCCTTACGTGTCTCCGCGTCGCCCTTGTTATAAAGCTTTTCCACGAGAGGAACGGCAGAAGCGCCTTTGCCCTTCATCCGGCGGAGCACCTTCATTGCGTTGATGGTACCCGGTTTCTCTCCTTTCTCCAGCATCTTGATGACGCCGGGGAGGACCTCCTCCGACTTGTTGCGGGCAAGGGACCTGAGCAGCCCTGTACCGGCTTCCGACCATTCCCGGTCCGGGTCGCCGGCCGCTTCGAGGAGGACCGGAATCGAGGCGGCATCGGTCTTGTCCATAAAGGCTCGCGCTATCACGAGACTGGAGCGGGTTCGGGGGTCTTTGTCCTTATCGAATTTCTTCAGGGCCTCCTCGATCTTGGAGGAGCCCTTGCCCAGCCGTCCCAGGGAGATTATCGCGGCTCTCTGAACCTTGACGTTCTTGTCATCGAGACTTGCGAGAAGGGCCTCGATGATCTTGTCCTTCTGTTTGGAAAAGTGGCCGAGTGCAGCAGCGGCCGACTTGCGAACCGTCCACTCCGGATCCTTAAGTGTTTTGATGAGGGGCTGGACCGCCCTCGCTGGTCGGCTTCAGCCACAGCTCAGTTCGTACGCTGCTTCGGCCCGCACTTTGGGGTCAGCGCTCTTCAACTCCTTAATGTACTTGTCAACATTTCCAGCGACAGCACCTGTCAGGGCGCCGGCGAGAGCGACTACCAATATGCAGAAGAGAATGAATAATTGTTTCATCTTCACGTCCTCCGACCGTTTAGTACTTCCTTTTTCTTTCTGTTGAGATAGTCTCGGTCAATCTTGAGGAATCCCTTTTTCCCGAAAAGCGAGAAACGGAGCCATTGTGCCGCAAAGTAAAGCATCGCGACGTCGTCGCTGCGTATCTTCTCTTGGATATCGTCATCTACATGGAATTTCTCCAGGAAGCTGCTTTCGAAGACGAATTCCCGAAATCGGTCCACATCGTAGAGCGCCATGTAAATCATGTCCTGCATTCGAGAGTCCTTGATGGTGGCCTCCCAGACCCTTTCCGCGTGCATGATATCGGCCAGTTGATGATCAGGTTCGTCGTACTTCAGCAGCCCCTGATCACGGCGCCACAATTCTACGGTCCACTCCTTGGACTCCCGTAGTCCCAGGCAGACCTCCGGCCCCACAGCGAAACGGTATTCCACCCCCTGCTCGGTGTCAAGGGGATAGAGACGGCACGAATAGGGGCGGGCCTCGTATACGCTACATCCCTTCTCTGTAACAAAGGGGCATTTCTTTTCTTCATCCTCGTTCATCTTGAGAACCACCGCAGGAATGCCGGAGGCTTGCCCGACGAGCCGCACCGTGTACGTTGCGAGGAACTCCGTGGACGAAATTCCCAAGTGCTCTCTCAGAGCCATGACGTCAAGTGGATTGAGAAAGATGGTTATGTCCTTGCAACAACGGTTGTAGCATTCGATCGCCTGGTGGCAGCGGAACCGGAAGCTGTCGTCCCACGTCAAGAGGCGTTCCTGATTGTCAGTTTTGTCCTTGAGTTTCATGCAGTTGTATCCTTTCGCTCCACGCGGTCCGCAGTCTGGTCCTTCCGGCGCTCGATCCTCTGGATGCTCTCCAGGGCAGGTTTGTTCTCCGGGTCAAGCTCGAGCGTCCTTTTCCAACACTCCAGAGCCTTTTCGGCATCGCCAAGCATCTCCCAGGCCACGCCTCGTTGGTGGTGGGCGCCTATGTAGTCCGGTCGGATCGTCGCTGCCCGGTCAAAGCAGTGGAGTGCCCTCGAGTAATCTCTGTTCTTGACGAGCGAGATCTGTCCCATGTTGTACCAGGCCTCCACATAGTCCGGTCTTTGCTCTACTGCCTTCTCGAATTGGGCCAGTGCCTCCTTCTCCCTCCTTAAGAACGTATAGACAACTCCCAGGTTGTAAAGGATCATGGGATTCTCGGGGTGGTTGGCACGCAATCTTTCCAGCCGGTCCGCGGCAGATTCGAAGCGTTTCTCCTCCATGTCCGAAAACGCCCTCTGCAACTGAACGATGAAACCGAAGAGGTCGGGGGACTCGTCCCCGTTGATAATGGCCTCCACGGTCTGGATCAGGCGGTCCAGTTGCTCGCGCTTCGTGCTGGTGGGATTGAGTCGAAGGCACTGTCGAAAGGCGTCCGCGGCCTTTTCCATGCGGTCTGCGCATCCCCTCGCCACGCCCAGTTGATAGGTGACGTCGAGCCGATGTTTCTCGGGGCACACTTCCAAGGCTTTTTCGTAGTATTCCGAAGCTCGCAGGTAATCCTCGAGCCCGTCGTAACAGGCCGCGATAGCCCAGCGTATGGGAAAGGGATCTTCGCGATCGGTCCGGATGGAGCTGAATTTCTCGATGGCCTCCTCCCATTTCTCCTCTGCCATACTCTTGAACGCCTCTGCACGGGTCTTTCGAGCATCATCGAGGTCAGGGTCGGAGTCCAGGCTCGTTTTGAGGCAGCATTTCTTGAATTTCTTGCCGCTGCCGCAGGGGCAGGGGTCGTTTCGTCCAACTCGTTTCATGGGCGAGTTCCTTTTGTCGAATAGCCTAAATCAAGTAACATGCCACAATTGGCTAGCAATGACAAGAAGATTGGTAGGAAATTGCCCCCGAAAAATTGGTGGTTTTCGGGGAAAAAGATCTTGACAACTAGCTGAGAATTTGATTGAATTTATCTTCCTTCTGTCAGGTCGGTCTTTACGGGGGGACGACCTCGAAATCCGGAAGATACAACTCAGCTATATGCGATTATGCCGGGAGGCAAGTGTTTTAGAGAAGCTCATTAAGAGTGCGGTCCTGCGACGAAGCCGACGTTGCACGCTGGCGGCTCTCCCCCCGGGGGAGGTTCTTGCTCGGGCACGCGTCAAAGGGAAACGCGCGTGCCGACTCCCAGTTCGTCCGGACGCCCGCGTAAACTCTACACAGAAAGGAGGGGCCTGGAAACATTCAGCGTTAATACCACACAACGTGACTCGCATGTCACGTGATTCTGCCAAGAAGGATCATTCCAGCTAGGAGGTTTATTCATGCCAAGTTTCGTCATCATGGAAAAATGCGATGGCTGCAAGGGTCAGGACAAGACCGCCTGCATGTACATCTGCCCCAACGACCTGATGGTCCTCAACACCGAGACGATGAAGGCCTACAACCGCGATCCCATGATGTGCTGGGAATGTTACAACTGCGTAAAGATCTGCCCTCAGCAGGCGATGGACGTTCGCGGCTATGCAGACTTCGTGCCCATGGGCGCTTCCTGCGTGCCTCTGCGCGGTTCCGAGGACATCATGTGGACTATCAAATTCCGCAGTGGTCAGGTGAAAAGGTTCAAGTTCCCGATCCGGACCACCCCTGAAGGCACCGCGGTGCCCGATGGCGGCTACGGTGAGGTAACAACGGACCTGGCCAGCCAGTGCCTGTACAACGAGCCCGAAGCCCTGAGGCTGTCGGAACTGCCCACGTTGAAGAAGTAATCCCTGAGGAGGTAAAGATATGGCTGATTTCGAAACCGTCGAAGTGACCACTGATGTACTTATCTGCGGAGGCGGAATGGCCGCGTGCGGGGCCGCGGTGGAAACATCCTACTGGGCCAACAAGAACGGCCTGAAGGTCACCCTCGTGGACAAGGCCGCGATGGATCGTTCCGGCGCAGTGGCCATGGGCCTCTCCGCGATCAACCAATATGTGGACATCAACAGCGGCAACAACACCTGTGAAGACTATGTCGAGTACGTGCGCAACGACCTGATGGGCATCACCCGTGAAGACCTTGTTTTCGACATCGCCCGTCACGTGGACTCGACGGTCCATCTCTTCGAGAAATGGGGGCTGCCCATTTGGAAGGACGAGCAGGGCAACTATGTGCATGAGGGCCGTTGGCAGCTCATGATCAACGGTGAGTCATACAAGGTCGTCGTGGCTGAGGCGGCGAAGAACGCGTTGACCCAGCGGGGCGGCGAGTACTTCGAGCGCGTTTTTATCACGCACCCGCTGGTGGACGGTGACCGGATTGCGGGCGCCGTAGGCTTCAGCACCCGGGAGAACAAGTTCTACGTCTTTAAGGCAAAAGCGGTTATTGCTGCGATGGGCGGCGCGGTTCATGTGTTCAAGCCGAGAAGCTCCGGAGAAGGTCTCGGCCGGGCCTGGTACCCGCCCTGGAACTCCGGCTCCAGCCTCTACTTCACCCTGATGGCTGGCGCCGAGCAGACCTGTCAGGAAGTGCGCTTCATCCCGGTCCGTTTCAAGGACGGGTACGGTCCGGTTGGCGCATGGTTCCTCCTGTTCAAGTCCCGTGCGACCAACGCCTTCGGCGGCGAGTACATGGTCGAGCGCAAGGACGAGCTTGCCAAGTGGGGCCCGTACGGATCAGTCAAACCCATCCCCGCCAACTTGCGTAACTGGCTGGGCATGCTCGATGAGTTCGAAGGCCTCGGGCCCATCTACATGAGAACCGAAGAAGCCATCCAGAGAATCGCGGAGGAGTACAAGGATGATCCGAAGGCCTTCAAGAGGAAGATGAAGGAACTTGAGAACGAGGCATGGGAAGACTTCCTTGACATGACCATCTCCCAGGCGATCCTCTGGGCCGGCACCAACGTACAGCCCGAAGAGAAGTCCTCTGAAATCGCAGCTGCGGAGCCCTATTTCATCGGATCTCACTCCGGTGCTTCCGGCGCGTGGGTCAGCGGTCCCAAGGATCTGCAGACCGCCGAGACCGAGAAGGATTACTTCTGGGGCTACGAGTACATGTCAACGGTCAAGGGGCTGTTCTGCGCGGGCGATGCCTCCGGCGCATCCAGCCACAAGTTCTCTTCCGGCTCCCACGCGGAGGGACGTGCAGCCGGCAAGTCCGCGGTTCGTTTCGTGGTGGACAATAACACCCAGCCGAATGTCGACGCGGCTCAGGTCGAGGCGCTCAGGGCCAAGACCCTCAAGCCTCTGGATTTGTTCGCTCAGCACGCAGCCACATCCAGTGATCCGGACATCAACCCCGAGTTCGTCAAGCCCAAGATGTTCATGTTCCGCTTGCAGAAGATCATGGACGAGTATGTCGGCGGTGTGACCTCGGGCTTCAAGACCAACAAGCCCAAGCTCGACCGTGCCCTTGAGCTGCTGAACTGGCTGAAGGAAGACTCGGAGAAGCTGGCTGCGGCGGACCTGCATGAACTGATGCGGTGCCATGAGAACATCCAGCGGATGTACCAGGCCGAGGCTCACGCCAGGACTATCCTCTTCCGCGAAGAGACCCGTTGGCCGGGATACTATTTCCGCAGCGACTTCCCCTCCCTCGATGAGGACAACTGGCGAGTCTTTGTGAACTGCACCTACAAAGACGGGAACTGGGAGTTCGCCAAGAGGCCGGTCCACAAGTTCATCGGCTAATCGTCAACTGCTTACCGACCAAATCCGGGTGCCCCGTCGCGGGCTCCCGGATTTTTCATACTCGGGTAAGAGAAGGGAAGGGGATCCCAATGAGGCCCCCAAACCCCTTTTTCAGGGAGGAAGCATGGCTGGAGATAAGACCGTACTAGTTGTCGGCGGCGGCATTAGTGGGATTACCGCCGCGCTGGAAGCCGCGGAGGCAGGGTGCAAGGCTATTCTCGTAGAAAAGCTGCCCTATCTGGGGGGCAGGGTTGCGCGATTGTACAAGTATTTCCCAAAGCTGTGTCCTCCCACCTGCGGCCTTGAGATCAACTTCAGACGGCTCAGGGCCAACCCTGATGTGACCGTCTACACCATGGCCGAAGTCGAGAGCATCTCCGGGTCGCCCGGCAACTTCTCTGCGAGAATCAAGATCAATCCGCGATACGTCGAGGATCACACGGCCACCACGAAGGACGTGGAGGAGTGCCCGGTAGAGATCTCCAACGATTTCAATTACGGAATGAATACCTGCAAGGCAATCTACTTACCCTTCGAGATGGCTTATCCCATGAATCTCGTCGCGGACGGTGAAGCCCTCAGGAAGGCACAGGGCAGTCCCGAGTTCGGCGCATTCCTCGAGTCCTGCCAGAAGAAGGGGATCCGGATCGACCTCGACCAGAAGCCCGAAACCATCGACGTCAACGTCGGGTCGGTGATATGGGCGACCGGTTGGAGGCCCTACGATGCGACCAAGCTGGACAAACTCGGATTCGGCACCTGCGCCAATGTCATCACCAACGTGATGATGGAGCGGTTGGCTTCAGCTTCCGGCCCTACGAGCGGAGAGATCGTTCGTCCCTCCGACGGCAAGAAGGTGAACAACCTGGCGTTCGTGCAATGCGCGGGTTCCCGTGACCGAAATCACCTGCCTTACTGCTCATCGATTTGCTGCCTGGCTTCGCTTAAGCAGGCAACCTATCTAAGGGACTATAATCCTGAGGCTCAGGCCCAGATCTTCTATATAGACCTGCGTGCGTACGGCCGCTTTGAAGTCTTCTATGACAAAGTGCGGGCGGATGAGAAGATCCTGCTCACCAAGGGAAAGATCGTCAACATCACGGAAGATCCCACGACCAAGGACGTGATACTGGAAGGTGAAGACATCCTGACCGGCCAAAAGATACGTCGTACCTTTGACATGGCAGTGCTGGCCACGGGCATGCAGCCAAATACGAGCGTGGACAAGGTGCCCATGCCGGATGTCACGTACGATGAGTTCGGGTTCCTCGTGGCAGGCAAGGGAGTGCATGGTACCGGCGTCTGCTCCAGGCCCATGGACGTGGCGACAACTGTTCAGGACGCAACGGGCGCTGCCATGAAAGCCCTTCAGGACGTGGCGGGGAGGTAAGCTTATGGATCACAAGATCGGACTATATATCGATACGGGGTACGGTATCGGGGAAGCACTCGACGTGGAAGCTCTCACTACCGTGGCCAACGACGAGTTCGGCGTGGCGGTCTGCAAAGCCGAGCCCTACTGGAGCGATCCGGACAAGCTGGACCTCATCAGGAAGGACATCGAGAGCGAGGAACTCACCACGGTCGTCATCGCGGGTCCCTCACGAAGAGTCTTTGAAGAGACGTTCAAATTCGACGGCGTGATCGTAGAGCGGATCAACCTTCGGGAGCATGTCGTCTGGTGCCAGCCGCCCAATCACGAAGACACTCAGATGCTCGCGGAAGACTATATCCGGATGGGGCTCACCAAGGCTTCCAAGTACGACGACCGTGAACCCTTTATGGAAGAGACGGTCAAGTCGATTCTCGTGATCGGCGGCGGGATGACCGGCATCTCCGCAGCGCTCGGCGCTGCGGGCGCGGGGTATGAGGTGCACCTCGTGGAAAAGGAAGCGGAACTCGGGGGCTGGGCGAACAAGTTCCCCAAGGTGTTCACCGGTGAACCTCCCTATGACGACCTGGTGGAGTCCCCCATCGCGGAGAAGATCAAACAGGTCAATGAGAGCGAGAATATCAAGGTCTACACATCTTCCCGGATCTACCGCATCGCGGGGGCGCCGGGTATGTTCGACGTTATCGTCAGACCTGACGGGCCTTGGATCGACGACGTGAACAAGAAGGCCAATGCTTGGCTCGCGGAACAGAAAGCCAGAGCCGCCCGATTCGCAGGCGAAAAGACTGAGAAGAAGGCCGGCGAGGAGGAAGAGCCGGAAATGGGCGCGTGGGGAGTCGGAGAAGAAGAAGTCCTCGACTTCGACCATGAGGCCCTCAAAGTCGGCGCCATTGTACTTGCCGCGGGCTGGCGTCCCGACGATCCGTCCCAGTTCGAGAACCTCGGATACGGGAAATTCCCTGATGTCATCACCAACGTGCAGATGGAAGAGCTCGCTGCGAACGGGAAGATCCTAAGACCTTCCGACGGCGCCCCGGTCAACAGCGTCGCGTTCCTGGACTGCGCGGACGACAGCGTGGAACACCCGTTTCAGTATAGCTCGTACGTGCCGAGCCTCGTGACGCTCAAGCAGGCCCGGTACCTCCGTGAATCGAATCCTGACGGCAAGGCATACCTCTTCTACGAGAATATGCGAACCCCGGGCCAGTACGAAAAGTACTACGAGGCCATGCAGAACGATCCGGGCGTGTTCCTTTCCAAGGGCTCGGTGGTCGGCGTCTCCGGAAACGGTTCCCAACTGACGGTGGAGCTCAAGGACACACTCCTGGGCGAGCAACTCAAAATCAAGGTGGACCTGGTCGTGCTCTCCACCGGCATGATTCCGGTGACCAAAGATTCCGCTGTGGTAAATCTCAAATACCGCCAGGGTCCGTTCCTGCCCGAGAATCCCTACGGGTTCAATGATTCCCACTTCATCTGCTTTCCGTACGAGACCCAGCGGACCGGTATCTACACCGCGGGCTGCGTGCGACAGCCGATGGATTTCAAGACCTGCGAGAGCGACGGATACGGCGCCGCGCTCAAGGCGATCCAGTGTGCGGAACTTGTCTCCCAGGGGAAGGCCGTTCATCCCCGTGCCGGTGACGAGTCCTATCCGGAGCTGTTCATCACCAGATGCACCCAGTGCAAGCGCTGCACGGACGAGTGCCCCTTCGGGATGTACGACGAGAAACCCGACGGAACGCCGCTGCCCAATCCTACACGGTGCAGACGGTGCGGCATCTGCATGGGGTCATGCCCGGAGCGAATCATCTCCTTCAGGGATCATTCCGTGGACATGATCGGTTCTATGATCAAATCGGTCCATGTGCCCGACGAGTACGACGAGAAGCCCCGGGTGATTGCGTTCATCTGCGAGAACGATGCCTATCCCTCGGTGGACATGGCCGGCATCAAGCGGCATCAGTACAGCCCCTTTGTGCGGTTCATCCCCTTGAGGTGTCTTGGCAATATCAACCTCGTGTGGATTGCCGACTCATTGGCCAAGGGGATCGACGGCGTGCTCCTGATCGGGTGCAAGTACGGCGACGATTACCAGTGCCACTTTGTCAAGGGGAGCGAGTTGGCGGAGACTCGCATGAGCAAGATCGCGGAGACGCTCCAGCGTCTGGTATTGGAATCGGAGCGTATCGAAGTCCACCAGTTGGGCATCGACGAGTACGACAAGATCCCCACAATCGTAGATAGTTTCCTGGAAACGCTTTCAGAGTTCGATCCAAACCCGTACAAGGGTTTCTAAGGAGGTCAGCCCATGGCGAAGGAATTTATTGCCGAGCCTGATCTGGAATTCACGAAGAATCTCATCCGGGCCGGAGGAGGCGACCTGAAGAAGTGCTACCAGTGCGCCACCTGCTCCGTGGCTTGCAACATAGCTCCCGACAACAATCCCTATCCCCGCAAGGAGATGATCTGGGCCCAGTGGGGACTCAAGGACAAACTCCTCTACGACCCCGACGTATGGCTGTGCCATCAGTGCAATGACTGCTCGACCCTCTGCCCGAGAGGCGCGTACCCGGGAGACGTCCTCAAGGCCGTCCGGAAGCTGGCTATCGAGGAGAACTCCTGGCCGTCGTTCATGGGCAAACTGGTGGGAGAGCCTGCGCTCTTCGTGCTCACGCTCGGTATCCCCGTGGTCATCGTGCTCCTGATAATGTACTTCACCAACGGCTTCAATTTCTCTCAGCCGGACCCAGCGAATTACGGCGGGTTCATCAGTTATATCCCCATTCAAGTCATCTACACGTTGGCTCTGGTCTTCGCGGCTGTCTCCCTGGTGATCAGCCTAAGGAGCTTTTGGACCAAACTCGACGCGGCGAATCCGGATATGGTTCAGGGGACGCGAAAACCGTTTATCCCAAGCCTGATCGAAGCGCTCAAGGAGATCCTCCCGCACACGACTTTCAAGGAATGTGAGGCGAACTACCTGCGTTACGCTGCACACCTCCTGACCTTCTGGGGGATGATTGGGCTCTTCATCACCACCGCGATCGTGGCCTTCAACATAGACATTCTGCACATCAAGCCGCCCTCGCAGAACGGGCCGGGAGTGGTTCCCATCAAGATCCTCGGTAATGTCAGCGCCATTGCCTTTGTTATCGGTCTGGGGATTATGCTCATCCGCCGGTTGACCGTGCCCGATCAGGCGGGGTCCAGCTCGTACTTCGACTGGTTCTTCCTCTTCGTGATCTTCGGCACTGGCTTGACAGGGCTCCTGACGGAGCTGATCAGGTGGGGCGGCTCGGTTCCGACCGCGTACTTCTTTTACATGATCCACTTGATGTTCGTGCTCTCACTTCTGCTCTATATTCCCTTCTCCAAATTCGCCCACATCGGGTACAGGACCATAGCCATCGCGTGGGGCAAGTCCGTTGGCAGGGATATGACGATTCCTGTCGTCCCCAACTACGTCCCGCCCCCAGCACCGGCCGAAGGGGAAGGGGAACCGGAAGAGGCCACGGCCTAGGACGACCTCGCTCGTGAAGAGCAAAACGGGGGGACCCTTCTTGCAGAAAGGTCCCCCCGTTTTGTTTTCGCCACTTCCGGATACGTGTGCCGTTCACGTGCCTGTTTCAAGGGAGACTGAGGTAGGGAAGAACCGGAATCCTCAGATATCCTTCCTGCTGTCCGTAAGGGAGTCTTGTACGGTTCTTGTTGGGCCACCGTTACCCAGGGTGGCAGCGCCCGCTTCAGAATTCAATCCCATTGACGAATCGGGTCACGTGGTCAGTTGTTAGCCGGCTGCCACGACGACTACACGTTGGCATCAAAACCCGCCCCTGCCCAGGTATTCAGCTCCTGAATGAGTGGGGCGTTCCTCCTCCTTCAGCAGGAGATTCTCCTCTCGAAGCGATCCCACAGGAGTGTGGCGATCTCATCGCTGATATCTCCCCACTCTCTGTTGACGGCCTCAAGGTACTTGGAGAGATCGGTGGTCCACCTGGATCTGTCCGATTCCATGTAGGATCTCAGGAAACTTCCGTACAAGCCCTCGTACATGTATGGCGAGACCCGCTCCATGTCCCGTACTATCTTTTCAGCGGTCGTATGCGCTCTCATCATTCGCTCCTGTATGCGCATCCCTCGTGCCTCGCAGAGATCAGCGTTCCGATGATTATTTTTTTAAGAGCCTCGCTGAGCGGTCAAAGTTCCCTTAATTATTCAATCCATCGAATTTGCACCACGCCTGAATTTGATGCTATAATAATTCGGCTTTTTCTGTTCCGGGTTCGCTCCCGGATTCGTCTCGGTTCCCTTGGGCGGCGTTTCCTGGGGGCGCTGCTGTGGGGGACGATTGAGTTTAGAGGAGGTCTGGGGATTTGATCCCTCGCTACACCCGCGATGAAATGGCTCGCGTGTGGGAGCCGAGGAGACGCTACGAGAAGTGGCTCCAGGTCGAGCTTGCCGTCTGTGAGGCATGGACCGACCGCGGAAAGATCCCTCCCGAGTCAATGCAAAGGATCCGGGAAAAGGCTAGCGTCGACCCGGATCGCATCGACGAAATCGAAAAAGTCACACGACACGACGTTATCGCATTCACCACGTCCGTGGCGGAGTTCGTCGGGGAGGACTCCCGTTTTATCCACAAGGGGCTCACCTCGTACGACGTGGTCGACACCGCGCTCTCTCTGCTACTCAAGGATGCTGGAGATATAATCCGATCCGGGATCCTCGAACTCCTGGAAGCCCTGAAAACCCGGGCCTTCGAGTACAAGTACACGCCAATGGTCGGGCGATCGCACGGCATCCATGCAGAGCCCACCACCTTCGGCCTCAAGCTCGCCATCTTCTACGACGAGATGACCAGACACCTCAAGCGCTGGGACGGGGCCATGGAGCGCATCTCGGTAGGCAAGATATC
This sequence comes from uncultured Syntrophaceae bacterium, assembly GCA_964497585.1. GTDB lineage: Bacteria > Desulfobacterota > Desulfomonilia > Desulfomonilales > Desulfomonilaceae > CAZCDS01. The sequence goes on from CAZCDS010000015.1 coordinate 106,096, forward strand.
CGGCGCGGTCGGTACCCTGGCGCACCTCGACCCGCAGATGGAAGCAGATGTCCTCAGCCGCCTCGGGCTCGCGGTGGCACCCGCCTCCAACCAGGTCATCCAGCGCGACAGGCACGCCGAATACTTCACCGTCCTGGCCCTCATCGCATCGAGCATTGAGAAGATTGCGGTCGAGATCCGTCACCTCCAGCGTACGGAGGTGGCCGAAGTGGAAGAGTTCTTCCACAAAGGGCAGAAGGGTTCCTCGGCCATGCCTCACAAAAGGAATCCCGTGCTGACCGAGAACCTCAGTGGCCTGGCCCGCGTTGTGCGCGGCCATGCGTTTGCAGCAATGGAGAATGTGCCGCTGTGGCACGAGCGAGACATATCCCATTCCTCGGTCGAGCGAATCATCGGCCCTGACGCGACGATCCTGGCGGACTTCATGCTCCACCGGCTCGCATCGGTCATCCGCAATATGACGGTGTACCCAAAGAAAATGCTCGGGAATCTGAATATGACCCGAGGATTGATTTTCTCGGAAGCAATCCTTCTCAGACTGATCGAGAAGGGCCTTACACGTGAACAGGCCTATGCCATCGTCCAACGCGACGCAATGACTTCGTGGGAGGGAGGACTGGACTTCAAGGAGGTACTACTCGCCGATCCGGAACTGGGTAATCACCTGGCCGCGGCCGAGATAGAAGAGGCCTTTGACGTGGATCATGCGCTGCGGTGGGTGGATGCCATTTTTGAACGCGTATTTTCATAAAGAGTTTCAGCCTGTTGTAGCAGAAATCTAAAGCAAAATATCTTGACTTTTGAGGCAAGTACCTGTAAAGAAAAGTTTATGTCGCCGTTGAACTCGAAGACAATCCCCCGTCGCACAGCCCCCGCGCTCATTGCCCTGAGCCTCGCGCTCCTGGTCTGCGTGGAAGCACGACCGAGCGAACCGCGCTACCCGGTGGCGCTGATGAACTGGATGATCGAGGGAACCTTTCACGCGCTTATCGTGGACAAGGCCACGCAACGACTCAGCGTATGGCGGATCACCGATGGAGAGCCCGTGATAATTGAGTCCTATCGGTGCTCGACCGGTGAGAAACGCGGGGACAAATGGGTCAGGGGTGACATGAAAACCCCTGAGGGCGTCTATTTCTTCTGCTCGGTGATAGACGGAGACACACTCCCGGAAAAGTACGGGCTCTGGGCTTTCACCACCGATTACCCAAACTTCGTGGACCGACGGAAGGGCAAGAGCGGAGACGGGATTTGGCTGCACGGGCGGGACAAACCGCTGGGCCTCAAGCCAGATTCCAACGGGTGCATCGCATTAGAGAATCGGGACCTGATCAAGGTGTCGCGGTTCATCAGGCTCCAGAGCACACCGTTGATCGTGGTGAAGAAGATGCGGATGGCTCCGAAATCCCGGATCATTGAGCAGGAGCGGGGTCTGAGAGATTTTGTGGAGTCATGGCGCAGGGCCTGGGAGTCAAAGGACCTCGAGGCCTATATGGCCCACTATTCCCGAAACTTCCAGAGCTGCTGGCTCGACTATTCGCGATGGAAAGAGAAGAAGCGTATACTGAACCAGCGGTATTCCAAGATCAGGGTAAGGCTTGGAAAAGTCTATCTCTACCGCCAGAATGGACTGGTGACCTCCATCTTCACGCAGGCCTACCGATCCGACCGATTCCAGGCCATGGGAATCAAGGTCCTGTACATAACGGACGAGCCTACCTATCGCGTCTATGCGGAGGACTTTCATCAGCCGACCGACGATCCCTTTCCCGTCAGGACTCTTTTGGCGAAAGTGGGCGTGACAGATATACCGGAGGTGGAGGCGAGAAGAGACTTCAGGATTCGCCTCGTTTCGACGGACGAGCCGGAACGATCGGCCGGTGGTGATATCGAGAGCCCTCGTCCCGTGGCGCCGGCCCGGGGAGTTGTTCTTGAACGTCTCAGAGGGATCCCGGACACGAAGATATCAACGGTGCAGCTCGAGAGAAACACGATTTTCTGCGATGGACAGAGCCCTGCGCGGACGGTGGCCGCGATGCTCATGCCGCAGGACGACGATACTAGAGGGTGTTCCGTTGAGTTGACTGCGAGCCCGCGTCGGACAGCGAGGATACTCCCTGCTCCCGAAAAAGCCCGACGTGCAGAGGCGCGGGTCGGTGAGCAGTACCGGAAGGGATCGCCCGACGTGAAGGAATGGGCGACCGTTGCAGCCGCGCCGGCCGCCACGGAATTCGAATTCGACGACCGCGGTGGTGAGCCCGCAGGGTCGGTGCAAGAAAAAGATTCCTCAGATCGGTCTTCCGCCGAGACGAAAGCGGATCGAGGAAAGGCGGTCCTCTGGTTTCTCAGGAACTGGAAGGCCGCTTGGGAACAAAAGGATCTTGACAGCTACATAAAAATGTATCATCCGGATTTCCGTGCAGGCAAGCTGTCACGCAAGAAATTGCGGCGAGCCAAGAGGTCCTTTTTCAGTAAGTACGACACGATCAGAGTCGAACTGGAGCAGGTCGAGATCAAGGAAGTGAACGGGCGGGTGCACGTCAAGTTCCGCCAGAGCTTCCGGGGAGATGATTACCGTGACAAAGGTTGGAAACGCATGGTCCTGGCTGGTAGCAAGGATAAGGGGTTCCGGATCCTCACCGAAGTCTGGTCCCCCCGTTAAGGGCCTTCCCCCGATTCCTTCGCCAAAAGCCCATAAAAAATCCCGATACTCAATCGTAATAATCAGCGAATCCGGTACCTCACGCCAGATTGAGCTTACCCCCATGAGAATCCGGATAGGCGTGGCGGTTCTTGTGGGTCTGGTCGCAGTCATCGTGGTGGGACTGACCGGTTTTCGCGGTTCGCCCGGTGATTTGGGCGAGATTCGCGGGGAAAGGGATTTGCTCGCGGAGAAAGTACGATCGCTGGAAGAAAAGCTGAAGCAAACGGAACTAGCCGCGGCCGCATCGGAAACCGGCGCGGACCGATCCGAGACCACCCGGTCCGCTAAGCTTGCCCCGTCGGCCTCAGGTCCAGAGCCCTTGGAGTCCGAACTTCGGTCAGGAGCCCCCGGTCAGCGGGTCGTCGAACCTACCGCACAGGGTCCGGCAACCGATGACCAGGCTGCTGAGCCGGTTCGGGAAATAGGCGCTGCTCCGGCAGGGATAGGCTCTGAACCTGCGCCGGCACCCGAGGCTGATTCGCCTGCTCGCGACAGGCGTACGCAAAGGGTGGGCCTGGGCAAGCCCGGAACCGTACCCTCAGGCGAAGAGAAAGTCGCTGGGGCTTCACAGCCCCCGGCATTGATCAGCTTTGACGCTCAGGGGGTGACCGCGTTCTCCGAACGTGCAAACCGCGGCATCTTGAGATTTCGACTGGTAAAGGATCAGCCGAAGGTTCGCTTTTCCGGGTACCTCTTCGTGTTCGTTCAGATGGTCGATAGGCGAGGCGAAAACAAGATCTACGCCTACCCCAAGCGGACGCGTCTCGGGGACGCGGATCTCCCTCTGGACTACCGTAAGGGGGAGAGCGTCTCCTTCAAGTTCAATTCAAGTGTGGAATTGCCGTACAAGGACATACGGCCGGGCGCCAAGCTGGCCGGCGTTACGATTCTGCTCTACGGTGAGGATGGAAGGATCGTGTACCAGCGCGGCTTCTCCCGGAGTGAACTTAAGCGGGTAAGTGGAAAAGCTACAAGGGTCAACGGTGTCAAGCGAAGGGCGAAGGGGAAACGGAGGGCTCTGTGACCGGTCCTACCGCAGATGATCGCGCCCGGCGACGGGGGGTCGGGAAGCTCAAAGCTTCTGATCTCGTACCCGCCGGCTGCGTCCGGCCGCGTCGAAGGGATCACTACGCCGGTTCGGTTGTCTGCGGTTGGCTTCTCGCCCTCCTGCTGGCTATTCTTTTCCCTCTCTCGACCGTTGCAGAGACGGTTCACAAGGTCTACCTCAAGGGAACCGATTCGGAGCTGGACGTCTATTTCATCAGAGGGAGGACGCCCGGCCCGACGCTCCTGCTCGTCGGGGGTATCCAGGGCAACGAACCGGGCGGATACCTCGCTGCGGACCTTTACGCGGACCTCTCGCTGAAAAAGGGGAACATGATCGTCGTCCCCAGAGCCAATTTTCTCTCCATTATCAGGGACTCCCGGGGGGTCCGGGGAGACATGAACCGCAAGTTCGCCGGTCGACCGGGCACTTCAGACCAGGACGCGAGGGTGGTCCGTATTATAAAAGGATTGATGGGGCGCAGCGATTTTTTCCTCAATCTCCATGACGGATCCGGGTTTTATTCGGATGATTGGCATTCCCCCATGCGTAATCGCATGCGGTACGGCCAGTCGATCATTGTCGATGCCGAAAGATACGGGCGACGGGACGGAAGAGTCCTCAACCTGGGCACGATCGCCCGGCGGGTAATAGATCGGGTAAATCCCCAGATAGCCGATGGCAGGTACCTTTTTCATTTCAACAATCATCGCACGCTTGAGAAGGACACGAGGCACAAAGAGCAACGACTCTCCGCAACCTTTCACGCGTTGACCAGAGTGGGCATCCCCGCGTTCGGGATTGAGACCTCCAAGAGCATTCCCGACTATCGTCTTAGAGTCCGTTATCAGACCATGGTCATAAACGCGTTTCTTGACGAATTCGGTATAGTCCGGGAAAACCCAAAGATCTTTCTTGACAATCCTCGTCTGAAGTACCTGGTCGTATCAATAAACGACCGCACGCCAATCGTCGTGACGGGCAACGACGTCCTGGAAGTCCAAAAGGGAGACCGGCTGAGAATCGTCCACATCGAGTCGAACTATACCCGAGGACTCACCGCCGGTATCAAGGGAAGCGAGCGACGGCTCAACTATCTGGGCAGAGAGATACACGCGACTGAAGACACGGTCATCGAAATACGCAAGGATCGTTTCCTCATTGCGACGTTACCCGTCGAGATAATCCGCAACCGATCGGCGCCGAAATCGTCGGGAGTTCATTTCGAGCCGAGGGTCTCGTATTTTTGCGTGCGCGTGAACGACAAGAGCTACATGGTGGAGCCGGGGAACGAGATCAGCGTCATTCGAGGGGACCGACTGGTCATCCTCGACCCGAAGACCAATCTTCCCCCCGAGATGGAAAAGGCGATGAGGATCGATCTGCGGGGCTTCCAAGCCACATCCTCACCGTACCCTGTCGAGGACCGGGGCCACCTGATTCGAACGGAAAAGGACTTCCAACCCAAATATGGACAACCCCGCGGATCGGCCACGCTCTTCCGTTTGCAGGCGAAACTCAACCGGAAGGTTTTTGGCCAATGTCTCGTGTCCGTTGTGGAACCCAGGCTGCAATACGTGGTGGTCAGAGGGGCTCAGGGAGCGGATTTCGTTGTCTACCCCGACGACAGGCTGGAAGTGCCGGCAGGAGAAACGATCCGCTTAATAGACATTCGGACCAACGCTCTCCGGTCGGAGCCGCTCTTCATCACCATGGCCGGCCGAACGGTCAGGTGGCAGGCAGACGGCTCAACAGGCATAGACTCCGCGAATCTGCGAGGTGCGGAAGTACCCCTGGACATAACCCGCCAGGGCAGAAGCATCGGCCGGATCAGGATAAAGCCTGGTAAAGAATATCGAATCACATCCCTGGGGAGAAAGGTCCGCTCTCCCATTGTCCCCGTTCAGCACATAGATTCGGCTCAATGAGCCGGGTCGCGCTTCCTATCAGGTGATCGGTCGGGGGGAAACGAGGCTTGCCGGCTGCCCGCCGTGCACGTACGCCGCGGGCTCGGCCCCTGGACGTGGGGGTTCTTGGGGAGGCTGGTGCGCGTTCTTCAGATGGGGGAGGCAAGAGGTCTGCTCACCCCTTCTCAGAGAAACGCTCTCATCAGGAAATCCTGGCCACCCGGTTATTCTTGTCGACCAGTACGGTCCGTCCTTTGTAGTTCGTCAGGTCACCGTTGTCGAGCACGACGTAGGAACAAATTATGACCACGTCGTCAACCGAGGCTCTTCTCGCAGCCGCACCGTTGAGGCAGATCACACCGGAATCCGGTTCCCCCTCGATGGCGTAGGTGGTGAATCGTTCACCATTGGAAATGTTGTAGATGTCAACCTGCTCGTATTCGATAATATCCGCTGCTTCCAGAAGCTTGGAATCTATCGTCACGCTGCCTTCATACTCGATGTTCGCTTCGGTTACCGTTGCGCGATGGATCTTGGATTTCATCATTATCCGACGCATTTCGTCCTCCGTCGAAATGTCTGGAAAACCCGAAGAGAATCTGAAGAGCCGTCATGGAATGACGTTACAAGAAATATGGCTCCAATCCGGTCTCTGCAAGACACTCCCCGTATCTGATGCCCCCGACGCCCGGAGCGGGGGGCTGATTTGTTGACACCTGCCGGACCCGTGCTCAGAAACGGGCCGCCCCAAAAAAACTCCTCATATATACTGATTGTCAAAAATTCCGTCTTATTGGCGGTGGCCTATGTTTCAAGACACACCCTGCTTAATCCTGCAAACTAGCGTAGCAAAGTGGAGCAGTTTGCCGAAAATATGGAGTTTTTTGCGGGAGGTGCGGAGGGCGGTTTTTTGCCGAAAAAAGAGCCCTCCGCAATCTTTCCACAAGAAATCTGCCATTTCTTTTGGCAACTGCTATTTGCCTTTGTTTCACGTTTCCGGAAAAAAGGGTTGGGAGCACGGCCACGCGTCCCCGTGCTCCCGGGAGAGGATGCCGTCAGTCCAGCCTCTGACCTTGGGCGACCAGCCACAGGCTGCACAACACCCTGTGATTACCCTCAGTTCGATTCATCGCCCTCGAAGAGCATGTTGTCAATGAGTCTCGTTGTCCCGATATTCACTGCCAGGGCCGCGAGCGCCCGGTCCTGGACCTCCGTGAGGTCCTGAAGCGTTTCGGGATGCACCAGACTCACGTAGTCCACCACCGCGTCCGGCTCTCGTTTTATCCTCTCCGCCATGGCCTCGACGTACCTCTTCGGATTCCGCTCGCCTCGCAGAAAGAGTGAACGCGCCGCCTCCAAGGCCTGCACGAGGCAAACGGCCTGTTTCCTCCGGTCTCCCATGAGATAGGCGTTCCGGGAACTCAACGCCACCCCGTCCTCTTCGCGAACGATGGGGCAGGGGACGATCTCTAAGTCCAGATCCAGATCTCGCACCATGCTCTTTATCACCTGAAGCTGTTGATAGTCTTTGGCGCCGAAATAGGCCCGGGTCGGCAGCACGATATTGAATAGCTTCAAAACAACGGTAGCCACGCCGCGAAAATGCGTGGGCCGGGAAGCACCACACAGTGGTTGGGCTATCTCTCCGACCTCCACGTAGGTCTGGTGCGCGGGACCGTACATTTCGCTCGGTTCCGGCATGTACACTGCGTCCGTCCCCAGTTCCCTGCACATGCGGGAATCGGACTGAGGATCTCTCGGATATCTCTCGAAGTCCTCGTCCGGTCCGAATTGGGTCGGGTTAACGAAGATGCTCACCACGACGAGATCATTTTCCGAACGGCATCGCCGAATGAGGCTCAGATGGCCCTCATGCAGATATCCCATGGTGGGGACGAGACCGATGCTCCTTCCCTCGGCCCTTCGGGAACGGGACCAGTCCTTCATGTGAGCTGTCTTCGTAATGGTATCCATAGGGCCCGCCCACAAAAAAAGCCTTCCGGTAAGGAAGGCCCATTGATGGTTTCCGTTTTTGAGTCCTTCCGTCCCGGTCGCTCGGATCCAGGCGGTATGTGCCGACGCAAAACTCTTAGTTCCGGGTCGCTGCGCGACTCCAGACTATGAATCTGTAATATAAACAAACCCGCGGCGCAAGGTCAAGCAAGAAATATCCAGGAGCTTCCCAAATTCTTGGCGCTGAGGTCTTCCGCATTGAGATTTGCGCCGAGGCAGTCCCCCTCCCATTTTCCCCTCCTGTCAAGGGCATTGGCGCTAACGTTGACAACGCAATGCAGAAGATGATTTCCCTTCCGTCCTCCCATGATGAAGGCGTCTGCGACCTATGGCGAGTTCCCCGATTCCTATGGCCCTGCCCGCCTTCTCTCATCGCGTCTATTCTAACGCCTATGATCTCCCCTCCAGGCCTCCCCATCGTCGATGCCTCGCGGCTGATTTTTAACCGGATAGTCGTGGCATTTCGGACAGAACTCTTGGCAATCAGTTCATAACTTCTCCATGAATGTGACCTTACCGCTATGAACGTCGTAAATGGCGCCTGTCAGGCCAATTTGTCCCTTGTCAATCATCTCGCTCAAAATGGGGCTGCGTGCCCGGATGCGCGCAACGGTCAGCACCACGTTCTTATCGGTTACCGCCTTGACAAAAGCTCGGTTGGCCGAGGTTCTGTTGGATTCATATCCGGATACCGCGGCCACTGCAGGTTTGATGTTGACCAGCGTGTGCGTGAGGTTGCCCATGACCACGTCATCGCAGGCCCCTCGGATGGCTCCGCATTCCGTATGACCCAGGACGACGATCAGCTTGGCACCCGCTATCGCACAGGCAAATTCCAGGCTGCCGAGGATATCGTCGTTGACGAAATTCCCTGCCACACGCGCATTGAAGATATCGCCGATGCCCTGGTCGAAGATCAATTGACCGGACTCACGCGAGTCAATACAGCTTACAAGGGCTGCAAAAGGGAACTGGCCGCCGGCGGTCGCCTTGACCTGAGCCATAAGGTCACGTTGGATCATGTTCCCCCGCACAAACCGGGCGTTGCCTTCTTTGAGCATTTGCAGGGCCTTCCGAGGAGTGATCGCTGCCTGGGTCTTCTTGGTTTGAGTTATGGCTGATGCGTCAGCATGTGCGCGGATCCCCGGAAACGCGAGACTTGAGCCGGCAGCAGCTATCAGAGAGCCCCCAGCCTTCTTCAAGAAGCTTCTACGATCTGTGGCAACAAAGGCCATTGCTCGGTCCTTTCTTTCAAGAATGCCTTCGCGAGGTCTTCAACGGAGGTCTTCCCTTGAATTATGCGGCGGTTTTGTCAGTCTAGCCGTTTTGGCACCCTTATACCACCGTGCTTTCTAACAATGAACATTGAGGTAAGGAAAATGAGTGAGGG
>CAZCDS010000016.1:0-111259 GCA_964497585.1 uncultured Syntrophaceae bacterium
TCAGGGAAGGCGGCCGCACCGTCGGCGCGGGGGTCATCTCGGAAATCTTCGAATAGAACCAGCCGCCCGTTAGACCGATTTCCGGTTATGCATGCGGGAATCCGTCACGGGGGCCGGGGACTGGAGGGGCACGATGAGAGACATTGTAACGCTTGCCTGCACAGAGTGTAAGCGGCGAAATTATACGACGACGAAGAATAAGAAGAGCACTCCCGATAAACTCGAGTTCAGGAAGTACTGCAGATTTTGCCGCCAGCATACTGTCCATCGGGAGACCAAATGATAGGGGTATTGCGAGGACCAGATCGGTAGGCCAGTAGCTCAACGGCTAGAGCACCGGTCTCCAAAACCGGGGGTTAGGGGTTCGAATCCCTTCTGGCCTGCCACCAAGCGGTCCGATGCCGAGTCTCCTCCATATCTGCCCGAAAGAAAACGAGTTATGGATAAACTGAGGACCTTTTTTCAAGAGACGGCCCAATTCTTCCGGGAGGTCAAGGTTGAATTGCAGAAGGTTACCTTTCCGTCCCGGCAGGAAACCTTCAGCTCGACGGTAGTTGTATTGGTGATCACTATTATCGTGGCATCCTATCTCGGGTTTAGCGACTGGGCCCTGTCCCGGATAGTAAAAATGCTCTTGCAAGTCGGTTAAGACTTTTGTACGGGAGGTTGGCAAGGAGGGGTTCCGGTGGCTCTGAGATGGTACGTGGTTCACACCTATTCCGGCTACGAGAACAAAGTGAAACTCGCGCTGGACGAAAAGGTCGCGTCGCTGGGATTGGGTGACAAGATCACCGACGTGCTCATTCCGTCGGAATCGGTAGTTGAGCTGGTAAAGGGAGAAAAGAAGACCTCTGAAAGAAAGTTCTTTCCCGGCTACGTTTTGGTCCGTATGGAGCTGGATGACCAAACATGGCACGTGGTCAAGAGCACGCCGAAGGTGACCGGGTTCATCGGCTCGAGAACAGAACCCGCGGTAATTCCGGACACAGAGGTGGATCAGATCAAGCAGCAAATGGCTGAAGGGCAAGAGAAGCCCAAGCCCAAATACTCGTTTGAGAAAGGCGACTCCGTCCGAGTGGTAGACGGGCCCTTTATCAATTTCAACGGCACCGTGGAGGAGGTCAAACCGGACAAGGGCAAACTCCGGGTCCTGGTCAGCATTTTCGGCAGACCGACCCCCGTGGAGCTGGATTTCATCCAGGTCACGAAGAATTAGAGCAATGCCGGCCGAACGCAGGGCACTGCTTTGGCATTTCTGACGCCCCTTGTTTTCCTTGGAGAAATGATATGGCCAAGAAAGTAATGGCATACGTCAAACTGCAGATACCGGGAGGAGAGGCCAAGCCTTCTCCTCCCGTCGGACCCGCGCTGGGGCAGCACGGCGTGAACATCATGGAATTTTGCAAGGCCTTCAATGCCCAGACCCAGACCGAGGCTGGCGTGATCATTCCCGTAAAGATTACCGTGTACCAGGATCGCTCATTCAGTTTCGTCTTGAAGACCTCCCCCGCGTCCTACCTCCTCAAGAAGGCCGCAGGGATCGACAAGGGCTCCAAAGAGCCTAACCGGGAGAAGGTGGCCAGACTGACGCGTGCCCAGGTCGAAGAGATCGCAAAGCTCAAGATGCCGGACCTCAACGCCAAGGACATGGAGGGCGCAGTGAAGACTATCTCGGGGACCGCCAGAAGCCTCGGTATCGAAATCGACTAGAGGAGCGACATGCCTGCACTCAGCAAAAAGAGACAGAGCGCACGAGAGAGCGTGGATCGATCGCGGAAATATCCCCTCGACGAGGCCCTGAAGACCGTACTCAACGCCGCGTACGCGGGGTTCGATGAGACGGTCGATGTGGCGGTTAAGCTCGGCGTTGATCCGCGACATGCAGACCAGATGGTTCGCGGGACCTGCGTCCTCCCCCACGGAACAGGCAAGACCGTGCGGGTCCTGGTTTTCGCGAAAGGAGAAAAGGAAAAGGAAGCCCAAGAGGCCGGTGCGGATTTCGTAGGCGCGGAAGATCTGGCCAAGAAGATCCAGGATGGATGGCTCGATTTCGACAAGGCCGTGGCTACACCGGACATGATGGGCACCGTCGGGAAACTCGGAAAAATCCTCGGCCCAAGGGGCATGATGCCGAATCCCAAGGTCGGGACCGTGACCTTCGACGTAGGCCGGGCGGTCACAGAGCTCAAGGGTGGTAAAGTCGAATTCAAAGTCGAAAAGGCCGGTATCGTGCACGTCCCCTTCGGCAAGGTTTCATTCGGAGCCGAGAAGCTTTCGGAAAACCTCAAGACCATTGTGGAAACGGTTATTCGCCTGAAACCTTCCGCATCAAAGGGGGTCTATCTTAAAGGTGTATCGATCTCTACGACCATGGGACCTGGAGTGAAGTTGGATCCTCAGGAGATGAGGAGCCTCGTCAAATAGCTCCCGTTTCCAGGGACGCACGAGTCCAAGCAGAAGAGGTGTAAGCAAAGTCTGAAGGAATAATTTAACATAAACAAAGTCTTGAGGCCGAGTCGGAGACAGCGGGCGTGCCGGAAGGCACTTAATCGAGGCCAGCCGAGACGGGCCGGAAAGAGGGGTGACACCAGAACTGCCAACCTACTACCCTCGACTCGCTGCTTCTCCTTCGACCGAAAGGGGGAATCCGGAATTTGACCAGAGAGGAAAAAGAGAAAGAGGTGGCTTGGCTGCGAGAGCAGTTCCAAGGGCTCAAAGGGCTGTTCCTGACGGATTACCAAGGCCTGACGGTTGCCGAGATGAACGACCTCAGAACCAAATTGAGGGCTGTCGGCATCACCTATAAGGTCGTGAAGAACACCCTGGTTCGAAGGGCCCTTGAAAAGACACCGGTGGCTTCCGTAGAGAAGTATGTCGTCGGACCCAGGGGCGCAGCCTGGACCGATGAAGAGGACAAGATTCCTCCCATGGCGAAGGTGCTGGTCGAGTTTGCCAAAGATCATCCGAAGCTCAATCTCGTACGTGGGGTTGTCAGCGGTACGGTAGTGGATACCCATCAAATGGAATCACTATCGAAACTGCCTCCTAGGGAAGAGCTTCTTGCCCGGTTGGTCGGCAACTTGGCCGCTCCGGTGGGAGCGCTGGTACGAATCTTGGCGCAATTGCCAAGGTCAGTCGTCACTGTTCTCAAGGCCATTGAAGAACAGAAAAACACCGCACCGGATTCCGCTGCCGGCTGATCCGCAGTTGGCAGGGCGGCAAATATTCGGATGCGTAGCGAGTCGAGGAGGGAATTATGGCGGCAATCACGAAAGAGGATGTCAAAGAGTTCATCCGCAATATGTCGGTCTTGGAACTGAGTGAACTCGTAAAGGAGCTGGAAGAAGAGTTTGGAGTGTCTGCGGCCGCGCCGATGGCGGTGATGCCGGGGGCGGTAGCCCCCGCGGGCGGCGACGCGGCCCCGGCCGAAGAAAAAACCGAATTCGACGTGATCTTGAAGGATTTCGGTGACAAGAAGATCCAGGTCATCAAGGTGGTTCGCGCGTTGACCGATCTGGGACTCAAGGAAGCCAAAGAGTTGGTGGAGGGCGTTCCCAACCCGGTGAAGCAGGGAGTTTCGAAAGAAGAAGCTGAAAAGGCAAAGGCGGATCTGGAAGAAGTCGGCGCGACAGCCGAGATCGCCTGACCCCCCTGTCGAAAGCCACCAGAGTATCGGGTCCGAAGTCAGTCCGTCAGGACTGGTCCTCGGGCCCGAACGAGCTGGAACCGGAACCCACCGATCTCCTTCATTGATCATCAGAGACCAGAGGGAAACAATGAGTCATTTTTCCGTGCACTCTCAGAGGCTCAGGAAGAATTTTGCGCGCATACCGCAAATAGCCGGTATTCCTAACCTTATCGAAATCCAGAAGCAGTCCTATGACCGCTTTCTCCAGGCAGACGTTCCCGCCGAGGCCAGGGAGGACATCGGTTTGCAGGCGGTTTTCAAGTCGGTCTTTCCCATCAAGGATTTCTCCGACACTGCTTCCCTGGAATTCATCAAATACACCCTGGGGGAGGAGAAATATAATGTCGATGAGTGTCTGCAAAAGGGGGTTACGTACGCGGTTCCCCTCAAAATCACAGTTCAGTTGATCGTGTGGGACGTCGATTCTGAGACGAGTTCTCGAACGATCCGCGACGTTAAGGAACAAGAAGTCTACTTTGGCGAAATACCCGTCATGACCGAGAACGGGACCTTTATCATCAATGGTACGGAGAGAGTCATCGTATCGCAGCTCCATCGGTCTCCGGGAATATTCTTCGATCATGACAAGGGCAAGACACACTCGAGTGGAAAGCTCCTCTATTCATCGCGAATCATTCCGCTACGAGGCTCATGGGTGGATTTCGAATTCGATCCCAAGGACAGACTCTACGTCCGCATAGATCGCCGGCGTAAGCTCCCTGTTACGGTCTTTCTCAAGGCCCTCGGATATTCAAGCGAGGAGATCCTCAATTATTTCTATCAGATCCAGACCATAGCCCTCGGGCCCGGAGGACTGACGAGAAAGGTAGATCTCAACCTCCTGGTCGGGAGCACAACCCCCTGCGAGATACACGTGGAAGAAACCGGCGACGTGCTGGTGCGAAAGAACAAGAAGATCACCCGCGCAGCAGTGAAACGCCTGGGAAACCGGACGATTGCGCCGCTGCCCATGAAACCGGAGGAGCTGGCGGGCAAAGTCCTCGCGCACGACATCATCGATGAGAAAACCGGCGAAGTCGTTGCTCCGTGTAACAAAGAGATCGCAGCTTCTGAAGTGGAGCAGTTCATCGAGGACCTCAATGCCAGAGGAATCACCTCTTTTGAGGCCCTTTTCATAGAGGAGAGAATAGCCTCCTCCTCGCTCCGGGATACGCTCCTCGAGGACAAGATCGACGACCGTCCCAATCGGGTTATCGAGGACTACCGTAAGCAGAATCCCGATGAGGAGACGAGCAACGAGACACTCAACGCCCAGATCGAGATCTATCGACGGCTACGCCCTTCCAATCCTGCGACCGTTGAGATCAGCAAGACGTTTTTCAACAACCTCTTCTTCAAGACGGATTACTACGACCTCTCCAGGGTGGGGCGTCTCAAGCTCAACAGGAAACTGGAGATCTCCATGGACGAAGCGCCTCTCACCTTGAGGACGCTCCGTCGCGATGACATCATGCTCGCGGTGAAGTACCTGCTCGAACTCAAAGAAGGTCGACCCGGCCGAGACATCGACGATATCGACCACATGGGGAACCGCCGTGTCCGCTCCGTCGGCGAGTTGCTGGAAAATCAGTACAGGATCGGTCTGGTGCGGATGGAGCGTGCCATAAAAGAGCGGATGAGCCTCCAGGACGTCGAGACCTTGATGCCCCACGACCTGATAAACGCCAAACCGGTAACGGCCGTGGTCAAAGAGTTCTTCGGCTCCTCACAGTTGTCCCAGTTCATGGATCAGACCAACCCTCTGAGCGAGATCACCCACAAGAGAAGGCTGTCTGCACTGGGACCCGGTGGGTTGACCCGTGAGCGAGCGGGGTTTGAGGTCCGGGACGTTCATCCGACCCATTACGGCAGGATCTGTCCAATCGAGACCCCTGAAGGGCCGAACATCGGGCTGATCGTCTCTCTTTCCACGTACGCCAGGGTGAACGAGTTCGGATTCATCGAAACGCCGTACCGCCAGGTCAAAGAGAGGAAGGTGGGAAAGGATATCCAATTCCTCACCGCACTCGACGAAATAGGGCATACCATTGTTCAGGCAAATGCAACCATCGATTCCAAAGGGTTTTTGGCGTCGGACCTTGTCTCTGTCCGTCACAAGGAAGGCGAGTTCGCCCTCGTCGGAAGCACGGAACCGGATCTCATGGACGTGTCGCCCAACCAGCTCGTGTCTGTCGCGGCTTCTCTGATCCCCTTCCTCGAGAATGACGACGCCAACCGGGCTCTCATGGGATCGAACATGCAACGGCAGGCGGTTCCGCTCCTGACGACTCAAGCCCCGATTGTGGGGACGGGTATGGAGCGAGTCGTAGCGACCGACTCAGGCGTGACCGTCATCGCTCGCCGGGAGGGCGTCGTCGACTCCGTGGACGCTACCCGCGTAGTGGTCAAGGCCACTGATCTCAAGAACGGGGACCTCGATCCGGGTGTGGATATCTACAACCTGATCAAGTACCACCGATCCAATCAGAATACATGTATCAACCAGAGGCCCATCGTCAAGAAGGGCGATCACGTGCTCAAAGGCCAGGTCATAGCCGACGGGCCCGCCACCGACAAAGGAGAACTGGCCCTCGGCAGGAACGTTATGGTCGCGTTCATGGCCTGGGGTGGGTACAACTACGAGGATTCGATCCTTGTCAGCGAGAAAATCGTTCGTGAGGACATCTTCACATCGATCCATATCGAGGAATTCGAGGTGATGTCCCGAGACACGAAACTCGGCAAGGAAGAGATCACCAGAGACATTCCCAATGTGGGCGAAGAAGCGCTGCGCAATCTTGACGAGTCGGGCGTCATTCGCGTCGGTGCGGAAGTCAAACCCGGAGATATCGTCGTCGGGAAGATCACTCCCAAGGGCGAGAATCAGCTCAGTCCCGAAGAAAAACTCCTGAGAGCCATCTTCGGCGAAAAAGCGGGGGACGTGAAGGATACCTCGCTGAGGGTCCCTCCCGGAGTGGAAGGAACTGTCATCGGCGCCCGAATCTTTGCTCGGAAGGGAACGGAAAAGGATAGCCGTTCGATTTCCATCGAGAACGAAGAGATAGCCAAGCTCAGCAAAGACCGCGACGACGAATTGCGGATCGTAGAGGACGGCGCGAGGGAACGGATTCGGGGCATGCTCGTCGGCAAGACCGTCTCCTCCGCGCTCAACGACCCGACTTCGGGGCAGACGCTTATCAAGAAGGGAGCCGCCATCACCGACGCGTTCATGGACAAAGTCCCCGTCGAGCTGTTGGGCGAACTCTCTCTCAAGGGAGACCCGAACACTGAAGACGAAGTCGTCAGGATCCTCGAAAGGCTCGGTGACCAGAAACACTTCTGGAAAATGCACTATGACGAGAGGATCAGCCGTCTCAAGAAGGGTGACGAACTCCCGCCGGGCGTGATCAAACTCGTAAAGGTCTATATTGCCATAAAGAGGAAGCTCTCCGTCGGCGACAAGATGGCGGGCCGCCACGGCAACAAGGGTGTTCTCTCGAGGATTCTTCCCGAGGAGGACATGCCCTACTTCGAAAACGGTTCTCCTGTGGAAATAGTGCTCAATCCTCTTGGCGTTCCTTCGAGGATGAACGTCGGCCAGATTCTTGAGACCCACCTCGGCTGGGCCGCTAGAGGGTTGGGTGAAGCGCTCGATCGGATGCTGGAAGAGAATTTCTCCGCGGACAAACTCCGCGAACGACTCCTGGAGATATTTGATTGCTATGAGCCGCAGAGAAAAAAGAAGGTCCAGGCGATCATTCGTGATATGGACGACGATCAGGTGAAGAAGTTCGCGGCCTCAATGACCGGAGGAATTCCTATTTCCACACCGGTGTTCGACGGTGCCAGAGAAAACGAAATCAAGAGCTTTCTGAGCAAGGCCGGCCTTCCGACGAGCGGACAGACAGCCCTCTATGACGGGAGGACGGGTGAGCCCTTCGATACGCTGGTCACGGTGGGGATCATCTACATGATGAAGCTCCATCACCTGGTTGACGACAAGATCCACGCCAGGGCGATAGGCCCGTACTCTCTCGTCACCCAGCAACCGCTCGGCGGCAAGGCTCAGTTCGGTGGCCAGCGGCTTGGGGAGATGGAGGTGTGGGCCATGGAGGCCTACGGCGCGGCATACTCCCTCCAGGAATTCCTTACGGTAAAGTCCGACGACGTCACCGGTCGGACTAGAATGTACGAAAGCATCGTCAAGGGCACCAATGTCCTCGAACCAGGCCTCCCCGAGTCCTTCAACGTCCTGGTCAAGGAAATGAAATCGCTAGGCCTTGACGTCGAACTCTTGGAGAGTGAGCAGGCCCAGACCGCCTGACAAAAAGAGAATCCCGGTCGCCCCTTTGGCCGGGTCGGCTGGGAAAATCCCTCATTACAGGGCACGTGTCCTGTTGATTTAGCGCAAGGAGGGAAACCTTGGAAGACGTATATTTCAGCTTTTTCGAGAAACCCAAAGACCCCGTAAATTTTAGTGCAGTCAAGATCTCATTGGCCTCCCCGGAGACCATACGTTCCTGGTCGCACGGTGAGGTCAAGAAACCCGAAACCATCAATTACCGAACCTTCAAGCCTGAACGGGACGGACTGTTCTGCGCCAAGATTTTCGGACCGGTAAAAGACTACGAGTGCAATTGCGGCAAGTACAAGCGCATGAAACACCGGGGCACCATCTGCGAAAAGTGCGGGGTTGAAGTGATCCAGTCCAAGGTGCGCCGGGAGAGAATGGGACACATCGAACTGGCAACCCCCGTGGCGCACATATGGTTCCTCAAGAGTCTTCCCAGCCGAATCGGGACGCTCCTCGACCTTACGCTCAAGGAAGTGGAACGGGTACTCTACTTCGAGTCCTTCATGGTTCTCGACGGCGGCGAGACCGGCCTGGAACCCGGTACCCTGATCAACGAAGAGAAATACCGGGAAATGATAGAGTCTCACGGTCCGGCCGCGTTTGAGGCCGGCATGGGTGGTGAGGCCGTCCGGGAGATGCTCGAACGGCTCGACCTCGTCCGAGAGAGCACAAGGCTCCGCGACGAAATGAAAGAGTCCACCTCCGAGGCAAAGCGAAAGAAACTCTCAAAGCGCTTGAGAGTCCTCGAGTCCCTTAAAGGGATCGATCCTGAATCGCTCGTCAAAGAACTCACCTCGATTCAGGAGGGAGTCGACCCGGAAAGCGAAACGGGCCAGTTCCTCGAAGAGGTGCTCGAGCAATGCCGCCTCCTCCAGGTCAAGTGGGAAGAGGCGGAAGACTGGGAAATCCGCAAGCAACTCGCGTTCATCGATGTCAACAATATCGTCGACCGACTGATGCGATCGCGTCTCATTCCCACCGAGGAACTAGGCAAGTTCCGCCATTGGCAGAATCCTGCGTGGATGATACTCACCACGGTCCCGGTCATCCCGCCCGATCTGCGACCGCTCGTTCCCCTCGACGGAGGTCGATTCGCCACGTCCGATCTCAATGACCTCTACCGCAGGGTAATCAACCGCAACAACCGACTGAAAAGACTTCAGGAACTCAATGCTCCCGAGATCATCCTGCGTAATGAGAAGCGGATGCTCCAGGAAGCGGTCGACGTCCTGTTCGACAATGGCCGGCGGGGCCGCGTCATAACCGGTCCCAATAAGCGCCCGCTCAAGTCGCTCTCGGACATGCTCAAGGGCAAGCAGGGCCGCTTCCGCCAGAACCTGCTTGGCAAGCGTGTAGACTATTCGGGTCGCTCGGTGATCGTCGTGGGTCCCGATCTTCGGCTCCACCAGTGTGGGCTGCCCAAGCGAATGGCTCTGGAACTCTTCAAGCCCTTTATTTACAACAAGCTTGAAGAGCGCGGCTACGTCACCACGATCAAGAGCGCCAAGAAGCTCGTTGAGAAGGAAACGCCCGAAGTCTGGGACATCCTGGAGAACGTGGTCAAGGAATATCCGGTACTGCTCAATCGCGCGCCAACCCTCCACCGACTCGGAATTCAAGCATTTGAACCGGTACTGATCGAAGGCAAGGCGATACAGCTCCATCCTCTGGTCTGCACGGCTTTCAACGCGGATTTCGACGGCGATCAGATGGCAGTGCATGTGCCGCTCTCGGTGGAGGCGCAGGTCGAGGCACGCGTGCTCATGATGAGCACCAACAACATCCTCTCCCCTGCCCACGGAAAACCGATCATCGTCCCGACCCAGGACATCGTGCTCGGGCTCTACTACCTCACCCGCGAATCCGCGGATCCGGGTCTGACAGAGACTCCCCGACTCTTCAGCGACCCCTCGGAAGTGCGCGTGGCCTACGACGCAGGTGTCGTCGACCTGCACGAGAGAATAATCCTCCGGGAGGAGGGTGAAAGAATCCCATCGACCGTCGGGCGGATAGTACTTCGCGAGATCGTCCCCGAGGAAATCCCCTTTCCCGTGTACAACAAGGTGATGAAGAAGAAGGAGTTGGCCAATCTTATCGACGAGGCATACCGGCGTTGCGGTGACAAGAAGACGGTCATCCTCGCGGACCGACTCAAGGACCTCGGATACGCGTTCGCCACGAAGGCAGGGCTTTCCATCTGTGTTGACGACATGATTATCCCAGACTCCAAAAAGGAAATTATCGGCAAGGCCCGGGAGGAAGTGCTCGAGATTCAAAACCAATACAAAGAGGGCCTCATCACTGACGGTGAACGGTACAACAAGGTCATCGACATCTGGGCACGGGCGAACGAGGACATCTCGGAGAAGATGATGAACGGGCTCCGGACCATGACCATCACCCTGGACGACGGCTCCCTGAAAAATGTGGAGAGCTTTAACCCGATTTACATGATGGCCGACTCCGGTGCTCGAGGTAGCACTCAGCAGATTCGGCAGCTTGCCGGAATGCGCGGCCTGATGGCCAAACCCACGGGCGAGATCATCGAGACACCCATTGAAGCGAACTTTCGGGAAGGCCTCAGCGTCCTCCAGTATTTCATCTCCACCCACGGCGCGCGCAAGGGTCTGGCGGACACCGCGCTGAAGACCGCCAATTCCGGATATCTGACCCGCCGACTTGTCGATGTGGCACAAGATGCCATTGTCATGGACCTTGACTGCGGAACGCTCGACGGCGTTGAGATGGCTTCCCTGGAAGAGGGCGGAGAAGTGATCGAGCATGTGGCCGACCGAGTCCTGGGAAGGGTTGCGCTCGAAGACATCGAACACCCCTTCACAGGCGAAGTTATTGTCAAGGCAAACGAGGAAATCACCGAAGATCATAGGGAGAAAATTCAGGATGCCGGCATTGATCGGGTGAAAATACGTTCCGTCTTGTCCTGCCAGTCCCGCCGAGGGATTTGCAGCCTCTGTTACGGTCGTGACCTGGCACACGGACGCATGGTGAACATCGGGGAAGCGGTCGGCATCATCGCGGCTCAGTCGATCGGAGAACCCGGAACCCAGCTCACCATGAGAACCTTCCACATCGGCGGAACCGCGTCCCTCAAACGAAATATCATCTCCGCGAGAAAAAAGGGCGTCGTCTCGCTTGAGCGGGAGAAGGACAAGATCAAGGCCATTGTCGTCTCCCAGGAGTTCAGTGTTGACACAAAGGACGTTGACGACTGGTTCGTCAAAGACGGAGAAACCCTCAGAGAAAACTCATTTCTCTACCGAGGGCCCGAACACACAATTTTCGAGGCCGAACAAAACGGCGGAACCGTAGAAATATCCGCGGACCGCACCACCGCTATCCTGACGGGAGACGACGGCGAAAAGGCAAAGTACGACATCCCGGCAGGGCACCGCTTGGTGGTGAGGCAGGGAGAGAGGGTTTCCCCGAACTCTTACCTCTTCGAGACGGCCAAGGGTGAGAGCCGAATGATAGAGCCGGAAAAGAGAGGTGGGATTTTCGAGCTTCTTCCTCCGAAGGGAGGCAAGACTCAGTTCCGCTTGTACGAGAGATATCCAGTCCTCGATTACATGAACGTGAAAGTCCAGGAAGGAGACCGGATCGAATCGGAAGGACAAGTTCTGTTGGAATGGCTTGGATCGGGATCCTCCGAGCTGTTTTCCCGCAATGAAGGACGCATCAAGTTCATCGACCTCAAGACCGTCGTCAACCGCGACGGTGAACTCGTCGTCATGAACCGAAACGGATCCATCGCGGTCACCGACGAAAGGGGACGAGAAAGAGAGAAGAACAAAGTCATCTACGGCGCTCGGTTGAGAGTCGACGACGGCCGCTCGGTCAACCGCGAAACCCTGCTGGCCGAATGGGATCCCTACACGATCCCCATCATCACCGAGGTCTCCGGAAGAGTGAAGTTCGGAGACGTCATAGAAGGACTCACCATGACCGAGCAGGTCGACGAGGTCACAGGCCTTTCCAGAAAAGTGATCACCGAATACCGGGAGAAAGATACTGAGATCCGACCTCGTGTTTCCATCAAGGACGAGAACGGCCGCACCATCAAGATAGGCGACTCCGATGCGCGCTACCTCCTTCCCGTCGGAGCCAACATCATGGTCAAGGAGGGCGAGGACGTTCACGCCGGCGATGTAATCGCCAAAATCCCCCGCGGCACTACCAAGACCAAGGATATCACCGGTGGACTCCCGAGAGTGGCCGAACTCTTCGAGGCCCGTAAGCCCAAAGAGTTCGCGATCATCTCCGAAATTGATGGAATCGTGACCTTCGGCAAGGACACCAAGGGTAAACGTAAAGTGGTTGTCACGCCGGAAGTGGGCTCCCCGAAAGAATACCTGATTCCCAAGGGAAAGCATATTTCAGTCCACCCGGGTGACTGGGTCCAAGCCGGCGAAGCACTCATGGAAGGGTCAACCAATCCCCACGACCTTCTCGGGATCAAGGGCGAAAAGGACCTGGCAAAGTACCTCGTCGACGAAGTCCAGGAAGTCTATCGACTCCAGGGCGTCAAGATCAACGACAAGCACATCGAGGTCATTGTCAGGCAGATGCTGCGCCGTGTCCGCGTCAAGGAGGTCGGGGACACTGACTTCCTCGTCGGCGAGCAGATCGAACGAACCGTCTTCGAAGATGAGAATAACAGGGTCATGTCGGCCGGCGGGAAGCCTGCGGTCGGAGAGCCGCTGCTCCTTGGTATTACCAAGGCCTCACTCTCGACGGATTCCTTCATCAGCGCGGCGAGTTTCCAGGAGACGACCAAGGTCCTCACTGAGGCCTCGATCTCGGGAAGAATCGATTATCTCCGTGGATTGAAAGAGAACGTCATCATGGGACGGCTCATTCCCGCGGGAACGGGACTGGCCCGGTACAAGAATCTGCGACTCGATCACACGCAAGCGGATGAAGAGTACCTAGAGAGAGAGGCGGCAAGAGAAGAAGCTCTTCAGGAGAGCGCCTAAGACGCGGGCGAGGAGCCCCGATCCGCGTGGAACAAAAATCGCGTCTGTCCTTATGGTGCGAGTGTACGGGCACGGCGCGCGGTGCCTCATATAAGCCTCGAGGCGTCATTGACCGGGGAGCCAGGTTAATGCTGTTTGGAGGGCGATCCGGGTTTCGAGTTTCTTGCCAATTCAACCATTGTGTCCCTGACTGCCCACTGGCTCCAGAGAGGGTGAGAGATTACCGGAGGGGTGGCGGAGCGGAGGGTCGGCCGAATCACGCGGCCCCCATGCTCTTGCCAAAAAAATAGTTTGACAAAGAATCGAAAGCGTGAGCATAATATTTGGATACTGTTTGGAGGTGACGCCGAATGCCCACCATTAGCCAGCTGGTCAGAAAAGGTCGAAAACGACCGAGGAAGAAAACCTCGGCGCCGGCACTGACCAACTGCCCCCAGCGCCGAGGGGTGTGCGTAAGAGTCTACACCACCACACCCAAGAAGCCCAACTCCGCGCTGAGGAAGGTCGCTCGAGTGCGTCTCACCAACGGGTACGAAGTCACCTCGTATATACCGGGCATCGGCCACAATCTCCAGGAGCACTCAGTTGTGCTCATTAGAGGCGGGCGCGTCAAAGACCTACCCGGTGTCCGATACCATATCATTAGAGGTACCCAGGACGCGTTCGGCGTGCAGGACAGAAAGCAGGGCAGATCAAAATACGGGAGCAAGAAGCCTAAGTAATCTTCGCTGACTGTCGGCCCCGGGGCGGGTCCTCACCCGGATGATTGATACAGCGAGGATACCGACACCGAGGGACCACTCTAAACAAATGACCGACCACTGACCTCAAGGGGTTCGGGTAAACCGTCAGTATCGACGGGGAAGGTTTAGACGAACAGGGACAATCCCAGCCGCAGGAAGTGCACCACAAGGTGCTTCCAGGCTCTAAGCCTCTCCTACTCGGGCGCTTGATGGTGGAGCTTGTTCTAACGCAGCGCGGACCGCGACCCGGTTGGCGCTTACTGGAGCCGGTTGAAATGCCAAGAAAAGGGAAAGTCCCGAAAAGGGACGTCTTGTCAGATCCCAAATACCACAGCAAGCTGGTGACCAAGTTCATCAACGGCATCATGTGGGACGGCAAGAAATCCATCAGTGAAGGCATACTCTACGACGCTTTCGACATAATGGCCCGCAAGACAAGCGAGGACCCGCTCAAGCTCTTTGAGAAAGCCGTTGAGAATGTGAAGCCCGTCCTGGAAGTGCGGTCGCGGCGCGTGGGAGGCAGCACCTACCAGGTACCGGTGGAGATCCGTCCCGAACGACGTCAGGCATTGGCCATCCGGTGGCTGATCCAGTTTGCACGGAGCAGAGGCGAGAAGAGCATGAAAGAGAAGCTCGCCGGGGAACTGCTCGACGCGGCGAACAACAAAGGGAGCGCAGTCAAGAAAAAGGAAGACACCCACCGGATGGCGGAAGCGAACAAGGCGTTCGCTCACTACAGGTGGTAGAGGATTCCTGGAAGACCAATTCCCATGAAAGGAGCAGCTCTCTCAGAAATCCGAAATATCGGGATAATGGCCCACATCGACGCGGGTAAGACCACGACCACGGAACGTATCCTCTACTATGCAGGCGTCTCCCGCAGAATGGGTGAAGTCCATGATGGCAACGCGATCATGGACTGGATGGAGCAGGAACAGGAACGAGGAATCACCATAACCTCCGCGGCGACCGCGTGCCAGTGGAAGGGGCACAAGATCAATATTATCGACACCCCGGGCCACGTTGATTTTACCATCGAGGTGGAGCGTTGCCTGAGGGTCCTGGATGGCGCGGTCGCCATCTTTTGCGCGGTGGGAGGTGTGGAGCCTCAGTCCGAGACCGTGTGGAAGCAGGCTGACCGGTACCGGGTCCCCCGGGTAGCCTTTATCAACAAGATGGATCGCTCAGGCGCCGATCATCTGAGAGTACTCGAGATGATGAAACGCAGACTCCAAACAAACCCGCTGCTTCTCCAGATCCCTATCGGGACCGAGGAGGACTTCCGCGGGGTCATTGACCTCATTACCATGAAGGCCATCCTCTTCGATGAAGAGTCCATGGGTATGACGTTCGAGGTCGTCGATCCTCCGGACGAGTATGCACAGGATGTGCAGCTTTGGCGCAAGCGGCTCGTGGAAAGCGTCTGCGAACTCGACGATGAACTCCTGGAGGCCTATCTTGAAGGAGATTCGGACATCCCTGCCAAACGAATGTACGAGACGATTCGGCAGGGCTGTCTCAACCTTGCGGTTACCCCCGTCCTCATCGGTGCGGCGTTCAAGAATAAAGGAATCCAACAGCTCCTGGACTCCGTGGTGGAATATCTTCCCGCTCCCTCGGACCTTCCGCCCATCGAGTGTAAGGATCCGACCGGAACACCGGTGGAACGGACCTGTGACGGGCCATTCTCATGCCTCGCGTTCAAGATCATGGACGATCCGTTCTCCGGCAATCTTACGTTTCTCAGAGTCTACTCAGGAGCCCTCGCCGCGGGATCGACGGTCCTGAACGTGAACCTGGACAGGAAGGAACGGATCGGCCGACTGCTCAAGATGCACGCCAATCGCAGGGAAGAAGTCAAGATGGCCCGTTCCGGAGATATCGTGGCCGCGGTCGGACTGAAGCATACGAATACGGGTGACACCCTGGCCGAAATTGATCATCCCATTCTCCTGGAGTCGATGGAAGTCCCCGAGCCCGTCATATCCGTGGCGGTCGAGCCCAAAAGCCGGGATGATGCGGACAAGCTTTCCCGATCCCTCTCGCGATTGCTGCGGGAGGACCCGTCACTGCGTGTTAAGGTCGACCCCGAGACAGGTCAGACCATCCTTTCCGGAATGGGCGAACTTCACCTGGAGATTGTCGCGGACAGACTAGTCAGAGAGTTTCGCGTGGAGGCTGACGTAGGGGAACCGGAAGTTGCATTCCGGGAAACCATTACCAAGTCACAGAAGATCCATTATCGCCACGTGAAACAGAGCGGTGGTAAGGGCCAGTTCGCGGAGATAGTCATTGAGGTAGAACCCACCACGCGTGGATCAGGCCTGGAATTCGCGGAGAAGATAAAGGGCGGAGTCGTCCCGAAAGAGTTCATCAAACCGATTGAAGAGGGAATACGAAAGGCCATGGAGACCGGGGTTGTTGCCGCCTACCCGGTCGTGGACGTGAAGGTCACACTGGTCGACGGCAAGCATCACGAGGTGGACTCTTCGGAGATGGCCTTCCGAACGGCCGGATTCATGGCCTTGAGGGAGGCCTGCAAAAAAGGACACAGCATCCTGCTTGAGCCCATAATGGACGTGGAAGTGGTCACGCCGGGGGAATTCCTCGGCGACGTCCTGGGAGACCTGACCGCTCGGCGAGGAAAGATCCTGGGGATGGACAGCCGAACCGGCATTCAGACGGTCGGCGTTCGGGTGCCACTCGACCGGATGTTCGGATACGCCACGGCGCTGAGAAGCTTGACGCAGGGCCGTGGCACGTTCACCATGCAATTTTCACATTACGAACCTGCGCCCCAATCCCTTGCTGAGAGGGTGGTGGCAGAGGCTAAGCGAACTGGAGGAGCCCATGGGGAAGGCGAAGTTTGAGCGTACGAAGCCGCACGTGAACGTAGGTACGATCGGACACATCGACCACGGGAAGACGACGTTGACCGCGGCGATCACGTTGATACTGTCGAAGACGGGTCAGGCGGACTACGTTCCGTTTGAGGATATCGACAAGGCTCCTGAGGAGAAGGAGCGCGGGATCACGATTGCGACGGCGCACGTGGAGTATGAGACGGCGAATCGTCACTATGCGCACGTGGACTGTCCGGGTCATGCGGACTACATCAAGAACATGATCACGGGTGCGGCACAGATGGACGGAGCGATTCTGGTGGTGGGGGCCAATGACGGGCCGATGCCCCAGACTCGGGAGCACATTCTTTTGGCTCGTCAGGTGGGCGTTCCGAGCATCGTGGTATTTCTGAACAAGACGGACATGGTGGACGATCCGGAGTTGATCGAGTTGGTGGAGCTAGAGCTTCGTGAGCTTTTGAGTTCCTATGATTTTCCGGGAGAGGACATTCCGATCATCAAGGGGAGCGCACTGAAGGCGTTGGAGGCGGGAGATCCGTCCCATCCGGACTGCAAGTGCGTACTTGAGTTGATGGATGCGGTGGATGAGTATGTACCGATTCCGGAGCGCGACACGGAGAAGCCGTTTCTGATGCCGATCGAGGACGTATTCAGCATATCGGGTCGCGGGACGGTGGTAACGGGCCGTGTGGAGCGCGGGAAGATCAACGTGAATGAGGAAGTGGAGATTGTGGGCATCCGAGAGACCCGCAAGACGGTATGTACGGGCGTGGAGATGTTCCGGAAGGTATTGGACACGGGTCAGGCGGGAGACAATATCGGGGTATTGCTGCGTGGGATCAAGCGGGACGACGTGGAGCGCGGTCAGGTGGTTGCCAAGCCGGGCTCGATCACTCCTCACACGAAGTTTCGCGCGGAGACGTACGTGCTGACGAAGGAGGAAGGTGGTCGTCACACGCCCTTTTTCAACGGGTATCGGCCGCAGTTTTACTTCCGTACCACGGACGTGACGGGTGTGATCCAGTTGCCCGAGGGGGTGGAGATGGTGATGCCGGGTGACAGCGTGTCGCTCACTGCCGAACTGATCACCCCGATTGCGATGGAAAAGGAGCTCCGGTTCGCCATCAGGGAAGGCGGCCGCACCGTCGGCGCGGGGGTCATCTCGGAAATCTTCGAATAACAGAGCCGCCGGACAGTAGTTGAGGTGTCGGTTATGGAAATGCAAACGCTGAAAATAAGGATTCGGTTGAAGGCTTACGATCATAAGCTTCTGGACCAATCCGCTGCTGAAATTGTTGATACCGCCTGGCGGACCGGTGCAAAGGTCGCCGGTCCTATCCCTCTGCCCACGAGGATACACAAGTATTGTGTTCTGAGGTCTCCCCACATCGACAAGAAGTCGAGGGAGCAATTTGAAATACGGGTTCACAAGAGGTTGCTGGATATCCTGGAGCCCACGCAACAGACGCTCGACGCGCTGATGAAGTTGGACCTGTCTCCAGGGGTTGACGTGGAGATCAAAGCGTAGGCCTATCCTCGTGTTGGGTAAGCTCAGGAGCCGACTATGGTGCACGGAATGATCGGACGAAAACTCGGAATGGTCCAGGTCTTTGACCAGGCGGGACATGCTCTCGGCTGTACCGCAGTCGAAGTGGGACCCTGTACGGTAATTCAGAAGAAATCGGATTCGAAGGTCCAGCTCGGGTTCGGACCGACGAAGGAAAAAAGAGTCAACAAGCCCCTGCAAGGGCAGTTCAAGAAGGCCGGCACAGGAGCGTTTCGCGTGTTGAGAGAATTCAAGGCGGACGATCCCGAGGGGCTTGAGGTCGGCCAGGAGATCCGCGCCGATATTTTCAGCCCCGGTGACGTGGTCAAAGTCGTGGGAACGAGTAAGGGCAAGGGCTTCGCGGGCGTGGTGAAGCGGTGGAACTTCGGCGGAGGTAAGGCGAGCCATGGGTCACGGTCCCACAGGATACCCGGAGCCGTCGGCCAGTGTGCCAGTCCTTCGCGCATCTTCCGGGGCAGGAAGATGCCGGGAAGACTTGGAGCGGCACGGGTCACCGTCCCTTCTGTCACAGTCGTTCAGGTGCGCCCCGAAGAGAACCTGCTCGTTTTGAAGGGGCCCATACCCGGAGCAAACGGAGGCATTGTCCTCATAAGGAAAAGCTGATGGCCTCGGTAGTCGTTATCAACCAGAGGGGCGACAAAGTCGATTCCATCGAACTGGACGAGAAGATCTTTAATGCAGACATTCGCGATCATCTCGTTCAGAGAGTAGTCGTGTGGCAACTGGCCAAGCGCCGTCGTGGAACCGCTTCGACAAAGACCAGATCCCAGGTCCGTGGGGGCGGCAAAAAACCCTGGCGTCAAAAGGGCACAGGCCGAGCCCGGGCCGGCACCAGCCGTTCGCCCATCTGGAAAGGCGGAGGGACTGTTTTTGGTCCACATCCGCGATCCTATGCTTTCTCTCTTCCCAAGAAAGTTCGGAAGGCCGCGCTCAGGTCGGTCCTGAGTTCCAAGCTTCAGCAAGACCACCTCATCGTCGTGGACAAGATCGACCTCGACGAGGCCAAAACCAAAGCCTTTCTCGATGTGTGTAAAGACATCGGACTCGATGAGGACAAAGTACTCTTCGTGACCGGCGAAAAGGATGAGACACTCCACCGGTGTTCGAGGAACGTTCACCGATACCTCGTGCTTCCGTGCGAAGGACTGAACGTTTATGACCTGTTGCGGTACGAAAAGCTGGTCCTGCTGCAGGACGCGGTCCCGAGAATCCACGAGAGGTTGGCCTGATGCTGCAAGAATACAAGATAATCAGGAAGCCGCTGATCACGGAGAAAGGTACCATCCTCAAGGATGAGAACAATCAGCTCGTCTTTGAAGTGGACCGGCGCTCCAACAAGTCTGAGATCAAGAAGGCCGTCGAGAAGCTCTTCAAGGTTACCGTCGTCTCCGTGAAGACCCAGAATAAAGCGGGAAAACCCAAGAAACTGGGCCGCTCTTCGGGCCGTCGCCGACACTGGAAGAAAGCAATTGTGACCCTCAAGGAAGGTAACCGGGTCGACTTCTTCGAAGGCGTGTAGGCTTTTGTGTGCAATAGGCCGTCTGAGCCGATCGTATAGCCTTCAAAGCAGCCTCTCGACGTGAGGTGAGTTCAGGACAGAAAATCATGGGCATCAAGAAATACAAACCGACTTCGCCGGGAATGCGGTTCCGTACAGGGTTTAGCTTCGAGGAGATTAGCGCCGACAAACCCCACAAACCTCTCAGCAGGGGGCTGAGAAAGGCGGGAGGCAGGAACAACCGCGGCAGGATGACCGTTCGGCATCGTGGTGGCGGCCACAAAAGGCTCTATCGGACCGTTGACTTCAAACGGGACAAGGACGGAGTCCCGGGCAGAGTGGCGAGCATCGAGTACGATCCCAATCGGAGCGCTCGTCTGGCGCTCATCGTTTACGCGGACGGAGACAAGCGCTACATCCTGTGGCCCCACGGACTGAAGGTTGGCGATACGGTCGTTTCCGGAGAAAAGGTCGACATTAAGCCCGGCAACTGTCTTCCATTGAAAAACATCCCTCTCGGCTCCTTCGTCCACAATGTGGAGATGAAGATCGGCAAGGGAGGGCAGATGATACGTTCCGCGGGAACGTACGGCCAGTTGATGGCCAAAGAAAAGGGCTACGCCCAGATCAAGTTCCCCTCCGGTGAAGTGCGCATGATTCTTGATCGGTGTCGGGCGACGGTGGGCCAGGTGGGCAATCTCTTGCACGAGAATGTGTCCCTGGGGAAGGCCGGGCGAAGTAGGCATCTCGGCCGACGTCCTCACGTAAGGGGAGTCGTGATGAACCCCGTGGACCATCCGCATGGAGGCGGCGAGGGCAAATCTTCCGGGGGTCGGCACCCCGTGACCCCATGGGGGGTTCCCACGAAGGGCTACAAGACTCGAAACAAGAACAAGGACTCTGAAAAGTATATTCTTAAGCGAAGGAAGTGATTGCTATGCCTCGTTCGGTTCGCAAAGGTCCCTTCGTGGACGAGCACCTTCTGATCAAGATCCGCCAAGCGCAGGATACCGGGTCCCGAAAGGTTATTCAGACGTGGTCCCGGAGGTCGACGATCATACCGGAGATGGTCGGCCTCACGTTTGCCGTCCACAACGGCAAGAAGTTCATTCCGGTCTTCGTGACGGAGAACATGGTCGGCCACAAGCTCGGTGAATTCGCTCCGACCCGTACCTTCTACGGCCATGCCGGCGACAAGAAGTCGAGGAAGGGGAGACGGTAATGGAGTGGGAAGCTCACTTGAGACATGCTCGCATTTCTCCGCGCAAGGCACGTCTTGTGGCGGATGTTGTCAGGGGCATGGGCGTGGGCCAGGCGGTCTCCACGCTCAAGTACACCCCTCGAAAAGCGGCGGGGATAATCAAGAAGGTGCTGGAGTCAGCGATTTCCAATGCCTCGGCGTCGCACGGCGTGGATGAGGACAAGCTGTACATCAGCAGAATAACGGTTGACGAAGGTCCCACGCTCAAACGCTGGAGACCACGAGCCATGGGACGCGCGACGCGAATACGCAAACGGACGAGCCACATAGCGGTGGCGCTGGAAGAGGAATAATCTCGGCTTCTACGAGCAGGAGCCGCACATATCCGTGGCCGGGACGCGTGATCGGCCCGGAGGAACGGTTCCTGAATCGCCCTGAGGAGGGTTGTCTTGGGACAGAAAGTACATCCCCATGGATTCCGGCTCGGAATCACGCGGACGTGGGACTCCAGGTGGTATTCGGAGAAAGATTACGGCGACTTCCTGATTGAGGATCTCAAGCTGAGGGACTTCGTGCGAAAAAGACTTTCTCAGGCGAGCATTTCAAGAATAGAAGTGGAACGAGCCGCGGGGAAGATTCGCCTGATCATTCACACCGCCCGTCCGGGAATCGTGATCGGACCGAAGGGGAGTGAGATCGAGAAGCTGCGCAGACAGATCCTCAGGTTCACCCGCAAAGACGTCGTCATCGACATCAAAGAGATTCGCAGGCCGGAGATCGATGCCCAACTGGTTGCCGAGAACGTCGCGCAGCAGCTCGAACGGCGCATTGCATTCCGCAGGGCCATGAAGAAATCTGTCGGTAGCGCGCTCAAGTCGGGAGCGAAGGGAATTCGCATCGCCACGGCAGGTCGGCTTGGCGGTGCGGAAATGGCTCGACGGGAATGGTATCGGGAAGGGCGCGTACCGTTGCACACACTTCGTGCCGATATTGACTATGGCTTCGCTGAAGCACGCACCACGTACGGGGTGATCGGGATAAAGGTCTGGATATTTAAGGGCGAGATGATCAAGGCTCAGCCCTTGGAGAGTTGAGATGCTTGCGCCAAAGAAAGTCAAATTTCGAAAGAGGCAGAAAGGGCGAATGAGGGGCCGTACCGATCGAGGGTGCGAGGTCTCATTCGGTGAGTACGGCCTGATGGCGCTTGAGCCGGGTTGGATCACCGCCAGGCAAATCGAGGCCGGTCGAATCGCTATGACCCGACATGTCAAGAGGGGCGGGAAGGTTTGGATCAGAATGTTTCCGGACAAACCCATCACCAAGAAGCCAGCCGAAACCCGCATGGGTAAAGGAAAGGGCTCGCCCGAAGAGTGGGTGGCCGTGGTCAAGCCCGGGAAAGTCATGTACGAGATGCAAGGGGTTCCCCTGGAAACAGCCAAAGAGGCCTTCCGACTTGCAGCTCGGAAACTTCCCGTCAGGTCCCGATTCGTTGTTCGCGAGGATCTGTCATGAAATTGCAGGAAATGAAGGATCTGGGCCTCGATGAACTCCAGGCAAAAGAGAAGGAGTTCCGCGAAGAGGAGTTCCAGTTGCGGTTCAAACATGCAACCGGGCAATTAGACAAGACAAGTCGGCTCAAAGAGCTTCGCAGGAACATCGCACGAGTGAAAACCCTAATCAGACAAAAGGAGGTGTCTCAATGACGAGCCCCTCCGAACGGAGAAGACAACGCAAAGTCCGTTCCGGCGTCGTTGTAAGCGACAAGATGGACAAGACCATTGTCGTGGAGGTCACCCGCATCGTGATCCATCCCGTTTACAAGAAATACGTGCGCAGAAGAAAGCGTTTCATGGTCCATGACGAGGAAAACCGGTGCCGTATCGGTGACGAGGTCATGATCGTGGAAACCCGTCCTCTCAGCCGGCAGAAGAACTGGCGCGTCCGGAAAGTGCTGAGGGAAGCCCCGATGCGGGGAGGTGCCACATGATCCAGCAGGAATCGCGCCTGGACGTGGCAGACAACTCTGGCGCAAAGAGGCTCTATTGCATCAAGGTCCTCGGTGGCACGAGGCGCAAGTATGCCAGCGTGGGCGATATCGTCGTCGTCTCGGTAAAAGAGGCCATCCCCAATTCCAAGGTCAAGAAGGGCGAAGTTCACAAGGCGGTTGTGGTTCGCACTCGCAGAGCCGTACGCCGTCCCGACGGATCCTATATCCGCTTCGACGACAACTCCGCGGTGCTCATCAACAACCAGATGGAGCCGATCGGAACACGCATTTTCGGCCCCGTGGCAAGGGAGCTGCGAGCAAAGAGATTCATGAAAATAGTCTCGCTGGCCCCGGAGGTCCTTTAGAGATGTTTCACGTGAAGAGAGACGACAAAGTCAAGGTCATATCGGGCAAACATAAGGGTCGAATGGGCAAGGTACTCAAAGTCTTTCCGGATGAGAGAACGGCCCTCGTGGAGCGCGTCAACTTCGTGAAACGGCATATGAAAGCAGGCACCAGTGCTGGTCAACAGGGTGGAATCATCGAGAAGGAAGCTCCCCTGCCGATCTCCAGTCTCATGGTGGTCTGCCCGAAATGTGACAAACCCGCGCGCAGCGGGCTGAGAGAACTCGAAGACGGCTCCAAGGTCAGGGTCTGCAAGAGATGCGACGAACAGATAGACACGTGAGAGGATAGTCGGCATGGCTTCACGGCTCAAACAATACTACGAACAGTCGATCGTGCCAGCCCTCATCGACCGGTTCAAGTACAAGAACACGATGCAGGTGCCGGTTGTGAAGAAAATAGTGGTGAACATGGGACTTGGCGAGGCTATCCAGAATCCCAAGGCCTTGGAGAACGCGCAGGAAGAGATCGCCCTCATCACCGGTCAGCAGCCCGTCGTGCGCAAGGCGCGCAAATCCATAGCCTCGTTCAAACTCCGTGAAGGGATGTCCATCGGGTGCAAGGTCACGCTAAGAAAAGAGAACATGTACCATTTCCTCGACAAGCTCATCAATGTCGCGCTGCCTCGTGTCCGCGACTTCCGCGGGGTGAATCCCAAGGGATTCGATGGAAGGGGCAACTTCTCGATGGGCATCAAAGAGCAGATAATCTTTCCCGAGATCGACTATGATAGGATTGACAAAATCCGAGGCATGAACATCACGGTGGTAACGTCGGCACAAACCGATGAGGAGGCGCGTGAGCTGTTGGGCCACCTGGGAATGCCCTTCAGGAAGTAGACCTTCGCTACGCTCAAGGGAGACGATGTATGGCAAGGAAATCGATGATCTTCAAGGCTTCGCGGCCTCAAAAATACCGTGTCAGAGAATACAATCGCTGCCGGATTTGCGGTCGTCCAAGGGCTTACTACCGCAAGTTCCAGATGTGTAGGATTTGCCTGCGGAACCAGGCGTTGAAAGGAAATATCCCGGGCATGGTCAAATCAAGCTGGTAGGAGATCCCTCAAATGAGCATGACTGATCCCATAGCCGACATGCTGACCCGTGTCCGCAATGCCGGTAAAGCGCGCAAGGAGCAGGTGAGCATCCCCGCTTCCAACGTCAAGATCGGAATCGCGCAAATCCTCAAAGAGGAAGGGTACATAAAGAAATACAAGGTTATCCGATCGGCGAAGAACAAACAGGGAACCCTGCGGGTAACCTTGCGGTATGACGAAGACAGCGTCTCGGTGATCGAGGGATTGACCCGAGTCTCTACACCCGGCAGGAGAGTCTACGTCGGACACGAGCACAACCTCAAGAGCCATGGTGGAGTGGGCATTTTGATTGTGTCGACATCTCAAGGAATTATGACCGACAAAGAAGCCCGGCGACGCCACGTCGGCGGTGAGGTCCTGTGCAGTATCTGGTAACTACAGAGTACGAGGAGCACGACGTATGTCCAGGATAGGAAAGGCCCCAATTAGGCTTACCGACGGAGTCAAGGTCACGGTACAACCCTCCACCGTTAGTGTTGATGGGCCCAAGGGATCACTGAGTATGCCGGTCTCGGATCTGGTTGCCGTCGATGTGGACGAGTCTCAGATCCGTGTTTCTGTGACCAGGAAGCACCGCAAGTCAAGAGCCATGCACGGACTGATCCGCAGCCTCCTCCAGAACATGGTGACCGGAGTCACCGAAGGCTTCACCAAATCCCTCGAGATCCAGGGCGTCGGATACCGGGCGGAAGCGGACAACCAGTCCATAACCCTGTACGTCGGGTACTCGCACCCCGTGGTCCTTCCCCTCCCCGAAGACGTTACTGTGGAAGTCGAGAAAAACACGATCATCCACGTGCGGGGCATTGACAAACAGAAAGTCGGAGAAATGGCCGCACGTATCCGCAGGGCTCGCAAACCTGAGCCCTACCGAGGCAAGGGCATACGCTACCAGGGAGAACAGGTCCGCAGGAAGGTGGGCAAGGCAGGAGCCAAGTAGACGCGGAGTTGAGCCCAACATCGAGAGTCCGCGCCGGGAGGCCGGGGCAAGACAGCGAAAAGGAATGACTGATGGCTTCAGATCTGGATAGAACAACTTCAAGAAGGAAAAGGGCCAGGAGGGTTCGGTCGAGAATCGGCTCCGCGGGAGAACGTCCGCGTCTCACGGTCTACCGCTCCAATCGCAATATTTTCGCGCAGATCATCGATGACAGGCAGGGCGTAACGCTGGTCGCCGCGTCCACGTTGGACAAGGGGTTCCGCAAGAAAACAGGCAACCCTTTTGGTAAGGACGCAGCCAGGGAAGTTGGAAAGCGGCTTGCCGAACGAGCCAAGGAAAAGAACATAGAAAAAGTCGTCTTTGACCGCGGAGCCTATCTTTATCACGGAAAAGTCAGAGCGCTGGCTGACGGTGCACGCGAAGGCGGTCTCGATTTCTAGTGCACGGATTCAAAGGAGGAATCGCTTGCTCAACAGATCCGATCTAGCTGCCGAAGGAGAATTGAAAGACAGGCTCATCCACCTGAGCCGCGTCGCCAAGGTTGTTAAAGGAGGCAGAAGGTTCTCTTTCAGCGCCATCGTCGTGGTAGGCGACGGAAAGGGCCGTGTCGGCTTTGGACTCGGCAAGGCCAACGAGGTCCCTGAGGCTATTCGCAAAGGCGTGGAACGTGCCAAAGCCACGATGGTCGACATCCCCGTCAACGACGGCACGATACCTCATGAGATAGAGGGCCGTTTTGGAGCTGCCAGAGTCTTCTTGAAACCCGCCGGGTCCGGAACCGGAGTTATCGCGGGCGGCGCGGTGCGCGCCGTGATGGAAGCGGCGGGCGTGACCGATATTCTAACCAAGTGCATTGGAACGAATAATCCCCACAACGTGGTCAAGGCCACCTTCGAAGGCTTGAAAGGGCTGCGCACCCACGAGCAGATTGCACGGAAGCTCGGCAAGGTGATGACGGAGACCGAAGCGACATCCGGAAAGGAGACCGCTCCAAATGCTTAGGGTTACGCTTAAACGAAGCGTCATAAAATCTACTGAGTCCCAGAGGGCCACCGTCACCGGGCTGGGGCTGAGGAAGATCGGCCAGAGCCGGGTCGTTGAGGATACCCCCCCAATCCGAGGCATGGTGCGCAAGGTCGATCACCTTATTGACGTGGAAGAGGTCGAGGGCTGACCGGAACGTTCCGGCGCCCCTGAGGGAGATATTGATGGATCTTTCGAATCTCAAGGGACCCCAAAGAGGGAAGACGCGCAGGAGATTGGGCCGAGGAGAATCCTCGGGTGTTGGAAAGACCTCCGGTCGTGGCCACAAGGGTCAGAAATCCCGGTCCGGAGGCACCGTCGGGGCTGGCTTCGAAGGCGGCCAGATGCCGCTTCAACGCCGCTTGCCTAAGAAGGGGTTCACCAACTCCCCCTTCAAGGTCCGATACAATCTCGTCCACGTCAGGGACCTCGCCCGCTTTAAGGCGGGGACCGTGATTACCCCGGAGCTGCTCAGAGAAGCAGGCCTAGTCAAACGAAGCGGGCCGGTCAAACTGCTTTCCGATGGCGAAGTGTCCGCCAAGTACACGATCAAACTTGACAGGATCAGCGCTCCGGCACGCGCAAAGATCGAGACGGCCGGCGGCGCGGTTGAGGAAAACGTCTAGACCGTTACGCAAGCCTGAGGAGTGAGGCATCGCAATCGAGCAAGCCTCATCAGGGAGAAACCCGTTGTGTTAGGTTCCCTCGGTAATATAGCGAAAATTCCCGAACTCAAGCGCAGGGTGATTTTCACACTCCTGATGCTGCTGGTCTATCGTGTTGGCGTGCACGTACCCACACCCGGAATTAACGCCGCGGCGCTCAAGGAACTCTTTCAGCAATACCAGCAGACGCTCTTCGGAATCGTTGACATGTTCACCGGCGGAGCGCTGGAGAACTTCTCCGTGTTCTCTCTGGGGATCATGCCGTACATTAGCGCGTCCATCATCCTTCAGCTTCTTACCGTGGTCGTGCCCCATCTGGAACGGCTTTCCAAGGAAGGGGAAGCAGGAAGGAAGAAGATCACTCAGTATACGCGCTACGGAACAATTGCACTCTCTCTCATTCAGGGTGCGGGGATCAGTATTGGATTGGCCAGAGCCGAAGGTATGGTATACATCTCCAAGCCTGCCTTCGTCGTGCTATCCATGGTCACGCTAACGGCCGGGACCGCCTTTCTCATGTGGCTGGGAGAACAGATCACCGAGCGTGGCATCGGGAATGGAATATCCCTGATCATCTTCGCCGGAATCGTAGCAAGGATGCCTTCGGCGCTTGGAAGCACCGTCCAGTTGGTACGAACGGGGGACATGGGGTTCCTCATCTTGCTCTTGCTGATTCTGGTCATGGTGGCGGTAATCGGGATCATAGTCTTCGTAGAGAGGGGGCAGCGGCGAATCCCGGTCCAGTATGCCAAGCGGGTGGTAGGACGACGCGTGTACGGAGGGCAGAGTACCCATTTGCCGCTCAAGGTAAACACCGCAGGAGTCATTCCTCCCATTTTCGCGTCCTCGCTCATTATCTTCCCCGCGACGATCGGCCAGTTCCTCCACGTGCCGTTCCTCACGTACTTGACCAGTTGGCTGAGACCAGGGACAGGAGTCTATGAGCTTATTTACGTGGCTCTGATTATCTTCTTCTGTTATTTCTATACCGCTGTGACCTTCAACCCTGTTGACGTGGCAGACAACATGAAGAAATATGGAGGGTACATCCCGGGAATTCGACCGGGTAAGAAGACCTCTGACTACATAGACAAGGTGCTCACGCGAATCACGTTTGGGGGTGCGGTGTACGTTTCAGCGGTGTGTGTGCTCCCGTCAATCCTGATAGCCAGGTTCAACGCTCCCTTCTATTTCGGAGGAACTTCGCTGCTCATTGTCGTAGGAGTCGCGCTGGACACTCTCAGCCAGATCGAGTCCCATATGATTCAGAGGCATTATGAAGGATTCATCCGAACAGGGCGCATCAAGGGCAGGCGCGGTTAGGCGCGGCTCCCCGCACATGAGGAAGGTGTTATGAGAATCGTTCTTTTGGGCGGCCCAGGTTCCGGAAAAGGTACACAGGCGAAGAAACTTACGGTCAAGTACGGGATTCCGCAGATTTCAACCGGGGACATCTTCCGAGCGGCCGTCAAGGAAGGGACCCCGATGGGTATGAAGGCCAAGGAATACATGGACAAAGGGGAACTCGTTCCCGACGACGTGGTTGTGGGCGTGGTCGAAGAAAGGCTTGCCAAGCCGGACCTGGATCCGGGCTTCATGCTGGACGGCTTCCCGAGAACGCTCCCTCAAGCGGAGGCGCTGGACAAGATCATGACCGGCATGCAAAAGCCCATTGACCATGCCGTCCTTGTGGACGTCCCGGATGAAGAGCTTATGAAGCGGCTCACGGGAAGACGGACCTGCCGCAACTCCGACTGTGGAAAAATGTATCATGTCATGTTCAACCCACCCAAGAAAGAGGGCATCTGCGATGCATGCGGCTCTGAGCTGTACCAGAGGGACGATGATTCAGAGGCCACCATCAGGGAACGGCTGAACGTGTACAACGAGCAAACGGCTCCGCTCATAGACTATTACGAAAAGAAGGGACTGCTCCGGAGAGTCGAGGGAGTGGGACCAATAGACGGTATTTTCGAGAAAATCGTTAGGATCCTGGGCTGATCGCCGAGCCCTCTTGAAATCGGCGATCGGTTCGGGATGCCGGAAAGATCGGGTCGCGGCCAACGCTTTGGCGATTTCTGAAGCGGACGTTGACGCCCTCCGCGGAGGCACTCATGAAGGTCAGAGCATCTGTCAAGAGAATTTGCGACAAGTGTAAGATAATTAGACGAAAAGGAGTGGTGCGGGTAATCTGCGAAAACCCCAAGCATAAGCAGCGGCAGGGTTAGCATCGGAGATTGTCGGACTACCGGTCAGGAGGAGAAACGTGGCGCGCATTGCAGGAGTTGACCTTCCGAAGAACAAACGGATGGAGGTCGCACTGACGTACATTTATGGCATAGGTCGCACAAGCGCCCGGAAAATACTCGGGGAAAGCGGCCTCGATCCGACCATGAACTCGGATCATCTTAGCGAAGTAGACGTGGCGAAGATTCGTGAAGTTATCGATCGTTCGTACAAAGTTGAGGGCGATCTCCGCCGCGAGACCACCATGAACATCAAGAGACTGATGGATCTGGGGTGTTATACGGGACTGAGACACCGCCGCGGCCTTCCCGTCAGGGGTCAGCGCACGCATACCAACGCGCGGACCCGCAAGGGACCACGAAAGATGCAGATCGGAAGACGAAGGTAGTCCGGTACGGAAACCCCTCGCGATCGCACAGGCCGGCCCTGTCCTGAATGGACAATCGGCCAAAGAGACCTGGACAAGGAAACGACGATCAAAGTCGGAAACAGTTCGGACATCATTCACTATCATGCTGATCTCCCCGCAGAGGGGGGAGATTTGACGGAGCGGTAAATGCCGAGAAGGCGAGTTCAAAAGAAAAAGAAGGAAAAGCGCAACATCCCCCACGGCGTGGCTCATATCCAGTCCACGTTCAACAACACCATCGTCACCATTACCGACATGGAGGGCAATTCGGTGGCATGGGCATCCGCGGGCACTCAGGGCTTCAAGGGATCTCGAAAATCGACACCCTTTGCCGCTCAGCTCGCGGCCGAGGATGCAGCGCGAAAAGCCATGGAACACGGGATGAGAAGCGTCGACGTCCTGATCAAGGGCCCCGGTGCAGGGCGAGAGACGGCTCTGAGAGCATTGCAGGCCGCCGGGTTTCGAATCACGCTGATCAAGGATGTTACCCCGATACCGCACAACGGGTGTCGTCCTCCCAAGAGGCGCAGGGTCTAACTGACCCAAGACAACAGAATTTCGCGGCAAAGTAGAGGAGAGAGGCTTGGCACGTTATCGAGAATCAGTTTGCAGATTCTGCCGAAGGGAAGGAGAGAAGCTCTTTCTCAAGGGCGATCGCTGTTACTCCGACAAGTGTTCGGTTGAGAGGCGCAACTACCCTCCCGGTCAGCACGGTCAGGCGCGCACCAAGAGAACAGACTACGGAACTCAGCTCAGGGAGAAGCAGAAAGTCAGACGACTCTACGGCCTTCTCGAAAAGCAATACCGGAACTACGTACGGTTGGCGGAGAGGAAGAAGGGTGTCACCGGAGAGAATCTGCTGCGTCTGCTTGAGTCCCGGCTGGACAACATGGTCTTTAGGATGGGATTTGCCTTCTCAAGAGCTGAAGCCCGCCAACTGATAAACCACGGGCACTTTGTGGTGAATGGTCGCAAGGTGGACATTCCTTCATTCAGGACGAAACCGGGAACCGTTATCGAGCTGCGGGAAAAGAGTCGAAAAATCCAATCCATTGAAGAAGCCCTCAAGACCATCAGTCGTCGAGGGGTCCCCGACTGGCTGGAAGTTGACGTGAGCAACTTCAGGGGGGTTGTCAAGGCCTTGCCTACCAGAGACCAGCTTCCGCCCACCATCAGGGAACAACTGATCGTGGAGTTCTACTCCAAGTAAGCCGGAATCTCGGGCAAGCGGGGGTGATCAACATCTTTTCGCCCTCGTGCGGTCGGCCAACAACGATGAGGGGAACCATGACCGAAACAGAACAGACCCTGGTCAGACGAAACTGGACGGAACTCATTCGGCCCCGCCGGATGGAGGTCGATGAGGCTACCCACACCCCGTTCTACGGGAAATTCGAGTGTGAGCCCCTTGAAAGAGGATTTGGTATTACACTCGGGAACGCGCTGAGACGCGTGCTCCTCTCTTCCTTGCAGGGAGCAGCCATCACCTCGGCCAAGATCGACGGGGTTCTGCACGAGTTCTCGACCATTCCCGGGGTGAAAGAGGATGTCACGGACGTTGTTCTCAACCTTAAGAAGGTTCAGTTGAGACTCCATACTCTGGATGCGAGAGAACTGCGATTGGAGGCAGAAGGTGAAGGCGAAGTGCGCGCTGGCGACATCATCACCGACGCCTCCGTGGAAGTAATCAATCCGGAGCAACTCATTGCCACGCTCTCCAAAGAAGGCCGTCTCTCCATGGTAATGACTGCCGAGTGGGGCAAGGGCTACGTGCCCGCGGAGTTGAACAAGAAGGAAGACGATGTCATTGGAACGCTCGCTCTTGACTCGGTATTCTCCCCGATCCGCAAAGTGAGCTACAAGATTACCAACGCGCGGGTGGGACGACGAACCGACTACGACAAACTCACCATGGAAATCTGGACCAACGGGGCCGTTCTGCCCGAGGACGCCTTGGCACAGGCTGCAAAGATCCTCAGAGAGCAGTTCCTCGTGTTTCTCAACTTCGAGGAAGAAGACCGTCCCATTGAAGAGGAAAAAACCGAGGTCGAGCCCGAAATCAACGAAAACCTCTTCAGGAGCGTCAGTGAACTGGAACTCAGCGTCCGTTCGGCCAATTGCCTCAAGAATGCCGATATCAAGTTCATCGGAGAACTGGTTCAGCGAACCGAGGCCGAAATGCTCAAGACAAAGAATTTCGGACGCAAATCACTCAACGAAATCAAAGAGATCCTCGCAGATATGGGCCTCAGCCTCGGTATGGTGATTCCGAGTTTCCCCGACCGGGAAGAGCTGGAGCACCGGCGGCAGGAACGTGAAAGCTTCATCGGCGAGTAAGACCCGGAGACTCCAATGCGGCACAGGAAAGCAAAATATAGACTCGGAATGAGGACCTCCCACCGGCAGGCAATGCTGCGAAACATGGTAACGGCCCTGCTCGACCGGGAGGCAATAACCACTACGGACGCGAAGGCCAAAGCTCTGCGAAGTCTCGCAGACAAGATGATTACGCTCGGCAAGCGCGGCGATCTGCACGCGCGGCGACAAGCCTTGCAAGTCATCCGTTCGAAGAAGGTCACACGGCGCCTCTTCGAGGAAATCGCCCCCAGATATAGCGATCGTCAGGGAGGCTATGTGCGGGTCCTTAAAAAGGGGGTCCGGCCGGGCGACGGCGCGTCCCTCTCGGTGGTCGAACTCGTCGACAAGCAGTCACCCGCACAGAGAGCGGCAGCAGGCGGAAAGCCCAAAGGACTGGCTGACAAGATTAGGGATACTTTGCGATCCGAGAAGTAGCGCGTTCGATACACAACCACTGAGGCAAGGCGCGCTAACGCGCACTTCACTTCATGATCCGTCTCAAGAACCTTTCCTTCTCCTACACTCCTCAGAACGGGGCGATCCTCCGCGACATCTCCCTGGAGATCGGGCCCGCGTCCCATGTCGTTATCACCGGACCGGACCGCGCAGGCAAGACAACTCTCGCCAAACTCATCAAGGGATTGCTCGAGCCCACGTCCGGATGCGTCTCGCGCCCGCCGAATTCAGCGACCGAAATTGGATATCTCGGAGGAGATCCTCGGGACTCACTCGTCGGCATTTCCGTGGAAGAAGACATTGCATTCGGCCTGGAGAACCTCGGGCTGTCAGAACCGGAGATGGAAGAAAGACTTTGCCAGGCCGTTAGATCCATCGGTCTTGACTCCATCCGGAGGCGGCTTATCGAAAGCCTCTCCGGGGGCGAGCAACAGAAGGTGGCATTGGCGGGTATGCTCGCCATGGGCGTGACCATCCTGGTCCTGGACGAAGCGCTGAACATGCTCGACAAGAGCGCTCGCCGCGCTATTCGCTCACTCCTCGCAGACCTTCGGGCCAAACGGGAAATGACCGTCATCGAAATCACCAACAATCTTGAAGACGTCCTGTCAGCGCAGCGGATCATTTTGCTTACCTCAGGATCCGTAGCATTTGACGGCCCCCCAGAGGCGTTTCTCCGAAGTCCGACCGGGATCCATTGGACAAGCATGGCAGAAGGCATGGGTGCGCTTGCCACGATGCTCACCGCTCGGGGGGTTCTGGCTTGGATACCCAGGACGACGCGCGAGATCTCGGTATTTTTACTTAACAGTATCAACAAATAACAACTTATCTTTAAGAAATTGCTTGAGAAACCTGATCGTCTGATTTAGAATTCCCTTGTGGAGGAGGTCAGTCAGGAGTGCCGCGTGCCGGGC
The DNA here is from genome assembly GCA_964497585.1 of uncultured Syntrophaceae bacterium. Taxonomy (GTDB): domain Bacteria; phylum Desulfobacterota; class Desulfomonilia; order Desulfomonilales; family Desulfomonilaceae; genus CAZCDS01. Next base: position 33,413 of record CAZCDS010000016.1, read on the forward strand.
GGGCCGCTAAATCACCGAGTAGGTTCTGTTTTTCATGAAACCAGTTCTCAGCCGAACTGTCCAAGTTTTACAGGTTGTCGTTCTCTCTGCAATTCTGGCCTCCATAGGCTTACTCCTAGGCGAGAAAGGGCTTTCCCAGAAGCACAAGCTCCTGGAAAAAAGGGTTTATCTCGAAAAGGAACACCAGCATTTGCTGAGGGAAATCACATCCCTGGAACGAAAAGTGACTCTACTCCGGACCGATCCTGCCACCCTTGAGAAGTCGGCCAAATGCAAACTCGGCATGGCGAGGCGAGACGAAACCGTCTACCTTTTCACATCGGGAAATCAGTCTCAAGGAACGGGAGGGAGACAGAATAGTTTAACCAAAAGGAGTAACAGGCCATAATTGATCATTTTTATTGACAATTGATCGATTTTTCTTTATTCTGACAGCGTCAGGAACGGCCAGACTAACGGCCTTCGGAAGGTGAAGTGAGATGGGAGTTGCAAAAATTGTCGGCCTCGATGTTGGCTCCAGTTCCGTCAAAATGGTCGAGGTAGACCGCTCGAAAAGGGGCTTCGAACTGGTTTTCGCTGGTTTGTCCTCGCTTCCGGATGGGGCCGTGGTGGAGAAATCCATCAAGCGGGCCGATGCCGTAGGCATGGCGGTGAGCGCCCTCCACAAGGTCTCCAAGAGCAAGACCAAAAGCGTGGCCACCTCACTTGCCGGCAAATCGGTGATCATCAAGCAGGTCACTATGGCCTCCATGACGGACGCTCAACTTGAGAAGCAGATCCGCATGGAGGCCGAGCCGTACATTCCCTTCGACATCAAAGACGTGAATCTCGACTTTTTCATAATGGGGGACCGCCCGGAAAAAGAGGGCACCATGGAGGTAGTCCTGGTTGCCGCGAAGAAGGATTACATGGAAGAGTATCTTGGACTCGTCTCTTCCCAGGGCCTTTCTCCGATTGTTGTAGACGTGGATCCCTTCGCGCTGGAGGTGATGCACGAGTTCTGTTACCCGAATATTCAGGAAGAGGTGGTAGCCCTCGTAAACGTGGGCGCAAGCACAATCAACGTAAATATCCTCAAGTCCGGGGCGTCCCAATATACGCGTGACTTGCCCCTTGGTGGTGATACCATAACCCGTGAGATCATGCGTTTTTTTGACGTCGATTATGAGCGGGCGGAAAATATCAAGCGCGGCGCTAATCTTGACGACGTAAATCCACGAAATCTCAGGAAGATATTTCAGAGATCCGCGGATTACTTCGTTTCGGAATTGCAGAAGATCCTCGATTTCTTTTCCACCAATGTTTCCTATGATCCCATCCAGAAAATCTTCCTCTCCGGCGGGGCAGCTCGAACCTACGGACTTTCCTCGTCCATGGAGGCTGACCTCAATATCCCCGTGGAACTGGTGGATCCGTTCAGGAGCTTTAAGATAGACGAAAGAGTCTTTGATCTTGATTACTTAACAGGAATCGGACCGCAGATGGCCGTAGCTGTCGGTCTGGCCCTACGGGACGAGAGGGACAAGCAGGTATAACATGGTTCGCATCAATCTTCTCCCGGTACGAGAGACGCTGCGCACACGCGAAATCAAGTATTTTGTGGTCTTCACCGTAGCGATTTTGGCCGCCGCCGGCCTGGTTATGGGGGGGACCTATGTCTATCTGTCAGGGAAGAAGGCCGACAAGGTCTCGGAGCGCAGGACTCACGAGAAGAAACTCAGGACTCTGAAGCAAAAGAACAAGGCCATCAACAGACTCAGGGGAGAGATCACCCGCCTGGAGAGACAGGTCAATACGATCAACAGGCTCACCAAGGTGCGTGACACCCCCGCTCCATTCATGGCCGCTGTTTCCCTGGCCATTCCCGACGAGGTCTGGTTGTCGACGATCCAGAAATCGGGGAAGTCCTTCGTGCTTGCCGGGCAAGGAGCTGACAACACGGTGGTCGTCAATTTCGTTCATAATCTACAGAAGGTGAAGAAGAATTTCGCTCCGGACGCGTGGAAGATCAGTCAGTTCGACAAGAAGAAGGAGCCCTTCTTTGGAAATGTCAAGCTCCTCCAGACGGTCGTTGGCAAGGGTGGGGGGGTCCAGTTCAAGATAGTGGGAAATCTTCGGTGAGGTCCGTGTCATGACTCCACAGGATGTTTTCTTCAGACTCACCCGTCTGCAAAGAGCGGCCATTGTAGTAGCTGTGGGAGTGCTCTTGCTCGTTGCCTTCTATTTCTTCGTCGTGTCGGAGATTCGCACTGAGATCGCGGTCATCGACAAACAGATCGGCCGTTTGAAGATTCAAATCATGAACGAGGAGAAGGTCCTCGCCCAAGGCCCCAGGCTCAAGAAGAAAATCAGCGCCCTGAAGGCACGGTTGCAGAGGATGGTGTACTCGCTACCGCAAAAGCAAGAAATTGAGGGACTCCTCAAGAAAATCACTGACTTGCTCAGCGAAAGCAATCTCGTGGCAAAGAGATTCGTTCCGGGCAAAGAGCGAAAGAATATGAAACTTCAATACGCCACGATCCCCATTTCGCTCTCCGTTCGCGGCAACTACTTCAAGCAGGGAGCTTTCTTGGCTAGCCTCCGGGAACTGCCCCGCATCGTGAACGTCCCGAGCATCACGCTGAAGAAATCTGGGAACGTGGGCGGAAAAGAAGGCCAGCTCAACAAACGGTTGGACGTGATCTCTCTTGACGGCAGCATCACCGCCGTTACGTACCGACGCTTGTCCCCGGCCGAAGTCAAGGCTTACGCGGCCAGACAGCGGAAGAAGGGTGCACATGCAAGACGGCCAAGAAGACGAAGACGTTGAGTCGACCGCGCTATTGCTAGAGGTCTCACGATGAACCTACATATGAATTCATATATACCAGCCAGAATCATTCTTCTCATACTCGCAACTGCCGCGTTCGCGATGTTGGGGGGTTGCAAGGAACTCACTACAGCCGTGGACGAGGTGCTGGGCAAGACCGGCTCGCGATTCACTCCGGTAGCGATGGCCGCTCCCGCGCCCCAGTCGCAAGACAAGGAGCTTTCCCCATCACCCGATCGAAAGAAATCGAGACCGGGAAGCGTCCGGAAACCCGCTAGCGAAGATCCCAAGGCCAAGCCGACGGCAAAGCGTGCCGCCAAAGCCGAGCCCGCGGCTTCGAGACGGCCGGCGGAACCCAAAACTCCGCCCCTTGAGATGGCTGGCAAGAAGAGGGCCCCTGGTACGCTTTCTCCAACGACCCGGGCACCCAAGAAAGAACGCGAGCTAAAAGGATTCTTTACCGTCGAACGTGATCCATTCAGACAGCCTACCGAGGTGCTCCCCAGTGACTGTCCCCCATCAGTCCCTCTGTGCCGCTTCGACCGCTCCCAATTGAAACTCGTGGGAGTGATCCAGATCGGGTCCGGCCAATTCAAGGGCATGGTGGAGGATCCGGACGGCAGGGGCTACTTCGTTTCGGTGGGCATGCAGATAGGCAATGCCACGGTAACGCAGGTTTCCAACAAGGGAGTGACACTGCGGGTGCACAAAACCCGGGAGGACGTCCTCATTCCTCTATACAAGAAGCCTAAAGAGACTGAGGAATTCTAGGTCTGCCCGTCACCAGAGCTAACTAAAACAGCCCAGTTGACAGGAATGGATCTTTATCTTCATTTCGTCGAGGAGTCTGCCGACTTCCTTGAGCGACACACCGGTTTCCTCTGCGATCCGGAACGCGGTCGCGCACGCGATCCGCGAATTTGACTGTCTCTTCAGTATCAGATCTCGTACTTCCTGATCCTTCAAGTTGCAGCTCCTTCCCAGGTGATTCTGCCGGCCCAGCCGGCCTCGAGACTTTTTCTCGCGCCTATCCGCCCGACACAAACAAGTGCATGCCCAGCCAGCGTTATACTATTTCCCAAGAATAGTGTGCTAAATTCTCATCGACGTTTCACCGGGATCTTCCTGCACTAATATACGATAGGCAGTTTCCGAGGGCAAATGAGTTTTCCCTGCCAATCCAGTAAATGACAGCCTTATCGACGACCACCGGCCAATCAGGGCGAAGCCGTGGAGGATTCGAGCACGAAGCCCGGAGCTTGGGAGTGCGATTAGGTCACAAGGATACGAAGCTTCCCCCCGCTGGCAATCGTTTATTGTGTTGTAGACACCCTATATTCGATCGGCGAACCACACCCGGTTCCGCCCGACGTGCCCTAGCGACAAAAATGTTTGCGCTGCGGCCCTTTGATGAGCCCACTACCCTTTGGTTCCAAGGAGGGGGTGTCGGGAGTCAGTCATGAGGCGGTCTCAGTACCTACGCGCGCATGACAATGAGCTGGCCTCTTAACGAGCACTCTCAAGCTGGGCCCTGATGCTGAGTGGCTGGCTTGAACACATCCCTCACAAGAGGAGGTATCCCGGTATTTGAGGGCTTTCGGATTGGGTTGCCGCAGCTCTGGCGGCGCTCCGCTTTCTCTTGTTAGCAGAAGGGGCAAGGGGATTTGCCGGGAATTACACCAGGACCGCGTGAAAAGGAGGGACGTCAGGAGAAACCCCATGAGCGACCTCTTTGAGAGCAACTCAAATGATTTCAACAGGCCCTTTGACTAATTGGGCGAGAATTGCTATTGCTGTTATGTTGACCTAAGAGCCACGGAGATCAATCGCGTGGCTCTGATTGCTTAAATCGGTGCGGAGCGCTGATCGGTCGGGAATGAATCGACCGGTGGCGGCTGGAGTAGGCATCCGCCCCATGGTTGGTGAATCCTGATGCTCATCGCGGATCTCATAAAAATCTCGCTTCGACAGATAGTTCGGAACTGGCGCCGATACCGTGGCGCGATGCTCGGCACGGCATTGGGCATCGCTGGCCTGATTACTGTCATGACCATAGGCGACTCGGTGGAGGATCTACTTGGCACGAACCTGGAGATTCTTGGCAGTGCAACAATCGTTAAGGCTGGATGGCATCGAAGAACGGCGATAACATGGCATAAAGGCGAGTATTTTGCAAAAGATATCGAAGCACTCAGGAGACTGCCCGGTGTAATGGAGGTTGCACCGACCGTTTGGGGAAGAGCCTCCAAGATCGTGCATAATCGGAGAAAGAGGAACGACGTTCAGATTGCCGGAGTTGAGCCAAACTTTTTCAGGGTTATCTATTTGCCTGTGACAGAGGGGAGGAAGTTCACCGAAGACGATGTGGAGAAAAAAAGGCAAGTCTGCATCATCGGTCAGAAAGTGCACGAAGCCCTATTCGACAAGAATGACCGTGCCGTAGGCAAAACCATCATCCTGTGGGGACTGGGATTTCAGGTGATAGGAGTCCTGGGAAAGGCCGAGAATCCCGAGTACCTGGATACGATCTTCTTTCCGCTCTCCGTAGCGAGGGCCAAGCTGCGGGGCATGCACGCCATCCGGGATATCTACATTCGAGCAGCGGACTGGGATACCGTCCCGAAACTCTACCGGAGAGTGACGCGGCTGCTCAAGGGGAATCAACCCGGGTACGCGGATTTCATTCGCGTGACATACTACAAGGACCGAATACAAGCGATTCAGACTATTGCCTTCGTCTTCAAGTTCTTTCTGTACTCCGCCATAGGGGTGACACTCTTCCTTGGGGGACTCGGCATCACCAACATCATGCTCGCGGTTGTGAAGGAGAGAACGACGGAAATCGGATTGCGGAAGGCCGTCGGAGCCACAGAACGGATGATCGTGTCCCAGTTCCTTTGTGAGTCGCTGTCGGTGAGCCTCATAGGAGCCACAACAGGTATCGTGGCAGGAACAATATCGGTCTATATCCTCAAGGACATTCTCAGCACGGTTCCCGCCTATTACGTTTTTGTTTTCAGCCTGTTGGCCTCCTTTGCCATCGGGCTCCTGCTGGGCGTGGTCTCCGGGGTTATTCCGGCCAGGACAGCGGGAAAGCTTGATCCGGTCGACGCGATGAGATTCGAGTGACCGGCACTGAGCTGCATCCTTCTCGGGAACATGCTTGCCTTTCCCACTGGCTAGGGGCCAAAGTATCAGAACTCACACCTGTCAGGGGAGTACTGTCACAGCATTCTCATCCAGGCGCAGCCGGACTCTCTGTCCAAGCTCGAACGGCCGACCGAGCCAGGCGCCGCCATCCACCAGTACGTGGATCTTTTCCCCGGCCGCCACTTCCACCCGGATCTTCCCGTTTTCCTCGTGCAGGCCCACAACCCGCCCAACCAACGCGTTCTGTTCGGCTCCGTCGAAATCGTCACGCAGAAGGGTAATCTTGGTTGGATCGATGCTGACGTAGCTCCCCGTGGTCGCCGCCGAACTCAAGGGGATAACGAGCCCCCCCGTGTCGAAGTGCGCGCCATCGCCAAGGACCCTACCCTGGAAGAGGTTCTCGGACGATGAGGAGGCCGGTTTCCCATGAAAGATACTCAGGACGTGGTCGGCAAGCTTCCTGCCTTGAACGAGGTCGTGAGTGGTAAACAGAACGGTCTTGCCGTATCGCCGGTTGGCCTCGATGAAGATCTCCTCCGTCCGCTGGACCCGTGCTCGGTCAAGGTGATTTGACGGCTCGTCAAGGAGGAGCACTTCGGGCTCAAGGACCAATGCTCGGGCGAGTGCGACCGCCTGGGATTCACCGCCCGATAGCGACCGTGCCCGTCGCTCCTCAAACCCGGCCAGATCGACCTGTTTGAGTGCCTCAGCGGCCTTTTCCCGAGCCAGTCGTGTCGGAACGCCTCGCACTTTCAATCCCCACATGACGTTCTCAAGCACCGTGGTCCTGAACAGGTACGGCTGCTGCAGCAGGAGCCCGACTCTCCGGCGAAACGAGAGTAAGTTCCCTTTGCCGCTTTTGTCCCCGAAAAAACGAATGGTGCCTGCCTGAGGCTGAAAGATAAAAGCGAGAAGGTGCAAGAGAGTCGTCTTTCCCGATCCGTTGGGTCCCACGATAGCCACGATCTCGCCCGCCGGCACCTTCATGTCAGTCACCTCGAGCGCCGGTCCATTGCCATAAGAAAAGCTGAGATCAGTCACATGGTATGCGGGGATCATACTCTCGTCCTCAGGAATAGGAGTCCCCCTTCCCGCGCCGGCTGGATACGCGTCAGTTATTCTTCCAGCGCTCCTCCGATCGACCTCAAATGCTTGCGAAATGTGTAGGAGGAATCCGTTTTCCGCTTGTCGAGGTACTCCCGGAAGCGCAACTGCTGATGCAGGCTCTGTCCGGATTCGATCAGTTCGGCCTGGCGCCGCTCGGTTGCCAGGATGGTCCGTGCGGTTGAGAGGACCTCGGGCAGACCTGCAGCCTGCACAAACAGGACCCCATCGTCGTCGCCGAAGAGAACATCCTGGAGACCTACCTCCAGACTGCCGAAACGGGCGCACTCCAGCGCGTCGGGCTCGCGCACGTCAACTCGAATGGGCCCTGCCGGGCACGAGCCGTAGCTGAAAACGGGTAACCCAATCTCCACGAGTTCCGCGGTATCTCGGTGGCAACCCCAAACCGCGAGCCCGCCCAATCCGTTGATCTTCGCTTCCCGAGCAATAAGGTCACCGATACAGCCCTCGTACATCCGACCGCTGTTGTCCACGACGAGAACGTCTCCAGGAAGGGCTATCCCGAAAGCTTCCAGGAAGATGTCTACGCTGCCGTAATGCTTGACGGGAAGGGCTTGACCGACCAGCTTGGTGCCTCGCTCCAAAGGCCCTATACCGGCCGGAGCCATCCGTACCGGAAGACCGACGCGGACACACGCGTCCGCTACCAGAGGTGTTGAGAGTTCGGCGAACGCAGTCCTCAAATCTTGTGCATCCATAGCATCCATAGGCTCTCCACACTCTGCGGGGGCTTTGCTCTGCCCACGCGCGGGTTCCTTCACTGACGAAGTATGAACTGTGGACAGGCCCGGGTCAAGACGCGTCTGGCTTGTCATCCCTCACGTGCCAGCAGAAGGAGTGCGAGACCCACGGCGCGGTTTCTCCGGTGACAGTGAAATTGACGTCTTCTCGATATGTAGTATCATATCGGAGTCTGAAATGGCCAACTGCGCGGAACATCCACGGAAGGAGAGCAATTGTGCACGGCTTCTTCAATTCCTATCTGCTGATCGATGTGGAGGGCCGACAGTGGGAACGAGTCAAATTGGTCGATTCGGACCTGGCAGAAACTCTCGGAGGCAAGGGCCTGGGCGTCCGCCTTCTTGGAAAACACATGCGGGGCCAGGCGGATCCGTTGTCGCGCGGCAATCCCCTTGTCATCGCGATAGGACCCGCCGCGGACAGTCGGATACCCGGTTCCAGCCGCTGGGCCGCCGTGACTCGATCTCCTCAAACCGGCTTTCTATCTCATTCGTATAGTGGGGGGCGGATCTCGACGCCCATGAGTCGGACGGGGAACGATGCCTTCGTGATGGTCGGGGCGTCAGACATACCTATCTGGCTCGAGATCACTCCCCGCGGAGTGGAGTTCCACGACGCGGAAGACCTCTGGGGAAGGTCGACCTACGAGACCGAACGGATCCTCCTGGACCACATGAAGACCCGTACCGGATCGCGTGCCGGAGTCGCGGTGATCGGTCCCGCGGCGGAAAACGGAGTCAGATTCGGCACGATCTCCAACGACAAATGGCGCCAGGCAGGTCGGACCGGCGCGGGTTCCGTGATGGGCGCGAAGAAGATCAAGGGAATCGCGTTTGCAGGTGATATGAGCCGCCCCCACGCGGACCCGGAAGGTATCCGATCCTACTGGAAGGAGATGATCCAGTTTTGCAAGGGAAATCCCGCGGTTGCACGGTACCGTGAAGAAGGCACACCCATGATGGTGGCCGTCCTCAACTCCGCGCAGGCATTTCCCAATCGGTATTGGCATTCCGGACTCATGGAAGGCTGGGAAGCCATATCAGCCGATTCGCTCCTGAGCGGCATGAAGGTCAGACCCAAAGCCTGTGAGCAGTGCTTCATCGCGTGTGGAAAACTCTCGGAGGTGCGGGAAGGCCTCAGAAAGGGCCTTCTGGTTGAGGGGCCGGAATACGAAACGATTTTTGCGTTCGGAGGCCTGTGTCTCATAAAGAGTCTCGAAGAGATTCTCTTCCTCAACGATCTGTGTGACCGGCTCGGAATGGACACCATAAGCACCGGAAACCTCGTGGCCTTCGCGATGGAAGCCAGCGAGTTGGGGAAGTTCCCGGAAAAGATTCAATACGGCGATGCGCGGGCCGCAGAGAAGCTCGTGAGACAGATCGCAGCGAGAGAAGGCCCCGGCGCCCTGCTCGCAGACGGAATCACCAAAGCAGCGGAAACACTCGGGATGACGGACGTGGCAATCCACGTGAAAGGGATGGAGCCGGCGGGGTACGATCCAAGAGTCCTCAAAGGAATGGGACTGGCCTACGGGATCTCCGATCGCGGCGCTTGCCATCTGAGGGGTACGTTCTACAAGGCAGAGCTGTCCGGAATGATAGAAAAGGACGTCGTTGAGGGGAAGGCCGAAATGTTCGTCGATTTCGAGGACCGGGCCGCGCTCTTTGATTCGTTGGTCCTCTGTCGATTCTTCAGGGATCTGTACACATGGGATCAACTGTCCAGGATTGTCGCCATGACGACAGGACTGAAGCTCGACAAGGACGGGCTGGCGGTCCTTGCAGCTCGGATTTCCGATGAGGCCAGGCGATTCAATATGCAAATGGGTCTGACAAAGGACGATGACACCTTACCAGAACGATTCTTCTCCGAACCCTTGGCGCCCTCAGGTTCGGTGCTGACAAGAGAAGACTACGAGACCTTGCGGGGCGATTACTATCGATTACGCGGTTGGGACGAAGATGGTCGTCCTCCGCCGCCTTGAGATTCAGCCTCACAGCGTTGCCGACGTGAGGCCGATCTCTCGCGTGACTCGGCATATGGCCGACAAGCTCTCTTAAGGGGGTACGCGGCTGGAGAGTGACTGACGCGGACCAAGCATTTTAACCTCCAGAGGGAAAGATGCCATACTACGGACCGGAACCGGCTTCTACCGATCTTGCGCTCGTGCAGGGAAGACGGCAACGGGCTTATCCGACTGACGCATATCCGGGGTGTCGTAAACAGACTGTACTTCTGACAAACACAACGTTGGGGCACGTGGCCGGAGAGACCATGATGCGGGGTCGAGAGCCGAGTACCTGAGGCGTGCCCTCCGCTGAGAGGGGGCGTTCTCTGTGCCCTTTGTGTCTCTGTGGTGGAAATTTCTTGAGGAGACCCCATGGGGGCGAAAGATGCGTTTTGGGTTAGGCAGATGCCAACGGGATGAGCCGATAACGGTACAACCGGTAAGTGGCAGGAAACCGCGATGTCGTTGATTGAAGAGCTAGTTGGTCGTGACGTGGCCAGACGGCAAGGGAGGAACGCGCCGTCCCTCAGTGCTTCTGTGGTTCGCAACCCCTAGCGCTTGATCTTCTTGGAGGCTTGACGCCTGTGATAGGCTGTTTCGCTTATAGGTTCAGAGTAGCTGGCAACATAGGTGCATAACTTCTTGAACTGGAGAATCTGGTCCTCCGCGCCTGCGGGACTGCGCTGACCGTATAAATGGGAGATCTTGCATGAGAATTGAACCCATCCGCATGATTACTCATTGCTTCGCCGTGCTGGCGGTCTTGATATTGTGATCAGCGACAGGGGCAGCCATGCGCATGCTGAGCCTCAACGAGCAACTTACCCGCGCAGTTAAGGCTGGGGATCTGGCGAAGGTCGAAGCTCTTCTTGCGAAAGGGGCTCTGGTTGATCAGAAGGACTTCGATGGGTTGACTCCTCTCATGTCGGCCTGTTCTCGGGGTGACCTAGCGATGGCGAAGGGACTGTTAGATAGTCGGGCTGAGGTCAACGCTAAGACTCAGTACGGATCAACGCCGTTGAAGCATGCCGTGGACAGTGGGAATACCGATCTGGTGAAGCTCCTTCTTAAAAGGGGTGCCGATGTGAATGCAAAGCTCACGGACGGTTCGACTATTCTGATGTGGGCCGTCATCCCTGGAGACACCGACATGGTCAAGTTGCTCTTGGATGCAGGTGCTGACATCAATGCTGGGACCAAGGATGGATCATCTGCGCTCATGTGGGCCGCGGCCATGGATCGGAGAGAAATCTCGGATCTGCTGAAATCACGTGGAGCCAAACTCACGTTAGGTGTTGCGACCCTCTCGGATGGTAAGGAGGACGTTCAGCGACTGCTCGCCAGTGGGGCTGACGTTAATGCAAGAGACCCCAACGGTTGGACACCACTGATCAACGCAGTCTGGAAAGGCAACGTGGATGTAGTGAAGCTGCTTGTTGAGAAAGGAGCTGACGTTGATGTTGCGTGTAAGGACGGCTCCACCACCCTGATGGACGCCATTTCCGGTGCCCGGCCCGAGATAGTGAAAGGGCTCCTAGACTGGGGCGCTGATGTAAACGCGCCACTCACGGGCGGCATGACGACCCTCATGATGGCTGCGCGGTCGGGAGATGTCCAAGTGGCAAAACTGCTTCTGCGCAGGAGCGTTGCTGTCAACGATAAGAACACCCGCGGGCGCACGGCTTTGATGTTAGCCTGCGCAGGAGGTCACACGGAAGTGGCCAGACTTCTCTTGGCACACGGAGCAGATGTAAATGCAAAGGATAAGCACGACGACTGGACAGCCCTCATGGCTGCTGCCAGTTCGGGGCGGGAGGAAGCGGTGAAATTACTTTTGGATAAGGGCGCCGATCTCAATGAACAAGCCGGGCGGGTCTTGATGTGCGCGGTTGGATCCAAAGGGGGCGCCAAAGTGACAAGGCTACTTCTGGACTCGGGCGTTGATGTCAATACCCAAGTGGGCCAAGGGTACACTGCCCTGATTCATGCCGCTCATTCAAATAGTTTGGAGACGGCCAAGGTGCTCTTGGATCGTGGGGCAAACGTTCACGCAACGGATAACCTGGGAAGGACGGCACTGACGATCGCACGACAGAAAGGCTATAAGGCAATGGTAAAATTGCTCGAAGCGTATAGGGCTAGGGATTAGGAGCCGTCCACCCGAAGATTCGCTTATAGGGGGTTGCGTGGTGACATTCAAATCTTTGTTCACGATGACAGCCGCTGGGCTCTGGCTGGCACTGTTGCCCGCTGGTGCCGATGTGGGTCCGCTTCAGATGTTCAAAGGGGGCGGGGTAGTAGCTCCCAAGTCTCCGCATCGCGCCATCCGGCTGGATTCACAGGAAGTCGTAATTCGACTGCGAGAAAGCTCTTATGTCGTCAATGCTGTCTTCAATTTGTCCAACACCGGCAACACCACGCGCGAATGGATCGGCTTTCCCAAGTGGGTGGCGTCGCGTGTAGAGTCGTATCCTACCTTCATGAGATTTGAGGGCTCGGCAAACGGGCAGGAGCTGGAATTCGATGAAGCGTGGGATCTGACCGGGGGACAAAAACTGCGCAGGAGTATGTCGGGTTTGGAATTCATGAGCTTGGCGCGTAGACCAATGAAGGAACAACGCCAATGGCTCGTGAGCCACGTCACCTTCCCTGGTCACAGGATGAACACGATTCGAATTAGGTACGAAGCCCCGTATAGTGGCAAACATTTCCGAGAGGCGGCATATATCTATGGCACCGGCTCATCGTGGAAAGACAATATCGGGAGGGCAGTCTTCGTCATAGACAGTAGTGAAGTGGGTGGCATTGAGAAGATTTCAGTCCGCTTTGTTACTGGCTCAGGACGAAGGATCGATCGAAAAACGGTTAGGACGCTCGGGAGGCCTATGCTCAAGAATGTGATGAGATATGAACTTTCGGATTTTGATCCGCCTCAGTCGGCTCGGTTGGCGATCAAGCTCAATACAGGGTTCTCACCGGTCAAAAACAATTATGTGAGGCCTCCCCGAACGATCGCGGATCCGCGTCCCAACCCGCATGTCAGCGAGTAATGCCGGGGCGGTCCACAGACGACACGGAAGTCCACAGCCCGGAACCAAAAGGAGACCAAGATGCCGGCTACTGGATGGTATCATAGACTGTGAATTCCGTGCAGAATTACCTTTCTAGCTCTTCGGCCTGCCTTAAGAAGTACTGCCGGCCAAGCCCGTCCCGCGAAACGCGGGACACCCGTACGTCTGGTGGTCATGCACCCGGCGCCTGACGAGCGCTGGAACAGACTTGCTGCTCAGGTTTTGGGGAAACTCCTGTTTTGACCTCCACAGGGAAAGATGCCATACTACGGACCTGAACCGGCTTCTACCGATGTGCGTCTCAAAGATTCGCGTCGGGGTGCCTGACGCGTCTCAGATGCTTGATTAGGCAGGCCGCGGGCTTGCGGGGAGAAAGGTCATTGTGCGTGGCACTGCAATGACTGGTGTACTCACGGCCAAAGCGGGAGTGCGGGCCTAAAGCCGGCAATATCTTGCGTTTCGTGGAGACAACCGAGCTGCAGGTGGGGTGAGAAATGTCTGAAAAGGAAACCTTGATAAAGATATTCGAATACGCGCTCAATCAGGAAGAGACGGGTCTGAGTTTCTTCAAAAGTTCCCTGGGTCGTCTTGGAATAGGGGCTGCGGTGAGCGCGTTCAAACGGCTCATCGAAGAGGAGGAGAGGCACATCACGTTCATTTCGAGAATCCTCAAAGACCTCGAGAGAGATCAAGAGATAGACCTCAAACGGGCTGAAGAAGTAGCCCTCGCGCCGGTCAACTACTTCGACGATCGCGCCAGATCCGAGTTTCTTGAGCAGTGCATTGAAGGTTCCATGATCCCGGATGTGACGGTTTTCAATACCGCGTGGCTCATCGAAAAGGATCTCAGCGAGTTCTACGCCAACATGGCTGCAAAGACCGAGGGGAGAGGCAAAGAAGCCCTGACGATGCTCTCCAATTGGGAAAAGGAGCACGAGAAGTTCTTCCGGGAATATCGTGATAAACTGTCCGACGTATACGCCCGGATGCCCTGGGGTGGGTGAGGAATCCGGTCCTAAGCACCACATCTGACCGCCTTGAGGAGGGAGAGCATGACTGGGTCGGCTGACGACTATCATAGCCGAACGAGCTACAGCCGGTTCGACCTCGGGGGGGGCGGCCTGGATTTCGGGAATCAGCCGAGAGTCTTCAAGAGTTATCCGGGGCTGAGCACGGTACCATTGCCCCAAGTGATGGCATGGCCCGAAAAGAAGCTCTCCGAGATCCTGCGCGGCGAGGGGCGGCGTGAGACCGTCGCGGAAATGGACATGGATCTCTTTGCCAAGATCGTGGTCCTTTCCCACGCCCTGACCTCCAAGCGCAGGATCGGCGGAGCCGAGTTTTACTTCCGGAGCGTGGCGTCTGCCGGTGCGCTCTACCCCTTTGAGCTGTATGCCGCGGTGCGCGATGTTGTCGGACTTCCCGACGGGCTCTACCACCACACCGTCGCGCTGCACGCGCTCACACTGCTGCGCTCGGGCAACGTAATGCCCGCAATCGTCAAGTCGGTGAAGCTCATCAGAGACCGGCGGCCTTCTGCGGTTTTCTTTCTCACATCGATCTTCTTCAGAAGTTCCTGGAAATACAGAGATCGCGCCTATCGATACAATCTGCTGGATACCGGTCATCTGGCCGAGAACCTCATGCTCGCGCTCCGGGTGTTGGGTCTCGAATTTGACCTCATGTACGATTTCGATGACCGCCAAGTAAATGCTCTGCTCGGACTTGACACCCACAGGGAGGTCTGTCTGGCTTTGGCTTCGGTATCGGTCGAACAGGGCCCTGACATTGACGGGGATCCACCGATGAAGGGTGCGCCCAAGGGGCTTGCGTCGGCCAGCCGTGTGGCAAGGAAAGAGATCGATTATCCGCTGATCAGGGCGGTACACGAATCGACGTACAGGATCGAGAAGCCCGAAGCAGTAACGCCGCCGGTATTGGAGAGTCTCGGATTGAGCATTGAGCCGGGAGAGAGGCTGCCGGCCCAGTTCGAGTGGCCCGAGGTCATGAACTATAGTGACGCGATCTTCAGACGGCGTTCAAACCGAAACTTCGTCCGGACCAAACTGTCGGCGCAGGCACTAGTGAGTCTTTTGGATCTTCTCTGTGTGACTCACCAAGAGGCCCCCGAGAGCCGCCTGATCGAGACGGGTGCAGTGGCCGTTGGTTTCCTCACAGGCGAAATTGAGGATCTCGAATCGGGGTTCTATGTTCTCGATCGCGATCGGAGGTCGATCAGTCTGGTGAGCCCGGTACCCATGATTGAGACCATGACACACGTCTGCCTGGATCAGCAATGGCTTCGCAACTGCTCGGTACACTTCCTTTTCATGTGCAATCTCAAGCGCGTACAGAAGGCCTGGGGACCCCGGGGATACCGCCATGCCCTGATGACGGCAGGCGGCATGGGTCAGAGGTTATACGTCGGGGCAACCGCCATGCGGATCGGGTGCTGCGGGATCGGAGCCTTTTATGATGGCGAGGCATCCGAACTGCTGGGGCTTAACCCCGATTCCAAGCTCCTGTATCTGGTCGCCGCGGGCTCCCTGCGAAAATGGACCCTTCACGGAGGAAACGACTGATGCTGGAGAAACTGAGGCAACTCATCGAACCCGTTGAATCGATCGACGCGAAGAAGGCAAAGGACTATCTCTCGGACAGCGAAGAAGGGAGCTTCACCCTTCTCGACGTGCGCCAGCCAAAGGAATATGAGAAGGGACACATTCCCGGCGCAACGCTGGTCCCGCTGCCCCAGCTTTCCGATTCCCTGGACCGACTCGACAAAAGCAAACCCGTGGTGGTCTATTGAGCAGTCGGAGGGAGGAGCCGAGTTGCGGCTCACATGCTCGCCGGGCAGGGATTCGAGAAGGTCTACAACGTCAAGGGGGGGATGATGGCCTGGGAAGGTCCGGTGGCAGAGGGACCGGTCGAGCTGAACATGGACCTCATCAAAGGAGACGTGACTCCCAGCGAGATCATCCGCATCGCTTACGGTATGGAAATGAGTCTGGGCGGCTTCTACGGAACCATGAGTCAACGGGTGGACCAGCCCGAGGTCGTTGCCCTGCTCAACAATCTTGCATCAATCGAGGAAAAGCACAAACAGTACCTCCTGGAACTCCATCAAGCCGTCGACCTCGGAGACGTAGATAAGGCCACGTTCGAGGCGGACGTGACGGCAGGCATTATGGAAGGCGGCTTCGACAGCGATGAGTTTATCCGGAACAATGAGCAGTTCATGCAAACAGTTCCAGGTCTCCTGGACATCTCCATGATGCTGGAGACCCAGGCGCTCGATCTGTACCTGCGATTTGCTCAGAAGACCGAGGGGGACCGCACCAGGGAGATCCTCTTCAAAATCGGAGACGAAGAAAAGGCCCACCTCGCCGCGCTCGGACGCCTCAGGGAAGAACAGACCTAGGTGCCTGCCACAGCGTACCCCTCGGCCTCTCCAGCGGGACGTGGAGGCAACGAGCTGCCGTAGCGTTTCAGTGAATTCGCGTGCTAAAGACATCTCGTCCAAGCATACCCCGACTTTCATTCGCAACCCTTGCTGGGGAGACCATATTCAACTCCCCATTGGCACTCCCTGTTGAATTCCTCTTTCGCGTGCTTATGTTGTACTTGACCGGTACGGAGCAGGGCCGCGGGAGACCAGCTCCGGCAAAAGAGCGCTGATGTTCCCCAAAGGCCGAGTCCGTAATGAGAGTGGCTGCTTGCCCCGGCAGCTCGCACCTCTTGGAGAATTGGACCTCCGTGGGAACGGATGTGGAAGAGAGGACGTGAGATGGAGCGATTCGAATACCAAATGACGTGGCACCCTGCCGAGGAATTCAGCAAGTTGATCTATTTCTGCACGGCAGAAGGCGCCTGCGGACCGGATGATGTGCCGCGTGAGGAGCCTGAGGGCCTGATGGAACTGCTCAACGAGCAAGGTGGTGACGGTTGGGAGTTGGTGCAAATGGTGTTTCGACAAAGCGGTCTGATGGTCTGCTGGAAGCGGCGGCTCAAACACTGAGGGGTTGTCGAGCTCTGTGCGAAACTAGTACTTGCCGAGGGCCGACCGTCCTTTCGAAGAGGCCCAGTATGTTAGGCTTACCTCGATGCTGCACCCAGGCCGCTTAAGACAATCCGAACAGGAGAAGGAAAATGACCACGCTGAAAATTGAAGGCATGACCTGTAAGCACTGCGTAATGGCTGTGGAAAAAGCACTGGGGGAAGTTGAGGGAGTGAAGAACGTTCAGGTGAACCTGGACAGGGGTGAGGCTACTTTCGAGTCGGCAGGCTCCGTTGACCTGGACGCGGCCAAAGCCGCGGTTGAGAAAGCGGGTTACAAAATTGGCTAGAGAGACGTTCAACGTGCGAGGGATGAGCTGCGCGGCCTGTGTCCGAAGGGTGGAACAGGGTCTTAACGATCTTGACGGCGTAGACAATGCGGCGGTCAATTTCGCGACTGAGCAGGTGACCGTCGACTATGCCCCCGAGGTCATCGATCTCGAGAAGCTCATGAACCGGGTGACCGAACTCGGTTACGAACCGATCCCCAGACGTGCCGAAGCAGACGGTTTGCAGACGACCACCATTACGGTGGGGGGGATGAGTTGTGCCTCGTGTGTGCGCCGCGTCGAGCAAGCCCTCAAAACGGTGGAGGGGGTAAAGGAAGCCTCGGTCAACCTGGCTTCGTCGAGGGCATTGGTTGTCCACGATCCGGATGAGGCAGTCCTTGCTGCGCTCAAGGACAAAATCACGGAAACGGGTTACGAGTTCCTCGGTATCGTGGGAGAGGAGTCCGAAGAGGATCCGCTGGAAGAGGCTAGAAAAAGGGATCTGCGAGATCTGAAGATACGACTCGCGGTCGGTGTGGTGCTCAGTGCAATAGTCGTTGTGGGGTCGATGCCACATCTCTTCGCCTTCGTGGCGACCATTCCCCGCGACGTGCTGCTCCCCGTTTTATTCGTGCTAACCACACCGGTGGTGTTCTGGGTTGGGAGTCGTTTCTTCGTCGGCGCGATCAAGGCGGCCCGCCAACGGACCACCGACATGAACACACTGGTCGCAATGGGAGCCATTTCTGCGTACGTGTACTCTACGGCTGTCATGCTCTTTCCGGGATTCTTTGAGGCCGCGGGCGTTCGGCCTCACGTTTACTTTGACGGCGCGGCAATGATTGTGACGCTGATTCTCGTGGGCAGATACCTCGAAGCGCGCGCCAAGGGAAGGACGTCCGCGGCGATCAAGAAGCTCATGGGACTGAAACCGAAAACCGCTCGCGTCATCCGAGACAACGAGGAGGTAGACCTCCCCATAGCCATGGTCAAGCCGGGATACCGAATCCGCGTCCGCCCGGGAGAAAAGGTTCCGACGGACGGGGTCATCGAGTCGGGAAGCTCTGCAGTGGACGAATCGATGCTGACAGGTGAGAGCATTCCGGTCGGCAAGGAGCCGGGAAGCGATGTATTCGGAGGCACGATCAACCGGAGCGGCAGTTTCATCTTCACCGCGACCAAGGTGGGTTCGGAGACCGCGCTCGCTCAGATCATCAGGCTGGTGGAACAGGCCCAGGGATCCAAAGCCCCGATCCAGCGCGTCGCAGACAGAGTGGCATCGGTGTTTGTCCCAGTGGTCTTCGGAATCGCGGTGGTGACCTTTCTCGTATGGAATTTCCTGGTTCCGGAGCCTCTGTTCAGCCGCGCGTTGCTCAACTTCGTATCCGTGTTGATCATCGCGTGTCCCTGCGCGATGGGCCTGGCCACCCCGACAGCAGTCATGGTCGGGACCGGTTGCGGCGCTGAGAAGGGCATCCTCATCAAGGGCGGCGAAAGCCTGGAAAAAGCGTACAAGCTCACCACTATCGTCTTTGACAAAACCGGAACCCTGACGAAAGGTGAGCCTGAAGTAACCGATGTCACGCCCGCCGCGGACGTCGAAAACGGATACGTGCTGGAGCTGGCGGTTTCCATGGAGGGGAAGTCCGAGCACCCGCTTGCGCAGGCCATCGTGGCCAAGGGAAAAGAGCAGGGGATATCCGCGCTGCCCGTACAGGGCTTCGAAGCCCTGTCAGGGTTCGGGGTCAGAGGAGAAGTGCGGGGAAAGCGAGTCTTGCTGGGAAATCAGCGGCTCATGGAAGAGCAGGGTGTCTCCCTCAACGGGCTCGACCGCAGTGCCAAGGAGATATCCGACAAAGGGAGAACCAGCGTATTCCTCGCTGAACAGGACAAGGTCGTGGGCGTGATCGGGCTGTCGGACCAACCGAGAGAATCCGCGGGCGAAACAGTCGCAGCCCTGAAGAAGATGGGCCTGCAGGTTGCCATGATCACAGGGGACAACAGGAAGACCGCCGACGCCATCGCCGCGACGCTTGGCATCGATTCGGTGCTGGCCGAGGTACTTCCGGGCGACAAGGCGAATGAGGTCCGCAGACTGCAGGATCAAGGGAAAATCGTGGCCATGGTGGGCGACGGGATCAACGACGCGCCCGCGCTTACCCAGGCCGACATAGGAATCGCGCTGGGAGCGGGCACGGACGTCGCGATGGAAGCCGGCGACATCACATTGATGCAGAACGATCTCAAGCTGGTCCCTGCCGCGATAGGGCTCTCCTTCCAGACGATGCGGGTCATCAAGCAAAATCTTTTCTGGGCGTTCTTCTACAACAGTCTCGGGATACCCGTGGCCGCGGGGGTGCTCTATCCTTTCTTCGGGATTCTGCTCAATCCCATATTCGCGGCAGGCGCGATGGCCATGAGTTCGGTATCTGTCGTAAGCAATTCCCTGCGCCTCAAAAGGGTACTGGCACGACGGACATAATACAGGCTTAGCGTTCGCGCCTTGGGGCTTGTCGGTGGGGTATGCTCCGCGTCAGTAGGGAGAACGAGACAGAATTACTTCGGGACGAGGGTAAATTTCTCGACCATATGATCCGGGTGGTACGAGAGTTTGGCCTTTCGCAGGCCTTCCAGGCCCAAGTCCTGTTCCCGGTTGACGTACGTGACGTGGGACCACGCTTCCTTGGAGAAGATTTGATTTATTGCGGCGTACAGACCCTGGATCTTCGGGTTGGCCTTTTCGACATGGATCACTGCGGTGTCCGGATTGAGCAGGTCGCCCAGTGCGAAAGCCTCCACTTTCTCATCGATGAGGATTACCCCACCGGTCACTCCAAGCGCTTCGAAATGCGCGAGGGCCTCGTGTATCGCAATGTTCTCCATGAACAGGCCGGGGTTCACCGCGCATTCTCTGAGTTGGCACCACTCTTCCTGGAGATCGAGGACTCGGCCGGTGAGGTCGAGGTCAAGCGTTCTATATTCAAAGCTGTAATTCTTGACGAACTGGTTAACGTGGTTCTTCTTCCGATGGTACTTCTTTCCGGACAACTCTATGAGATTCTTGGCTAAGTAGACGTAATCATGGTTTTTTCGGTCTTCGAGCGCCTCAAATCTCCCGAGGTCGACGTAAGTTGCCACGAAGTCCTTGTCAGCCCGGCAGACCATCGGCTTGTCAGAGAGCTCCCTCAGGACGCTGAGCAGTCTGTCGACCGCCTTGCTCTTGTCGCCCCTGCCGACCGGTGGCAGCGCAAAGGGCGATTCCTCGGGCGCTTGCATCAGTATGAGCAGGCAGTCGTCCTGAACTGACCATCGGGGAAAATATCTGTGACGCCACATGAAGAGATTCGTGAAGGTCAGCTCCGACACACGAGGCGTCTCCTGCGTCAAGAAATCCGTGAAAAGGTCCCTGTCGGTTATCTCTACCGGTTTGAAGTCAGCATACATCCGAGAACTCCCGAGTTTCGGTCATTTTGTGCGGAAGACTCATTGCAGGATCGGGCAATCATCTTCTCTCGGTCCCACTCAGCTTATCACAGCCGAGCCACGCGATCATGAAAGATGATGCGGGGACAGCGCAATTCCCACCGGTGGTCGTTCAACGGCGTCAGGGCTGCCGACCCGGGTTATGGCTTTCAAAAGCGACCTTTTCGCCTCACTGAGCTGCACCGGCCAAAAGTGAACTCCAAGCTCAGTCCCTCTTCCACTGCAGCAATGTTACGGCCACGGTACTTGTTTGTCCCGTCTTTTGCATGATAGGGTTTGCCTCGTTGCAGGACCAATGCAGAGACCAGGAGGCTGATTGGCGAAAACAATTCTCATCACAGGCGGTAGCCGAAGCGGAAAGAGTGAGTACGCGCTTCGATGCGCGGAAGCGTTGCCGGGGCCGCGGGTCTTCGTCGCGACCTGTCCTCCGATTGACCGGGAGATGGATGAGCGCATCCGGAAGCACCGCGAGTATCGGGACAAGAACAAATGGCACACCGTAGAGGAACCGGTGGATCTGTCGGCGGTCTTGAGGGATGCCACCGGATTTCAGGTGGTGCTCGTGGACTGTTTGACCCTGTGGATAAACAATCTCATGAATCGGGCGGGACTCGAGAATCGCTCCATTACCGAGGAGGAGATGAGCACCAAGTGCCGGGAACTTATGACGATCTGCGCCGAACGGGAGGGAACGGTACTCTTTGTGACCAACGAAGTGGGAATGGGACTGGTCCCCGATAATCCCGAGTCCCGACTCTACCGTGATCTGGTGGGCCGTTGCAATCAGAGCATCGCTGGGCAAGCCGATCGGGTTGTCTTCGTTGCCTGCGGAATTCCCGTGGAACTCAAGGAATCCAAAGCATGAGCGCTGCGGGCGGTTGAATAAGGGAAGTTCCCGTCGAGAAGGACGGAGTGTTTCCGCTTTCAGGGTGACCTTTCCGCCCAGCCGCCGGGACTACCAGCGCGAAACGCGAGCGTTCTTACCACAGGAACCGCGGAGAATTTTGCTGCGAAAAGGGTCTCACCGAACAACTGTTCACGAAATCCCCGATTCCGGTTGACATGACCATCCTCGGTGCAATACGTTATCCGCCGTGCCGTTTCCAGCTTCTTCCCCCGCCTGGCTGCCGACGGGTTTGGCGCGAAGGTCCTGGAAGGTCTGCCGGAGAATTCCCAGTGTTTTGCATTCGCGGGGCCTGAGTGCTCATGCCTGAAGGCCGTTTTCACAACGACTCGGCGCTTTTCTACTGGTTGGCTCTTGAGAGGGTTCCGAGGGTCGGTCCTTTGACCATGGCTCGGCTCTTCGACGCGTTCGGGAGCCCGCGCGTTGCGCTGGAAGCGAGTGCAGAGGAGATCAAACGCCGCGCGGGGCTCAACGAGAACGTAGCACGCGCAATAGCCGGCTTCACACCCCGGGCAAACGAGATAGCCAAAGACATCGAGCTGCTCGGGGATCTGGAGGCCCGCGTCGAGACCCGCTGGGATGACGGCTATCCCCCGAATCTTCTGGAGATTTACGACCCGCCGGCGTTCCTGTTCATTCGTGGGGATCTGACGGAGGAGGACAATCGCGCGGTCGCGATGGTTGGCACGAGGAATCCGAGTCGCTACGGCCTGGAGATGGCCGAAAAGATCGCGGAGGACTTGGCTCGATCGGGCATCACGATTGTCAGCGGTCTGGCCCGCGGCATCGACACGGCGTGCCACACCGCGGCCCTGAAGGCCGGCGGACGGACTATTGGAGTCTTGGGATGCGGTATTGACGTGGTTTATCCGCGAGAAAACAAGGCGCTCATTGAAGAAGTGGCGCGCTGTGGAGCAGTAATCACGGAATTTCGACCGGGAACCGCTCCGCTCGCGACCAATTTCTATCGCCGAAACAGGATCGTTTCCGGCCTGTCCAGGGGAGTCGTCGTCGTAGAGGCGGGCAAGAAGAGCGGTTCCTTAATCACTGCCCACCACGGGCTGGATCAAAACAGGGAGGTGCTTGCAGTCCCGGGAAACGTCATGAACATCCGTTCCAAGGGCCCGCACCTGCTCATCAAGGAAGGAGCCGCCTTGGTTGAGTCGGCCGAAGACGTGATTCAAAGCATCTTCGCAAGTGCCGAACCTGTCAAGCAAACGACGATCTTCCAGGTAAAAGACGGACCTGGAGATCTTTCCGAAGACGCTCGCGCGGTCCTGGACGGCATCGACCTTGACCCCATACCCATTGACGCGCTCTGCCAATCGCTGGAGATGGAGGCCGGGAGACTCTCAGGGATTCTCCTGGAACTGGAACTCAGGGGATTGATACGCCAACATCCGGGGAAGATGTTTGCACGGGTGGTTCATTGATCGGACACTGGAGCGCGGTTGACGACAGCATTTGGAACGGGATGGTTCGACGGCCTTGACTTTTTACTGACGAATTAGAATGTTTAGAACTGATCAGGGGAACGCTGCGGATAGAGAAAGTTTCGTGATTCCGGACGGATGCCGCGGTTGACCTGTTGGGTCCCTCATTGCCGGGGCCACAGGAAGGAAGTGTTCATGGCCAGGACGTTGGTTGTAGTTGAGTCACCTGCAAAGGCCAAAACCATAAAGAAGTACCTCGGACCCGACTTCGAAGTGAAGGCATCGGTCGGGCACATCAAGGATCTTCCGACGACTGCTCCCAGGGACCGAAAAGTCGCCGGCCGCGGAAAGAAGACGGCTTGCGAGGTCGCCGAGGCAAGTCCGGTCCTTGGTGTGGACGTGAAAGGAGGATTCGCGCCTCAGTACGAGATCATTCCGGGAAAAGAGAAGGTGATCAAGGAGTTAAAGGCCGCGGCCGATAAGGCTTCTCGTGTGCTGCTCGCGACGGACCCCGATCGAGAGGGAGAGGCTATCGCCTGGCACGTCAGTGAAGTGCTCGGAAAACCGGCTGACGTGGTATACAGGGTTCTTTTCAACGAACTCACGGAGAAGACCATAAAAGAGGCTGTGGCAAGCCCGTCTCGACTCGATGAGAACAAGTACAACGCACAGCAGGCGAGGAGAATCCTGGATCGCATCGTGGGTTACCAGTTAAGCCCCCTGCTGTGGCAGAAAGTCCAGTTCGGCTTGAGCGCCGGCCGGGTTCAGTCCGTTGCACTGAGGCTCATTGTTCACCGCCAGAACGCCATCGATACCTTTGTCCCGCGTGAGTATTGGAGCATTACCGCCGCGCTGAAAGGAGGCGAGCCTCCACCATTCGAGGCGAAACTCGTCGAAGACGGGAACGGCAAAGTCAGAATCTCTGACGCCGGCCGCGCGGAGGCCCTGGTCAAACGAGCCCAGGAGAATACCTTCGAAGTCATCGAAGTGAAGCGCCGGGAGAGGAGCCGAAAGCCTGTTCCGCCGTTCATCACCTCGACTCTCCAGCAGGAAGCCTCCCGGAAACTGAGAATGACCGCAAGCCGCACCATGAGAATCGCGCAGCAGCTTTACGAGGGAATCGAACTGGGAGACCGCGGTTCGGTCGGCCTGATCACCTACATGAGGACCGACTCACCCAGGATCGCGCCCGAGGCGCTCTCCGCTGTCCGGGGACTCATCAAGGCGAAATTCGGCCCTGATTACCTCCCGGACAAACCCAACGTGTACAAGAGTCGAAAGACGGCCCAGGAGGCCCATGAAGCCATTCGTCCCACCTCAATGGACCTGTCGCCGGACAGCGTTGCACGGTTCCTGGATAAGGCTCAATCGGCCTTGTACAAGCTCATCTGGGACCGGTTCGCTGCAAGTCAGATGACCCCGGCCGTATTCGATATGACGACCGCGAACATCCGATCCGGTGATCTTATATTCCGTGTCACGGGTTCGATCATGAAGTTCGATGGCTTTCTCAAGGTGTACGGCCAGGATGAATCGACAGAAGGCACGGGCGACCCTAAAGACAACGGAGAAGCAGGTGACGTCGATAAGCGGCTGCCCCCACTCGAGCAAGGACAGAAACTGACACTCCGAGGGCTTTCTCCCCGGCAGCATTTCACGCAGCCGCCTGCCTTGTACAACGAAGCCTCACTGATAAGGGAACTCGAAGAACTGGGCATAGGACGTCCTTCAACCTACGCCGATATCGTGTCGACCATACAGAAGCGTAAGTACGTCGAGCTTCAGGAGAAAAGATTCCGTCCCACGATCCTCGGCCGAATCATCTCCAACCTTCTCCTGGAGAGCTTCCCCACGCTCCTCGATGCGGCCTTCACTGCTGAGATGGAATCATCGCTGGACCTCATCGAAGAGGGCAACGCTTCCTGGACGGAAACCCTGGAAAGTTTCTACCAGCCCTTCAGTTCTCGGCTGAAAGAGGCCGACCGAAACATGAAGAACATCAAGAGAGACGGCATCCCCACCGGGCAGCCCTGTCCGGACTGCGGGCATGAGCTGCTGCTGCGCTCCGGACGGTACGGTCTGTTTCTCGGATGTTCCGCGTACCCCGACTGTGATTATACCCGCAACGTGAGCAAGGATGCCGCTCCGACAAAAGAGCCCATTCCCACCGACGAGACCTGTCCTGCCTGTGGTGCCCAGATGGTGATCCGTGAGGGTCGCGCGGGGCCGTTCCTCTCCTGTTCACGGTACCCCGATTGTAAGACGGCCCGGCCTTTTTCCACAGGAGTCACATGCCCAAAATGTGGCGAGGGCGAGTTTGTCCAGAGGAGAGCGAGGAAGACCGGCAAGATCTTCTATTCATGCAGCCGCTATCCTGATTGCGACAATTCCCTGTGGAATAGACCGGTAGGTCAGGCCTGTCCGAATCCCGATTGCGACTCTCCCATTATGGAGGAACGTTTCGACAAGGATAACCGACCCTTCTTGCGATGTCCGAAGTGCAAGAAGAGAGCCGCCGCGCCTAGTCAGCCCGACGATGACAAACAGCAGCGGCTGGCGGGTGGAGGGACGCACTCATAGTATCCGCCGGAAATGATATCCGAAATCGTCGTTGAAGGCTCAACCGGATCGCCCACTGCCAAAACGGGAGGGGGAGGTTCGGAGGGAAGGTATCTTCCCTCCCAATTCAGCGGCTAACAGTCTTACCCACGGCGACCCGCGTGTCCCGAGCGAATCCGTGGATGTTTCGATCCCGAACCCAGGACCGTGACAGTTCCGCCAGGTCGTAAGGATGCTGGGACTCCCCCTCTACGATCATCGGTCGTTGTTTTGGATGTCCGCCATAGGCCAGGTGCGCAGTTGGTTTTGTAGCACGCGTCGTTGCCGGAGCTATCCGTGTTGCGCACTGCAATTGTGTACCGGCGTAGGTATCAACGATTCGGAGCCGCAGCGCCGCCCCGCGCGGGGGGAGCAGGTGGTATCTCGCTGAAGCTTCGAGCTTCGAACGGGTTGTATCCGGCGGTCGCGGATGCCGGCTTGACGACTGGGGTGGGAAACGGCCCCTTGAACATTCTCGTGACGTAGGACTCGACCTTATCAACAGGATAGCTCAAGACTTTTCCGAGTACCCAGAATACGTACATCTGTTCCCGGGGGGTCGGGGGCCGCGCAGAGACGGCTTTGCTAGTCATGGCCTTGGAAGGCTCGACAACGACCGCCTCATGGGAACTGATGGTTACCCGGATGAGCTTCTGTTCCTCGGCGTTTGCGCAGCTCAGGCCCCAGACACACGTTATGATGATCAGGAGCGCGACGACGTGCCGGATTCTGGGCATGGAAACCTCCCTCGCATCAGATTGGGGTGATCCTCTATCACATGTTCCCGGAAAAGCCACCTTTTTTTTGGGGGACACTGCGAACTTGGCCGACAGAACCTCGTCCGGCGTTCACGAACGAGGGCTCGTCCAAAAGGATACTCAACGGAGTGAAGCCGCGGGAGTGACGGTACCCGACACGGTCAGGTCCATTCGCGCGGTTTGGAGCGGGTCCCGGGCTCTGAATCCGGTTTGGGGGTCGTGTCACGCCTTTTGAAGGGCCCTTTGACCCTCGTGTTGACGACGGTGATCCCGAGGAATCCCGGGTTGACCCTCACGGCGCGTTCGTACCCGTCCCGTACGAATACAAGGATGGGCCGCGCCCGGGTCCTCTTCGTTTCTGCGGTAAGGGCGATGAGTTTGGTGGACGTGAGGTTCCGCGCACCATGGTACTCGACGATAACATCGCCCTGGCGCATGCCGGCCTTTCGCGCGTCCGATCTCGGGGTAAAATCAAGGATCTTGACTCCCAGGATAGGTGGTGGAGCCGGTTTTTCCTTCGGTTTGGCCTGTCGCCGGGCTTCTCTTGCTTTTGCAAGCGCGGCCTGCCTCAACTTATCCTTGGCGACGGCCCCGGCCACAGTTCGCTGGTCCTGACCCGGAACCCACTTCCTGGTGAGGAAGTCGTTGGCAAAATGAAAAAGCCGTCTCGGCCGCGTGTAATCGATGGCAACCCGAAAACCGGTGTTGTCAAATGCCATGTCAGGCCTGGCCCACCCTCGAAAGGCGCACCTGAGATTAACGGGCCCGAAGGTCCATTCTCCTCCTTTGGTAACCCGATTCTCCCCGTGTCCCGGACCTTCCGGATCGATCTCAGGCGTAAGGCGGTAGTAGTCTTCGCCGTAATAATCCCGGACCCATTCCAGGACATTCCCCGCCATGTCATAGAGTCCGAAATCGTTCGGTTCGTATGTACCCACGGGCGCGACAAATTTGTAGCCGTCGTCCACGTAGCGGTCTCGCCAGGGGTAGTCTGTGTTGCTGTCTGCATAGTTGGCTTTTTTCCCGTCTGGCAGGCTGTCTCCCCAGGGGAATTGGGCCATGGGCAGTCCTCCCCGTGCGGCATACTCCCATTGCGCTTCGGTGGGAAGCTTGTACGGGAGCCTTTCCTTTGCAGCCAGCCAATCGACGAAGGCCTGGGCGTCGTCGTAGGAGACCATCACCACCGGCTGAGCGTCCTCGAGCTGCCAACCGGGCTTTCTCCAACTTGTCCCCGCTTTGCGTTCGAAGGTCTGGTCCTCCCGGTCGAAGACTTGGCCGCCGCCCGCGTCTTCTGCATCGGTGACGTAGCCGGTTTCCTTCACGAACTTTCTGAATTGTCCGACGGTCACCTCGGTGGCCGAGATAAAGAAGGGCCGGGAGATCCGGACCTTGTGAAAGGGATACTCGTTCTCGAGAGAAACGGGCTGATCTTGAGCGAGAGTCGCCATGGCCCACGCGATGTCGATCTGTGAGCTTCCCATGACAAAGGCTCCCGCGGGGAGCCGCACCATCTTCATCCCGAGAGAATTCGTAAACGATTGCAGACTCTTGTCCTGGGTTATATCGATCAGGGATTCCAGAGCGTTCCTCACCACGTCGACCGGCTTAGAGCCAAGTCCCCCCTCTTTGGCGGTGGTTTTGACAAACTCGTCGACCAATCTCCGTGCCTCGATTCGGCGGCCGTCGGCAATCAGTTTCTTGACGCGTTCCATGAGTTGATCAATTCTCACGTCCGGGGGAAGTCGGTCCGCGCCCTGAGCCCTGTCCCTTCGGCCGGATATCACTTCCCCCGGCAAGGCGCCGGCAGCCACCCTGAATCCTGTTATGTCAACACACTCGTCAGGTGCAATGCCAAAGCGGAAGGCGTTTCGCGCTATACCCGCCCCAAAGGCCCAATTTCCTCCCTTGACGACTCTGGTCTTTCCCCGCGCGGGCCCCTCAGGATCAACCGCCAGGCGGGAATCGAGATTCCGGTACGCTCTGGCGCTGTACCAGTCGGAACAGAGTTCCCACACGTTCCCGGCCATGTCGTAAAGCCAATAGCTGTTAGGTTCATAGCTTCCAACGGGGGCTGTCCGAGCGAATCCGTCATCGACGGTTCGATCCGCCCACGGTACAGGCGCCTTCTGATCCGCGAGATTGAGCTTACTCCCGTCGGGGTAGTCGTCACCCCAGGGAAAGCGTTTCTCCCCTTGCCCTCCCTGTGCCGCGTATTCCCATTGGGCCTCGGAGGGCAGATAGTAGGGGCGTCTCTCCCTGTTGCTCAACCATTTGCAGAATGCCTCCGCGTCCCGATGGCATACCACGGTCACCGGATGGTCGTCCTGTACCTTGTACCCGGGTGATTTCCAGGATATACCGCGTTCCTTGACCCAGTGTTTCTTCTGTTCGTCGTAGACCCACCCCCATCCCTTGGTCTCAGCCACGGTCCGGTACCCGGTTTCTTTGACGAAACGGCTAAACTGCCCGACGGTCACCTCATATTTTCCCATAAAGAAAGGTCGGCTGATTTCGACTTCATGGGCCGGGGACTCGTTCTCGAGGAAGTCCCTTGCCACGGCCCAGTCGTTCTCAACGCGGCGGATGTCGCTGGCGGCGGAGCCCATGACAAATTTCCCTGCCGGGATGGGGACCAGGGTCATGCCAATGGAGTTCGTCAGTTCCCCGGCCCGTTGGGTCTCTCCGGTAGGTTTCCTTGCCAAGGCGGCCCTTGCGGTCTCGAGCATCTGTTTGAGCTGTGAGACGTCAGGTGGCGTCGGGACCTTGGACGCGGCGTCAAGAGCCCTCTGGAGTGAGATAATGGCGAGATCCCACTCTCCCTTCTTCACTCGGGCCTCTGCAAGAGCCTTCTCAGTCTCGAATATCCGCTTTGCGTCCTGATCTTTCCCTTCGCCGGGCTCCGCCAATTCAGGCTGGAACCGGGGTTGCTTTTTCGCACCCGCCTTCGGTTGCTCCCCCTTTTTTCGCAGCCCTTTCAGATAGCCGGAAACGGCCTCATAGAGCTTCGACGGGCTGATCTCATTCGATTTTTCAGGTGTTTCCTGTTTAGCCGCTGGGGACTCCGCAACCGATGTTTCCTTTTCCGCCGCGTAGCCGGGCACAATCGGTCCCAGGCCGTACAGCAGTGCTGAAATCGCGATCAGAAGCGCCCATTTTGTGGTCATCGATGGTCCTCCGAGAACCAAAGAGGCCCTTGCCCCGTGCTGGACCTCACGGAGATCCCCCCGGCGGAGCAGCCTCGCAACGAAGTGCTCGCACCGTCTGTCTGTCGAGCCCTTGGATCGATGTTGTCGAATGTGGAGACAGGGTTCATTGCTCCTGTGTCTCATCTTCGGGAGTCGGCGGTCAGAAAACGGTCACTTGATTACCACCGGTATCTTCTTCTTGAGTTCTTCCGTGATCTTCTTATGGAGTTCCGCCCTTTTCTGCTCTTCCAATTTCTGCTTGATGAGGCTCCGCACCTGTACGAAAGAAGGAATCGGCGGTTGGCGCCTATCCTCTATCTTGACAATGTGCCAGCCGAACTGAGTCCGCAGGGGACCTCCGATTTCGCCTTTCGGTATGTTGAAAAGGGCGTGTTCGAACGACTGTTCGAAGGTGCCTCGCGGAAGCCACTCCCGACCATCCGGGAGGGTGAGTTGTCCACCTGCCGCTGCCGCGGGGTCGATTGAATATTTCTTGGCCAATTTGACAAAATCGGCCCCTTTCTTCAGTTGCGCGAGGATCTTCTTGGCCTCTGCTCCCGTCCTGACCAGTATGTGCCGGGCTTTGATCTCTTCCGGAGGCTTGAACTCGTCAGCGTGGCTCTTGAAGTAGGCCTTGAGTTCGTCCTCACTGACAAGCCGGACCTTGGCAAGCTTTCGACGAAAATATTCCCGTGCCAGGTACTCAGTCTGCGCGTACTTTAGCCGGGTCTTCACGGCCGGCTCTTTGTCCAACCCATCAGCTTTGGCTGCTTTGGCAAAGAGAGTAAAGGACACCACCTCGTCGAGGATCTTCTTTCGCCCGTCAGGGGTCAGGAAAGGTACCCGGTTTTGTTCAGGGATGGTATTGATTATGTCGTCCAGCATTTGTCGGGTAATCTCCTCGTTTCCGACTCTGGCCACCACGTCACCCTTCATGGAAGCAGCATGGGAGTCGGCCGCCACCGTGTGTATAAGCAAAGCGACGCAGATGCAAACACCACAGAAGAATTTCATAATATGACCTCGTGTTCACCCCAAGGTTCTGTTCGGCCCGGCCGGGGTGCGTCCGGAGAGCCCTCCCCGGCGATGAGACTCCGATCTTCGGAACTCCGAAGGGCCCAACCAGGTCCCAGGGCTTGCCGGCGGTGACTCAAGAAAGGACAATGCGCGTAGCGCCATACGGCGTTAGTCTCTCTTTTCGGCACGTTGGTTCCGGCGAAAGCTCACGGGGTCTTGTCAGGCCCTCCTGTCTACGGCGGCTTCATCGCCCAAAGACGGTCGAATAATAAGATATTGGACGAGGGAAAGCAAGTGAGGTCTCAAAGGCTTGAGGATCCACGGGCGTCGGCAAGGTCGGTGCAATTGCGCGGGGCAAGGGTGATCTTGACTTCACCTTGCCCACGATCAGCCGCCACGTCATTCCGCGGGATCGGGCTGTGGGTTATCTTGCGGATCTTTGGAAACGAGTTGAAGGTGGGGTTTTCCGTCCCCAAGCCTGCAACGCTTGCCGAAATTGATGTTGGCTCTCGCAATGAGGTCGGAGAACTTGATGAAATCCGACGGTAGCAACTTGAGGGTTACGTGCTGGAGATTCACGTGGACAACACCACCAGGGCAGACCGATACGGACCCAAAACTGTCGTCGCTCGCCAATATGGTGTGATCGTGCACTGCGCTGCTCCAACCTCTCGTGATACATCCATTCTAAGGGGGAGAGCCGATCTTTGCAACTCAATTCGGGGCGCTAGGCAAGAGAATCGCCCTTGGCCAGGGAAGCAGCGCTCCACTTATAGCCGTGCGCGTTCACAGGCGGAGATTCTCTCGGAAACTTCGTCCAGGAGGAGGGGCAAGATAAAGTCCGCGCTGCCTGCACAAGGGGGATGGATGGGACGCAGGAGGAACTCAAGTAGCGCAGTCCTAGTGATCTGCTTCACAGCGCACCGGTGTCAGAAGGTCACATTGTTCGTCTGAGAAGAAAGCTCGGATGCGTTCTGATCTCATGACAGACAGAGGGGGGAGGGAGCCCGAGTCTCCGGCAAGCTCTCAGAGACAGTAACGCCCCCCAAGGATCATATCCAGCCGCCGGATGTCGGAAAAAAGAGATGTTTCAAATGGGAAGTGATGAGGGCCTATTGACAAATTACCTATTTTTATTATATAATTATTCCTAACCCATTCTAATAAATGAGGTAAAAAGATGAGGGTGTCCCGGATCTCGATCCTTGTGGGTCTCGCGCTGGTGGTGACGGTGAGTTCACCGTGTTTCCTCCTGGCCGAGGTGAAAAGTGGAGCGCTTTTTGACGAAGCGATCCAGGCTGTCGATTCCGGCAGACCAACACTGGCACAGGAGAAGCTGAGGGAACTACTCAAGCAGTACCCGGACAATTATCCGGCGTTGGTGGTGCTCGGTCAATTGGAAAGTGAGGAGCTGGGTGGCGGCGACCAGGGTCTCCGTAGGCTTAACGCAGCGCAGCTACTGATGAAAGCCGCCGTGCTTCAGCCCCTGCGCGCTGAGGCGTTTTTGGCTTTGGCCCAGCTCTACTACAGCTCCGGTTACGTGGCGAAAGGGGACGAGGCCGCGAAAATGGCCGTTGCGGCGAACCCGTATTCCTATGAAGCGTTCTGCCTCCTCGGCCAGCGTTACGAGGACAGCGGGAACTTCACGGAAGCCGCGAAGACCTATTCGAGGGGACTTGAACACTATGGGATGGATCCTTACTTGACCGAGAGACGATACCTTGCCGCCACGCGGGGAGGACTGACGCCGGAGAAATTCATCACAGTTCCCTCGGGAACAGGCAAACCGTGGTCGATCTTTGTGCGCCAGTATCCAGATTTCTATCTTATGGCAGACTACTCCCAGGCCGCGGGGAAAATTCCCAATGCAGCGAGTCATTACAGCTTGCCCCTTTTTCGATTCAACAGTTGCAAACGTGAAACGGTGCCCACACGCCGGTACAAGGATCTGTACGAGGCCTTCGTAAAGGCTTCTCTCACCGATCCGGGTCTTTACAAGCCAGTGAGGGCCGAGCTTGACCGGATAAGGAAGGAGGCGCTCAAGGCCATATCCAAAGAGCACGGCGACAAGGCAAAGGCCAAAGCGCTTTACTCGTGGCTAAAGAAAAATGTCCTGAAAACGTACGATCGCAGGAGAGGGGTGCTCGCCGACTCCCTCCTCAAAAAGAAGAGATATGTTAGTCTGAACGCGTCCATTCTCTACACGCTGATCGCCAGAGAAGCGGGGCTCAAGGTTGACGGATCTCTCCTCCCGGGCCATTTCTTCGCCACCGTCGACGACGGCCTGAGAAAAATCCCAGTGGAGCTTTCAGCAGAGGCACGTCTGGGTTTGCCTCAGGAGAAAGGATTCGATGTGCTTTGGTGGGATCAATTCAGGCTTCTCACCCAACTTAGCAAAGATCATGGAGTGCAGACGGGGGCCGGTTCCCGCATGTTGGGCTCCCTGGACCCGACCCGACTGACGGCCTACCAATTCCTCAGTACCAACGACCACAACCTGGCACGGATCGAGGATGAGTTCAAGGATGAGACGGAGTACAAGAAATCGCTGCAAGAGGCGATCCTCCGAAACAGGAGAGAGCTGGCAAGCCGACTGAGCGCCATACAGGACAGGTATCGCCGTGAGCCCAACAAGCTGGAAAGCCTGAGCCAGAGAACCAAAGAGAAGTTCAAAGCGGAAAGAAGAAAAGAGGAGCTGGAAATAGGGATAATCAATCAAAGGCTCCGGAAGGCTAAAGCCAAATATTTTATCGAGACGGGACTGGCACTGCTCAGAAATGCCAAGGCAATGGCTCCGCGTGTCGACGAATTCATCGATCGGGAGGAGCAAGCGCTGGACTTGCTGGCCAGTGTTGACGTTGGGCCGGCCATGAACTCGATGATGGATAGGCAGCGGCGGAGAAACGAGTTCTTCAGGCAACTGAGCGAGAATCTCTTGAATCTGCAAATTGAGGAGCGTGTATCCGGGAAGGCTTCCGCAGCCGCAACACGGGTCCAGGAAGCCATCCGTAGAATTAACGCGGAACTCGCTGCGATCGACGCTGAAGAGAAGAGAAGCTGGAAATCGGAAAAGGATGACTGGCTCAATGCAATCACCAGGCTCGATAAGGTGGTTGAGGAACTTCCGTGCAGTCAGAGACTTAAGCGAAGTCTCGAGTCGCTCTGCTGGACGGCAGTGAGGCTTGCTGAAAAGAACAAAGACAACCTCACCGCTGATCAGGTGGTCAGGACCGGCCTTGCCCGACTTCCGAACAGCGATTTCGCCCGATACTATAGGGATAGAGAATCAGGGAACTTGTGATTTGTCCGGGCTTTACCCGGGCCTGCAATGAAATGATTTATCCGGCCGGAAGGAGATAGGATTATGATTCGGAGGTTTGCCCTTTCCATCTTTCTGTGCACCCTTATCACAAGCGTCGGATCCCCAGCCATCGTTACGGCCCAGGAGACTGAAACCGGGAAGATAAGGGATGGAGTCTACGAACTCACCCTCAAAACCCGAGATGCCAAGAAGATCGTGCTGGACGAGCTGGTCCGAGACAGAGACCTCAACCCGGACTCGCTCTACCGAGTGACAACGAGCGGTTACCTGGGATTCAACGAATCTGACTGGGTGGAGAAGCTGGAGTTCAAAGTCTTCGATATCCCGGTAACGGCAATGCCCGAATACAGGAAGCTCGCCAACGTGCTCGCGGACATCAATGAGAAGATCTCCGCTATTCGGCAAGCCCTGCGCAACTACAACCAGCTTTCACTCCGCTTGATGAAAATCTGCGACAAGAGCCTCTTTCCCACGCTGAGATCCATGGACGAGAACATCTCCCAGCAGCTTATCGTGTATCAGCAACTCAAGGCCCTCCGAGAGCTGGTAGCCAACTCCCTCGATCGGTTCGTGCGCAAGCGTTCTTGCGTGGACAGGTTCGCCAGGTACGACACGGATCTCAACATCTACACCAAGCGCCTGACCAATCTCTGCAAGGACTTTGACCGACTGAGAAAGAAAGCTCTGGACCGGTCTGCAGAAGTGGACTTGAGCTCCAAGGAACAAAAATCCGAGGAGAAGGGAAGCAGCCCAAAGTAAAGGAGCGGATTCCGGATTTTGTCAGCGGATTGGTGAGGCTCAGCCGGCCAGATAGTACTGAGCCCTAAACATCCAGCAGGAGAAGGGGCCGACCGCCGCGCGCAAAGGTTTCCTGAAAACCGGTGGGTTGGACAGCACTACAAAAAGCACAGACCCTGTGGTTCAGTGGCGCCCGAGGGCTGCAACAGAGGTTTCCGAAACGAATCTCCAATTGCTGGGAGACCTTGTCTCGCGAGGCAGGCCTCCCGGCCTGCCAGTCCGTCGGAATTTCTCAGCAGTGCCATATGCAAAACGGACTTGGGGTCCATCGGACCCATGAGGACAAATGCGCGTCCTCATAGGACGACGGTTGGTCACGCGAACAATCGCGAATTCATATCATGGTGCGCCATATGGTTAAGCGTTTCCAGGAGGACGGGGCGGGGAATCTCTCCTCCATTACGGGCATCATCCTGGCGGGTGGCGCGTCTCGTCGAATGGGCGGTGTGAACAAAGCGCTCCTGAAGATCGGTGGGAGAACAGTCATTGAACGGATCGTGGGCGTCTTGGCACGAGTGTTCCGCGACGTCATCGTGGTCACGAACAGCCCAAAACCGTTTCGTTTCCTTGGGCTTCCTACGTATCCCGACATCATTCCGGGCCGAGGATCCCTGGGCGGCTTGCTCACTGGCCTGCATATGTCCGCAGAGCAGGGGGGATTCCTTGTGGCCTGTGACATGCCCTTTCTTAATGAGGCGCTCATAAGACGCATGATTGGACTGGTTGCCGGGCGTGATGTCGTCATCCCGAGCATAGACGGTATGCTCGAACCGCTCCATGCCTTTTACTCGAAACGCTGCATTCCGCACATCGAAGCGCTTCTCGAAGCGGATGACCTCAAGATAATCCACCTCTTCGCCAAGATAGACATGCTCGAAGTGCCGGAAGAGGAGCTGATCCGGATAGACCCGAATCTCAGGTTCGCGATTAACCTGAATACCCCGGAAGACTACGAAAAGGCCGAAAAACTGGCGCGCCAAATTGATAGGACAGATTCTCCAGGACCCTGATTCATACGATTTCGCCTTCGAACAGCTAATTTGGCAAGGCCCTCTTTCCAGCAAGGGTCCCCCCTGGCGACCTCTGGCTGCCGTGGACTGATTTCCACAAGCGTGACAAGCCTAGTACTCATAAGGCAGGAATAGCTTTCGGTGCTCGTCCAGGGCGAACCGGTCGGTCATGCCGGCAATGTAATCACATACGGTGCGCTCAAGAGGATCTTCGTTCCGGGCAATTCGCTTTTGGACGCCGGGCGGAAGCTGTGAGGGCCGCTTCACATATTCGTGGAAAAGGTCGCTCAGCAGGCGATTTGCCTTGTATTGCATTCGCAGTATCTTGTGATGCGTATAGAAGCGGGAGTGGAGGAATTTGTTGAGTTTCTTCTTCCACTCGGTCATCCGTGGCGTGAACCGCACCGCAGGCTCGCTCGTGCCCATAATCTCCTCCGATGACGAGAACGAGCGATCGGCGAGGAACGTTTCCGTAGCGTTGAGAACGTCTCGTATGAACGTGTCGATAAGCTTGCGGGTGCTTTGATATCGGAACGTATCTCTGTCGAGTTTGGGATAACGGGTTCGGATCCTCTCGGTGACTTCGTTCCAGAGATCGAGTTCCGCCAAATCCGTCTCGTCGAAGTACCCCGACCTGAGCCCGTCTTCGATGTCGTGGCAACTATAGGCTATCTCGTCGGCGTAGTTCACGATTTGGGTCTCAAGGGAGGGCTGGGGGAGGTTGAGGAATTCCTTCACCACCTGTTCCGGCGCATGATCGTACACGGTGGAATGTCGAATGATTCCTGATCGGGTCTCATAGCAGAGGTTGAGGCCGGGAAAATCGGGATATCGAGCCTCGAGGGTCTCCACAACACGCAGGGACTGGCTGTTGTGCTCGAACCCGCCGTGCTCCTTCATGATGCCCTGAAGCGAACGTTCACCCGCGTGACCGAAAGGAGTGTGGCCAAGGTCGTGGGCGAGCGCGATCGCGTTGGTCAGATCTTCGTTGGCGCCGAGGTACTGGCTGATACTTCTGGCAATTTGAGCCACTTCCAGCGTGTGGGTCAGGCGCGTCCGATAGTGGTCGCCTTCGTAATATGCAAAAACCTGCGTCTTGTACTCGAGACGCCGAAACGCCTTGGAGTGAATGATTCTGTCCCGGTCCCGCTGGAAAGCGGTTCTGTACGGGCATTCTTCTTCGGGATAAGCTCTCCCCTTGGTGTCCTGGGACAGGAGGGCGTACGGAGCCAGGAAAGCCCTCTCCTTGCGTTCCTGATCGGCTCGGCTAACGATCACAACCCTCTCCCCTCGCGATCAACACCACCCCGCACAACAGCGCCCGGAGCCGCACACACGTCAACCAGCCGGGAAGGCGCCTGTCTCGCTCTGATTCACGGGACCTCTGTCACCGCGGCGGTCCGGTAAGCACGAGGTTGACAATGAGCGCGAAGGCCAAGATTACCGCCAACGAAGCAACGATCCACCCGATGATACGGATTCCTGTCCCCCTCGCCTTCTCTTCCGCCGGCAGAACCACCTGTTCGGAAGGAAAACGGAACTCGTCAAACGCCTCCCGTTCAGGGGACAAGCCAGGGGACAGGGAATTCAGTGACTCGTTGCGCGGATCGATCTTCTCGGTCGGTCTTGGAGGGGAGGTGGCCGGCGCAGATTCCCGTTTGGCAGGCGCTGCGCTCTTGAGCGAGGCAGTGGGCCCTGTGGGAGCCTTGCGCGCGGTAAGCCCGATCCCCTTGCAGTGAGGACAGCGGACCTTCACAGCTCTGCCCACGGGAATGCGTTCGTCGTCTACCCTCATCTTGCCGCTGCAATAGGAACACTTGAGAATCATGGCTCGTATGGGCCGCTCGAATCTTGGGTCGATGGTCCCAGAAGATCAGGATTGCCGCAGGCGATCCCCGCCATCTGCATTGAGATAGTTCGGCCGGAAGCATCCACGGGGGCGGGTCAACTCACGGGACTGTCTGGTAGAGTCAATCCTCCGAAGGCCCCATGGCAGCGCCATGGATCTTCGGACTGACCGCGCCGTCCAGGTCTCCCAGGTGCTGCTCCCACGTTATTAGCCTATCAGTCCCCCTCTGTCAATCACGCCGGCTCACGCATTTTTGTGCAATGATGTTCAAAGACTGAAGCTGAGACTTTAACTTGCCAGGACGGGAACCGGTTGTCCGCTCGCGGCCGGACAAGGTCCCTCGTCGGCGCTGGGTCCTCAGAGCAGGGGAGCCTGCACGGGTCGCAGAGATCCTGATGCCGTGGCTTTCAAGCGGCCAAGCTTCTCTGTCATCCCCACCTTCTCTCGAAGGGGGCGGGGCAAGCAGGCTTCCTCCTGCCCCGTTTTGGGAGATAGGGCTCGGGTGAGGACTAACAGCTCCCGCGCGACACACATCTGTGCCTATCCACACGTGGAGCCGGCACGAGATATCCGGGCCGCAGGAGAACCATATCTCTCCGGGCTTCATTGGCACGGTCCGGTAAGGTGGTACGAAAGGGCCTACGGGCATTTTCTTGAAAGGAGCCCTGTCACCGCCCCTTTGCTCCTAGCTCTCGGACGGCGCGTAATAGCACCTCTTCGGCGATACGACGAGTCCCTGTTTTTTCAAAGAACCGATAATCTTTGAGACCTCCTTGGATTCCAATTCCAGAGATTTGGCCACATCACCCGGCCTGACCGGTTTCCCGGCCTTCTTCATCGCGTTGAGCACGTCCTTTTCTTTCTTGTCCATGTTTCACCGCTCCATTCTGACAATTTCCTTTATGACAAACCATCCTTAGACCAAGATCGCGGCCTTTTCAATGGATTTGAAGTGTCAGACCTCGCGGAAGCAAACCTGTCCCATATGTTCGCTGCGACCTATTCCGCTGATTGTCCCCCTGGCTAGAGTCTGCTAAGAAATTGGTAACGAGTAGCGTTTCCTGCCGGAAGGAGCAGCATATGCTTGAAGATTATCCCAAAGAAGTGGTGGCCAAAGACGGCACGCCGATACTCATCAGGCCGGTTGTCAAGGAAGACGAACAGGCGCTGAGGGGATTCTTTGCACGAATTCCCGAGCACGAGCGCTGGTTTCTCAGAGGCGACATGGGCGAACCCGCGGTCCTGAAGGAATGGATCGATGCCCTGGATTACAGTCGGGTTTTGCCCATGGTCGCGGTCAACGCCGATGATGGAACCGTCCTCGCCAATCTAAGGCTCCACCGGAGGCCTGCGGCCTGTATGCGACACGTGGCCCATCTGAGAATTGTGGTCGATCCGGCACACCGTCACCAACGGGTCGGGACCTGGATGCTCCTCGACATTATCAAGCTTGCCATGGACATGGGCCTGGAGAAGCTTGTCGCCGAATTCGTCGCCGGAGTCGAAGAGGCTGCCATAGGCGCCGCGCACAAACTCGACTTCTACGAACAGGCCGTTCTGAAGGACTATGTGAAAGACCCCAGAGGAGATTATCGCGACCTCATCATCATGGTGAAAAACCTGCACGCTCAATGGAGCGACTTTTGACTCTGCATTCGCGTGAAAAGATTCTTCAAAGCCTGGCGAGCACAACGTACGTGGAATCGACCGAGAAGGGGTCCCTCTCCGTCATACCGCGTTGCCCACCCGAACTCTTCGAGCACCTGGAGCTGGACTCGGGTCTTGGCCGCTTTGCCCACTACGCGTCCATAATCGGCAAGCTGACCGCATTCGAGAAAATCGCTCGGAAAAAGGGCGGACGAGTGGCACTAGCGCTGATTGACGGGGAACGTGTCGTCGGATACGGCGCGTGCTGGTATCCCGGATCGGACGACCGTTGGAGCAAGCTCGGGGAATTGATGTACGAGATGGGCGCGCTGGAAGTCAGCCGAAACTACCGAGGCATGGGCATCGCGGGAAAGATATTTCGCCTCCTCATGCAGGACGACTTCTTCGAAGACAAGATCGCCTACATGTACGGATTCTCGTGGCACTGGGACCTTGACGGGAGCGGCTTGACCATGGCTCAGTACCGGAAGATGATGCTCGGGCTGCTCAAAAGATACGGGTTCGAGGAGTGCTACACCAACGAGCCGAATGTGGGTCTGCGGGAAGAGAATTTCTTCATGGTCAGGATTGGTTCTCGTGTCTCGCAAGAGGACCGAATCCGCTTTCGAGACCTCCGCTTCGGCATTGTGAGAAGAAAGCCGGGAACTCCCGCCACTCGAGCTGTCGCCACCCAACGGAAGAACGCCTCCGTCTGAACAAGGCTCAAGGAATGTCCCGCCAAGAAGTGGGTTTGTCCCGGCGAACCCCGAGGGCGATGGTATGTTCGGTGGCACTTCGGCACAACCACAAGGCATTGCAGACGCTTCATTGAGACGCTTGACCGGCTGGGTAGGGAGTGATATCCCAGCTTCCATGGATCCGACTTCCCCCCCAGCATCCGATGGTCCGATTCGCGACAGGTGGGACGTTGAAAAGCTCTTTGCGGTGGCTTCGACGGTGAAACAAAATGCGTCGGTCCCGTTGAGCCGTTTCCGTGTCGGGGCTGCGGTCCTGACCAAGAGCGGCAAGATCTTCGAGGGATGCAATACCGAGTCCCTCATCCCCGTGTTAGGGGCCTGCGCGGAACGCAACGCGATCAACCATGCGCTTATCCATGGCGAGCGAAGTTTCCTCGCGGTAGCCGTCGTGTCGGATCTCCACGCACCGCTTCTTCCGTGCGGCGCGTGCCTCCAATATATCCAGGAGTTCGCCCGGGAGGACGGACGGGACATCCTCATTATCGCTCAAGGATCCTCGGGGGACCGGGTCATAACCAGCCTGGAGGAGCTGTTCAAGGGGGGCTTTCCCGCCGAGACCTCGCCCCGAGATATCCAGGAATCCTTCCGTTGGACCGTGGAGGCCGACGAATAGCTGCACCGCTTACCCCCGCGCGACCACATTCCCCTTGACATTATTAAGAAATTACTTTAACATAGAGCTGTATATATGGGACTTTAGGCACTTTCACCGTCCTGTAAGTGCTCGTCTCAACGGAGGATCGTCCATGAAAACCCGTTTCCCGGCCGCGATTCTGGTCGCGCTGTTAATGCTGGCGCCCTCTCTTGCTCTCCCAGATATCAAGAAGCACAAGGATCACGACTTTATTCCCAGGTTCCACAACGTGATATTCCTCTTCGACGTCTCCGACTCGATGATGGCCGGACATCCGCAAAACTTTGATACGACCCGCCTCTTCATAGCAACGCGTGCCTTTCAATTCTTCAATCGAGTCATGCCTCACGTGCCACGCTGGCAGTACGATCTGAATTCCGGTCTGATCACCTTTGGTGACGATGAGGCTCCACAGCTCATCGGACCGGTCGGGCCGTGGAATCGGATGAAATACGAGCCGGTCTACACCTTGCTTCACCGTCAACGGAACTATCCGTGGAGGACCGCGGGATTTCAAGAGGGTCTGCAGCTTGCCGGGCAACTGATCGGAAAACTCGCCGGACGAACGGCAATCGTCGTCTTCACCGACGGCGGCTCCCAGGGCGAGTGTCCTCAGAAGACCGCCACCGCGTTGAAAGACAAGTACGGAGACAAGGTGTGCATCTACGGGGTCTTCTTCGGTGACTGGGAGGGGGGCTGGCGGAATCTGTACGAGACCTGTAAGCTCACCGGGGGGTACGCTCGTGCATGGGAGGAAGTCCGCACGTGCGAAAAGATGAAAGACTTCTCATGGGATATCCTCGTACGTGAGGTCATGTTTCCCTATCCTGAGATATTCTTTCATTACAAGAGCGCGGATCTGCTCCCCTCAGAGGCGATCAAGCTTGAGGCGGTAGCGAATTTCCTTCACGCCATTCCCCAGTACGTGCTCCAGGTAGACGGGCACACCGATTTCTTCGGAACCGCCCCTGCAAACTATCGGCTGGGTATGGCTCGAGCGCGAAATGTGCGTAGTGCGCTGGTAAAGATGTACCATATCGATCCCAGGCGGATACTCATTCGTTCCTGGGGAGAAGAGCTTCCCAGGTATGACAATCAACATCCGGAACTGCGGTACCGCAACCGCGAGGCCAACCTCTACCTGAAGCTCCCGCTCCGCAATTTCCCCTATAATGAGAAGCACATGTTCACCTTCGGGGTCAAAGCGGTCGGCGATATCTACAACACCAAAGAGCGATACTCGGACAAGGAGTGGGCATGGGTCGATACTCCGCCTCCGGGCGCCTCCGCTCCCACGAGAAGGAGGAGGCGCTGAACGGGCGCTGCAGGAAACTCCGGTCGAATTCAATGCACGGCTGATTTCCGGCGCGGGCGACGCCGGTTCGCCAGATCCCGGGGAACCGGAAAATCGAGTAAAGCGATGCCCCATCCCAGCTCAACCGCAAGGGGGTGGGGCATTGTCGTTTCTGCCGCGCCCTGCACGGAAAAGGGGTGAAAAGTAGGCTTATAGCGGTTGACAAAAATAATGACCGATCGATTGTTGGGTGCCACTGCCGGCTTGTCCGGCAGTGTCTCATACCGATGCGTTTTCAAACGCGCAGGATTCCTCTCTCCCCGCCCTTCTCGCCCTACGGAAGAGGGGTATTGTGCTCATGGGGCAGGCGTCCTTGACCCTCCTTCCTCCCCTCCGAGCAGGATAATGGCAGATGGATCGGAAAGCCGCGATACTCTGTTATACCGATTCGCGTTTCAACAAGTAGCCCTAGAGCACTGGTGGCTTGCCCACCAGTGGCAACCCGCCACCGGAGATCTGCCCCGGTATCCGGCAGTGGCACCCATGCGATGTCGCAGAATTTGAAGAAGACCACAAGCCCGGCCCGAGCTTCCGCTCCCCTCATGAAGGGCTAGAGGCCGGAAACTACAGCAGAATCTCAACGACGCGATAAACGAGCCCGTTCGTTATAAACAACGGTGGGAGTTCCGCCTGAGAGATCCCAGATGCTTATGTACGGAACAGAGGCAGGGAAAGGAACACCTGAATCGCGGTAGGCAAGGTGAAGTCTGCCGTTAACGGAGAAGAACAAATGCGCGATCGTCCCCGCCAATGGAAAGGCATGATTCCCCGTGACCAGTACCGGATCGTGACGCGGCGGGAGTTCAGGATAAATTCCGGGATACGTGAATGTAAGGAGTTTGACCCGCCCAACGCTGAGCACACTGGGTGGGGAAGCGAGTAACGCGGGAGGAGACCCTGGACAAGAAGATGCTTGGTAGGCCCAATCCAGGGATTTTTGAAGAACCCGTCGCGCTCTCGATTCCACGTCTCTGGGTAAGCGGGAGGTGTCCTCCCGTGGTCGAGCCAGACGAACAGCCGTTTGGCCCACACCGACAACTGCGATGGTAAATCCGCGGCGCCAGCACTCGTCGCCTACAGCCAATCGGGAGCCTTTGCGCGTTCCGTAATGGAGTTCCTCGTAGTTGCACGGGCCTGCGATTCTCGCTCCACAGGTACCCTTGTCGCTTACCAGGACGACATTGAGCCCGGACTCAAAGGGATCGGCCAAGCAACGCTTATTCCGTCCCTCCCTTGAGATGTCATGGGGGCGAACAGAAAAACCGAACTTACGAGTGGGGTCACCGTAGGCATTAAAACTCAAGGCGACCAGCAGAATCAGCACTAAACGCATAGCCGTCACGATCGTTCTCCCGCGTTATTGTCTCCATATCGGTGCGAGCCTGTCACGGAAGAGTTCAACGAGCCCTACGGTTGCAGGATCTCCGGCCTTTCCCACCGAGATCCTGCGGTAAGCCACTGGAATGCCCTGTTTCGTTCCACAACGACGCCCGGGTCTGCTCGATCTCCTATCAGCTCGTCGAGGCTTTCTCCTGAATTGACCACGGTCCAGGCAAGACAGTAGTGCAGATCGGTCTGGTACAGGATCTCATCCTTGTGACGAAGCCGAAAGGATTCGATGAACGACCTGGTTGGCACTTCCGGGGGAATGAGCTTCAACAGCCTCCTCAGTGAACCCTGCGATGACGGAAATGCGAGATATCGGAGCATGCCTCCGGCCCACAGCAGAGGACGGACGAACTCGCCGTTCCAGGACAGGTCTCTTCTCTCCCTGTCGGAAAGGTTGGCCGGACTCCTGGAGAGCAGATCCGCCTCCGTTCCGTCCATACCATCCGACAATCCTTGCCGCGCAAACCACCCCTTCAATTCTGTGAGGTCGTCTCTGTCTTCCGCCAGAGCCCCAAGTACGGAACGCACGATGATCTTCTTTGCCACTTCTTCCGGAGAGCGCAAAGCGAG
The DNA here is from genome assembly GCA_964497585.1 of uncultured Syntrophaceae bacterium. Classification (GTDB taxonomy): domain Bacteria; phylum Desulfobacterota; class Desulfomonilia; order Desulfomonilales; family Desulfomonilaceae; genus CAZCDS01. Next base: position 77,352 of record CAZCDS010000016.1, read on the forward strand.
GATCCTGATCTCGTGAGCAAAGGGGTTGGTCTCGATCGATCGTCTCTCGAGTCGTGTGAGAACTCGTTTGCGCACGCCGCTGATTCGGGGAGCAAACCGAGGGGGCCTTCGTCGGGGGCATTGAGCCAATTCCCTCGAATATTCCTTTTTCAGCGCGCCTCTGATGATACGAAGCCGCGACTGGAGCTGCATGGCCCATTGCGCCTGCGGAGGTACATTGACCTCCATCGAGCCGTCGACCGGTTGCTCGAGGAACACGCTGTCAACCCAGTCCTGCAATCGCGCAGCATGTGTCTCAAGTGCGCAGGCCCTGTTCGGATTGCCTTCCGCGGGGACACACCCCGGCGGCAAGTCGCCAACGACGACCCAGGTGGACTCCGGTTGATCGGGTGATTCGGGTTCAATGATAAAGTAGAACACCCCGAGGATCTTGCCCCATTCGATGTCGAGCCGCCCTTTGAGTACCCGCCTGCACCATGAACGAGATTCCAGGAAGTCTTCGGCCTTCTTCACAAGGGCGAGAAGCTCTCCCCGGTCATCCCCCTTCGACTCCCGCAATTTGTCTATCGGCAGCATGCCGTCATGATTGCCGGTTGAGTTCACGGCCATGAAGTTCCTGCTCACTTTTCCGATTCAGCCGACCCCGCGCGCCCCAACGTCTGAAGTCCTCCCTGTGGTGGCGAATGTGACTCTCGTAGGTCATCGGTTGTACGTTGTCAGGTACATCCGGGCCGCCGTCACCAAGCGGGTCCTTATGGTGTACAACCATCTTTCTTCCCGGGCGAGTAGGATCGTCAGGCCATTCTCTTCCATGCTAACGTTCCCATATCTTGCGGTACGTGTTCGTACGCTTGCGTTTGCCTGCCAGACCGTCGTGAGGGTCCGGCGGTTCCCCAAAGGTCTCAGCTTGTAACCCGGGGGATTCGCAGAGCCTCGCCAGCCGTCGGAACGCCTGACAGTTGCCCCGCTCGATCAAGGTTGCGATCGCCTGGCCGATGACCCGATCGTACTCACTGTCACCCAATATAGCGGCCAATGCCCTGGCGAGGTTACCTACTGAGGGGGCCTCTCCCCGTGCAACGAAAGCCGCCCCCGCATCGTGGCGCACGTCCTGGAGAGACGTGATGAAAGCAAATGGTGCGGCATCGCCGCGGTTTGTTCTCGGTCGATTCTGGCTCTCCTTCACAGCCGGCTGCGCTGCCGAGTAAAAAGCCTGGCACGAGCGCGCGGAAACCCACTCGATCTCGTGCCGAGGCGACGCGGCGGGTGTCATTACCGGAGGCTCTCCCGTGGGTCCACATGCTCCAGGATGCGTGACAACGTGGACCGCCGGTCCCATGACCTCAACCGGATCCAGGTCCGCAAGAGTCTCCAGGGTATAGAGAGACGCGGCCAGGGCTTCGCCAACGAACTGGAAACCCTCCTCTGCCCGGAGTATCATTCCTGTGGTGGGGTCTGGCACCCCGGAAATCCACTGAAACCATGGTTCCGTTTCGGCCGGGCCTTCGCCCCCGGTCGGCCATGCTTCCAACTCAGCAATAGCACCGGCCGAGGGTTCGGCTTGAGGGGCCTCTCTTGGTTCGGTCAATGCATGTGGACGTGAGGGTTCGGGTCCTTCCGTCTGCGCAAGGGGCTGTGTCCCCTTGACGGTCAATGCGGCATCCTCGTCCAGGTCGAGAGTCGATTTGTCGAGGGGTCTTTCGTCCTTGGATTCCCTTTGCAGAAAACTTTCGTCACGGAAGCGGGCCTCGAAATCTCTGAGAATTTCATCCCAAAGCAGTAATCTTGCGGTCTCACAGTCCGACTCGGCTTTCGAAAAGAGGCGCTGTACAAGGTTGAAGAAAGCTTCGGAGTACTTGCCCGTCAGGTACGCAATCCGAGACATCAGACTCGTATTTTCCGGGAGTGACTGCGCTGACTGGTCGTCCTTTGCGGAAAGTCCTGGGTCGATCCGCCTGTTGCCATCTCGTTTCGATGGGGGAGGCCGATTCCCAGCCATTGGCCGGGCGTGAGGGAAACCGGTATCGATCAATCTGAGCTGTCGAGCGATCCTCTTCCAGCACGACGGCCGTCTTAAAGGGAGTTCTACTTCGTCCGACGGATGAGATCCGCACGGCAAGAAAGCCCCGCAGCGAGAAGGCGAACCAATCCGGGGGCCGAAGAGGGGTTGTGAATCAGGCCTTGAAATTGTCTGCGGTTCCGGAAGAGCAAAAGTGGCTCCTACCTGAGGTATGCTCAGGACAGTCTCTCCGAGAAGATTCCCAAACGCCGTGGTCGGCCGCGGGTCCACCCGGTAGCTGGTTTGGTTTGGTTTGATTCCCCGGATGTTCATCGATTTAAATGCCCTCAGCGGTCAGGGAACCCCTCTGCGCGCCGCTTCGAGCGGGCCGCGGTTACAAGCCAGCGCGGCAGTGCCGGTATGGCGCCCGAACGACGAAATCTGGCCCGACGCGGGATGATCCGCGCGGAAAAGCTCGAGATCGGATACCAAGCGAGGAACGAGAATGGCGTGGATTTGCGACCTGGCAATCCTTGTCTGACACGCGCTCCCCGAATCGACCGCGAATGAGCGCTCCGATTGTCCTTCCCTGCCTCTGGGAAAGCGAGAAAGCAGGAGATGTACGAGTCCAACGGGAGACTGCTCGAGCGCTCTGGCCAATCCATGCGATCCTCCCCTGATCGAGCACGGTGAATTCGGGGACTCCCACGAGACCACAAGTCAGTGGACGGGTTCCGGCCTCCACGGAGCGTTCTCGCCGGCGGGTCGAAAGAGGATAGTACGGTAATGGGAATCAGGCGGTCGTACCAATCCAGCTTTGCCCTCTTCCAACCCAGTGGACAAGCGAGAGAGAAAGGGCGAATTTCGAAACCTGTTGCTGAATCGCAGAGGGTGCGAAGGCCCCCTTGGCAGGGGTTAAGGATGGCACAATTCACCGAAAATCACAAGGTCAAAAAGTAAGGGATATTTAGGTGGGTATAGCAGGCCTTGAGGTGCAAATGGTTCGGGTAAGGACCTACCCCCAAAGCTAACAGGGTAATGCTCATACCCTATAATCACCCTATGAAACACGGTCCCGCGCATATTGGCAAATACTCTCGACATGCTCTGAAAGATTAGAATACGGTGTAGCATGCCGCTTTTCCCGCTGGTTTGCGCCTTGCCGCTCTTACTGACGGAAGGAGAAAAGCGTGCAGGAACGCTTGTCCCACAAAGACTCCGATCCTGTCCCTGTGGAAGCAGGACGGCCCAAGAGAGAGGAGGAGGAGAAAATCATACGATCAACGCTCGCACCACAAAGAGGGCTTCCCGCATGGGTATTCCGTTCACTTCTCTCGCGTGAACTTTCCGAATTTCTCCGGGTCGAGACGTCCTTCCGGAATATGGACGTTCAATACGGCGCTGTCCTGCCTCACCCGTATCCGCAGTCCCTTACGGGGGACGAGGACTTCCTCCTCTCTCGGGAACTCCTTGCCCTTCTTGGTCTTGAAGAACTTCACCACGCGCAGACTCCTTTGCAGTTTTCCTTTTGCATCGAACTGCTCGGACTTGAGTAAGAGGTAACCCTTCTTGGAGATCCAGAGCAGACGTTTTCCCTCGTCCTTGGGCATGTCCACGCGAATTACGTAGCATTCACGGCCGTCGACTTTCTCTTGACCTGCCATTGTCTCTTTCTGTCCCGGGCGAGGGGCAAAGGCCAAAAAGTCGTCCATGGTGAGCCCGGTGCCGCCGATGTCCGCGGAAGGATCGTCTGCGGCTAAAGGGAGGGTCTTTCCGGTGGCCGGCAGGTACATGTAGGCTTCCGGTTCTCTCTCCGGGTTGACGATGAAGAGAAAGCGGAGGCCTTTTGATTCTGGGGGCTTCTCGAAGTCCAGTAGCATTGTGCTCGTTTTTCCCTCGTTTTGTTGCACGAACCAGAAAGACTTGTCCGCGATTTTCTTCCTCCCCTTGAACGTAGTGATCGTAACCGCCACCCGAGCACTTCTACCGATGCCTTCCTCTACGACTCGGTTGAGAATTTCCTTTGCCGTGAAAGCCTGAAGATGGGCCGGAAGGAGCGTGACGGAAAGTCCGAAGAGGAGTATGAGCAGGCGGTTGGATCGCTGTGGGCGATTCGGCGTCGACGCGGAAGAGATAGGCAATGAATACTCCTTCTGAAAACGAGTCTGGGGAAAGCGGCACGCGCACGAGCGAGGGGCCGCTCTCGGCAAGTGAGCCGTCGCTAGTGATAACCTTGCAGCGTCAGGCTTGTCAAGGGCATCGCATATCGGTTGACGACCGGGCAGGTGGGTCCGCGTCAGGGTCGGCTCCTCTTCTCCGAGGGCGGGGAGCAGTCGGGCGCGGCTCCTCTGGCAACCCTGCTGGTCTGTTGGAAAGCGCTTTGCTATGGGAGGGTGAATGATGGATTGTTGGGTTTGACGCTTTTTTCTGAGACTGATATAGTCCAATGAACTTGCTGCGGGGAATGCCAATGAGATTCAGCCTTCCACTCGTTGCCACGGTCTTGCTCGCAATCTGTCTGACCGGAGCGGCCGAGGCGCAATGGCCGCTTAATGCCCAGAATCTCCCAAAGCCGACGGAGGCGGGCGTCAGCACAACGGCCACGGGCAGATTCCAGGTATTCGTCTCGCCGCGCATCAAGACTGCCACGTTCATGATCGATACCGACACAGGCAGGATCTGGATATTCAAGAAAGATCACTCAACCGGCGATTTCTCGCTCAAGCGTGTGCCTGTCGAGAACGTGGACACCGACGGCAAGGGTAGGGCAAAGCCGGACGAAACCGCGAGGGGCGGCAAGACCCCTCCAGGGGGCAAGTGAGAGTTCGTGCGAAGTCCACGGTAAAGCGAGTATGCCCGGTGCCGTAGAGACCTTCGGTGAAAGGTCGAGGGAACACCATGGAAGAGTTGCGGCCTTCCCGCACCACCAAAGAGCAAGACCGTTCCGGACGGGAGCGGTCGCGGGAAGAAGATACCCTTGAGCTTTCGCGAGGTGAAACCCAGGGACTGACGTCCACCGGCGAAGAGATCGTGCAGCGTGTCCGGAAGGAAAGCGACAAGAGGGCCGGTAAGAGGAGATGGGGTCAGATACTTGTCGTTCTAGGCATCGTGACGGTCCTTGATTCCTGTTCGTTCTTTCCTATCCCTCTGATCGGGCCTGCGGCCATGTGGGTCGGCGCGGCACTGGTTCTCGTGGGAAGTGGTCTTCTTCTGCAGGGTCCTCGCCTCAGAGATACCAACGAGGCCATCCTCGTCGCGATGAAATACGGGAATCGACTGACGGTTCCCAGGCTGGCTCTGGAGATGGACATCTCTTTGAAAAAGGCCGAGAAGATCATCCGGAGACTCATGAGCAATGGGGTGGCCGAAATAGATCTGGACTCGGATGATCCGGAGGACGGGATCACGTACCGAATCAAGGGAATATAGTCGTACGGTGAACACGAACGATTGAGGAGGACTGGCTTACCATGAAAGAGGGCGGATACAAGGTCGCGGTAGTGGGGGCGACCGGGGCCGTGGGAAACATGATGCTCAGCGTCCTGGAGGACCGATCGTTCCCCGTGCGGGAAATCGTGCCGTTGGCCTCGGGTCGTTCAGCCGGCCGAACCCTGAAGTTCAGGGGGAAGGACGTTACGGTCAGGGAGTTGACTGAGTCCTCCTTCCGCGATGTGGAGATCGGTCTGTTTTCCGCAGGGGGTTCCATCAGCGCGGAGTTCGCTCCCATTGCGGCTGAGGCGGGCTGCATCGTCATAGACAATACCGCCCATTTCAGGATGGAACCGGACATCCCGCTCGTGGTTCCCGAGGTCAATCCCGAAGCGGTGGCCGGATACACCACCAGGAACATCATCGCCAATCCCAATTGCTCGACCATACAGATGGTCCAGGCGCTCAAACCGCTTCATGATGCGGGGAAGATCAAACGGATTGTGGTCTCCACCTATCAGGCCGTATCCGGAACGGGAAAAGACGCACTTCAGGAGATGCTTGACCAATCACGGAAGATCGCTGATGCGGTCAAATGGACCAAAGAGGATCCGCTGGACGAGCTACGGAGTGCACTGAGTCCGTTCAAGAGGATGAACTGCAGTGTATATCCACACAGGATCGCGTTTGAGTGTCTGCCACACATCGATGTCTTCCTCGACAACGACTATTCCAAGGAAGAGATGAAAATGGTCTGGGAGATGGGAAAGATCCTCGATCCCTCGGTCAAGGTGACCGCGACTGCCGTGAGAGTCCCCTCATTCTTCGGGCATTCCGAGTCCGTGAACGTGGAAACGGAGAGGAAGATCACCGCACAAAGGGCGAGGGAACTGCTTGCAAGTTTCCCCGGCATTAAGGTCATTGACGACCCGTCGAACAACGCCTATCCGCTCACCGCTATGGCCGGAGGCGAGTACGAGACGTACGTGGGCCGAATTCGCGAGGACGAGTCTATCCCGAACGGACTGAATCTCTGGATAGTTTCGGACAACATACTCAAGGGAGCGGCCCTCAATGCCGTTCAGATTGCGGAGATACTTGTCAAAAAGTACCTCTGAGTAAGGGCAACCTCCTGATCTCTCCCGTTTCGAGGGAAACGGTTCAGCACTGCATGCTTCACTTAAACAGGAGCGGAATCAAAAAACTCCTCGCCGGTGAATGTCTTTGGTACCGGCTCGGTGGGCTCACCGGCGAGAAGCGAGAGGTTGGGAGGACGATCACAAGACTTAGGCGACGGGGATCGGCGTGCGGCCGCGACCGTTGACAGTTTTTGGGGGAGGGGCCCGGGGAGGCTTTTTGTGAAAAAGGGTCTCCCCGGTCAACTCTTTCTTGAGAAAGGAGACTGGATGAGCGCGAAAAGAGAAGCCGTTATTGTCAGTGCCTGCCGCACTCCGGTGGGGAATTTCAACGGTACGCTGAGCGGAATAGGCGCCACCAACCTTGGCGCCATGGTCATCGGGGAGGCTGTTAAACGTGCCGGAATCGAAAAGGGCGACCTGGATGAGGTGATGATGGGTCAGGTCCTCCCGCATGGGTACGGGCAGAATCCAGCCCGTCAGGCTGCCGTTCAGGCTGGAATCCCCTGGGACGTGGGCGCCATAACTGTCAACAAAGTCTGCGGAAGCGGGCTCAAAACGGTTATGCTCGCGGCTCAGGCGATCCAGAATGGAGACGCTGATATCATCATAGCCGGGGGTATGGAGAACATGAGCGCTGCTCCCTACTACCTGGACAAGGCGAGAACAGGATACCGTATGGGTAACGGAACCCTCGTCGACTCAATGGTTCATGACGGACTGTGGGACATAGTCAATGACTTCCACATGGGGATTAGCAACGACCTCTGTAGCGAGAAGTACCATATTTCCCGCGAAGATCAAGATCGCTATGCTGCGCTGAGTTACGCGAGATCAATGGAGTCGATACGCGAAGGCCGTTTCAAAGAGGAGATCTTTCCCGTCACTGTTCCGCAACGCAAGGGTGATCCTCTTGTCTTTGATACCGACGAGTGCCCCAGAGAGACAACGTACGAGACTCTCAGCAAAATGCGGCCCGCCTTTCAAAAGGACGGTTACGCAACCGCTGGGAATTCCTCGATAATCTCTGACGGCGCGAGCGCCCTCTGCGTCATGGCCGAGGAGGTGGCCAAGAGCAGGGGTATCCCCATTATGGTGCGGGTCGGCTCCCAGGGTTGCTCGGGACTGGACATGAAGTATGTGCTCGTCGCTCCTATTCTCTCCATACCCAAGGTTGCCGCAAAGGAGGGCGTGGATCCCCTCTCCATTGATCTCATGGAGGTGAACGAGGCGTTTTCCGGATCCACGATTGCGGTGATGCGTGAACTGGGCCTGGATCCCGACAAGTGCAACGTCAACGGAGGGGCGGTCTCGCTGGGACACCCCATTGGAGCCAGCGGCGCGCGAGTTCTCACGACGCTCATTTACGCGATGAAGCACCGTGACAAAAAAACCGGTATGGCCACGCTCTGTCTTGGCGGTGGCGAGGCGGTCAGCCTCTACGTCGACCGGTAGGACGAGAGTTCGTGTACGAGTGCGCATCAAGGGAATAGGAATCTCCCTCGGCACAACTCGCTCTCGGACGGAGAAGTGGAGAGGTTCTTTGTTAGGCTAGGTGACCCTGCCACCATTCCCCTCCAGGCGGGAGAGGGTGAGCGACCTGGGAGATCCTATGTTCGCTGGTGGATCACTTACGGTATGGCACGGAGTGACACAAGACAATGCTTGTGAAAGACAATTCGGAGTCCTTTCTGAGCGGTGACGACCCGTTCATATCGGCGAAACTTCTCCACGGAAGCGACTCCAGGGTAGACATGGAGGTCCTCTTCGAGAACCACCATGAGGGCTTCATCGGGATACCGCATGGCGGTCTCGCCATGGGACTGTGTGTGGATGCGTGGCGCAACTCGAATACTTTCACATATCCGGTGCACATGCAGTTCCGTTTCGGGGGGACAGGTGTGCGGATCGGTGACGCCGCGACCTTCACGGTCGAAAGGGGCTCTGATCCCGACGAACCGCGGATTCGCACGCAAATCACGAAGAGGGGCGCGGAAACACCCTATCTCCGGGCGGAGATCAGTCCCGCGTTGGTCCCGGATGGTTCCGTTTCGGCGATGCGCCAGCCCACCGACGAATTCCGGCGATTGCCCTATTACCGAAATTGTTTCGTTTGCGGTCATCACCGCACCGTGCCCGGGTTAGAGAGACGGTTTCGAGTGCACACCGGCGAGGACAGGAGCACGGTGACTGCTGAGTGGGGAGCGTCTCCCGAGGACCTCGACCGGGCCAGGCTGTTCCTCATGGGGAAAGACGAGTTGCATCCAACGGTTCTCATGTCCATATTTGATGAGAACACCGCGTGGGGCGGCTTTATGGAGACGAGGTCCGCCGGACTGTCCGCGAAGATGACGGTGACGCTGCTCAGGCCGATACACATGCACGAGAGCCTGCTCTTCATTGGGCGTCCCCTTGGAACTCGCGGCAACCCCCGGGCACCGAGGTTCTTTGTGGCAAAGGGGAACGTTTTCTCCATGAGTGATCCGGGCAATCCTGAACTCATTGCTTACGGAAAAGGCGACTGGATCATTATGAAGGAATACACCAAACAGATTAAGGAGAACCTGCTCCCCGAAGGCGATTGGGACTGGATTTTCGGTGAAGAGGGGAACGAAGCGGTAGATCGGTAGGTCCGGGAGAACGGCTAACGCATTGACCTTCTTGCGGGCGCCGGCGGAGGAGCGAAGACGAAAACACACCGGGTGGCCGCGCCAGGACGTAATCTCTTGCCCGGGTGAGAGCCCATGTGGGCGATAATTTGCCGTGAGGAGTGACGGATTGACGGAACAAGTTATCGAAGGTGTCTGGTGGATACCGGGAAAAGACAGTTTTCTCCCGGATTCCCACATGTACGTTATCGGCAAACCGGAATCTCAGGAATTCACGCTTGTGGACTGCGGGCTTATGGACAGGGGCTCGTACAAGCTGCAGGAGCTGGACAAGTGCGGCGTTTCACCGAACCGGGTGAAGCGGATCATCCTGACCCACACCCACCTGGATCATATAGGATGCCTGCCGGAACTCCTCGAAGCCATGCCGCATGTTGAGGTGTGGGCGCACAAGGACGAGGCTCTTCCATTGGAACGGGGCGAGCAGCGCATCGTCTATGGGAATAGTATGTTCGAGTCAATGCTCAAGGCGCAGTTCAATTTGCCCTCGGATTACTTCAAGACAGTGGTGCACAGGAAACTCGAGGGAGGTGAGACCCTCGATCTCGGGGGAATCCCGTTCAACGTAATCCATTTGCCGGGTCACTCAGTCGGAGGCATCGGGCTGCTAAACAAAAAGAGTAGACTCCTCCTTTCAGGAGACACAATCTACGCGGACGGTGCAATCGGCAGGTACGATCTGGATTCAGCGGATCCGGCTGCTTTGTTGCGTTCTCTGGCCAGCATAGCGGAGCTGGGAATCGACATTCTCCTTCCGTGCCACAATCGCATTGTCAAGGGGGACGCCGCTCCCATGATTCAACGAACTGTCGAACAGTGGGCGCCCCTGCTCCGGATGTGACGGCTCGTCGGAAAAATGACTGAAAACAGGTTGTTCGGGCTCTCAGGAGGACATGGGCCATGGGAATGACTGTAGCCGAGAAGATCATCGAAGCCCACCTAGTCAAGGGAAAGATGGAACCGGGTTCTGAGATTGCGCTTAAGGTCGATCACTGTCTGATCCAGGACGCCACCGGCACGATGGTCATGCTCGAATTCATGGCGATCGGCGTACCGCGGTCCAAGGCGGAATTAGCGGTGGTTTACGTGGACCACAACCTCCTGCAGACCGATTTCAAGAACGCCGACGACCATCGTTTTCTGCGAAGCGCGGCTGCCAAACATGGGGTCGTGTACTCAAGACCGGGTAACGGGATCTCTCATCAGGTTCACTTGGAACGCTTCAGTGTGCCCGGCAAGACTCTCCTGGGATCGGACAGCCATACACCGACCAATGGCGGCAGCTCCATGCTGGCTATCGGAGCCGGTGGGCTCGATGTGGCAATGGCTATGGCAGGGCAGCCGTTCCACCTGAGAATGCCCGGGATCGTTGGTGTCAGGCTCACTGGCGCGCTTCAGCCTTGGGTATCGGCCAAGGACGTGGTGTTGGAACTGCTCCGCAGGGTGAGCGTCAAAGGCGGCCTCGGAAAGATCTTCGAGTACTTCGGCCCAGGGGTGGAGAACCTCTCCGCCACGGACAGGGGAACTATCGGAAACATGGGGACCGAGATGGGACTGACCTCGAGCATCTTCCCGTCCGACCAGCGGACCCGGGAATTCCTCGAGAGCCAGGGAAGGCGGAACGCGTGGACTGAGATTCTCGCCGATTCGGACGCCGAATACTGCGAAATCATCGAGGTTGACCTCGATACCCTCGAGCCGATGATAGCCTGCCCCAGCTCGCCCGATAATGTGAAGAAGGTTTCGGAAGTGGCAGGGATCGAGGTGGCACAAGCGATCGTCGGCTCATCGGTGAATTCGTCGTTCAGGGATCTCATGATCACTGCCAAGGCGGTCGAAGGCAGGCACTGCCATAGTGACGTGAGCTTCGAGATCAATCCGGGCAGCAGTCAGGTGCTCCTGAATGTTAACGACGCCGGCGGAGTGGCAAATCTCATCCTGGCTGGAGCGCGCATTCATCAATCAGGGTGTCTCGGGTGCATCGGCATGGGTCAAGCGCCCGGTACCGGAACGGTTTCATTGAGGACCTTCCCGAGGAACTTCTCCGGTCGAAGCGGCACCCAAGGAGACCAGGTCTATCTCTGTTCGCCGGAAACGGCGGCTGCCGCCGCGGTCTTCGGCAAAATAACGGACCCCCGGGAACTGGGAGATTACCCCTCAGTAGAGGAGCCCAAGAGGTACCGGGTGAACGACGAGAATCTAATATTCCCGCCGGATGACTCCTCGCACGTTAAGATCCTGATGGGGCCCAACATTAAGCCCTTCCCCAGTCTCGGCGGCCTGGAAGACGACCTGGAGGCGACGGTTATACTCAAGGTAGGCGACAACATCACCACCGATCACATCATGCCTGCTGGCAGCAAGATTCTGCCGCTCCGAAGCAACATCGAGGCGATCAGCGAGTTCGTCTTCTCCAATGTCGATCCCACGTTCCCCAAACGGACCAGGGACGCTGTCAACGGCGTCGTCATTGGCTCGGAGAACTACGGCCAGGGATCGTCGCGGGAGCACGCGGCCATAGCTCCGCGATATCTTGGGATACGAGCAAAAATCGCCAAGAGTTTCGCCAGGATCCATAAATCGAACCTGATCAACTTCGGAATCGTTCCGATGACGTTTGTCAACGCGCAGGACTACGATTCAGTGTCCCAGGGAGACACAGTGAGCCTGAAAGGTGTTCGACAAGCCCTGGAGGCGGGAAAGACCGAATTCGATATCGAGGTTGGAGAGCGCCCGATGCGAGTACGTGTGGATATCACCGATCGGGAAAGGGCGGTGCTCCTGGCCGGCGGATTGATCAACATGGCTCGGCACTGAGCGAACATGAACCTCCATGCATTCACAGGCACAACTACGCGTCCCGGGGGACATGTGAAAGTCCCCTCGAGTCAAGATCGTGTGTCACTTGTTTGTTCGCGAACCTGTGTCAGGAGGCTCTCCGCGTAGGGCCCTTCCCCGCCGCTTTCTCACGGACGAAAATTTCGTCAGGTTCCTGATCTTTGAGGGGGGCGAGATTCTGACCGTGATGCAACCTTATGCGGTCGGACTGCTCCTTCACGACGAGCAACGTTTGCGTCTGGCCGGTATCCCAAAAGAATTTTAGGCTTGGCGGAATATACGAGACTCCGCCCTCGCCGGCGTTTATCCATTTCTGCTTATCGTCTCCTCTGTACTGAAAGAGAAAGGTGCCTTGGTCTCCGACCACGATTTTCATTTGGCGTTCTGTTGCCGGGGTTTCCTTGCCGTCGACCACCCGGGACTGCAACACCCACGTCCCTGCGAGCGTTCGCGCCTTGTCCCGTTCATTGGTCAAGCGGGGACCGGAGCCGCAGGAGACGAGGACGAGGCAAAGCGCACAGAGTCCAGCAATGCAGAGAGTGATTCGCGCGTTGTTCGAAATTATCATCGGGGAAATGAACCCTGGAAAAGAGACAAGGCGACCCACCACGAAGGTCAGTCGCCCCGTATTCTCAACTACTACCGGGCACAATGCCCAGAAGATGTCTCTTCAGATCCTAGCGCCAGCCGCTGGAGGAGCTGCTTGCCCCCCAGTAACCCCAGCCGCTGCTGGAGCCGCTTGCCGGCCAATAGTAGCCACTGCTGGAGCTGCTGCCTGATGCCGGAATGCAATAGGCCCATCCGCTTGAGCTGCTGCTCGACGCCGGGACACAGCAGTACGCATAGCCGCTGGACGAGCTGCTCGCAGGCCAATAGCCGCTGGACGAGCTGCTCGCAGGCCAGTATCCGCTTGAGCTGCTGCTGCTGGACGCACCTGCCCATGCAGCATACGGCGCCCATGCGTAAAATGCGAACCCATAAGACGCGAACAACATAACCATACCGACCACTGCAAGAATCATTGCAATTCTTTTCATTGAAACAGATACCTCCTCATGGAATCAAAATCCAATGTCGTTAGTCCTCGAACGAGAACGGTAACTCCCTCGGAAAATTTTTGATCGCGATATACACCAGCTACCACGATTATGGGCAGTTGTCAACGTTTTTTGTTCGCCGGACCGCGATTTCCCTTTTTTTTAGGGCTGTTGCGGGGGGAGCCAATCTCCTTGACTCGGCCGGCACGTCTGCTAGGATTCTCCGAAAATGGACCTTTGTCAAGGAATTTTTCACATGAGAAGTGGCAGCAAGCAGATCGACGATTACGGATCCAATTCCTACACAAGTCTTAAAGTTGCGTGGAATCAAGTAGATACCTGCAGGTCGTCATCTGCAGGACTGAGAGCGTTCCTCCTTGTCGCGCTCCTTTCAGGGATGCTTCTCTGCCTCACAACCGGTGTTGGCAGGACACAAGGCTCCACTGAAAAAGCTGCCAACCCCCCGACTGCAGTTGCTGAACCGGTATCTTCACCCCGGGGAAGTGCTAAGGGACCCGACGCAACTGAGTCCACCAATGAGGAACGGGCTGAGAATATCACAGCGGCGCGCGACGCCGAGGGTAGCGGGACGAAGCGATCGAGTCTTCCGAGTCTGGAAGAGACGGTGCGGAGTGCAGGAGACCTGGTTACAAAGGGAGACGTGGAAAAGGCGCGGTTCGTTATCCTTCGCGCGATGCGCGAGTGCGATTCCGGAGATCGAGACGTCCGGGAGTGCTCCCGGTGGCTCAAGCCGTTGCGCGGGCTGAGTCTGCTTCTGGAGAACCCGCCGGAGCGGAAGGTGATCACCAATTCGATCGGGATGCGGCTGGTACGAATACCTGCAGGCGAGTACATGATGGGGAGCCTCAAGGCCGAGATGGACTGGCTCCGCCTCACCTTCAGGAAAATTTGGCGGGAAGGGCATAAGCAGTGGTTCCAAGATGAGCTGCCCTTGCATCCGGTGCGGATCACCAGGCCGTACTACATCGGCGCGACAGAGGTAACGGTCGGCCAGTTTCGGCAATTCGTCAAGGAAACCAAGTATAAGACTGACGGCGAAAAGGGAGACGGCGGCATGGTCTTCAGTAAGACGCAGGGGCGCTGGGTCCCGAATAAACGTTGGGCCTGGAATTCCGTCCCCTGGAAAATTTACGATGATCAGCCGGTGGTTTTCGTCTCCTGGAATGACGCGAACGCCTTCTGTAAGTGGCTGAGCCGAAAAGAAAAACGCACCTACCGGCTGCCCACGGAAGCGGAGTGGGAGAGGGCCTGCCGCGGCGGACGGATATGGGCGCGGTTCCCCTGGGGAGAACGGCTCCCCGGGGACAACGACACGAATTTCGGTGACGGTAACCCGAAACTCCCCGAAAGCCTGACCACGGTCAACGATGGGTACGAATACGTCGCGCCTGTAGGGAGCTATCCTCCGAACGGTTACGGTCTCTATGATATGGCAGGAAACGTCATGGAATGGGTCCAGGACGGCTACGGTAGAAATTACTATGAAAGCTCCCCCTTGGAGGATCCTAAAGGGACGGAAACGGGAAACTCTCGGGTCAATAAGGGAGGGAATTTCTTTGCCAGCCCCGCGGACTGTCGTTGCGCGTTCAGGGGCTTTTCCGGCGAGGAAATGAACTTCTTCAACCTCGGATTCCGGGTCGTATTGGAGGCTCCTGAGTCAGAAAGACCGATGGTCGCTTCCCAGCGCCACGGTTCGCGACGCGGCGGCGACGAAGCAAAGAAATCGCATTTTCCCCCGAGCGAGGAGGAAGGGCTCCGGCTCTTTCGCCAGGCGATGTTTGCCGCTCAGGAGCAGCAGTGGCAGGAGGCCACAAAGGATTTGGAGGAGGCCCTGAGGGTCTACGAAAAACGACGGGATTTGATGTGGATGGCCCGCGTCAGAGCGACCCTCGCGGGAATCTATGCCGAGCGGAATAGGCGTTACAAGAGCAAAGAACTCTTCACGAAGGCTCTGGCTGAATTCAGAAAGGTCGGCGACGGCGCGAGCGCACGAATCATCCTTGAACGCCTCCAAGAGTTGGATACTTCGCCAGGGGTCAAAGTTGTGGAAGTGAAGAAAGGTGGCGTCGCAGACAGGGCAGGGGTCGTCCCCGGTGACATCATCATAGAGTACGCTGGGGAGACCGGTTTCAAGGTCCGAAGTTTCAAAAGGCTCGTCAACGACTACGCGCGAACCGACGAAGTCACGCTCAGTGTCCTGAACAATGACGAAATCTCCACGACCGTGGTTCCCGGGGGACCGCTGGGCGTCGCGGTTGAGGATATTAAGAGGAGGCCGCGACCGCAGAGACAGAGAGACCGGCAGCAAAGACGACGCCCCCGACAGCGGCGCGGCGCTCGAGACCGACGGTAACCCCGATAGGAACTTCTGGTACGATTTGGGTTCCCAAGGCGCTATAAGCCAGGAGTATTTCCTGACGAAGCCCGCGCCCGATGACTTGGCTCCTACGTGTGGTTCGCGCTTCGTATCCGTGCAATGAGTTCGGTGGTGGACACACCCGGAATCTGCCGTACGAAGCGAACTTCTCCTCCTCGCCCCCTGACGATATCCTCTCCCACCACTTCCTTGTCTTGCCAGTCCTGACCTTTGACGAGGACGTCCGGCCGAACCTCTTCGATGAGACGGAGGGGCGTATCTTCATCGAACACGACCACGTAATCGACAAAGCTCAGTGCGGAGATCAATTCCACTCGATCCGCTTCCTGGACGATCGGCCTCTCCGCTCCTTTGATACGGACGACTGAACGGTCCGAATTCACTCCCACAACGAGGATGTCGCCGAACTGGGCAGCCTGGCGCAGGGTACCCAGATGGCCGGTGTGGAAAAGATCGAAGCACCCGTTGGTGAACACGATCCTTTCTCCTCTGAGTCGGTGGCCGCGGATGATCCTGGCGATATCGTGGAGGGCAACGACCTTGCTGTCGGGGGTCTGATCCGTGAGCGCGTCCATCATCTCCTGGAGCGTTACCGTGGCCGCGCCGAAGCGGGAGACCACGAGCGAGGCGGCAAGATTTGCCATGACCACCGAATGCTCCAGCGACATGCCGTTTGCCACGCACATTGCCAGAGCCGCGATGACCGTATCGCCGGCTCCGGTTACGTCAATGATCTCCACCTGCTTGACCGGGAAGTCTTTGGCCTCAGACCGGGATACCAGCGTGGCACCCTCCTTGCCGCGAGTGACAATGAGAGCTTCAGCCTCCGCCTGGTCCAAAAGGACGCGACCGGCATCAATAAGGGAGTTGTGGTCCCGAATTTCAACCCCCGACGCAAGAGAGGTCTCCCTCAGATTCGGGGTTATGTACGTGGCGCCGCGATACCGCGTAAAGTCCATGCCCTTGGGATCGACCAGCACCGGGAGCCGGTTCGCCCGGGCGGAACTGATCAGCGCGTCGAGCAGACGCCGGGTCAGGAAACCCTTCCCGTAGTCAGAGATCACCACGGCCTTTACCTGGGGGACCACCGACCTCAAATCCTCGATGACCGCATCTTCCATCTCCCGGGAGATACCATCCACCTGCTCTTCGTCGATCCGAACGATCTGCTGATTCCTAGCCACTACTCGGGTCTTGATCGTGGTTGGACGAGCCGAATGCTCTTTCAGCCAGAAGCTCTCCACGGCCATGTCTTCGCAGTGCTTCTTGAACCACCTACCCGCGCTGTCCTTGCCCACGGCCGCAAAGAGGGCCACCCCTCCGCCGAATGACACGAGATTCTTGACGACGTTGCCCGCTCCACCGAGTCGCCTCAGTCGATGCTTAACCACGAGCACTGGAACAGGTGATTCCGGCGAAATCCTTTCCACATCTCCCAGAACGTACTCGTCGACCATGACATCGCCCGCGACGAGAATCGGAACTGGTTCGATGCTCCGGATAAGACTCTCTGTCACTATCAGCCCTCCT
The DNA here is from genome assembly GCA_964497585.1 of uncultured Syntrophaceae bacterium. Lineage (GTDB taxonomy): Bacteria > Desulfobacterota > Desulfomonilia > Desulfomonilales > Desulfomonilaceae > CAZCDS01. Next base: position 94,388 of record CAZCDS010000016.1, read on the forward strand.
CAGCAGGTAGTGCACGCGACAATCCCGGCCCGCACGGCTCCTTGTCTTTTCAGTGACCGTCCGCAGGTGATCTCATTCCCCTCAGGGGTCGCTCGACTTTCGCGGAGGGGTCCTAGGACCACAGGTTACCTCCCAAAAAGTAGATCCCAACCGGTCCCCTCCCGTTGCCGGTGTCAACATAACGCAACCGCATCCCACCGTCCAGGCCAAAGAACCCCACCTATGCGTTCCAGGGGCATGATGTCCCAAGGTAACGCTCGGGAAACCGTCGAATACTAGAAAATACATTAAAAAGTTTGGTCAACTATCTGAATTATTGGTTGATTAGATCTTCTTAATATGGTAAACACTCACTGCGGAGGCATGGCACGCTCGCCCGCGGTCCGGCTCACCGGCCATGGGAACCCGGTACCCAAAATGAATAAAGGGAACCCCTTCCTCCTCCGGACAGGCAGTTCCCTTCCTTACTCGGCGAGCCTTTTTACGTCCTGCTCAGGACCTGCGTATGCAGCCCTCGGAACAATGGGCAACACGCGGAACAGTGTACCTTTTCACGATTTCCTCCTTGGGTATGGGATTTGTTACATTCAACTTCCCCATATAATATGGGGCTGTGTCAAGCGATGTCAACACCAGAACCGGACACGGCGTTCCAGAGAAGATAGGCAGCCATGAACGATCAGTCGATAGAGACTTGCGAAATGGCCGAGGCATCGGATGCGTGCCCGATGCGGTCGACCGACATCCGGCGTGATGTGCGAAACGGTGCCCCGGAAGCTCCTGTCACAAAGTCTCGGGAAGATCCTCTGCGGAGGGTTCGGCAGTTTTTCTCAGGACTGTGCATAAGGCAGGCCGTCATCGCGGTCTTAACTCTGGCGTGGCTACCGGTGGCAGTCGGAGGACTTATCGGATATTTCGGCGTGACTGCTCCTTTGCAGAAGAAAATCGTTGTAGAGGAGGCCAACGGGCTTGTCCGCGAAGTCGACGGGATCGTCTGGGCGAGGAGCGTGGCCCTGGATGTGACGACCCGTGACCTCCAACTTACGAATTTCAGGGAATCTGCTGAATTGGACAAGCTTCTTGGATTCATGTGGCGGCACTTCCCGGACTTCATCCGCGTTGATGTCATAGACCAATCGGGCGCGGTCGTGGCCATGGCAGGGGAATTGCCGGTTTCTGCAGCGGGGTTGCCTTCCCATGTGAACATAAACCGATTGCTCCAGCTCGATTCAGGAGGGAGGGAGAGCGGTTGGGCCTTCCTGGATGATCCCAAGGGGAACAGATACAGCATCGTATGGAAACGCATTGGAGAATTGGGGAAGCCCTGGTTCATTCGGGCTGAGTTTTCGAGAGACCCGATCAGACGGGCGCTGGGATCACTCCTGAGAAACGCTGATCTCACAGCCCAACTCGCGCGAACCTCCGAGAATATCACCTGGGGCCCGGCGCCAGTCATGTTCCCACGTCGGAGGGGGCCTCGCACAGGATCGTGGTCGATCAAGGCTGATGTACGTACGTCTCGGTACAGTCTACTGGGGGCCGTTTCCGCTCAGGCGCGTTTGGCCACTCCCGGATGGCTCCTGAAAGTAAGGTCTGGCGCTTCACTCTTTCGCTCACCCCTCTTCGTGCCGATGGCCCTCGCTCTTCATCTGACGCTCGTGTGCCTGGCCTTTGCCGGAATTCGTCAATCTCGGCGGGAACAGTCGGGGAAATATGAGAATCAGGTGGCGCAAGATCCCCAAGAACTCCTTGCCGCCGAGGCACGCATCGGGGAACCTGCGGAACAGTCTCTCGCGGAATCGTTGGGATCCCGATCCCGGCAGGAGCTTCTTGAAGAAGTGGAATCCTCGGTGGAATTGACCGAGGAAGAGGACGACGAGATGCTGGGACCGGTCGATCAGCTTGAAGGTACCATCGAGGAGGCAACCGACCAGGATGAGTTCGGAGCCGCCGCAGTACTGACGGGTGACTCATCCGAAGAACCCCAACCGGAGCCGCGGCTTCGTGACTCGATGCCCGGCGGTGGAGGGCCGGCTTCAGGCATCGACGAGGAGGAAACGACCGAAGCAGTGGCCAAAGATACCCGGTCCAGTCCCAGACGGTCGGCGGCCTTGCCATGGTTCGAAATCCTCGACGAGGAAGAAAGCGCGGAATCCCTTATAGAAGCTACACACCCAAAAGTGCCAACCGTGAAAGGTGAACCTGACTCCGGATGGTTCAATCATGCGACTGCACAACCCGACTGGACCGATGATCCTGAACCCCGACCGTCCATGACCCTGAAATGGGACGCCGAACGAAAGATCTACCTGCGCTACCCCAGCCATTACTCCGGGGCGTGAGGCCGCGGAATTGCCCCATCTCCGGCTTCTCCTCCGACGGCGAAACGGATCTCCGAGTTCAGACCTCGCCGTCTCCGGCCCGCCCTACCGAAGGTTCCATGGTTGACAACCGCGTACCCCCCACTCTGGTGCCGAATTCTCTCCGCTGCCGCCAACCTCATTGACTCGTGCCCTCCGATTTCTTGGGTGAGGTCAGGGGAGTCACTTCTCTCAAAATGGGCGTCCCCAATCAATTTGCTCCACAACGAAATGGTGCGAGATTGCGCGAGGGGGCTTCTTTTGTGGGCCTGCGTGTGCTAATTATATAGAGTCAAGGGGACGAGTTCGGAGCTAACGAAGATGCACAAGGTATTGACCATAGCCGCCTCCGATTCTGGAGGCGGCGCAGGCATTCAGGCGGATCTCAAGACAATTCTCTCTCTCGGCGGCTACGGTATGAGCGTGGTCACCGCGATCACTGCACAGAACACATTGGGGATTCAGGCGGTCGAACCGGTGGATCCGGACTTTGTCGCACTCCAGCTGGAATCCGTACTGAGTGACATCGGTGCGGACAGCGTCAAGACGGGTGCACTGGTTGACAGTCGGATAGTCAGGAAGGTCGCGGAAAAGATACGAAAATACGAGATCGAGAAGCTTGTGGTTGATCCGGTCTTTCTCTCCAAGGGAGCGACGGTTCTACTCGATGATTCCGGGAGAGAGGCGCTCGTGGATGAGCTGTTCCCAATAACGTACATTCTGACGCCCAACATTCCCGAAGCCGAAGCCCTCACCGGCACGAAGATATCGGATGTCAGCGACATGACGAAGGCCGGGAAGAAATTGACCAAGATGGGGCCCAGGTACGTGCTCGTAAAGGGTGGCCACCTCGAAGAATCGCCGGTGGATGTGCTGCACGACGGGTCGCGACACTATGAATTCTCTACGAGACGCGTATACACGCGGCATAAGCATGGAACCGGATGCACTCTCGCGTCCGCGATTGCTACGCTTCTCGCTCAAGGTCTACCACTGATGGAATGTATTGACGAGGCGAAGCGGTATATGTATCGCGCGCTGCGCTTCTCCCTAAATATAGGAAAAGGTATCGGCAGCACCAACCACTACGCCTCGATTACCCGGGAAATTGCTCGAACCCAGGTGATCGAGGAGCTGGACAAGGCCCTGGAGCGACTCAAACGCTTGAATGTGGGCCGGTTGATTCCCGAAGTGCAATCGAATCTGGCTTACGCGATTCCATCGGCGGAGTCGGTTCAGGACGTTGCTTCATTTCCTGGACGCATTATCCGGCTTGGCAACACCGTCACCACAATCGCTTCGCCGAAATTCGGCGCGTCCCGGCAGATACATCATCTGGTCCTCGCCGCAATGGAGTACAACCCCGAGCAGCGCGCGGCCATGACGATCCTTCACTCGGAAGCGCTGGTAAACCGTATTCGCTCGCTGGGCCATTCGGTCGCTGAATTTGATCGAAGTCGCACCCCGCCCGACCTTGAACAGGAGGAGGGAAGCACCCTTGCCTGGGGCGTTCTCGACGTGATCGAGGAGTTGGGCAGGGTGCCTGACGCGATCTTCGACCGAGGCGCGATCGGCAAGGTGCCGATGATTCGGCTCTTCGGGAAAAACCCGGCATCCATTGTCGATCTGATTGCGAGACTCTGAGATCAAGGCGGTCCCTTTGGGGAAGCCGTTTCTCTGGATCGGGGAAGGACCGTGAAAGATCGTTTGGTTGATTCCTTCGGAAGATGTATCGACTACCTGCGCGTGTCGATCACCGATCTGTGCAATCTGCGATGTACCTATTGCAGACCCCCGGAAGGGGTGGAGCTGACGAGTCACTACGAGATCCTCCGTTACGAGGAGATCCTGACAATCGTCAGCGTCGCCCGAGACCTGGGGGTGCGCAAGATCAGGGTCACCGGAGGCGAGCCGCTGGTTCGGCGCGGGGTGGTCGGTTTCGTGTCGAGGCTTACGGCCCTCGAGGGGATCGAGGACGTGGGACTGACCACGAATGGGACTCGTCTGAGCGGCATGGCTGCCGACCTTCGCGCGGCGGGACTTAGAAGGATCAACATCAGCCTAGACTCCCTCGATAGAGAGACCTTTCGGAGGATTACCGGCAGGGACAAGCTCAGTTCCGTGATCGAGGGGATCCGGATCGCGCTGGAGATAGGCTTCAAGCCGGTCAAAATTAATGTGGTTCTTCTCCAGGGCGTCAACGAACCGGACATACCCCAGTTGGCCCGTCTCACCATCAATCACCCGTTGGACGTTCGATTCATAGAGCGTATGCCCTTCGGCAACGAAGCCCTGCCCAATTCGCCGAGCCCCTTTAGCGCGGCAAAGGCCCTGGAGATCGTCCGCCGGCAGGTCGGAGAGCCCAAACGAGTGAGCAGCGGACCACTGGACGGTCCGGCAACGATGTTCCACCTGGAGGGCGCCAAAGGAAGGATCGGAATCATCGACCCAGTGACCGGCCACTTTTGCGGCACATGCAATCGCCTGAGACTGACCGCAACCGGGACATTGCGACCCTGTCTGCTCGGGGACCACGAGATTGACATCAAATCAGCCCTCAGGGCAGGAGCTTCCAAGAGAGAACTTGCCCGCATCATTCGACAGGCAGTGGACGCCAAGCCCCTCGGGAGGTCGGGTTCAAACAACGCGTCGAAGGAACGGATGAGTCGAATCGGCGGATGAGTCCCTCATACGCCGGGAGATGGAACCTCGGTTCGTGTCCGACCGAGGGCGCCCGGCTCGGGGGTTCTGCCACGACAGACCCTCGGAATACGCATGACCTCGCATGGTTAAATCCATACCCCATCGTATCACCGTCATCGTGGTGAATCGCAACACCTCTGATCTGCTTATGGAGTGTCTCGCGCATGTCTTTAGCTCGGAACTGGCGGAGTGCCCACAAGTGATCGTCGTGGACAACGGTTCAACTGATGACTCGGTTGCGCGTGTACGAGGCTCCCGTCCCCACGTGGAAGTCATCGAGGCCGGGCGAAACCTCGGGTTTGCTGCGGCCAACAATCGGGCCTTGGAGCGCGCCCAAGGAGCCTTGCTGCTGCTGGTAAACACCGACGCGATGATCGAGCCTCACTGCGCTGCCCGACTCATGGACGTGATGAGAGCAGATCCTTCGGTCGGAATGGCCGGACCGCAATTAGTCAACGAGGACGGTAGCCCCCAGACGTCTTACGAGGCTGTTCCCACTCTGGTAACGGAAACCCTCAACCGAAGCCTGCTCAAGCGTCTTTTCCCCCGTCGCTTCCCAGGCAAGCATCGACGCTTGGCTGGTCCCGAGCCGGTGGAATCCCTTATCGGGGCCGTCATGATGGTTAGGCGGGAAGCGCTCGAGGATGTGGGAGGGTTCGACGAGGACTACTTCTTCTTCCTCGAGGAAACCGACCTTGCCGTGAGGATGCGAAAGGCCGGCTGGAAGGTCGTGCACGAGCCCCGAGCACGGGCGGTTCATCTCCAGGGAGCCACGGCCGGAGCCTACCGGGCTGCGGCCAGAATAGAATTCTACCGGTCCCGGTATCTCTTCTTCGTAAAGCACTACGGACGGGGCGCCGGCCTTCTGCTCAAGGCAGTTATGACCGCCAACCTAACCCTGAACGTCGTCTTCCTGGGACTGGTTCGCCTGGTCACCCTTGGCAAAGCCCGGAACCTTGCCGAGCGCTACGCGGTGAAAGTCGATCTCTTGGGATGGCACCTCCGGGGCTGTCCCCGGGGACCGGGGCTGCCCCGAGATTGAGCGCCGTCTTCGACTGGAGACTGCGCTCCGGTTCGTGTCAAGATGCGCAGGAGTTGTCGCTGTCACCGTTTCCCCAAGCCACGGCCTGGAGGGATGGGGTCCTTTCATGTGCAGCGGGCTTTCCCACCTGGCGTCTCCATTGACCGTAGCGGTTCAGCGCGCCCAGTGCCCGGACCGCCCGTTCCGGGCTCGGCAGGACCGGGACCCCCCTTCTCTGAAGCTCCTTCACGAACTGTTCCGATCTCGAGCAGAAAGACCCGGCCACGATCGGCTTGCCGAGATCGCTGGCAACAGACGCCAGGGCTGCGCATTGGCTCCTGATGAACTGTTTGGCCTGGGGTGCGGCCTGTCCCGGGTCCTGGAGAATTCCTTCCGCTGATTTGCGGACCCTGGTGAAATTGAGCACAAGGTAAATGAAAAGGCTGTCGACGTGAGAATCTTCAAGGAGAATCCGGGGGATCGCGTCGACGTAGTCGTTGGGGGCGCGATTGAACGTGAGGTCCATGGGATTTGCGATGCTCGCGGTCGGAGGAACGTACGAGCGTAGCTTCTGCTTGGTCTGCGCCGAGAAGCTGCATAGATGCACGCCTGCTCGGTCTGCGGCATCCGCTGCCGCGGCTCCCGGGCCACCGGAATGGGTCAGCAATGCCACTCCGTCTCCCTTTGGGGGAGGCAGGCTCCCGAGCACCGCGCAGAAGTCGAAGAGTTCCTCCACAGAATGGGCCCGGATGATCCCGCTCTGCTTGAATAGGCCCTCATAGAGACTGTCAGGACCTGCGAGAGCCGCGGTGTGAGAGAGCGCGGCCCGTCTTCCTGCGTCAGACCCTCCGATGTAATACGCGACGATCGGCTTCTTCTGGGAGACTTCACGCGCCACGCGGACGAACGCCGCTCCCCGGCGGATGGCCTCTATATAGAGCGCTATTACCTTTGTATTCGGGCACTGTCCGAGATATTCCACGCAATCGGTCAGGTCCAGAAGGGCTTCGTTGCCCAGGCTGATCGCCTGGCTGAAACCCAGACCGAATTCATCGAGATACCCGAACATCTGAGTTACCAGACTGCCGCTCTGAGATCCCATGCCCACGAATCCGGGCGACGCTTCGTATTGCATGAAGGTGGTGTTCAGTTTCAGATGCGGATTGGTTACTCCGATGCAGTTCGGGCCGAGAAACCAGATGTCGTATTCACGGGCGATCGCCACGATTCGCTCCTGAAGGGCTCGACCCTCTTCTCCCATTTCCGCGAAGCCCGCGGAAACGATGAGGGCACGTTTGATTCCAGCCTTTCCGCATTCCTGGAGAACATCGGGCACAACACGGGTGGGGAGCACCAGTACCGCCAGGTCCACCGGCCCCGGTACATCCCGGACATGGGCGTACGCCGGCAATCCCTTGACGACCTTCTCTTTGGGGTGAATCGGATAGATGGGTCCCTCGAAGCCAAGGGCGAGAATGGACGACAACTGGACGCTTCCCATACCCGTCGGGTTGCTTGAAGCGCCCCAGAACGCGATGCTCCGAGGGTGAGTTATGCTATAGAGCGGATGATCTTCAAAAGGGCACATATACGACTCCTCCAGACGCCGGGCCTTGCGGACGGACCGGTACTTCACTCGACGCGTCCGGTACATCTACGTGCTGGACCTGGACTGCGGATGTTTCGGCCTTTCTTCAGGAAGGATCAGGGAGAGTAGGAAGAGAACACCCCACCAGACGGAATATCCTACCATCACTGCTACCATGAGAACAGGACCAAGAGCAATTGAGATGATAATGATCCGGTCCTTTTCCTCGCGGTATTCAGCGAAGACCAGAAACGACATGATCAATACGAAAGCGACAATCGTCGTGACGGTCCCTGCTGTGATAGCGATGATACGTCTCCGGCTCATGCAGGCATATTACCACAGCCCTGTGATGACTTTGACATCAATGTTCCTTCGTTCTCACCTGGTCCGTCTCCGGCCGAGCCCGCATAGGCCGGTACGGGCTCCCATTGTCAACAGGCCATTGACGGCTGGCGCTCTGTAGGCAATATTCTAGAAGGAATGGCCCGTCGTATCCAACGAGAGGCGGAAGGGAGATTAGGAATCTGTGAGTGACCCCACCATGTCGGTCTCTTCCGACCCGATTGCCGGGTGTGACCGTAAAAGGATTGAAGCCCTGCTGTCCCGAATCCGCAAGCCGGCCAGGTACATCGGCGGCGAGGTGAACGTGGTCCGCAAAGACCTCGCGTCCGTCGGGCTCCGGGTTGCCCTGGCCTTTCCAGACGTGTACGAGGTGGGAATGTCTCACCTTGGACTGAAGATCCTATACAGCATTGTGAACCGCCGCCCCGAATACTGGGCTGAGCGGGTATTCGCTCCGTGGCCGGATCTCGAGGCTCTGCTACGGAAGCACTCGGAACCCCTGGTGACTCTAGAATCGGGCACCCCCTTGTCTGAATTCGACATTGTCGGATTTTCGCTCCAGTATGAATTGTGTGCGACCAATGTCCTGCAGATGCTCGACCTGGGAGGAATACCGTTGCGCGCCGAAGAGAGGGGAAAGGATGATCCGCTGGTGATAGCCGGCGGTCCTATTGCCTTCAATCCCGCCCCCTGGGCGCCTTTTTTTGACGCACTGGCCATAGGAGAAGGCGAGGAGCTGATCCTGGATCTCTGTGACATGGCATTTGAGGGAAAAGGCGAGGCGAGGGCAAGGAACGACGTGCTGGCCCGCTGGAAGGAACTTGAGGGGGTCCACGTGCCCACACTTCACCGCGCGGGAGACGTAGTATCAAGGAGAATAGTATCGGACCTGGACCGTGCCAGTTTTCCCGAAGATCTGGTTGTTCCCTATTGTGAGACGGTCCACGATCGCATCGGTGTGGAGATTGCTCGAGGCTGCACCAGGGGGTGTCGCTTTTGTCAGGCCGGCATGATTTACCGGCCCGTCAGGGAGCGAGCCGCGGATTCAATTGTGGAACTGGCTGGAAAGAGCTTGGAAGTCACCGGCTGGGAAGAAGTGGCGCTCCTCTCGCTGTCATCCGGCGATTACTCGTGCATCATCGATCTCATCGAACGGATGGTGGAGGAATTCGGCAGGGACCAGGTGGCCGTATCCCTGCCGTCCCTACGGACGGAGACCTTTGACGCAGAAATGGCAGAACAGATTCGAAGGGTGCGAAAGACAGGCTTCACGCTTGCCCCCGAAGCGGGAACCGACCGCCTGCGTCGGCTGATCAATAAGGGGAACAGTGAAGAAGACCTGGAGAAAGCCTTCTCAGGCGCGTTTTCCCAGGGATGGCAGACACTGAAGCTCTATTTCATGATCGGACTGCCCGGTGAGACAGAGGAGGATCTGGACGGCATGGTCGGGTTGATTCGGAGAGCATCCAAGTGGGCCCGCGGCAAAAAGATGACCGTGTCCGTGTCGACCTTCGTGCCGAAATGCCATACCCCCTTCCAATGGGCGGAACAGATCTCCATCGACGCGACGAGACGCAGACAGGCGCACATCAGAAAATTCTTCCGAAAGGGGCGGATCCGAGTTAAGTTTCACGATCCTTACGCGTCTTTTCTGGAAGGTGTAATTGCCAGAGGGGACTGCGCTCTGTCCGCGATTATCGAGAAGGCTTACCGTCTCGGCGCTCGCTTCGACGGCTGGGACGAACACCTGAACTTTGATATCTGGATTCGAGCCCTTGAAGACTCGGGGGTTGACCCGAGTAACTACCTCAGGCAGCGCAACGTCGACGAAGAACTGCCCTGGGACTTCGTGGACACGGGGGTGAGCCGCGAGTACCTGATACGGGAATGGGAACGGGCCCTCTCCGAAGAGACCACCGCGGATTGCCGATTCGGGGAGTGCGAAGGGTGCGGCGTGTGCGATTTCGAAGCGATCTACCCGAGAAGCGGCGGACCGTTGACCGTAAAGGCCCCCCGAGAGTCCTCCCGTGAGGATTCGTTCGGTGAGCCGGCCATAAGGCGTTTTCGGTTGCGGTACGGGAAGGAGGGACCGATCCGCTTTCTGGGTCATCGAGATCTCATCCGGGCTTTCCACAGGGCTTTTCGTCGAGCCGGTCTCTCGCTCGACTATTCCCGCGGGTTCCATCCCCATCCACGGTTGCGGTTTTCTCCTCCGTTGAGCGTGGGCATCGAGAGCCTGTGCGAGTACCTTGATTTCGACCTGCAGGACTTCCTTGATGAAAGGATTGTGGTGCTGGCGGCTCTGGAGAAGAACCTGCCGAACGGGATAGATGCGCTTGATATCAAGGAAATTCCGTTGAATAGTCGACCTCTTTCTGGTATTATCCAATCCTTTACATACCAGATCTCTGCTTCCGATTCGCTGACGCCCGAGGAGATGGCGCGCCGGATAAGCGAATTTGAGCGCGCTGAGTCCGTTCCCATCACCGTCGGACGAGAGGAAAAAGGCAGGCGCCTGGATCTCAAAGAGTGGGTCGAAGACGTTGAATTCACAGGCTCCGGTCTCTTGGTAACCCTTCGAGTGGGCCGAGAGGGCTCTGTCAATCCCTTTGACGCGGCTGCCGGACTGCTCGGGCGGACCAGAAAAGAAGCGAGATCGCTGAGGATTCGAAAGACGTTCGCACACCTGGCGGTATCTTTAGCCCAGGACGAGGGAAACTCCCATGGCCAACGAGATCGTGATGAACATCACGGAGAGAGAAAGCCGTCTGGCTCTCATTGAGAACGGACAGGTGGTAGAGTTTCACGTCGAACGCAGGGGCGAGCGCGGGATCGTCGGCAATATCTACAAGGGGCGTGTGATCAAAGTCCTCCCGGGAATGCAGGCCGCGTTCGTGGACATCGGACTGCCCAGAGCCGCTTTTCTTTACGTTGGAGATATCCACCGCCATATCCACGACCTCAACTTCATAGTCGACGACGACGAGGACGAAGAGGTTGCCGAGGAGACCCCGGCAGCGGAAGAATCCATGGAGGACCAGGCCCACTTCCAGCTCCCCATTGAGGACCTCATCGAGGAAGGTGAAGAAATCCTCGTCCAGATATCCAAGGAACCGCTGGGTAGCAAAGGAGCGCGGGTGACCTCCCATATCTCCATACCGGGAAGGCACCTTGTCTTCATGCCGACGGTTGACCACGTGGGCATCTCCCGCAGGATCGAGAACGAGCTAGAGAGACAGCGGCTGCGGGACATCATCGCTGAGATCAAGCCGCCGGCCTGCGGAATCATCGTACGTACCGTCAGCGAAAAGGAGAGCGCGGGAAAGTTGCAAGCCGACCTCAAATTTCTCGACGGGACCTGGCAGCGGATTGTGGAAAAAGAGGCAAAAGTCCCCGCACCCTGCCTCATCTACGAGGATCTTGACCTTTGCCTGCGCGGCGTGCGCGACCTCTTTACGGAAAACGTCGATAGACTGCTGGTGGACTCACAGGAGCATTACCACCGGATCCTTGAATTCATGGATACGTTCATGCCTTCCCTGAAGCCTTGGGTCGAATACTACGACAGAGAAGATCCCATATTCGATTTCTTCGGTATTGAAATGGAGCTGAACAAGGCTCTGGGAAGAAAAGTGTGGTTGAAATCGGGCGGCTACATCAACATCGACTTCACCGAGGCCCTCGTGGCCATCGACGTCAACACCGGCCGGTACGTCGGTAAGCGCAACCTCCAGGAAACCATACTCAAGACCAACCTCGAAGCGGTAAGGGAGATTGCATACCAGCTCCGGCTGAGAAACATCGGCGGGATTATCATCGTCGATTTCATCGACATGGACAGGGCCGCGGACCGAGAAAAGGTCATGAACGCGTTGCACGAGGCACTCAAGAGAGACAAGCAGAAGACGAATATACTCAAGATCTCGGAGCTCGGTCTCGTGCAAATGACCCGGAAACGGACTCGCGAAAGCCTCACCCGGACCCTCTGCGAACAATGCCCGTACTGCGAAGGGAAGGGGTTCATCAAGTCGCAAACCACTCTCTGTTACGAGATTCTCCGGGCCCTCGCGAGAGATCTCAGCGACGAACGCGGGGTAGACGTCAAGATTACGGCTCACCCGGAGGTGGTCCAGCTCTTGCTCGAAGAAGGAAGCGAAGAGCTGGAGATGATCCAGCGAAAATTCGATACGCGGATCCAGCTCAATCCAGACCCGAATCTCTATCAGGAGCAGTACGAAATCGTGAGAGGTTGAGCGATGCCGAATCATTCATCAACAGGATATCGCTAAGGGAAATTTGCACCAGACGAGCACAATGCAGACGCAAGCCGGGACCTCCCGAGGGACTCTTTGAACTCGAAAGCGTCCATGCGGGTTGAGCCCACTTCTTGCGGGAAAAAGCACGTTTCTGGAGCTAAGTTTGCTTTGTGACTGAAACTTTAGCTTTTCTTGTCGGTCGAAAGGTAGTATGATATGAGAATTGATCAATCCAGGGAGGCAGTAATGGTAGAACGCTCTACGCTTGCCTGCGTACGTCTCCTCGTTTGTCTCATTCTTGTCGTAGGACTCTGCGCGATCGCTTCGGCCGGGGTGCCGGACGCGTACCGGGGTGTCAAACTCGGCATGGCCAAGTCTGACGTCATTAAGGTCCTTAAGAAAAGTCCCGGACACTTTTTCTACGATGACCTGGGATCCGAGGTTGCAGAATTGATCCGGGGGGACGATCTCTTCCGACACGCGACGTACCGCTTCGACGATTCCGGCATTCTCGTGGAGATCGCGCTCCAAATGCGGGAGATCCTCGGGCGGCAAAAGGTGCTGCAGATCTATGACAAGGAGCATGGACTCAATCTCTCCAGTCTCAAGGGCACAAGGGAAGGTGACCGCATCATCGAGGTGAAGGGCAACAGGCTGATAATGAAGAAAGGGCACATGACAGAGGTGCGCGCCGCGGGGAAGACGCGGTGAGGACGACGGTGTAATTTCCGTTATTGATATCCCGGAAAGACACTCCGCGGCCAGATCAGGCATGAGAACGTTCCCTGACCGCGGGAGGGGTCAGCGGTCACCGGGAAGACGAGAGCCCCCTTGACTGATCCCGCCAGGTGGACTTAGCCGCTGACTTCAGGCCCAGTTTCTACGATCCTCTCGAGTGCAATGATTAGATGGCGCACGGTGGGATCGTCTGCCAGGATTCTCCTGACCTCACGGTGCTGGTACACGCTCCCCATCACAATCATGTCGGTGACCGCGCCTTCCTCTCCATAGTAGGCTTCGTGACTAACCGCCGCCTCGGCGCCGACCTCATTGTACGCCTCCTTGACCACACGCGCGTGCGATCCCTTGACTTCTCGCACCAGCACGTTCATATGAATCGCTCTCGTGGCCATCATTTCGCTGTTTGAGGAGCCAAGGGCATCGAGTGCTTCAGTTGCTTCCTCAACAGATTCGAATTCGATTCTCTGCGCGTCCATTCCGGTGTTTGCTCCGCTTCGATGATGACATGGAGTCTATTCATCCTAGGGCCCTCCTGTCAAACCGGAAAGCGAAATTGCCGCTGTTTTGGGCCACGAGAACACGTATCAGGTGCGGGACACGTGGAATTGTACGGCACGCCATCATCCGTGCAAGGGGAAGCCCGAAGGTGGAACTCAACTGGCAACCCGGTCAATGTTTTCACGAGAATCGTGATCGCGTATTAAGAAAAGTGAAAAACCTCGTTGGCCCTGAGGTTTCAGGGAGATAGAATGATTTTCGCTTAGAGGTTCTATCATCAGCGAGGTGAGGCGATTATGGCATAAGGCTTCTTCCTTTCCAGTATGACGTTGAGAAAGAGCCCGGAGGGACGACATCGCTTGCAGGGCTGCCGCAGGGCTGCCGCTGTATATGGAATTAGCCGAGGTAATGGGCCTTCGTGGCTTGATAGAGGAGCATGTGCAGGTTGGCACGGGTGACCCAGGGGTGTACCGACGACCAGATGATCATGGCCCTTCTGCTGCTGAATCTGGCCGGAGGAGATTCTGTGGATGATGTGAGGGTGCTCGAAGGAGACGAAGGGTTCTGCCGGCTGCTGCGGAAGTGGAGTTTTACGGTCGGACGAGGTCCGAGCGGCGAGCGCTCAAGAGGCGGTGGCGCAAGCAACGAACACGGACTCTTCCCTCTCCCAAAGCGGTCCGCAAGTATCTGGAGTGCTTTAACGACCTGAACAGGACAAGCGCAGGAGGGCCCACAGGGCATTCACTGCTCAGCCCTCGGATCTTCTTTGTGCTCTAATCCGCTTGGCGGGAGTGTTTTCTGCGGCGATGCAGCGGCGGTGACCTGAGAGCATGGCGACATTGGATATGGATGCCACGCTGGTGGAGACGTTCAAGAAGGCGGCGCTATACTGTTACAAGAAGTTTTGGGCGTATCAACCGTTGAACGTCTATTGGGCAGAACACGGGCTCATGCTCTTCAGTGAATAGCGGAACTGCAAGGTTCCTGCTGATTACGATCTGCTTCGCCCTTTCGAGCAGGCGTTGGAATTGGTTCCCGTGGGGGTGAACAAGGTCTATCTCCGATCGGGCACTGCCGGTCACGTGGTGGAGTTGCTCAGATATTGTGCTGAGGCAAAAAACAGCGTTTCGGTGTCATCGTGTTTGCCGTGGGCGTGGCTGTTATCGAGGCGTTCAGGCAGGCGGTACGGGAGGTGGCCGAGGCTGATTGGTGCCCTCTGCTCAGAGGGGTCAATGGCAGGTTGGTGGCCACAGGCCAGGAGTATGCCGAGGTCTGTTGTGTGCCGAAGTGGGTTGCAGGGGAGAAGGATGGGCCCGTCTATCGTTTCCTGGCATTCGGGAGCCCTTGGATCAGCAGCCTCTGGCCCGGCATGGAGGCACTACTGAGTCTGCCTTTTCCGACCATGGATCAGGCCGCGGCCACCTTCAAGGTGACGGGAATCGTGGAGAACCTTGATCTGCCGGTATCCACAGCGGTACGGAAAGGGTGAAGACGCCCATGCCGTTATGAAGGAAGATCTGGCGGGGGGAAGCTCTCTTCCCAGTTGTTTGGGACTGGTACAGCGTGGTGCCAGATCATGATTTTGCCGTTCAACGTTCAATGAGCCACGGACCGCGCGGTGGGGGGGACTGGGTGAAGCGCCTCATGAAGGCGGTGCGCTTCCGCTTGATCAACCTGCCCGGCCGCGTCTATGAGCGGAGCGGGCAGCTCTTCGTGCGACGTGCAGGGGGTCATCCGTCGAACGAGATGCTCTTGGAAGCACGAAGGAGGATGCTTTGCTTTTGCGATTCGGGATAAGAGAGCACAGGGGGGAGAAGGTTGCTCTTACGGGGAGCTGACACGAGTCCGGGGGGATAGCTCCTTCGGAAACGGGCCCGAATCGGGAGAAAACACATACCTTTTCCGACATCGTGCCACGTGACCCAATTTTGAGGTCATTGGCCTGTCACGAGTCCAAAATCCTGACCCTCCGAGGGCCAACACACCGCCGGCACCAAAACTGACCGTGGATTCTGGCTTTGGTCTTGACTTGCGGCAAAAAGTCCGGTAAATTAGAATATTACAGCCAAAGTATTCAGTTTGCCCCGGTGCTTGTGTCTCGATGTTGCGCGCTGGACGCGGTCTGCGCAGGGGGTAAGGGTATGAAAAAACTTGGGGTTGTGTGTGTCGCAATCTGGTTGCTGGCGGGAATTCCGGCTCTGAGTTGGTCGCAAGGGTTTCTTCCTGGTCTGTCTTCCGTGGTGAGCCTCTACTCGGCTGGCGACATCTCTGCCAAGTTGTCTGCCGGGTATTTTGCCACAGACTTCTCTTTCGGTGGGGATCAGAATAACCCTTTCTCAGCAAGGCTTATTGTTCCTCCTGTGTTCCTGGGACCGCAGTTATACGCCTACAGCGGATTCGACTACAAGTATACGGTTACAGGCTTGGCCCTAGGCCTTTCAGGCGAATATCGACCAAGCATTTCCTTTCCGGGGTCTGACGCAAGGCTTGGGTTCATCTGGTCGGGCCGGTACATGATACCGCAACGTGGGTTGGCAGGGCAGTCGTACAGACGATCTTTCGCTTTTCCACTCGTGGGACTGCCGGGCGACCTGTCCTGGAACGTGTCCACTCAATGGTGGTGGGTTGAAGGTCTGGTGTCCCTTGAGGTCGCGCCCGCGTTGGAGCTTCTCGCGGGATGCCGCTATGAGTCCATTTTCACCAAGTTTTACAGCCCTGTTTTCGACGAGCCTTCTCCGTTCGTCGTGATCCTCCCTTTCCCATTGGCTCCGGTCATAGTGCCGATAAGATTTCACTCCGCCTTGGATGAAGCCGAGGGAACAGCCGCCGGATTTCAACCTCTCGTCGGTCTAAGGCTAAGCCACGAGGACTCGACGGGAGGACTGAGAATCACAGCCATGGGATGGCCCGTAGTCATCGGCGGATTCCTCGAATTCAATGAAACGGTCGGTGGGGCGGCATTGCGGCCCGAGGTTCGTGCACGATTTGTAGCCGGATACTACTGGCACCTGATAGCCGAGTATGAGCGGGTGTTGGCAGGCAGGGGGCGGATCGGCGGTTTTCTCAGGTGGGACTATGTCCGCGGAACAGTCCGGCAAGAAGTGAACGAACTTTCCATGCAGGATCCTATTGTGGCTCCCGGGAGAGGTGCAGGGGGGCCGGGCGAAGGTTCGACAATGCTCAACTCGCTCACGGTGGGGGTTTCTTTCACGCTCGACTTCCTCGCTCCAGACATCTAGGGACCAGCAGAGTCCCGGAAATTGCCTTGTTCTCTCCCTCTGTGGTCGGTTCTTTCACGGGACTGGCCCCTGATCGCGCATCAAGAAAAGTGAAAAGCCTCGTTGCCCCTGAGGTTTCAGG
>CAZCDS010000017.1:0-108388 GCA_964497585.1 uncultured Syntrophaceae bacterium
CGATAAAAAGTCGCGCTCTTTTTCGCACCTATCCTTTCTGCGCGGCACTATAGCACGATCTAAGCCGTGATTCAGTGCTATCATTGTTCTGTAGAAAGCCTTCATTGCTTTGGTGAAATCCCCATAGTCGCCGGACCATGGCTGCTTAAGATCTATCACTCTGCCTGATCTACATGGACAGGCTGACCGACTCATACTGGTACTTGAAGGGCCACCCAACAGCCTGTCCGACCATTCTCGATACACTGTGTTAGCCCTGTTGGTCCATTGGTAAGGCGAGGGCTTAAGTTCGTCTGACTTGCTGCAAATGTCAGCCGTTTCAGACAAAAGCTTCAGATACTCAGCCATTTGTTGATACAGTCCTTGTCGTTCATATCGGTTGTGCATCGCAATATGCCAATAAAGGTCGAGGAGCGTGTCTATTTGCTGAGAAGCGAGGGCAATTTCATCGATAATCATGGCACGCCCATCGTTAATGCCCTTCAAATTGCGGAGCCTACACTTGACACATTCAACGCGCTCGGCCATGATCAGGCCGAGAAGTCTACTTTTGACACTCAGCCAGTGATCACAGCCGTCTTCTTGGAGAAATGTGATGAGGCCAGTAAATGCCCGCAGAGTCTCGACAGCCTCCTCATATTTCTGACCGTGCTGAGTTCCTGGCCAAGCACTGAGTGCCATGGAGATTTGCTCCCTGCATGAGGTGAAATCTTCCATTAGCAGGTATGCATCAGCCATGATGAGGTGGTAGCGCGCTCTGATGTGAGGCAAGTCTTTCAGGATGTTCTTTGTTCTTTTGTCTCCCACATAATCTTGCAGAAAGCGGACCGCTGGGTAAGCTAGCTGTAACTTCGTTCTGCTATCCGCGAGATAGAGAACGGCAGGAAGGTTCAAGAGCATCCACCCGAGGCGCTTATCGGCAAACTGGAAAAAGCTGCTGTTTGTCGGTCGCAGCCCTCCGTCCTTTCGCCAGGCTTTTCGTAGTCTTCCGATGATCTTTGTCAAGGCGCGTTCGCCCTTTTCGTATTGTCTTTCGTGAAAGTGACCCACACCGATGTTATACTGAGCCACCAAAGTATAAAACTGTCTGAATGATGACTTCTTCTCGAAGCTGTCTACTAGGATTCGCTCAGCACGTTGGGCAAAGCTTCGAAGGTCGGGGCCGACTCCGGCGGAGGCCAGTTCCAGCAAGTAGAGCACCACGAGCTTCTTTCGCAGAAGTACGTCGACCGGAGTCCCGACCTCACCTGGGGCGACAGACCCGAGAACCGGCATGTGACGCTCTAGATACGCCAACACCCGATCGAGCATCTTGTAATAGCAGTCGGTTCCCTTTTCCTGTATCTTCGCCCGGATACGCTTCGCCCAAAGTAGACGACTCCAACTGTCGGCCAGACGCTCGTCGTGGAATTGTGGCGTTCCTTTGGCTTTGGCAAGCTTGTGCAGCTTGATTGGCTGCTCCGAAATGCTGAGGATATGATCCCACGCACCAGTCGCGGTCTTCGTAACGGCACAGAAAGGATCATGAAAAGCCTTCTCCAGCTGTTCCTGACTGTCTATCTCGGCCTCGTTCAAGCATTTGTCGATTTCTGGAAAATTCTCTTCATCTATCCAGACATCAATCTGTGCGTTGAGAATCTCAAACTCGGTGAACAGTTGTTCGTCGGTCATCGTTCTTCACTCCTCTCTGTGAATGACGGACCCATATCAACTCGGATGCAACACCTCGGTGCAGGCTGTGTGTGCTTCGATCAGAGAGGAAATCACCCTACACTGGCCAGAAGTGCACCATCGAGATCAACTTCTTCTAACGGAACAATTGTAACAGAGACAGAGGCCAGGCAAAATGGGAAAGTTGCCAGCTCGTGAGATTGGGGACGCCCTTGACGTCGTTAACCTGTAATGAAAGCAGACCCTATCCCACGTGAGGTGTTCCCCGGATATACACTAGGATTGGCAATGCCTGTTCTCTCAAGTTTTAGCGGAGGCACCGTAAGTTCTGTAAGCAAAGGGCGTCCCCAAGTCCCCTCTGCCGTTAGAGAAGGCTCTTTCGTTTGATTTCGAGGTAGCGGTCGAGCGTATCGGGAGAGATCTTTTCCGGGGGAGTATCCATCACCATGACGCCGTTGGAGAGCATATTCCCCATGAGATGTTCCCGGCGTTCCAGGAGGTTGGCCGCTACGCCCTGGCGGTACAGGTCCTGTTGGGTTTCCGGCATGGAGTCGGCCAATCCCGCGATTTCGGTGTCCGACAGCGCCACAACCAGCGGCAGATGCCGCGGCAGGAGTCCCAGGCTGTACCGCATCAGCCCCTGGGACGAGCGCTCGTCTATCAGATCGGTGAAGACGATCACGAGCGACCTCCTCTTCAGCCTCGTGGCCACGGTAGAGAGGGCACGGTAGAAGCGGGGCTCCTCCATACGGGGCTCCAGAGCGTACGTCGCGTCGAGTATCCGTCCGAACTGTCCCGGCGTCCGCGCGGGTGGCTCGAAGCAGAGCACATCCTGTGCCACCACCATGACTCCAACCTTGTCGCCGAGTTCCAGCGCGGTATAGGCCACAAGCAGCGCCGCGTTCAGGCCGTGATCCAGCTTCGTCTTTCCGAGCACCCGGGCGGTCATCATCCGTCCTGCGTCAAGAACGAGGAAGACCGTCTGGCTGCGTTCAATCCGGTTCTGCCGGACAACGAGCTTTCCTTTTCTCGCGGTGGTGCTCCAATGGATCAGGCGGGAATCGTCGCCGATCACGTATTCCCGGAGGCTGTCGAATTCGGTGCCCGCGCCGGTCCTCCAGCGGGTCCGGGCCATGTCCTGTGCCACAGGCCTCCAGACCCTGAGCCGCCGCTCCTCTATGAGAGAGAGACCCGGGTAGAGCTTGACGATCTTTCGTGCGGGCGCTTTCCCGCGTTTCCATACGAGTCCCAGCGCGCCTTTCACCCAGAAGGTGATATCGCCGAATTCGCCGTCTCCCCGCTCCAGAGGAGTCACGTGGTAAGAGAGCCGTGAGCCGCTGCCCATGGGTATCCGTGACTTCACCGGGAGATCCTCCGCACGGCACCGGAGCGGCACATCGTCGTGGACCATCAGCGTCACCCCACGGCCCGTGCGATTTGCAATCTCCAGGGGAATCTCATTGGGCCGATCGACCGCGAGGGGGTAGGGCAGAGGCCGGCGCACTTCGATCTTCTTCGGGGAAGGAGCGATCCAGTAATCGACCAGCGCGGCGATGAGAAGCGCCGCGTCGAGCCCAAGGGGAATGAGTATGCTCGACGGTCGGTACAGGTAAAACGGGATCAGGAGAATCGAAGCCGATGCGAAAAGGACAAAGAAGCCCCTCGAAAAAAAGAACGGCAGTGTTCTGATTAGATCCTCTTTTTCTCTCATCGATCTCTCATGCGAATGCGCCTTCAAAAGAGTGACATTGACCCAGCATCCTCGTGGGGCAGGCCACGTTCAAAATCCCCCCGCATCTCATAGGCTCCAACTTAGGTCTGACACGTCCAGAGAAACCCTCGAAAAACACGCCCACGAAGCATTGTCTTCTCTACCGTCTCCCCGGCGAAAGCCGGGGTCCAGGCTCCTATGATGAGAAACTGGATTCCGGCTTTCGCCGGAATGACGAACCGAAAAACCGGGCACGAAGTCTTAGGTTAGCGCCTATGCCCCGCACCCCCCTCTTTCACAGAGGGCAAGTCCAGTTCCCCCTGCTAGCAAAGGGAGCACAGAGGGCATTTCATTTCCCAGACCGCGTGCCGAGACGCCTGAATCTCACCCATTCGAAACCCATTGATATCAGCGGTCGCGCTGGCTTCACCCGGCCCACCTGGCAGAAGCTACCGCGGCACGGGGACGCGCGCCAGGAGGTTTTCGAGAAAGTAGTCGGGAGTCAGCCCGTCAATGAGCGCCTCCGGCCTCAGTATCACCCGGTGTCGGAGCACGGGAGCGGTGACGTCCTTGACCTCGTCCGGCGTGACGAACTCCATGCCTCGGCCCGCGGCGAGGGCCCTGGATGCTTTGAGCATTGCCACCGCGGCCCGCGTCGACGCGCCGAGCTGCACGTACACGGGATCCCGTGTCTCCGCGGTGATCCGCCTTACGTATTCCATCACCCCATCCCCGACGACAACCCCGTTGAGCGCCTCTCGGAACCTGAACACCTCCTCCCCGCCGAGCAGACCGGCCGGCACGAGGGCTTCCACATTATGCAGATCCGTTCCCTGCGCGTAGCTCCGGATCACGCCCAGTTCCGCTTCGGGAGAAGGATAGTCTATAATGATCTTCATCATGAAGCGATCCAACTCAGTCTCCGGGAGCGGATAGGTCCCCTCGTACTCCACAGGATTCTGGGTTCCCATCACAAAGAAGAGTTCCGGCAGCGGGTTCTTCACCCCATCGATGGTAACCTGCCGCTCTTCCATGGCTTCCAGAAGCGCAGCCTGGGTCTTCGGCGGCGTCCGATTGATCTCGTCAGCCAAGAGTATCTCCGTGAAGATCGGGCCTTTGCGCAGAGCGAATTCGGTCGTGCTCGGATCGAAGACATTCGTGCCGACGATGTCGCTGGGCAGCAGATCCGGGGTAAACTGGATTCGCCGATAGGTCGCGTTGACGAGGCGGGCAAGTGTGCGGGAAAGCAAGGTCTTGCCGAGTCCGGGAACCCCTTCCAGAAGCGCGTGGCCTCCGGCAAGGAAGCATGTGAAGAGCTGTTCCAGCACCGCGTCCTGGCCGAAGATCGTCCGGCCCATCTGCCGACGGACCTCAGTTGCCTTCTCGTGGAGTTCTCCGAGACTCACCATTGTCTTTTCCTCCCTCGTATCAACGAACTTTTTGCAGCGGCATCGGCCGCCCACGATCCATGCGCGCTCCGGCTGCTCCCAATCTGCGGGCGAGAACCAGCGCCCTGTCCGGGGGTTCGTCAGCGCGTATGGCTCGGCGACAGTCGGCTATCAGACGGGCCGCGTCTTCCGGCGCGCCGCGGTGATCCCACCGGATCTTGCCGGCCGAATTCGATTCAAGGCTTCGCGGGCTGATCCCGATTCTGCGGGAGAGTCGTCCGAGGAAACGCTTGAGTATCGCTTCCAGGGCCGCGGATGACGCGCCGCAGGACTCGAAGATATTCGCCATGGATGCGACGTATTCCAGTGAAGAGCGCCCTTTTGCGCCGGCCAGGGAACGAAACCTGCCCGAGAGCCGGGCGCGTTGGGAATAGAAAAAGAGGAGAGCCCCCAAAAGCGCCTGAATGAATATCCAGAGAAAGACCGAGGCTCCGAGATACCCGGACAGGCTCTCCGCGAACACGTACCCGTGATGATATTCATCAAAGAGGATTTTCTTCGGACGGCGCCCGTCGAGCGCTGCGGCCAACATGAACCTCAGATTGTCCTCTCGACCGAGATTTTTGTTCGACGGGAGCCTCGGGTCGCTGACAGCCACCACCCGACCCGCGCCAAATTTCCGTGTCACCACCACGGGCCCGGACTCATCCTTGGCCAGGACATCCCACTCTTTGGAGAGCTTTGTCCACCGCGCGCGACCGGTGACTTCCAGGCTGCGAATCTCCTCAACACCCGGAAACGCGATCGGCACCTTTTGCTTCAGCGCATGGGGAATCTTCTCGAGGTTCAGCCCGAGACTGCGGCCGATTCTGTTGGAAATCCGGACCCTGGGGCGTTTCTTGCGTCTCTTCTTGACGCTTCGTGTATCCCTGCGAAAATCCCAGTTGCGAAAGGCCTCAAAGAGAAGCAGTGCGTTTCCCTTTCTGATCCAAGCGTCGAGCTTTTTCACTTCCCGTTTGCCCGGACCCTTGCTCCGCGGATCGATGACGATGAGGACCGTGCCGGCATCGCTGAGCCTTGTGAAAGGCTTGCGCAGCCTACCCACCGGGAGCTTCAGCTTTTCCATCACGAGGAAAAGGGCCTTGCACCCCTGAGGACTGACCGAGTACGTGGTGGGCACGGCCCTCCTGTTGACCGAGGACCGGAGCCCGAAGAACAAAGCCAAAGCACCGAACAGGAGTGCAATAACGATGCCCAGTGCAAGTCCGTACTTCCTGCGCATCGCGTCACTTCCCCTCGGTTACCCGGGTGAAGAGGTCCGTAAACCCGTCATACTCGGTCTTGCTACAGACCCGGTTTCCGTAGCGCACCCTGTTGAAGAGGGGAATCATCGCTCCCAGTGTCGGTTTGACCGCGTCATCCGCGCGCATACTCTCGAGTATCTCACGATTGGTCTTACCGGGATGAAGCGCCACTCTTCCGCCTCCGTCCAGCCACAGGAGCGCGAATCGAAAGAGGTAGATGACGGCTTCGGCGTAATTCCCGGCCGCTGACGCCGATCGTGCCCGCTCGCGGAGTTGATCCCGGCCCAAGGTTTCACTGCCCGATCGCGGAACAGCGTCACCGTTGAGGGCCACCAAGGATCTCCGGTCGAGCAGAAATTGGCCGAGCTTCATGAGCCCATAAAAAAACAGTACCGCGGCCGATCCGATGAGAAGGCACATCGCGATCGTCCAAAGGGTATCGGCGCTCGTGTCAACCGGGCCAAGCGCCGACGCGCGATCGAAGAGCCATCGCAGAGCCGCGCGGATCATCTCGCCGGCACGCTCGAGAATCCGTTCCCACAAATCCTGCAGAGGACTCTTCTGAAATTCCGCTCCGGAGAGGACCTCCTCGAGGACCTTCTCCGGCGCTGCAGGCAGTCCAAATCGTTTCTGGAACGCGCGGGACGATTGGTCCCCTGACGAGACCGCCACAAAAAGAACCGGCAGCATCGATGCCAGGATTATGATGACAAGGGATCTCATGAGTTCATGTCTCCATCGACAACCGGGCCGTTCGCTCCTGAATGCACGAAAAAACTTGGCGACAGAGGCGCTCGCGCACACCTCACGGGCGGACCGCTGAACCAAGCGCATTGTCTCAGAAAAATTAGCACAGGTAGGTTATCAGGCACAAAGGATCATCCGCGCAAAACCATACTCGGGTCATCGCGAGCGGGTATATCGTTCAGGTCTACCCGGCGTCGCGCAAACATGTTAACGGCAACCAGAGGGTTTCCACGATTCGACGGAGTGGCTGAGCTAATTGTGGACTGAGGAACCCGTCCCCAGCGTTCCTGTTATCAAGTCGAAGCGGGCGGCGCGCACATGCCTTCTTGCTCCCCGCAGGCCTCGCAGGAGATGCACGCCCTTCTCTGAAATGATATGTCGCGGTAATCAAATGCCTCGCCCAATTCACGCAGCTCCTCTGCTCCGCAAACGGGGCACGTCCGGGGTGCATCCTTAGGATCGAAGAATATTTTGGCGAATTCGTTGCCGCAATCGAGGCATTCGTATTTCAGTATCGGCATGACAACCTCCTCTCTCCGCCTGGCAGATCAGTCACCATTGTCACCGTGAGGAACTCTTTCCGGGGGGTCCTCGTCCTCAGCTTTTTGGGCTCGAACGGCAGTCATAAGTACCTCATGCTGGGCGGTAATCTTGAGTCGTTTGAGCCACTTGGGATCGTCTTCATCAATGTTGAGGTCCGCGGCATAATGCATGAGCGTATCATGGTCGGGCTTTCCGATCTTCTCCCACAGCGCAACGTTGATAAGCTCCCAGGGCTTCATCCCTTGTTTGTACGCTTCTTCGAGGGCCATGGCATAGACATAGGGATTCATCGTAATCTTGACGTGGATAATCCCTTCCGGCCAATTTTTCGAAGCTTCCGACCGGGTCGGGGTACATTCCGTCATGAAAACCTCCTTAACCTGGAGTATTCAGCCTCTTGTTCCTCACCAATATACGATGCACATTCTCCGGAAACGAATCAAGAATTTCCCGGGCATGGGCTCCGTCCCTCCCTCCCTGCCCTCCTCACAGTTCGATCACCACCGGACGTCAAGGATTCGAACTCGAACCGGTGGAAGATCCGGGGGAGATCGAAGCGGGTCTTCTCTTGAGCAAGGACAAATGGTATGGTTTTCCCGCTTCGATCCTCCCGGCACAGGCAGGCGGACCGGAGCACCGCGGTTTGCGCGTCGGAAGCATACTGCTGACGCGGCCGGCAATGATGAATTTCGATCGGTCCGAGACGGAGGAGTCCGCCCAGCCTCATGCGTCCTTTAATCGTCAATCGCTACGTTTTCCGGGAGATCGGCGCCTCCTTCCTATTCTGCCTCGCCATATTCCTGTTGACCGGTTTGATAGCGGGATTTCTCCCTTTGCTTCAAAGGGGCATGGAAGCGGGGTTAGGTTTCACCCTGATCCTTTTCCAGATGCTCATAACCGCGTTGCCGAGCACCCTTGTCACGGTATTACCCCTTTCCATGACGATCGGAATCCTTCTGGGCCTTGGCCGTCTGACCGCTGACAACGAGGTCGCTGCGGTAAAGTCGTCCGGGATTCCCGTCACGCGTTTGTTACCGCCGGTTCTGGCGCTGGGCATGATCGGATTCGTGCTGAGCATGTTTTGTACGCTCGAACTCATCCCCCGGGGAGTCGGCGAAGGCCGTAGGCTTATGCACGAGGCGATCACCACGAGAGCCGACGCGGGTATCGAAGAGCGCACCTTCTTCGACAAACTCAGGGGCATGGTCCTCTACGTTGAAAACCTGGATCGCAACACGGGAATCATGACGAACGTATTCATTCGGGAGTCCTCCGATCCCAAGGAGCCGAAAACCATTATCGCGCGGAAGGGAAGAGTGTTGCCGGATCCGAAGGGGAAGGATCTGATCCTTCAACTGAACGATGGCACGGTGGTGTCGGAAAACCGGAACGGTGACACCACGGGAGCGCTGAGCTTCGAGACTCAGATCTTCAGATATCCTCTCGGTGACATGGCCGCGGAGACCTCCCGGCCGAGCCTGGAAGAGCAGTCGATCGCAGAGATCCGGGACCGGATTCGAGACGCGCAGGAAAAGGCAAAGCGCTCCAAGGGACTGACAAAAGAATTCTATGAGCGAGTCCAACGGTTGGGCCGGATGATCCTTGCGCAAAGGTTTTCCTACCCTCTGGCATGCGTGGCCCTCGCGCTCATGGCCTTTCCCCTCGGCGTAACAGACATGGGCAAGAGCAGACTCAATAACGTTTCCGTGGGACTCGTGGCGGTCTTCGCGTACTATGCGCTCTCCTTGGCCGCGGAACGGGCTGCTCGGTCGGGACTCGCGCCGCCGGAGGTCGCGCTCTCGCTGCCACCGGTCGTGTTCGTCCCTGCGGCCGCGTACTATATCAGGTGCGTGCGTCGCGAGCAGATTCCAGGCATTGTGCGAGCTCTCCACACCCTGGTCCGGCTGGTCCGACGCGAATCCTACTGAAAGGTGTCGGGAGCACGTACGCGTGGTTAGTGCTCGGAACCCGGCGCATGAGCGTTAAACCGGCCAGGAGGGAAGCGTAGGTGATTCGATACTTTATGCTGCCCGGGAGATCCAGATATGAAAAAGCAGTCGTCCCTCGAACGGAAGATGCTCTCCTATTTTGGACTTATCGCGGCCGCGTCGCTGCTGATCACCGTGGAGTTTGTCTATGCGATCCAGGTGGCTACTCCGGGACCGGAAGCGCTGGGCTCGGCTTCATCGGATTCGCCCACAGCGATCGCCACGGTGGTGAACTCCCTGCACTCTCTGAGAGGCAAAGCCCTGCTCATGTGCGTGGTCCAGGCGGTCGTCACATTGATCGTTCTCATCATGTTCATGCGCAGGATCACCGGGCCGCTTCAGCACATGGTTGAGACATCGAGGCTCATCTCCGAGGGAGATCTTAGCCAGACGGTCAGGATCCGAACCGGGGACGAAATCGGGCTGCTCGGAGAGACCATAAACGGGCTGGCGAGCAATATCCAGGAGTTGGTGGCACTGGGGCTCTCAACGAAGCAATCCCTTCAGGGATCGCTGCAAGATCTGCGTACCAAGGTCGGGAAACCGACGGAAGCGGCCGCAGAGGTAGATGAAATAGAGCGTAAACTCGAGATGTTCGGTGAGCTGATGAGCGATTTCAAACTCTTCCCCGCTCCCCCCGCCGCGCCGGAAGCCGGAAGGACCGGCTGACCATGGAGTGGACTGCACTGCCCGTCGGGGTCGTCATCGCCACGCTGGCAACCATGGTGGGCCTCGGAGGCGGTATCCTGTGGGCGCCGTACCTCATATTCGTGGCCGGGATGGAACCCTCGGAGGCGGTCTTCACGTCACTGGTGATTCAAATCGCCGGCATGGGTTCAGGAGGATTCACTGCTCTGCTGAGACGGAAAACCGATCCCAGGCTCGCTCTTCTGTTGGCCGTGGCATCATTTCCGGGCGTCGCAGCCGGAGTGTGGTTGCAGGGAATCATTGAACCGGAATCACTGGTGTTCATTCTCGGAGTTTTCTGTCTGGCAACGGCCCTCGTCTTCGTCTCCGCGAGAGAGGACTACGGGTTTATGCCAGCCCGGGAGGTAGCACTCCGATCCGTGACACCCTACCTGTGGATTCCGCCGATTCTCTCGATCCTGACCGGTCTGTTGTCTATCGGTGTTGGTGACTTCCTCGTTCCAGTCCTCCGCAACAGGCTTGGAATGAAAATGGATGCCGCCATAGGAGCCTGCCTCATCCTCATGGCCATCAATGCGCTTGCGGCAGTCTTATTGCACATCATCGCGGGTGAGTGGTTCCGGAGTAATCTCGTGATCTGGGGCATCTTCGGCGTTCTCATCGGCGGGCAGGTCGGTCCGAGACTGGCGGACAGGGTTCCTGACCAGACTCTCAAGGAAATCTTCATATACGGGCTTTCCCTCGTCGGCATCCACATCCTATTTAATGCATAAAAAGTAACTATAATTAACGTGATAAATAAGAAAGCTAGAAATTACATAAAAAATGCTTGACAACACTTCAACTGTATGAGATAAATCAAACTCAGAAAACAACCATACCCTTATTTGCCCGGCTTTGCCGGGCTTTTTTTCGCGTTCCTTCCCAGAAAGCGCTCAGACACGCGCTCCGCCCTGTGGCCAGGGACAGGCAAAAGCTGTTGCGTGGGTTCAAGTCGAATGCGCTTGCGCTTCAGCGAGATTCACGCGGCTGGACGACTACGCCGGAATCTCATTCATTCAAACGCTTATGCGTGGTACTCTGTTGAACCGTATGGGAAGGAAACATGCGGTGTCGTATGCGGAACCACCAGATAAACAGGTATTCCTTGATCGCGACCTGGGTCATCCAGAGGCCTGAAGCCTGGGGAATAAGGGTCTCGTAGCTGAAAATCGGGTGCTGGACCGCAAAATCCGCGGGCGCGGGCACCGGGTCGAGCCCCTGGAGGCGAAAGAGCAGCAGCGACCGCGGCATGTGAAAGGCCGAGGTCACGAGAGCGAAGGGCTTGGTTCCTACGATGAGGGCGACGAGCCGTGCCTGGTCCTCGGTTGTCCAGGATTCGGTTTCGAGTATCATCGCTGATTTCGGAACGCCCATGGTTTCGGCAACGTCGGCCATGGCTCGGGCCAGGCTTATTGACTCGTTGAGACCCGGTATCACTCCTCCGGTGAACACGATCTTGGCGTGAGGGATTCCGCGCCACAGCCTCACCGCCTCATGAAGACGCAGCACCGAGCATCCCGTTTTGTCCGCGGGAGTGAGCTCCCCCTCGCGGAAGCCTCCCGAGAGGAGCACCACATAGCGGACTCCGAGCGACGCCAGTTTCCCGGGATCGGCGTACGGACCTGCGGCTGCCTCAAGAGACCGGATCAGGCAGATGCCCGTGGGAGGGAAAGACATGGCGAAAAGCCAGAGCAGGCCGGCAAGGAGAAAGCAGAATGAGAGAGCTCTCTTGCGCCACAACACGAGTCCTGCCCCTCCCAGAATGAGTGCCAGAGAGAGAGGAAATATCAGTCTCAAAATGATCTTCTGAGCGACGAAGATAATCCCTTCCATTGGCCCTCCCGATGTGCCAAGCCCTTTTCCTTGACTCAGCCGGATACGCAAAGCTAAACTTGCATGTGAGAAACTTCGTGGCACTACATTTCTATCAATTCCGGGCATGGTAAGGCAACGGGTCTCCATAAGTATGTGACTCAGGGGGATCGGGACGGGTAATCGGCTTGGTCCTGAATGATTCCGAGCAGAGCACAGGTATTTTCATGGATGGACAACGCCAGCTTGAAGGGGAGATGTCCGCGCGTCACGGGAAGGCGGACGAGGACCGATATCGCAGGATATTCCGGCAGGTCCAGACGGGCATCTTCGTCCTTGATCCGGACGGAAAGGTGCTCCTGGCAAATGAATCGGCGCGCTCGTCTTTGGGGCTTGATCTCGCGGAGGGCGAAAATCTAACGGAAAGATTCCCTGAGGTAGCCCGTTTGCTCGGACAGGACGCAGAGACCGGGAAGAGGCCGGTCATCGTGGAACTCGGAAAGGAAGCGGCACGAACTGTGGAGTTCAGCCTCCAGGGTGTCATCGAGGGCGGGGATCGGATTATCTTCGCACAGGACGTGGCGAGTGAGAGAGGGCGTGAAAATCGCCTTGATCGAATCCGGCAGCTTTCCGTCGCGGGGAAAATGGCCGCGCGGCTAAGTCACGAGATCAGAAATCCGTTGTCAGGCGTCTTCGCGGGGCTTCGAACGCTCGAAAGGGAGGCTGCCCTGTCAGGGGACAACCGGTTCATGCTTCAATTGGTACTCGATGAGATGCGCTCCCTCGACCGTATCCTCAGGAGGTTGACAAATGCGACCCGAACCGATGTCGCATCGGCGGCTCAGATCTCGGTCGGAGACCTTCTGGAGCGGACGGTTGAGTCGCTATGGGAAATCGCTTCGGTCCGCGGAGTAACTCTCAAAATTCTCAGCGGTCTCCAAGAGTGTCAGATCGCGGGTGATGAGAAGTCCCTTGGCCGCGTCTTGGCAAATCTGCTCGAGAATGCCCTTGAAGCCTCCCAAAGCGGTGAAGTTATCAGAGTAGGCTGGCGCGAGTTGAGCCGGGCCGAACAGGCCGCGCGTGTGCCCGGATTCAAAGGAGCAGTTGTAGGTATATTCGGTGAGGACAGCGGCCGGGGCATCTCCGCGGATCTTTCGCTTTCGTCGGTCTTCAGGCCCTTCGAGAAAAAGAAGGCATCGGTAACAGGCATCGGATTGGCATTCGCACAGGAGATCATTGAGATTCACGGGGGAACGTTCTCGCTGGAGAAGCTCCCTGGCGGAGGGACGAGTTTCGAGATACTCATGCCCTCAGCCGCGCCTGGTATGCCCGACCACTTGGAAAGGGCGCTAGAATGTGCCTGTCGAAACCGCGAAGAGCATAACAAAGGAAGCGAACAGGGTGCGGGGATCGAGCCTTTGTGCTGGGTCAAACGCGGTCTGGAGGAGAGGGCCGCGACAGGCGCGTGGCCTGAGATGTGCCGCAGGTGTCCTGTGTTCAGGCGATGGAACCTGTGCAGCTCCGCCGCGGGTGGAGCCGAAAGGGGAAAGGAGGCCTAGATGACAGGAACCGTGCTGATCGTGGACGACGAAGTGCAGCTCGTCCGTCATCTGGCCCACCTGCTGAAACGGGAGGGCTACCGTGCCATCGGCGCGTACGACGGGGCTGAAGCGAAACGAGCCGTGAAATCCCACTATCCGGACGTAGTCCTGGTGGATCTGAGGCTGCCCGACACCGACGGGACCACGCTCATGACCGAGTTGCTCGCAATTCACCCCTCTGCCGGCTACATCATCATTACCGCGCACGGGACGATCGCTTCGGCAGTGGAGGCCACGAGGAAGGGCGCCAGGGACTACCTGACCAAGCCTTTTGAGCCGGACGAGCTGCTCCTTTCCGTGAGAAACGCCATGCGTGACCGGCTCCGGGACGAAGAGATCAGCGTTCTGAGGAAGTCTGCGAGATCAGGACGGTCGATAACAAGCGAGGAATCGGTACCTCAATATCCTTCCGAAGCGATGGGGGCGACATTGGCTCGTGCTCTCCTGGCAGCGCAGAGCGACAGTATCGTTCTGCTGCTCGGCGAGAGCGGAACCGGGAAGGACTATATGGCGCGATTCATCCACGACCATTCCGCACGGGCCAACGGCCCGTTCTTCTCGATCAATTGTGCGGCCGTGGCTCCGGAATTAGCCGAATCAGAACTTTTCGGGCACGAGCCCGGCGCATTTACCGGCGCCCGCGGCCGAAAACGAGGCCTGTTGGAGCTTGCTGAAGGCGGTACACTTCTTCTCAACGAGATCGCCGAACTGTCCCCTCCGATTCAGGCCAAGCTCCTCACCTTCCTCGACAGCCGAACCTTCAATAGAGTCGGAGGCGAAACCCAGATACGGGTCAACGCCAGACTGCTCGCAGCGAGCAACAAGGACCTCGAAGAAGAGGTGGCCGACGGCCGCTTCCGTAATGATCTCTACTATCGGCTCAACGTGTTGACCATACGCTTGGTCCCTCTGAGAGAGCGTATTGAAGATCTTCCCATGCTCATGGACGAGATTATCGGCGAACTCACCGACGAGTTCGTACACCACAGGGCCCGGACCACGGACCCGGAAACCATGGAGGCTCTGAACCGATACGATTGGCCGGGAAACGTCCGGGAGCTTCGAAACGTGCTCGAAAGAGCGCTCATGCTTTCCGATTCAGGAAAGATAGACCTTTCCTCCCTCGGTCTGGAGAAGCATCACCGGGAGTCCTGGTCGCACACGGTAACGTTTCCACAAGGCAAATCCCTGCACGAGGTGACGAGGGATTTGAAAAGATCCCTGGTACTTGAGGCCCTTCGTCGATCCGCGGGAAGTAAGCAGGGAGCGGCTCGGCTGCTGGGGATCTCTCGCCACGCGCTCGCCTATCAGATGAAGTCCGTGGGTCTGGAAGAGTCAGTATAGCGCACTCACTCTTGTGAAATGCGTGAGAATCGCGCATAGTTGGCACAACATTTCAGGTGGGGGCGTAATTCGTGTATGCGTGCTCAATTTTCGTGCATTGAGGCCGGGAGACGACAGACAGCGCTGATGCCTCCCGCTCACGTCAAATACCTGGATGCCACCGGTATGTAGGGCTCTTCTCATCGTCCTTCGTTCTGAATGGGTTTTGGCACGAAAAATGCTTTGCGCGACCGTCAGATGGCCTTGTGCCGCGATCGGAATCACCGGACGACCCAATCAGGGGCCTTGCAGGGTCTGGCCCGTCACTCCGCGTACGAGGGAGGCGACCGTGAACAACACAGTCTTGATCGTGGACGACAATACTACGCTCGCGTATTTTTCTGCTCGCAACCTTCGCAGTGATATCGAGGACCTGGAAGTGTTCACGGCTTCCTCCTGCGCGGAAGCACAGGAAGTGGCGACCCGGCATCCTCCCTCCGTGGTCATAGTGGACCTCGGGTTGGAGGACGGAAACGGTTTGGACCTGATGCGGGAGATGAAGAAGGATTCCCCGGGGCTCGCCACGGTATTGATCAGTGGGGAAGAGCCTCCTCGGTCGTCACTGAACGGACTGTTCGGCTTCCTCGTAAAGCCTTACGAAGCTGAGGACCTGGTCGATCTGGTGAGACGGGCGCTCAGGTCGGAACGGCCCGAACCGATCGCTCGACCCGGTCAAGAACAGGAGATTGAATGCCGTGGTTACGACTTTCACCATACACAAAACCGCCTTGCCGGACTTCTGGCAGGCCTGCGCGCGTTTGGCGCAGATCTACGCGCGCAAGCCGACGACCCTCCAGCCGTGCGGGAAACCGTGGATGAATACATAGATCGTCTCTGTGGCGTTGTGGTCGAAGTCTCCGAGATGCTTCCGAGATGCCCTGCGAACAAAGTCCGAAAAGGCCGAACTCAATGACTTGTGCCAATGGGCATGCCAATGAATGAGATTTATGCGCATCCTTGCGACGCATGAAAAATGAAATCCCCCTGTCCACCAGAGCAACGGCGGGGCAGGGGGAATTCGGACGTTCTCGGATGGATGTCACAAGTCCCCGGTTTGAAAGCACAGTAGCATCGACCTACCACCGTGTTACTGGGTCAGAGTCCCCTTGATAAAGACCTCATAGGGCCAGGGCACCACGCGGCCCCGCAGCTTGCGCCACTGGGCGAACTCCTCCTTGAACAGATCCTGGGAATCGAGCACCTTCTTCACATCCGGATACTTCGCCTTCAGACCGTCAAGATACTTATGCGTCGTCTTGGCGAATTCGATGATCGTTGCATCGTCCATCAGCACGTACTCGGACTTCTTCCCGATCTCCTTGACCGCAAAGATGTTCAGATTCTCCTGCCATGCATTGGTCCACAGCTGCGTCTCCTTGGCACAGATCGACACGATCGCCTTGAGATCCTCGGGCAGCGAGTCGAACTTCTTCTTGTTGAAGAAGACGTCGAACTGACAGGAGGGCTGATGCACCCCCGGCTCGATGATGTACTTGGTGATGTCCTGGAACCCCATGGGATAGTTCACCGCAGGGGAACTGAACTCGCACGCATCGATCACCCCGCGCTCCAGCGCCAGGTAGATCTCGCTGCCCGGCAGCGGTGTCACCGACGCACCCAAAAGATTGAGAATGTCCATGTACCAGCCCGGGGTCCTGATCTTCATCCCCTTGAAGTCTTCCATCTTCGTGGCCCGCTTGTTCGAATGAAGACCCAGCTCCTGGCCCACGTTCCCGCAGAAGAACGCCACCATGCCGTACTTGCCGTACAGATCGTTGAGCATCTTCTTGCCGCCGCGCTCGTAGTACCAGATGTTGTACCCCTCGTTGTCCAGGCCGAAGGGAACCGAGGCAAAGGCCACAAACGCCTCGTTGCGACCCTTCCAGTACCCCGACCAGGAATGCGCACACTCGAGCGTGCCCTTGGACACCGCATCGAAGATCTCCATGGCCGGAACGATTGCACCGGTCTGGAAGACCTTGATGTCCAATCGGCCCCCGCTCGCCGCACGAACGCTGTCCGCGAAGTGGATCGAAATGTCGTGGAAGAGCAGCCCGCCCCACGGATCGCTCATCCGCCAACGGAACTTCTTGGTGGATGTCTTCCACTTCTTGTTCTTCCACGCAATCGCCCTCTTGTCCTCGCCGTACTTGGCCCGCTTCTTCTTCTTCTCCGCAGCAAGTGTATGCGTGGCCAGACCGGCACTAAACGCCACAGCTACCAATAGGGCCAAAAGAACAATACCGATTCTCTTCATATCGCCTACCTCCTCCTGTTGATGGACTCCGGTTGAACAAATGGGTGGCCGCCAAAGCTGTCGGGGGCAGAGCCACCGTTTGTGGGAAAGAAATCCGTCCCACCTCGGGGTCGGCTTTTGTGCGAATTTGCCAACCGCAACACGCTTGCGGCAGCCCTTGGTAAGGCAGCCGCGGTGGACTTGGTCAGCTCGTGCGTTTGACCGGAACAGCTTCCCAGGGAATCTGTTGCAATCTAATACGTCAGCACCATACCGCCGTCGAAGAGCAGGTCTCCTCCCACGAGATACCAGGCGTGTCGTGAAAAACCGAAAATGAAAAGGTTACCCACTTCCACCGGCGACATCATCTCTTTGACCCGCGATCGGCCCATCATGACATCGCGGACCACCTCGTCGGGGGTTATCCCCCTCTGCTCCGCCTGGGCAGGGATCTGATTGAGCGCCAGGGGTGTCCTGACAAAGCCCGTGCTGACCGTAAACGAGCGGATCTTACCTTCACCCTCGGCGGCGATGGACTGACTGAGAGCTCGAAGACCAAATTTGGTGATGTTGTACACTGGCTTCCTCACGGTGGTGAGATGGCCGTGAACCGAGGACATATTTCCCACGGCTCCCCTTCCGTCGGGGCTCCTCTTCATGTGGGGGATAGTCAACTTGGACAGGTAGAAGGGAGCGCGTAACATGAGCCTCTGCATGAGGTCATACTTTTCCATAGGAAAGTCCTCGATCGCGTCTATGTGCTGAATACCGGCTATGTTGGCAAGGAACTTGATCGTTCCAAGCTCGGCCGCCTTTGACACCGCGCGCTCGATGTCCTCGTCGCTGGTGAGATCGGTCTTGACGAAGACCATCTTACCGCCCATTTCACGGGCCACCTGCTCGGTCCCCTTTCCTTCCTCCTCGTTGATATCAAGGCCGACGGTCAGCAGATTGTTGGCTGCGGCCACAACGGCAGTTGCTCTCCCTATCCCCGTTCCGCAACCTGTCACG
Organism: uncultured Syntrophaceae bacterium; assembly: GCA_964497585.1. Classification (GTDB taxonomy): domain Bacteria; phylum Desulfobacterota; class Desulfomonilia; order Desulfomonilales; family Desulfomonilaceae; genus CAZCDS01. Next base: position 18,086 of record CAZCDS010000017.1, read on the forward strand.
ATACAGACGTTGTCAGCGTTGAAATCGTCGTCCACGAGGATCAGCACGTCTTCCCGAGCAATTCTGGGCTCCCTGACATCCATGGCCGCACCTACCTGAAACGTTGTGATAGGCGGCTCGCGAAAGCAATTTTCAGGCCAGATGGCCGCCGACACCTCCCGAAAAGTAGCCAGCCACCTACGATCCCTTCTACTCCAGGGCAAGCGGGCCATTCCTTTTCTCACGAGGGTTCTATTTTGTGATTGCCTTGGACAGATTGGGTGTCGCATAATGTATCTGTCCCGCTACATGTAGTCACACTGATACGGGGGAGAAGGCCATGGGCAGGAATCCCGTGAAGAGTCAGGAGGATCTTGAGTCTGTCGCCCCGGCCAACCGGCCTCACACCCTATCCGCGGATCAGAGCGAAGAACTTGAGCTGCTCAGACTCGTCTTGGACAATATCTACAACGGCGTTCTGGTCACGGATGGCGAGGGTTACGTCACCCACATGAACAGACCGTATGGGCGGTTCCTCGGCGTCGATCCTGAGGCACTGATCGGTAAACACTGTACCGAAGTCATTGAAAATACTCGCATGCACATCGTCGCCAAGACCGGCAAGCCCGAACTCAACTACTCCCACCGCATCAAAGGGCAGGACATGGTGGTGCAGCGAATCCCCATCAAGAAAGACGGTGAAGTCATAGCCGTCTTCGGCCAGGTGATGTTCAAGGACGCCCGGGACGTGAGCAAGCTTGCCAAGAAGCTCTCGCTGTTGGAATCCAAGGTGGAGCTGTACGAGCGGGAACTGATCTCGCTCCGTTCGACCCGCTATACGGTCGACAGCATCGTGGGCGTGAGCCCTACCATGGCTGTGCTCAAAGAGGAGGCGCTCAAGGCCGCGCGGACGAATCTGCCCGTGCTCATATCCGGCGAGTCCGGTACCGGCAAAGAACTCTTCGCACAAGCCATTCATCATGCAAGCCCCCGCAGACTCTATCCCTTTGTCCGGATAAATTGCTCGGCGATTCCTAAGGATCTGCTCGAATCGGAGCTCTTCGGATACGAGCAGGGCGCCTTCACCGGCGCGCAGCAGAGCGGCAAACCAGGCAAGTTCGAGGTAGCTCACCAGGGAACCGTTTTCCTCGACGAAATCGGAGACCTCCCCTGGGAAATGCAACCGAAACTCCTGAGGGTGCTGGAAGAAAAAGAAGTGGAGCGTGTGGGCGGCACGTCGGTCATCCGGGTGGACTTCCGCCTCATCGCGGCGACGAACCAGAATCTCCAGCAGATGGTCTCAGACGGCCAATTTCGCAAGGATCTCTTCTACCGGTTGAACGTCATCCCCTTTCAGATTCCACCGCTTCGCGAACGGGTGGAAGACATCGTGCCGCTGGCCCGGCACGTGATGGAGAGAATCGGCCAGGATTCTCAGGCCCGAGACATCACAATTCATCCCGCGTCGGAGAAAGTGCTCCAGGGCTATGACTGGCCCGGAAACGTCCGGGAACTCTCCAACGTATTGGAACGAGTCGCGTCCACGCTCGAAGGGCACGTCGTGCGTCCCTGTGATCTCCCGTTCTATCTCAATCGGAGCCCGGAGGAGGCTTCCGACTCGGGCAGATCTTCGCTGAAGGACGTACTGGTCAGGTCGGAAACCGAGGCCATACGATATGCTCTGACAGCTACCGATAACAACAAGGCTCGTGCCGCGAAAATGCTCGGGATACACAGAACGCTGCTCTACAAGAAGATGAAAAAGTACGGCATCCCAGTACAGTGAGCTCCTGTTGCTGTAAAAAGGCGCCGAGGATCAGTCCACTGAGCACCCTGTCCTTAATCTCCGCGTGATGACCGCACGCGATTACAGGGTGGTTTTGAATCGGGTTACACGGATATGAACATCTACGAAAAAGACAGACGAAACCAGTTGACAGGGTCTTGCCAACAGGTCCGAGATACCAAATGTAGCCACTGTGATACACTCCCATCCCAACCCTGAACGGAGTTGCTCGAATAGGCTGACATCGATCGAGAAAGGGAGAGACAACTGGATGCCCCCTGATTACCCCGTAACCGTTGAATGGCGGAACAAGCCAACCGATCGATTCATTCTCAAGTGGATCAAGCTGAACCTCTCCGCGCGAATCACTCCCCGTTTGGCACATATCGGGTGGCTCCGTCCGTGGATGGTAACCATCTGTTCAACCCTTCTCGGGGTCCTGGCGGGAACGGTTTTCGCGATCGGCTCCGGTTTCTGGGGAGGTCTCATAGCCGCGCTTTCTCAGGTGCTGGACGGCGTAGACGGTCAGCTTGCACGATACACGGGGAGGCAAAGCCCAGCAGGCGCGTTTCTCGATTCCGTTCTAGACCGGTATTCTGACGGCGCGGTCGTCATCGGTCTGATCATCTATTCCGTCCCCATGGTCTCGCTCTGGGTGCTGCTTCCGGTTGGATTTCTTGCCCTCGTCGGGAGTAGTCAGGTGAGCTACTCATCCGCACGGGCCGAAGCGCTTGGTCTCGTGCACGGCGCCCCGACTCTCGCGAGCAAAGGAACAAGGACGACGGTCTCAGCCTTGAGCGGATTGCTCAGTCCGCTGTGGCCTCCGTTTCCTTTGGTTGGGCTTTGCTACCTGGCGGTACATGCGAATCTCGTAGTACTGCACCGGATAAGGCTGACCTACCGGTCCGGCTCTGCACAGTGATCCACGGGACTGGCCATGGACAAAGCGCTTGACACGTTGGTGGTTTTCCTGGTGCTCGCCGCAGTTGTATGGATGCTAAGGCACTACAAAGGCCAAGGTACCAAAGCCCTGAGTGTTCGGGGATTCGGCGACGAGCCATGGGACAACGGGTGTGTTCTCGTCAGTCAGATGGAGAAGCTGCTCGGAAACCTCAAAGACCGGCCCATGACAGAAGAACAGGCAGCGCGGTTCTATGTTTCTCGTGCATGGCTGGAGACCCGGTTGGACAAAGCGACCCGGCAACAAATGGAAAATCGAATGCTCAAAGGCCTCACTGGCTTCCACGTATCATTGGGAGAATCCTCGGATTTCGGTGATGCGCTCGAAGACCTGGAAGAGCAAATCGAGGACCTCCGTTCCCTATTCGATTGGGACGACGTTCCGGAGCATGAACGTGATCTGGCCCATCGCCGCAGCCAATACCTGTTGGAATTCGGTCAAAGACAGGAATGGATTGAGCCGTGTGCGCTTGACGACTCATACAGCATCACGGAAGAAGGGCGTCGAGCGCTGGAACGGAACCTCTTTGCCATCAGGTGATCTCGTGCCTTCCGCGATCCATTGTGACGGGGAGGAGGATGGAAAGGCATGCTCAGCATGGGGCAAAAGCCTCCAACTTCAGCGACAGGGACAGGAGTCGAGCTCCTTATGAAGCCGGTGGAACGTGACGCGGCGGCCTTGGCAGCGCCCTGCAGCCGGCGATCACCGATCAACTTCCTGAGAAGCGCTGCATCATTGCAGGTTAGGCTTTTGACATGAGAACGATCGTCAGCGTATCTATTGTTGCCCTTTGTCTGGTTTCCAACGGAGCAATGGCCGGCCAAGAGGTTGCCGTTAAAGAAGCCAGGATTGGCTTCACACTACCGGACGCCTGGAAGCCACAAGGCGGCAGGATGAATCGCCCCCGGGGAAAGAAGAACCCGTCACGGCCGGTGATGCTCGGCTGGAGCCGAGCACCGATCATCGATTCAGAGGGAAGAAAGGTGCGGCCCGGCATAAACGTGATTGTATCTGCTGCTCCTTCGCACGGACAGATCGCCTTGGCTTCAGCCCCGATCATGCACGGCCGCGGCTGGCCCTTCAAAGGGTTCCTGACCGGAAAGAAGGACGGGCTGAGACTCCCCAGGACACTCGGCTACCTTACAGAGTTTTCTCCCCGGCACGGAATACTCTTCAAAGCATACGTAATCCACATCATCAACGGAGACAAGTTTGTGGAACTCATTCTATCCGCTACCAACGAAGTGTTTCCTCGTGTTGAAGGAGAATTTCGTTCGATCATCCGAAGCCTGCATCTGACGAAATGACTATCGCATGCAAACTTGTTGTTTCGGGGGACGAGCGCGTGCTTAAGAGGGCTTATTTCAAACGCTTTCAGAGAACTGACACCGGCCTGCTGGCCTCACAGGTACAGCCCTGTGGGGTCCGGCCTGCCCTACTTACATCCTCGTACCGCTCAATGATGGAGCGAACATCCGCGAGCGAAACCCGCTCGTAATAATCGACATCATTGACGATGACCAGGGCGGCTGTCCAGCAGCAGCCGGGGCAGTTTACGGTTTCCACTGAATAGGCAAGGTCGGGAGTCGTGTTGCCTTCGCCTATGTGGAGCTTTCGCTTGAACAGCTCAAAAATGAGGTCCGATTTCTCGAGATGGCACGCGGTTCCTCTACATACTTGTATGCGGGTCGTTCCTTTCGGCTGGAGGCTGAGCGATTCGTAGAAGCCCGCGATGGAGTATATCCGAGACAGGGGTACGTCCATACGGCGTGAGATGTATTGGAGGATCGAGCGCGACAGGAATGCGCGTTCTTCTTCCCCCTGGACCTCCTGGAGTATCCCGATGAGCCTGTCCTCCCGGAACCCGTTGCCTGCCAATATACCGTCTACACGGCTTATCTGTTCATGTGTCATCGGTCTGCACCCCCTTGAGAGATCGTTCTGCGAACAGGACTCTTAGCGGCGCCGACTATTGCCGTGCCAACTCTTATGAAGGCAACCCCTTTACCAGAGCGGGAAAAGGGGCGCTCCTGACGGAAAATGAAGAAGAGGCGCAAGTCATGTGGAGATCGTGACGGAAAGGGCTAAGGCGCTTTGGATGTGATCTCCGGAACCGCCGTCGCAGAACGCCTCGTGTGCTCCTTGTTTCAGATCACCCATGGGTTTTGTTACTAATACTAACAACACCACTTAGGTAATTAGTATGCCTTTATGTTGAAATTCCCAATATATCTCAGGTACTTACTATAATGTTAGTATGACAGCAACTCGATAATAGTCAACGATATAATAGGCGATAGTTTCACTGCATTTCGGAAAGGCATATCCGCAGGGGCTTTGTGAGTACCATAACAACTGGGCTACCCGGCTTTGTTGCCGACACTAACAACACGACGCATATATTAGTAATACTGTCTACACAGCTCCGGATTTCTCAGGGACACCATGCTCGCTTCCTCGATCAAGAAGGTGTCTGCCGTCCCGACATCACTTATTCAGCCGGCGGAAAAGCGGGGAGGCGGTCATTCAGGCCGCCGCACAACTCTTTTGGCAATGAACACCGAGAGCGACCTATCCGCCCGAGTTCGGCGATTTGCTAACTCGGCCGGGCGGGATTACCGTAATAACTAGGTTGTTCCGCCAAATCATCCTAGGATGCTGCTTGGGCTGCCGGCTTCGGTCACACGGATCGACGAGGAATTCCCTGCTCACGGAGGCATGAATGGACCACGGCGACTGACCGCCTGAGCAAACCTTGAGCCGGAGTATCGGTCCTTTCAGGATTCTTTTGACCAAGGTAACCGGCATTATCGGCTCAGGATGGCTCTTCGCGTCTCTCTATGCCGCACAAATAGCAGATCCGGCTGCGATCTTTTCCTGGATCGCGTTAGCTCTGTACATTGACGCGGAAGTTTCTCCATCGGGAACCGGCCTGGCCTCCACCGCCGCGACCGCCCGCATTAACTACGCAATGTCTAAAAACCGCCAGTTTCCCGAGATCTTTGGGCGGGTCAACCGGTTCAAGGTACCGATATGGGGTCTGCTCTTCAAGTTTGCGGTGGGGATGATGATATTCCTACCCTTTCCCGGTTGGTCGGAGTTGGTGGGATTCATCAGCTCCTCGGTGGTCCTCTCCTTTGCCTCCGGTCCGTTCTCCCTGGCTGCGCTCCGTCATCAGATACCGGATCTTGATGGTGCCCGCCATTACAACGTCCTTTCCGCGGAAAGGACGCCGGCAGTTGACCGGCGCGCTGTGAGCGCGGTATCCTGGGTTCCGGGCTTGAAACCCACGTATCGCATATTGACGGCTGAAACGGACCTCTTCGGAGGTCATCCGACGCGCACCGGCTCATGCGGGAGACGGATCGCGACCCGAAGGCCGGTCAATGTTCTGAAATCCCCGGATCGGGATACGCGCGGGCCGCTTCCCGTCTTTGCCTATCGGACGGGGTGCCTGATTCGTGATATGCGCGGGAGTTAATCAATGGGCATCTTCAATCGAACCCTGTCGGTAATCCTCGCTGTGACGGTCGCATGGCTCATGATGAGTTGCGGGAGAAGGCACGAGGTCAAGGCGCCCCCACCTCCGGAGGTCATTGTGAGTCATCCTCTCAACAAAGAGGTCACCGACTACCTGGAATTCACTGGAATGACGGACGCGATCCAATTCGTGCAGATCCGTGCACGCGTCGAAGGGTGGCTGGAAAGTATTCACTTCGAGCCGGACGCCCGGGTTAAGAAGGGAGACCTGCTCTTCGTGATCGATCCCCGGCCGTTTCAAGCCCAGGTCAATCTCTACAAGGCGATGCTCACGGGGAAAGAGGCTGAACTCAAGCTCAAAAAGACGAACCTGAGAAGGGCTACGCAGCTGCTCGCGAGTGCTTCCATTAGTCAACTGACCTATGACCAGAACAAAGCGGAGGAGGGCGTGGCCGCGGCGCAGGTCGGAATAGCAGACGCGCAACTGGACAAAGCCAAACTGAATCTTGCGTACACGAAGGTCACCGCGCCCATCCCCGGTCGGGTCAGCCGCAACCTGGTCGATGTCGGGAACCTCGTGGGAGCGACGGAGAAGACGCTGCTCACAGAGATCGTCAACGACGAGTCGATCTACGTCTATTTCGATGCCAATGAGCGGGATTTCCTCACGATGAAGCGGATGAGCTCGGACGTGGAAGAGGAGGTGACAGCCAAGGGCAGGCGTGTGCCCGCGTTTTTGCAGCTTGCCGACGAGACGGGGTACCCCCACAAAGGAGTTGTCGATTTCGTACAACCTCGAGTGGACCCCGACACCGGCACGATACAGGTCCGGGCGGTCTTTCCCAACGAGAAACGACTCCTCGTCGCGGGCCTTTTTGCCCGTGTCCGAGTGCCCATTCGCAAGAGAAAGGCGCTGCTGGTTCCCGATCTCGCGGTCGGTGTATCTCAGGCCGGAAAATATGTGCTCGTGGTGAATGAGAAGAACGTAGTCGCGAAACGGATGGTCAAGACCGGTGCGCTCCACGAGACCCTGCGCGTGATTGAAAAGGGTCTGACACCAAGAGACCTGGTCGTGGTCAACGGCATTCAGCGAGCGCGACCCGGAAACAAGGTTACGCCGAAGCAGTCCACCATCAAGGTTCCACCCGACAAATCGCAAAAGAAAGCACAATCTTCCGCCGGTAAGTAGTCGAGGCGTTCCATGCTTAGTCGCTTTTTTATTGAACGGCCGATTTTTGCATCCGTGCTCTCGATACTCATCGTGTTTGCGGGAGGCGTTTCCATTTCACTTCTCCCTATCGCCCAATATCCGGAGATCGTCCCGCCTGTGGTTCAGGTGACGGCTTCCTATCCCGGAGCAGACCCACGGGTGATCGCGGACACGGTGGCCGCTCCCATCGAACAGCAGGTAAACGGCGTGGACAACATGCTCTACATGTCCAGTCAGAGCGCCGCGGACGGATCATATACGCTCAGCGTGACCTTTGAGCTGGGAACGAATATCGACATGGATACGGTTCTCACCCAAAACCGTGTGGCTGACGCGCTTTCCCAGTTGCCGCCGGATGTCCAGCGTCTGGGTGTGACCACCAAGAAGGTCTCCAGTTCTCTCGTCATGGTTCTCAGTCTCTACTCGCCGGACAACCGGTACGACGACCTGTTCCTGACCAACTACATCACCATCAACATAAAGGACGTGCTCAGTCGTATTCCCGGAGTAGGCGACATCAGGACCTACCCGACCAAAGATTACTCCATGCGGTTGTGGCTCGACGCGGACAAGCTGCAAGCGCGCAAATTGACTGTCAACGACGTGGTGGACGCGCTCCGCAACCAGAATGTGCAGGTCGCGGCCGGACAACTCGGCCAGCCTCCGGTTCCAAACGACCAGGTCTTCCAGCTCAACGTGAACACGCTGGGCCGACTCGCGGATGTTAAACAGTTCGAGAACATCATTCTCAAGACCGGCAAAGGCACACGGGTCATCCGGGTCAAGGACGTGGCCAAGGTGGATCTGGGCGGTCAGGCCTACGACTTTCAGTCGCTGCTGAAAGGCAAACCCGCGGCTACAATGCTCGTCTTCCAGTCACCGGGCTCCAACGCGATGCAGGTGACCGATCAATTGAACCAGGCCATGGAACGACTGAAAAAGAACTTCCCCGAAGGCCTCGATTACACGGTGGTATACCAGATTGCCGACTTCGTCCGGGCATCCATCAAAGAAGTCGTAATGACGCTGTTCATCGCGTTTGTGCTCGTGTTGATCGTCGTGTTCATATTCCTGCAGAGCTGGCGGGCGACCATCATTCCAATCGTGACGATTCCCGTTTCACTGATCGGGACCTTCTTTGTCATGGGGCTCATGGGCTTTTCCATTAACATGGTGACCCTGTTCGGGCTGGTGTTGGCGATCGGGCTGGTGGTGGATGACGCGATCGTGGTGGTGGAGAACGTTGAGCGAAACATGGCCGAGTTCGGATTGGCGCCCAAAGAGGCGGCCATCCGGGCCATGGAGGAAGTCACCGGAGCAATCGTCGGGATCACCTGTGTGCTCATGGCGGTCTTTGTACCCCCGGCCTTTCTGGGTGGGATAACCGGACAGCTCTTCCGTCAGTTTTCGCTTACCATTGCGTTCACAACTCTTTTCAGTGCTCTCAACGCCCTGACATTGAGCCCCGCGCTCTGCGCGCTCCTCTTGAAGCCGACCCATGGCAAAAAGAATCTGCTCTTTCGAAAATTCAACAGCGCGTTCACCTGGACTACGAACACCTGTTCCTCAATCGTTTCCCTGGCCGTGCGCCGCGTCGCGCTCGTGATGCTTCTGTTCGTGGGACTCACAGTGATTGCCCTGCTGGGATTTCAGCGGCTTCCCACTGGGTTCATCCCTCTTGAGGATGACGGATTGATCATGGTCAACGTTCAGATGCCAAACGGGGCCAGTCTGATAAGGACCCGAAGAGTAGTAGAGCGTGCCGGTGAACTCATCGGAAAAACCAAAGGCGTGAAAATCTGGGGCGCTCTTGTGGGCTACTCCATCATCGACGCGGCCCGCTCGAATCTTGCCACGATCTTCGTTCCCCTCCAACCATGGGACGAGCGACTCAAACAGGGCCTCTCCAGAGAAGTGATCATGCAGGAGCTGGCAATGAAATTCCGCTCGATCCTAGAGGGAACTGTCTTTCCCTTTACGCTTCCGCCGATCCCTGGGCTCGGTACGGGCGGCGGCTTCGAAATGCAGCTCCTCGATCAGGGCGATCTGGGTTTCGAGGCTCTGGAGCAGGCCGGACAGGACATAGCCGGCGCGGCCCGCAGGCAACCCGATCTCTATTCGGTCCACTCGACCTTCAGGGCTGACTATCCGAACGTATTCGTGGACATAGATCGAACGCAGGCACTGACCGAGAAAATCCCCCTTCAACGCGTGTTCGATGCCATGCAGACCTATCTGGGGTCCAGCTACGTCAATGACTTTAACAAATTCGGCCGCACATGGCAGGTCCGGGTACAGGCGGAGAGCATGTTCCGGCGGGAACCCAAAGACATCGCACGGCTGTTCGTGAAGAATCTCGAAGGAAAGATGATACCGTTGGGAACACTCATCAACGTCAGAGAAGAGGTGGGCCCAATGCGGGTGGACCGATACAATTTGTTTCCCACCGCCAAGATCATCGGTCAGAACGCACCGGGATACAGCTCAGGCCAGGCGCTCGCGACCATGGAAACCCTTGCGGGAAAACTCCTCCCGCCAGGCATGGGATTCGCCTGGACTAACATGGCCTACCAGGAGAAAAAGGCCGCAGGTCAGGGATCCAAGATATTCGGCCTGGCTATCATGGTGGTTAGCCTGATCCTGGCGGCGCTCTATGAAAGCTGGGCCGATCCGATCGCGGTGGTGCTCGTGGTACCCCTCGCGGTATTGGGAGCGACCGCGGGGCTGATGATTCGAGGGATGGACAACAACATCTATACCCAGGTGGGTCTTGTGCTCCTCGTGGCGCTTGCCTCGAAGAATGCCATTCTCATCGTGGAGTTCGCCAGGGACGCCCGGGCAAAGGGAAAGGGCTTACTTGCAGCCGCGGTTGACGGCGCGAAGTTGCGCTTTCGCCCCATTCTTATGACGTCCTTTGCATTCATTCTCGGCGTGTACCCTCTTGTGATAGCAACGGGAGCAGGGGCCGTAAGCAGGCAATCCGTCGGCACCGCAGTCTTTTCCGGCATGTTGGGCGTCACCCTCCTCGGGGTGTTTTTTACACCGGTCCTGTACGTGATGATGCAAAGGAAGAAAAAGGGCTGACACCAGATCATGCACAGCGCTCACTGCAGAGTGCTTCATTGAGGCAAAGCCCCTCCCGGTGGACTCTTACGCAATTGACCAGAGTTCGCTTTGGATTGGCTCGCACCGTCCGACGAGCGCGCATCGAAGACCGACACCCATCCGGAAATTGTTCCCACGACTACAAATTCGATTGTATCAGTAGTCGATTCCTTTCTGGGGTTCGATCTCCTCTCTGTACGCGTGTTTGATTTCCCGTACCTCCGAAACGGTGTGTGCGCGTTCGATCACCTCGGGCTTCGCGTCGCGTCCGGTCAAGATGAGATGAAGCAAAGGCGGCTTGTTGTCAATCAGGTCCATGACCTGAGGTAGGTCGAGCAGGCCAAGGTGGAGCGCGTTGTTGATTTCGTCGCATATGACGACATCAAAATCTCCGGACAGCATTTTCTCTTTGGCAAGCGCGATTGCCTCCTGTGCATTGTCCCGGTGTTCGCTGTGCGGGTAAGGATTTCCCTGTATGCCGCAGAAGCCTTTTCCCGTCAGGTGGTGCTCCACCTGAGGGGCGAGTCGTTTGAGCGCTTCGATTTCCCCGGCGAACATGTCGCCCTTCATGAACTGGATGAGGCATACCCTTAGCCCGTGGCCTACCGATCTGAGCACCATACCGAGTGCCGAGGTCGTCTTCCCCTTTCCGTATCCGGTTATCACGACGATGAGACCGACCTTCCGTTGCGGCTCCAGCATCTGCAATTCCAACTCGCTCATCGGTCCTCCGAAATATTCTGTCTGCTCTCCAGCAACGACCTGCACTGAAATCCGCGGGAAGAGTCAAGCGCCCTGCAATGTTCGACTGCCCCTCGGCGATAGGCGATCAGCCCCGGCCCAGTTTTGTCCTCTCGCGCAGAATCGACCGTTGTCGTCCCTATAAGGGATTATAAGTCAGCAATGAGCCGAAGGGCGGGCCAAGCGATCTTTTTGCACATCAGGACCCGCCTCATTTATCTGTGAAGGCCGAGTCTTTCCGGGTTGGCTTCCTCCCGGTGAGCGTCGCCACACAGTAGTATTGCCAGACGAATTCTACGTCTTCGTACCCTGCTTCGATCCACCAGCTCTTCTTCTCGTCCATGGTTGCGAGGAAGTGGTGCTCGTTCTCCGCGCTCAGTCTCTTCATTTTCTCGAGCTGATCTCGGGTGACTGCACCGGTAGATTGCGCTCTCTCTTCCCACTGGGCCATTTCCCCAAAGAAAAGGCTCAGGTTGAGATCGCCCGCGTACCCTTCGACCGTCACCAGTCGCGCGCCGGGCCTGAGCACATTCAATAGCCGCGACAAAAAGCGCCGATAGGCTTCGAAGGGAAGGTGCTCCAGGACCAGTGCCGAGATTGCCCCATCGAACGTCTCTTCTCTCCAGGGCTCCGCCCACCCGTCCAGTTGGAGGTCAGCGCGGTGGAAATCATTCGTCAGTCCGGAAAGCTTCTCCCTGGCCGCTGAGAGCATGGCCTCGGACCCGTCCAAGCAGGTGAATACCGCGCCGGGAAGATGTTCTGCCAGCTCTGCAGTGGTATTTCCGGTGCCGCATCCCACGTCGAGTATCCGCGGCGCGCTCGCCTCCGAGAGAGAGGATGCCAAAACGGCGGCTGCAACTCGCAGCATCTCTTCGTACTGAGGTATGCAGGTCCGCTGGTACCCGTCGTAGAGTTCAGCCTGAAAATCAAAGAACTCAATGGTCGTGTTCACCGTACTGCCCCTTTTTCCGATACGTTGTCTTCAGCCCGCCTGACATACACCTCTCCGGAGCACCATCAGCGGCATGACAAGCCCATAGTCCCATGCAGAAGCCTGAGCGACTCAACGCGCGTCTCGGAGCACAACGGTGAGTGGCCTTTGATGTGAGCTGCGAACCGGAGTCACAATAATCCTTGCAGAGGGACTTGCCAACCCCTGCGCGCGGGTATTATGTGTCTCATATATATGTCGACGCGATTCCCGAGAAGGGGAGTCATGTATCCATACCAAGCGATGTCGAACGGAGAACGAGAAAATATTTTTGGAACGGTTAACCACGTGATACCAAGCTGTTATGGATATCGGTGGAGCGGAAGGGGGACCGCGGAAGAGGTCCGTACAAGAACCAAATCTCGTCAAGCGGGTCAAATCCAAGTAAGTTACTTGATAGAAGAGGAGAAATCCACATGAAAAAAGGCGGTTGCAAGGCATTCACAATTCTGATGGCCGTGATTCTGGCCTCTTTCCTGATGATGAGCGCATCCCCAGTCCCGGCTCTGGCCGCTGCGGGCGGCCAGCCATTGGTGAAGGAGTTGGGAGCAACTTTCGTAGAGATTTCCAAAAAAGTGAAACCCGCGGTCGTGAACATCAGCTCAGTGAGGAAACCGAAATTCACCGGACAAAAGGGTAAAGATCTTAACGACTTCCTGAAAAACCATCCACTTCGCGAATTCTTCGGTGATGACCTGTTCAAACGATTCATGCCCCATTCTCCCCATGGAGGAGGCATGCTTCGGCGAGGGCTCGGGTCAGGCGTCATCGTATCGCCGGACGGGGTCATCCTCACCAACGCGCATGTGGTCAAGGGCGCGGACGAGATCAAGGTGACTCTTGCGGATAAAAGGTCATTCGACGCGAAATTGATCGGTGCGGACCCGGAGAGTGACATAGCCGTGATCAAGATCAAAGCAAAGAATCTTCCTACGGCAAAGTTGGGCAATTCCGACAAGCTAAAGGTAGGGGAGATCGTGCTGGCTGTGGGCAATCCTTTTGGGCTCAATCAGACTGTTACCTCGGGCATCGTCAGCGCGAAGGGCCGCACAAACATGGGAATCATCGACTATGAGGATTTCATTCAAACCGACGCGGCCATCAACCCTGGCAACTCAGGCGGACCGCTGGTGAACATGAACGGCGACGTGGTGGGCATCAACACCGCTATAGCGACCCGTTCCGGCGGATACCAGGGCATCGGCTTCGCGATCCCCTCGAATTCTGCGAAACTCATCATGACCGAGCTTCGCAAAGAAGGCAGGGTCAGACGCGGTCTGCTCGGTGTCAAGATTCAGAATGTCACGCAGTCGCTGGCGAAGTCTTTCCATAGAAAAAGCGTAAATGGCGCGCTCGTATCGGAAGTCATCTCCGGCAGCCCGGCTGCGAAGGCGGGGGTCAAGTCCGGTGACATCATCCTCAAATTCGATGGCAAGGACGTGGCAGGCCCCTCGCAACTAAAGAATATGGTCGGCAACGTCAAACCTGGTTCCAAAGCCACCCTCACTCTTTTCAGGAATGGCAAGGAAATGGAGCTCACCACGAATATCGGTGAGCGCAAGGCTAAAGAGCTGATGGCTTCTCGGACCGGCGGCGGCCATGCCGAAACCTCCAATGCACTGGGTATCAGCATCGAGCCGGTTCCCAAGGCCGTAGCAGAAAAGTTGAACCTCAAGGAAGGTCAGGGTGTTCGTGTGAAAGCCACGGATCCGACGGGCCTCGGAGCGAGGATGGGACTGAAGAGTGGGGACATCGTGCTCGATGTCGACGGCAAGGCCATCGGAGATGTCTCAGCCTTCGACAAGGCGGTAGCGGCAGCGAAGAAGAACGGAGTTATCCGGCTGAAGGTCCAACGCGAAAAGAACAGAATCTATCTCGGATTCGACATGGGCTAATCTGTCCCGCGAAAAAGCGGGCGCCTAGTCCGGATTAACTCACAAGGACGCAATCGGGGTGACCCTCTCTGCAGGAAGGGTCTCCCCGAACTCCAACCTTCCAGACGAAACTACCTCAGGGGAATTCCACTTCCACCGTGTACCCGATATCCGCCAGGTCCTTCCACAGGGCGTGCACGGCTGCTCTGAAGAGCGACTTGTGGTCTCTGGCAGCTCCGATGCGCGGCATTTCTCCGGCAAAGACACACACCCGAGAATCGAAGACTCCCTCATTGAAGTACGCGTCCAGCGCTTCTTCCCAGGTTCCCTGCAAGGCCTTGTTTTGCGAATGTGAAAGCTCGAAATCGATTTCGTCGTCCTGGAACTCTTTGGCCACCCGGACTTCAACATGCAGTCCGGATCTGTAGGTGACTTCAGCCACCGGGGCTCCCTTGAGAGATATGTGGACCGCGATAACCACTGGACGTTCCTGCCGTAAGAGCTTAGAATAATAGTATAAGAGGCGGCTCTGATACAAACCGAATCAGATTAGCAACTTCGCTCTCGTCTGTCCAGACCTTTGGCACAGGCATGTCCAAGACGATTGGTTGTCAGAGAATGAGTGCGGGGCGACCCCCTTCTTCAGAAAGACCCTCTCCTGATAACGCTCCCGGAAGCTCTCTCAATGCCGGCTGTGGCTAGTCGCCCAGGGCTGCCCGTTCCTTTTCCGCTGTGGTCTTTTTTTGTCCCCAGGGACACGCCTGGACGCAGACGCCACAGATGGGTTGCTCGATGAAAGGGAGCTGCGGGTTGTGTTTGACGACCCGATCGACGCATCTCTCGAAAAAGAGGGCTTCTTCTCTACTCGAGTAGTGACTGTCGGTGTTAACGTTCCGAATGGCCTGCGCAGGGCACGCGTCGGAGCACTGCGAGCACTTGCCGCATCGGTTCTTCACCGGTTTGTCCGGGGTGTACCGCAAATCGGTAAGAACCGTCACCAGCCTAACTCGTGGGCCGAACTTAGGGGTCACCACCAACAAGCTCTTGCCCTGCCAACCGAGACCGGCTGCGACCGCGACCGCCTTGTGGGAGACGTATGAAGTCCATAGTTCCCTGTTGAGCAGTTGCGATGCGGGAATCGGCAGAGCCCTACCCCCTGCGCTCTGGATAAATTGGGCGACCCGGAGGGCAAGATCGTCCAGGAACGCGTTCACCCGCAGGTAGTGCTGCGCGTAGACGGGCGTCGGCACATCTTCGATGGTATCGATCACTCCGTCGGCCAGCCGCACCGCGATGCTCACCGCTCGATGATATCCTTGAAACAGATCCTCGGGTTCGGTCAGGATGCCTTCAAGAGACGCCAGGTCAGCCACACCGACGAGATCCGCTCCGCACTGGCCGGCAAATTTCTTCAATTTTTCGCTTTGCATAACGACCTCGACATCCGCAGCAATTTGTCCACCTGCGCTGAGCCTGTTGTCATATCGACGCGCATTCGAGCGTGCCGGATTTTCCCGCACCCCAAGTGAAGATCACAAGTCTCTTATCCGATCACCCGATAGCATCAAGGCTTCGCAGGACGAAAAGTTGGTATCGTGCAGTCTCACCGTCAGATCAAACCTGCTGCGAATCTTGTCACAGGCCGCCAATCTCTGGTCTCATGACCGGACCGTCGACACAGGATCTGAGACCCGAAGGTGTGCCGCAGCTTCCGCATACTCCTATTCCGCACCGCATGATATCCTCTCTTGCGGTGAAAATGGCATCCATCCCCACCTGTTGCCGGAGGACCCGTACCGCCGCTCGCATCATGGGAGCAGGTCCACAGATGAACGCGGCGCAATTCTCGTACTCATCGCCCCTTGATTCGATATCGCTTACGATAGCCCTGATTATTTCTCCCGGATGTCCGCGCGGGTCGATGAGGATTCGGGATGACGGCACGCGGGTGAGAATCTCGTTGCTGATCTGCTCGGCAATGGGTTCGGAGAAGCCGAAAAACGCGCGGACAACGGAGTTGCTCCATCGATCCGCGGCCATCATCAGAGGTGCAGCTCCGGTCCCGCCTCCCACCAGAACAAGTCTGGAGCCGGTTCGCGGCTCGGGAAAGCCCTCCCCGTACGGCCCCCGAAGGAAGATACTGTCTCCCGTGGTCAATCCTTCGAGCGCGGCAGTAAAGGGACCGACCCTCCTCACAAGAAAGGTGGGCGGATCGTCCGACGCAGGTGAGAAGGGCTTCTCACCTGCTTCCGGCAGCCGAAGGAAGAAAAATCTGCCCGGCTCGCAAGGAGGTCCAGCCTCCAGGGTGAGTTTGAAGAGGTTCGGCCCGATGCGAACGTTGGCAGATACGCGTGTCTTCATATAGGTTGTACGCGCGGTCGTGGACTGGCAAGCCACAGCCCGCCCCCTACCGGACTCTTCTTCCAGCGAGCGGACAAGGACGCGGAAGAACTCGGCCACCTCCGCCGTGGTCATTCCTGCCAACGCGGATCCGATGCTGAATAGGCAGGCCCCCGCGCTCAAGTATGCTCTCACATGTTCCGCGGATCCGATCCCGCCGGCAGCGATGATCGGTAAACATACACGGGACGAGGCTTCCTGCACGGCCTTGAGTCCCAGGGGCAAGATTGCTGCGCCAGACAGCCCACCCGCTACGTTCGAGAGAATCGGGTTCCCCTCCTCGTCAGTCACTACGCCCGGCCCGACCGTATTTATCAAGGTGAGCGCGTCCGCTCCCTCTTCCTGGCAGAGCGCGGCCATGTGAGGGACATTTCCCAGATTGGGAGAGAGCTTGGGAATGATGGGCTTCCCTGTTTCCTTCTTCAAGAGCCTGAGCGTCTCACGGACTGCGTCCGGATCCGAGCCTACACTCTGGCCCGCGCCCTTCACGTGCGGGCAGGAGAAATTCAGTTCGAACGCGTCCGAAATAGGCTCCAGAATCCGGGCGCATTCCGCGAATTCCTCAGGTGCCGAACCCATAACGGAAACTACCAGAGGCTTCCCCCCCGCAAGAGGAAGCAACGGTTCCATTGCATCTCGAAAGGCACGCGCGCCAGGATTTGCAAGGCCCACAGCGTTAACGAAGCAACCAGGGTAGTACTCGTGAAGGACTGGCTCGCGATAACCTTGCCGGGGCTCCACGCTCAGCGTCTTCGTTGTCAAGAAGCCGATTTCCGGAATGTCTTCCGCTATGCGAGCGATCACGGACGGGACCGTCGTAACGATGCCCGAAGGGATGGTGAAGGGTGAAGATATCCCGAGTCGGGCCAAACCTGAGCCCTCGAGACAAGACAGAGCCGTGCTGAGGAACGATTCCATGGAGTGGTGGATTCCTATCGAAAGAGACCCCATACAGGGATTCACTCGGCGGTACGTACCCCGGTGTGTTGGAGTTTCCCGTGACCGACGGGGTTCTCATTATTTGCGGATCTGATACGCCGGACTCGGCATGAGAAGCCGAAGCGAGGAAATAATAGAGTACCAGCTCTTTCGTGGCAACGGTTTTACCGTTCCCCTGCCCCGGTACAGCCGGCGACGCTAGCTCTCTTTGGGCAGGAAGAACCGGGGATTGCGAGGCCTTGATCGGGACCGGACCTCGAAGTAGAGAGTGCTTGTGTCACGATGGTCCGATGCACCGAGATATCCGATCACGTCGCCTTTCGCTACCTTTGCGCCGAGCGCGGGCGAACGCTTGCCAAGGTGCGCGTACACAGTCAGCAGTCGATTCTTGTGCTCTATGATAACCACGCGGCCGTACCCCTGCATGCGACCGGCGTAGCCGATTCTGCCGGCCGCGGCTGCACGGACCGGTGCCCCTTTCGTAGACTCTATTTCAACCCCATTGCGTTGAATCCCCTCCTTGACGCCGAACTCTGAGACGACCCTTCCCTTCACCGGCCACGCGAGGGTCCCGGCTCTGTCCTCCACCTTCCGTGGGGCATGTGCCCGGACCGTTTTGCCTTCGGGAGGATGTTCCCGGACCGCTCCCGGAATGAATAGGCGCATTCCGGATTTGACGGCAAAGGGAGGGCTGAGATTGTTTACTTCTGCGAGACGCTGAATATCCACCGAGTACGTCCTGGCGATACCCCAGAGGGTCTCCCCTGGTTTGACGTTGTGGTGTATCCCTGAGGCGGGTTCCTTTTGGCGGAGTTGGGGAGCTCTCAAGGAAGGAGGCAAACCTGAATTGTGAAGGAGGCAACCGGGAACGAGAACCAGCGCGATGCAGAGAGCGATCAGCCGCGCTTGCCCGCCACAGGACACTCCGGGATCCGAGCGAACGATCACGATCCCGACCATCCGAATTCGCCGATGAGGTCGACAAAGCGGCACCCGGTATGATTTTCGATCTTCGTGCCGGCTCTTGTTTTGATGACGCGCTTGAGTATCTGGGAAAATCTGTCGCCAACCGGTATGACGAGCTTGCCGCCCTCGACGAGCTGATCCACGAGCACATCAGGCACTCCCGGTGATCCCGCGGTCACGATGATACCGTCATAGGGCGCATGATCGGGCCACCCTCTGGTTCCGTCCCCAACGAGAAGGCTCACGTTATCGTACCCGCATTGGTGAAGGGTCTTCCGGGCTCTTTCGGACAATCGTGCCATGCGCTCGACTGTATACACCCATCGAGAAAGCCTGCTCAATATGGCCGCCTGATAGCCCGAGCCGGTCCCGATTTCAAGAATCCGCGATTCCGGGCCCGTATCGAGCAGTTCCGTCATGATAGCCACCATATAGGGCTGGCTGATCGTTTGCCCTTCGCCGATCGGGAGAGGATTGTCATCGTAGGCTTCCTTGTGCAGTGATTCGTCCATGAACAGGTGGCGCGGCACCTGGCGCATGGCGTCCAGAACGCGGCGGTCGACGATTCCGCGGGCGATGAGCTGCCGCTGAATCATCTTCTCTCTCGCGGTCGCAAAGTCCTTCATGGACTCACCATCTAACCCGGAAAAGAATCAATAGCGGGATGGGTTGCTTGAACACCCGAGACCGGAGGCCTGACACCGAAATGGGTTGACGGACGGATCAAGTTGAGATAGCTCACCGGAGTCGCTTCTCGTACTCAAGGGGCTCCGATCAACCCGACGGGTCAATTATCTCATGTCAGGCCCTGGATTTCCATCTCTTCGTCAGAGCTGATCAGCCGCGACGAAAGGATTGTTTCTTCCTTCGGGGTGCTTTCTCCGCCAACTCTTCAGGCAAGGTAATCAAAACAGCCCGAAATCAACAATCCAGGTGGCGGTGCTTGCTCTCCGACTGGACGCGTACTTTACTGCCCTATCCGGTGCTACGGTCTGTTCGTCAAATTGGGGTCATAGCCGGAAGCAGGCGGCAGAGGCGCTCGTGATCCTGGAACCGGCGACCTCACGGCTCCCTGACCATTAGTTGCGGGCGCCTGGGGAAAAAAGGTTCCGTCGAGATAGTTGGAGACGTGGTTAAGAAGGTTCGACGGGAAGCTCAACAGCCAATCCACTGCGTTCGAAGCGAAATTCCCGGTCGGTGCACCGTCGTAGTACGGATTGTGGTAACGGGGATAGGGGTATCGAGGGTACCCCGGCTGACTTGGGGGCTCATACTGCCGCCCCTGGTACACCGGGGGAATGGGCGAAGTTCCTCCGTAACCCGGCTGACCGCCGAGCGGCGGTAACTGCTGAGTCTGCGCGCGGTTCCAGGTCGGACTTCCCCCCGCCTGCGGGTCGCCTGTTTGCCATCCCCACGCAGCGGATGCAATCGAAAGAATCGCCAGCAAGACTGCTATTATGGCCTTGAATTTCATGGCACTCTCCCTCCACAGAATTGCGCCTTTGAGGGAGGTTTATGTCGAAGCGTTGACGATTTCAACTGATTTTTTGAACTGGTGGGTCTTTTTTTGCGAACCGGTATGAGGTGGAGGCGACATGTCCCGGCCGTTCCTCCGTTAGTTCCATGCCTCCACCGGAACGGTCGCCAGTTGTGCCACAGAGGTGTTGGCTGCGGTTCTCAATTGAGGGCTAAGATACGGGAGGTCGGCTTCCGAGTTCTCAGTGCCAAGAATTTGGGGAGTCTTCACGGTTGGTTATGGGAATCTTGCATGTCCCAACCGAGAAATTGAAACCCGGAAGCAGCGAGCATGGTCTGAAAAGAACGCCCGGCGAAAAAAAAAGTTGACAGGTCCGCCCAAAAAGTATATGAGTTCCGATCCGCGATTGCGCCCCCTTCGTCGGCATTTCAACGGAGACTGTGTTCTGTTTCGGGGTTCTGGCGGGGCGCAGAGAATTGGCCGAGTTGGATGTGGGTTATCCCTATAGGATGTTGGGTTCGCCAGTACTGTGGAAACCGGTTGCCGAGTCGGCCGAAGAGGCTTGGGACCCCATCTCGACCCCTGTCCGGGGATTGTTTCCACAAGAGCGATCCTCGGGCAACGGTCTGTCAAAGACTGAGATAGAGGAATACGTGCTTCAACCAAGGAGTGTGCAGATATGTGGATGACACGTGAAGAGGTCGCTAAAGCTCTGGGAATTGTTGTCAATAGCGTCCGCGGCAAGGTGCAGAGGGGACAACTTGAAAGGAAGGTAATTGACGGCAAGAATTTTTACCGTATTGCCGATCCCGAAGTCTTGGCCCAGGTAGATGCCCAAATCGATCTTCCGGTGAAGAGGCCGGAGCCTCCCGCGCCGCAGCCTGAAAAACGCAAAACCGATCCCAAGGCTCCCTTTGACCCCAAAGAGGTGTTGCTGGAAGAACTCGCTTCCCTGAAGATTGGCAGAAGCATAGAAGCCATCGAAAAGGGCGACGAAATAGATCTGGCAACGGGAGAAATCTCCAGAGAGCTTGAAGCCAATCTGTCCATGCGCCAACAGAAACAGGTCAAAGAGATCCAGGACGCCCTGGAGCGCCTTAAACTGGGCGAATACGGGCTCTGTGAGGAGTGCGGGGAAACCATACCGCAACAGAGATTGCGACTCTTCCCCGCCGCACGACTGTGCGTCCGTTGCCAGGAAGAGGCCGACCGGTACAACAAGATCAAACGGGAAGTCATTATGCGAGGCGGCACTTGGCGAGATGATTCGGGCGACGGAATCTATGGTAAGCCGGTTGATGACTAACCGCGAATCCTCTGCGCTGGAAGCCTCAACAAGGCATGGAAATGTCGGGAGTACCTCTGCGCATTGTCATAAATGAGGTTCCGTCGCATACCGCCATGCTCGTGCACCGTAAAATCCCCCCTATATCTAGTTTCACAAAGGGGGGAACGTGCCGTGCACCCCTGTGAACAAGGAGGAGCGCGGGCGTTTCGGAAATTCGGCAACCAAGTCGGGAAGTTTCTCTCCTTTCAACGCACATTGCGCTCGAACGATCTTCCCGATAGCCAACTCGCCTTTTCGCTGACCATCTTCAGCGAGAGCGGCACGCATCATTCAATCGGCCCCCTCTTTGGACAATCGCTCTAGAGGTGATAGTTTCTCAATTGCACGAGGTCCCGTCTCATGCCGTGCTTGATTGTTGTGTACGTTTGCCGGTCCTTGGTCGCCAGCATTTCAGCCAGCTCCATGGCCCTTGAGAAGAGCCTCTCCAGTGGACAGGATTCATCGACGATGTTTAGTTCCTCGGCCTCTGTTCCACCGACTCTCTTCCCGGTGAGGAGTAAATCCCGGAGCGCCTGACGATTGGGTAAGAGATCCAGGATGCAGTACATCGCCGGTGTAAAGGCTACCTTGATGTCGATGGCGGGAAAGCGGATCCAACCATGATCCTCCCGCATGAGACGGAAGTCAAGGCTCGTGGCCAACAAAGCGCCCGCGCCGAACGCGTGTCCGGTGATACAGCCAACGGTGGGGATGTTCAACAGGGCCCATCTGAGCAGGAATCGGTCAAGGAGGGAAGCGAACTCGTCGTGACATTCGACGGGTTGAGATGTGATCCATGCGAGGTCCATGCCGATATTCCATATCTTCGGATGGCTGCTGGTCAGTACCAGTGCGGCATTGCCCGCCGTTCCCTCGACTTCGTCGAGGACAGCTTGGAATTCCTCCACAATCTCTGCATTGACCATATTGCCCTGTTCCGTGTTCGCCATGGTCAACACGAAGACGGAATTGTCTCTTCACAAGTCGAGCGTCGGCAATGAAAGACCTCCTCATAGCGATGCAGATGGAAACGAATCGAATTCTCGGCCGGGCCGGCGCTGTCCCTCGGGGCGCCGTTGACCCAGCCGAATACCCCTGTGCGCGGGAATCTTACTTTCCAGTTTGAAGTCGATGCGACAGTCCGCGATGGCCTCGCCTCGCTGCTCGATCTTCGATTCTTCGATCGGGCCGATGAGCTTCGATGCGGTGATGAGATATTTGATCCTGGACGGGTCGACCCCCATGATTCGAGCGCAGGTGGCATCCACGGCTGGAAGAGTCCGTCCCATGACGAGGACGTTTGATTTGACGGGTTCCCCCATTATGGGCCCGTCGCCCTGCATACCCACGATGCCGTCGACAATAGCGAAGTGCGGCCTGACGGTCGCGGTTACGTCGATTATGGAGCGGTTGATTCCCATGGTGTGCAACAGGTTTTTGGGCCATCCATAGTAGGCTCCGGGTATGACCCCGAAGAGGTTCTTCATCGCCAGCGTTACGCCAACCCAATGGTGGGTCTTCATCTTGGCCATGGACACGACAATATCATGTTCAAGCACGTCCCTGGGTATGAGAAAGCCGCCGAGACGTGTTTGCTTGGTCACATTGCGTACCGGAACAACCGGACTGACGTTCAAGTCTATGAAGGGTGTCCGGGTTGCGGCCAGAACGTCGGCGTACCCGGATTCTTCGATGATACGGTACGTGTCTCGACGATGGCCGGACCCTTCTGCGACCACTACCGACGACGCACCGAGGCTCCGAAACGCCTGTACCGCCGAGGCGATCACGATCGGATGCGTGTTGATCTGGCCGGCCCCCCTGTACGGTTCCACGAGGTTGGGCTTGAGGAGCACCCTTTTGCCCTTAACCTCTTTCGCAGAAACTCCCAATTGTTTGAAGCCAAGGAGCAGTGTCTGAACCAAATCGCCTGCGTACTTCTCGGCTCGGGCGATAAAGGTGGATATGCCCGTACCTTTATGTCCGGTGAGTCCACATCCGGACACTGCTGCGGCCACTCCCGCGCCGCTGGCAAGAGCGGCTTTCAGGAACGTACGGCGATCAACCGAACTATCGGTTTTGCGCAACCCGGATGGGTGCATGATCAATCTCCTTTGGGTTGTAGGACGCTCAATACTCCCCGGGACGCATGAAACGCAACAACGATTTGCGATAACAAAGGAGTTCGGAAAGGACCATAGCGGCTTTGCCGCGAAATACATTCGACGAGCCATTGCTTGGAATCCGGCGGTCGCTCGGCCCAGGCGCCGAGCCCCAGGATTGCCCAGGAGAGTGCCAAGGGAGTACGGACGGCGGATGCGGTCCTCCCGAGATATTCGATGCTCGCCTGAACCTGCTCTTTTTCCAGGTACCCGGCCACGGCATTAAGAGCCACTCCAGTACTCTCCGACATCGGTCTCAGTTCCTTGCCAAATACGTACGTGTTACCGTAATTCCACCCACCGGACGGGAGCTGGCGGTCCGCCAACATGGCAACCGCCTCCTTGACCCTTTTGTGCTTGCCGTTCCCTGTGGCCTTCAGGGCCAGTATGGCCAGGGATGTCGGCTCCACCCATGAATGCGAGTGCGCCACCCAGGACCAACCCCTGATTGACGTATCATGGGACATAGGTGCATTGGGCTGCCTGGGAAAATGCAAGCCGGTGGTGGCCAAGAGAAAGTGTGCCGCTTTTCGCGCCGCAGCGTCATACTCCGGGTCTTTCGCCCAGGCGAGCAGCGCCAGCGAGGTGGGCCACCAGACCCACGGGGCCATGTGGGCGATCGCTACCCTGCCGTCACCCCACTGGTGCTCCGTGAGGCGATCCCGTGCCGCGGACACGGCCTGCTCATCGGTCCCGTGGGCCTGGAGAGCCAGGATGGCCCAGGCCGTGGAATCCGGTTCCTCGGGACCGCCCGCCATTGCCGCGAATCCTCCACCCGGCAAGGCTCTGCGTCGAATGGCGCTGACGGCTGACGCGATGTTCCCGAAATCGGGCAAATGACCGGCCTCCAATCGATCCGGTTTCGCGGAAAGGGAACCGCTCCGTATCATTCCCTACGGAAGGCCGGAATCGAATTCAAGTCGTTCAGAACAAGTAGTCCCGCGACAAAACAATATCCTTCATTGCATGGGTCGGTCAACGAAGCCGGCCATCTCCGTCGGCCGGGTTCCGATTCCCTACGTCCTCTCAGAGCCCTGGAGTTCACTGAAGAACTCCACAATCTCAGGCTTCACTAGTTTGCCGAGCGGATTTCTGGGCAAACGATCAAGTATTATCATGCGTGTCGGGGCCTTGTACGCGGCGAGGCGCTCCTTGGACCACGCCCTCAGCGATTCCAGCGTGAGGTCGCTCTCCGGTCTGAGAACCAGGGCCGCACAGACTCGCTCTCCCCATTCATCATCCTCTATCCCTACGATGGCGACCTCTTCAATGTCTGGATGTTCGGTGAGCACCTCTTCGATCTCCAATGCGGAGATCTTGTACCCTCCCGATTTGATGATATCTACGCTGCTCCTCCCGAGAATCGCGAAGGAACCATCTCTGATCTCCGCGATATCCCCCGTGCGAAACCAACCATCCCTAAACGACTGGGAAGTTGCCTCCGGTTTGCCCCAATACTCCAGGAACAGGCCCGGACCCCTGACTACGATCTCTCCAGGTTGGCCAGGGTCGACCTCTCGGCCGTGCTCGTCCACGAGTCTCAACTCGACGTCCGGGAAAGGTTGTCCCACGTGGCCTGCGCGACGTTCACCGTAGAGGGGATTCGAGAGAGCCATGCCGATTTCGGTCGTTCCGTAACGTTCCAGGAGCACGTGGCCGGAAATCTGCTTCCATTTCTCGAGGACGCGAGCGGGAAGCGCCGCGGATCCGGAAACCATTAACCGCATGTTCTTGCACCCTGCCGACATTCGCTCTTGCAGCTCGGCCGGAGCATCTTCCCATGCCCGAATCAGTTTCACGTACACCGTGGGCACCGCCATGAAGAGGGTCAGGTTTCCTTGGGCAATCCGCTCCCACGTCTCCTCCGCGTCAAAGCCGGACATCATGTGGCACTGCGCGCCAGCCCAAAGCGCGCACAGGGTCACGTTCAGGATGCCGTGCAGATGATGCAACGGGAGGACGAGCAGGATGCGGTCATGGCAGGACCATTCCCACGCGTTGATGAGCCGCTCTATCTGGGTTCGGATTGCGTCGTGGCTAAAGACCGCTCCCTTGGGTTTGCCTGTGGTTCCGCTCGTATAGATGATCATCGCACGCCTGGAAGGATCCACGTGGGGAAGCTCCTCGGTCGGTTGATCCTCTCGGATCCGGCCGGGCACGAATCGCCGGCCGAGATCCCGAGCTATGGGTAGCACCCGATCGCCGAGTTCCGGAACGGCCATCAAGATCTCAGCGTCAGTGTCTTCAACCACATATTGCAGCTCCGGCCGGGGATGAAAGAGCGAGAGCGGAACCGCGATTCCCCCGGCCATCCAGATGCCCCACTGCATAGCGACATAGGTGAAGCCGGGCCGAGCCAGGAACGCGACGCGCGCTTCGCACAGATCGTCCGATCCCTGGAGCAATTCCGAAGCGACACGCGCGGATGCCTTCAGGAGCTGCTCATAGGTAAAGACACCCTCATCGGACAGGATAGCAACCCGCGTCAAATGCCTCTGCGCACGGTCAACGACCGGAATCCCAGTCCTACGGCTCTGATAGCGCGTACCCAATTCTTCCAACATCAAACCTCCGTGTGACTCCGGCCAGAGACGATTGGGACCAGTCCGATTGTAACACACCGGCACGCCGCGGCGTCCAACCGTTCCAATCGTCTTGCTCTCCTTCGGGGAGAGGAGATTTCCCGTCTGCCCCCTGTCCTTCTGGGAGGGGGTCGGACTGAGGGAGAATCTCGCTCGCTTGAAGGCGCGTTGGTATCACACGTTTGGCCGGTCCTTGCTATACGGGGCTCGTGGGAACCCGTCCCGCAGCGACAGGCGGTGCAGTTTGTATGAAGCATGATGCCAGGAGAATTTGAGCGCGTCCCGCAGACTGAATCTGGAAAGGAGGCTGCGGGAGGCGAGCGCCTCCCGCACGATTCATTTCGATTGTACTGCGTCTACGGCTAGATCCCTCTTGAGCCAAGGTGCGTAGCTGGGTCTCCGCGCGAGAAGGGCGTCCATGTGCCGCTCGACATTTGCTTTTCGTTCAATGAGACCGTTATACACACCAGCTCCCTCAATCTCTCCGACCATGAGGGCCCCCACCAGGCGACCCTTTTTCAAGACCAGTTTGCGGTAGTTGTCGCGCTGTTGCAGGGTGAAAACGTCGTAGTCCGTTTCAGCCTCCGGAGCGATCAGGCCCATCGAAACCGTCGGGATGCCGGCAAGCTCAAAGGAATTTCGGACGATGAGAGATCCCGCGTAATCGAGATTACCGCCTGCCATATTGATGCCCGCGGTCCGTCCCATTGCTGTTGCGTCGGTCCAGGTGCCTGCGATGATGCTGTTACCGGTGACGATGTCGCTGGTTTCGACCACATCACCCGCGGCGAAGACCTCCGGATCGCTCGTCTGCAGGAGCCGGTTCACGACGATCCCCTCATTGACTTCGAGACCGGCCTGCCGGGCGAGCTCAGCGTTGGGAGTTATGCCGACGGCGACGACGATCAGATCTGCCTCCAATCTGGTGCCGTCAGTCAGGACCACCTGTTCGATCGCTCCGTTGCTCCGGTCGACTTGCTTCACGGTCTTATCAAGGACAAGTCGGATGCCTTGACCATCGATCGCGCGGCCGACGATTTCCGCGGCAGCGTGATCGAACTGCAGCGGGACCACCCGGTCACCCTGCTCGACCACCGTGACGTCCAGCCCTCGTTTTCGCAGAGCCAGCGCCGCCTTCATTCCCACTCGGCCGCCGCCGATAACGACACAGCGGGACGCGGTCTCAGCCGCCTCCCTGATCGCTTCCGCATCCGAGAGGGTTCTCAGCACGTACACGCCGGGGCCGTCCAGGCCATGAATTGACGGGCGCAGCGCCGAACTTCCCGTGGCCAGGAGGAGTCGGTCGTACTGGACGCTCTCTCCCCCTCTTATCGAGACGCTTTTCGTTCGCGACTCTATGGCCTCGACCGAGGTTCCGAGCCGGAATTCGACGCCCGGCGGCATGGTCCGCGGATCTCTGAGCAGTGCTTCCTTGCCTATTCCGTTCTCGATGAGCGTGGTGATCAGGGGGCGGAAGTACGCGGGATGGGATTCGTCAGAGATGATCAAGACCCGGGCGCCGGGGTCTCTCATAAGGACCGCACCGGCTGCGGCGATGCCGGCCGCCGCGTTTCCGATAATCAGGTAGCGCATTTCATTCCCCTTTCCTGAAGTGCTTACACGATTCACACTGGCGCGCGTGCAAACCCGCTAGATTACCCATTACTCCAACTCTCTATCCTTAAGGGAACCGGCTGGCCTCCCTGTGAGGAGTGCGTCTCCGCCGGCTATTCCGCCAGGCACGAGGAGGAGATAGGGGGCCATGCGTTCGATCGCACGGCGATGTCACCAGTCCGTTTCGGATCTCAGTCATTGAGGGCTTTGGCTACCACCCCGGCCGCCATTCGACGCATTCCCGCGGCAAAGTCGTCTGCTTCGGCATACACCAGCGCGCCTGTGGGGCAGGCTCCCACGCAGGCCGGTTCCTCTCGATCGGGGCAGCGGTCGCATTTGACCGCGATCTTCTCATCCTTTCGCCGTCCTACGACGCCGTACGGACAGACCATCAGACACGTCCAACACCCTACACAGCGCTCATCCTGCTGC
The DNA here is from genome assembly GCA_964497585.1 of uncultured Syntrophaceae bacterium. Lineage (GTDB taxonomy): Bacteria > Desulfobacterota > Desulfomonilia > Desulfomonilales > Desulfomonilaceae > CAZCDS01. The sequence continues at coordinate 46,112 of CAZCDS010000017.1, forward strand.
ATGATCGCGCCGCGTTCGTCCCGGGTGATCGACCCGGCAATGCAGGCATCAAGACAGGGAGCCGGATCGCAATGACGACAGGTGAGCGGGATATTGGCATCCTCCGCCCGCTCTACATAGAGCCGGTAGCGCGGCCTGGGAGTCTCGGCGATTGCCGTGAAAAGGTTCTTGCTCGCGGAGTGCTCGACCGCGCAGGCAAGTTGGCAGTTGAGACACCCCATACAGCGGTCCGGACGAATGAAGACTTCTTTCATAGTCCCAACCCCTTTCTTCTTTCGTGGATCGCTTCCATCAATTTCGCGGCCGAGCTGACCGGCTGGGTGTCCACGATGAAATAGCCTCCGAAAAGGTCCTTGACGCCTTCGGTGAGTACCTGGGCCACAGTCGGTCCGCCGAGCACCGGGGGAACAACACCCACATGTGTCGGAAGTCCTGCAGCCACCGCCCAGGTGCCGATGGCGATCGCCTTCTCCGCGGTGGCTTCCGGAGCGCTTGCCACGACCGGGAGTTTGTCGAGATCCACCCCGAGCTTGTTGGCAACCGCAACGGCCACGTCAGCCGCACGGCTGTTATCAACACAGGAGCCCATATGCAGAACCATGGGAAGCGGCCCGCCGAGACCTGCTGCCTCGCCCACCGCGGTCAAGACCGCTTTCAGTCCGTCGCCCGCGTATTCGTTCGTTGCCTCGGGCGTCAGCAGCCCGTGCCGGGCGCAGGCTCCTCCACCGCAACCGGTGGCGAGCAGGAGCACGTTTTGTCTTGCAAGCTCTTTGGCCATGGTGACGAAATTCTCATCCTGAGGCACCCGAACGTTGTTGCAGCCGGCGAAGAGACAGACACCCTGGATATTGCCGTTGACGATGTTATCGATGAGGGGCTTGAGTGGATCCTCGCTATTGACTTTGGACAACGCGCCGATGATGGCTTCCGTGGAGAAGCCGGCAATGGCCTTATTCTCATATTGCGGGATATTCACTTTACTCTGATCCCGACTCTTGAACGCCTCTATCCCGATTCTGAGTATCTGCTTGGCGGTTTCCCGGGCATTGGCTTCGTCGAAGTCAATATGCGTGGCGCCGGGTATCTTGCTTATCCCCATGGTGGTCACGAGCTTTGTGTGGTAGCACTCGGCCAGAGCGCTCAGGCTCGGCATAATGCACTGGTAATCGACCACCATCGCGTCCACCGCGCCGGTGAGGATAGGTACCTCTTGCGAAACCGAGTGGGTCACCGAGGGGATGCCGTGTCTCAGCAACACTTCGTTGCCCGTGCAACACACTCCCACGAGATTGATCCCGCCGGCGGCTCCGACGCTCTTGGCTTCCTCGTCCAGGTCCTTTGCCACCTGGACTATCACGTCGGAGAGAACGGGATTGTGGCCGTGAAGCGCGATGTTCACCTTGTCCGCTGCGAGGACTCCCAGGTTCGCCCTGGAAACGACCGGGTTCGGAGTCCCGAAGATGATGTCGGCGAGGTCCGTCCCCATGTGACAGCCGGCATAATCCGCCAGAGCGCACTTGATTCCGCCGAGGAGCAGATTGACCGGGTCCGCGTCCACACCGTAACAGGTCCGGTGCATCATCTCGGAGATTGCCGAATCGATTCCCGTCGGGACCACTCCGTATTTTGAGAAGGTTTCGACCCGGCCCTGGGTCACATTTGTTGCGGCCCACGTCGCCGGGGTCTCCTTTTCCGAGAAGTCCGCAAGCGCCACCTGGGCCAGCTCTTTCGCAAGCTGCTGGGTGCTCTTGCCATTCGAGTCGATTCCCACCTTGATGGCCACCGCCTGAAGCTTGGCTTCATCTCTGACGGGGTAATCGGGCGCGTTACCTTCGGACCACTTGAGCAGCGTGTGCGCCAGATGCTTGGCATGGCCCGAGTGAGCTGCAGTCCCGGCAGCGATTGCGCGGACGAGGTTTCGCGCGACAATGGTGTTCGCGTCCGCTCCGCATGCGCCCTTAGCGGCCCCTTCCCCAAACGGGTCGATCCGACAGGGGCCCTGCATACAGTTTCGGCAGCAGGTCCCTAGCTCACCGAACCCGCATTGCGGGCTCTGTTTCTCAAAACGGTCCCAGATTGTCTCGAGCGCTTCCTTTTGGGCGGTGTCGAGCAATCCCCTGGAGGCCGCATCGGTCGTTCTTTCCATAGAACACCTCCTTGGGCTGATCTGGCGATGGGATGGGAAAAATTGGGAAATACGGATTACTGGGTACGGACTTGTCAACCGTCCCACCCAGGTTAGCACTCCGTGATTCTTGAGTCAAAGTCTAAGAAAGTATTCCGGTAAGAGTAGTTGGCGGGGCCTTTTCGGCATGCCTCCGGGATGACCGATAATTACCTTAGAGAAGCAGGGATCATTCGATTTACGAAGTCTTCCGGGATTTGCGCGGAGGAGTAGCGGTCGGTTTCATCGGAGCGTTACAGTGGAGGCATCGATCGGACTTTTCGAAATGTACCTTCTGGCATGAAGGGCAGGTGTAAGTGGGCATGTACACGGTCTTGGCCAAAGACTTGCGCTTCTCCAGGTCTTCGTGTGTCAAACGGCCGTTCCACAGGAACTTGCTCAGCAGGTTCAGAATCTCTTGGCGAGAGAGTCGGTACGTGGCCATCAACTCTTCGTCCGTGAAGCCTCCTTTGATATCCTCGAGGACGCTACGCTCTATCGCGCTCTTTCTGATGCTCAGCCTTCCCACGATCTCGGCCTCAATCACGGGATCGGCTTGGTCGATGAGGATTTGCGCGAACTCGGCCCCACAGTTGGAGCATTTCTCCAACTCGACAGGCTGGGGCTCGCTGCAACGGGGACATTCACGGGTCGGAGCTCGGACCGGTTCCCCAACCGGTATCCTGCCTTCAATGTCGGATTTCTTGAGGGAGCCGGCCTTCACCAGCTTCGTGATTACCGTCTGGAGGCCCTTGGCAGACAGACTGTACTTCGTCATCAGGTCCGAGTTCGTCATCCCCACCAGGATGTCGTAAACGATTTCGGAGGCTCTTATGTGCTTCTTGCCCATCGGGCTCGCTACCGTGTGGTGTGCTCGATCACCTAGGTCAGTGCAAGCTCGTTACCACGCCCGTTAAACAGCTCTCCCCCTGAAGCGACCGGCCGTTGCACTGTGAGATTCCCCGCGTTTCACTTCCTCTCCTATCATCGGCATTGGTTCCAACCTGTCAAGCACAATACATCGTCGATTTATGATCTTTCCCAAATATCGCTAACGATGCGGAAGAAAAGAACTCGACGCGCGTTGACATCTTACTCTTTGCGAGTGATCATTGACCCGGCCGGTCCAACGGCTGTCATCACCAAAGGGTGTGCACAAACCGTGTGAGAAAGCCAGATACCGGTTGTAATACCAGAAGGAGAGGATCCTGAAATGACGGCTGTGAAGACGGTGTTTATCGTGGGCGCCGGAGCAATGGGCCGCGGCATTGCTCAGGTGTGCGCTCAGGCGGGCTGGCACGTACTTCTTACCGACGCGAACGAAGACGCCCTGCAGCAGGCAATGGATACGATCGAATGGTCCGTGGGCAAGCTCATCAGTTCTGGTAAGCTTTCCGGACACAAAGAGTCGATAGTCGGCCGCGTTCAAACGGTGACCGACCTTTCCCGGGCCGCTGAATCGGATCTCGCGATCGAGGCGGTATTTGAGGATCGAACCTTGAAGCAGGAGATCTTCCGCGAACTCGACGAGAAATGTAAGTCCCAAACCATCCTGGCCTCGAATACCTCCGCGATTCCCATTACCGAATTGGGAGCCGTAACCGAACGTCCCGGGCAGGTTGTGGGGATGCATTTCTTCAATCCCGTACCGCTGATGCCGGTGGTTGAGGTCGTAAAAGGCATCGGCACCACCGAAGAGACAATCCAGTGGGTACGGCAATTCATACGAGAACTCGGGAAGGAGCCGATTCGGGTCGAAACCGATATTCCGGGCTTTCTGCTCAATCGGATAAATCTCGTCAGCTACATTGAGGCCATTCGGATGGTCGAACTCGGGATCGGGACCGTGGAAGAGATCGACAGGGGAGTAAGACTCGCTTTCGGGCGACGCATGGGCCCCTTTGAAACAGGCGACCTCGTCGGACTCGACGTCAGCCATGGAGCGCTCATGGCCATATTCGAAGAGGGCAAGGACTCCCGGTTCTACCCGCCTCAGTTGTTGAGGCGAAAAGTGCGAGCCGGACACTTGGGAAGAAAAACTCGAAAGGGATGGTACGAGTATGACGAGAACGGAAAGGCCAAGCCGTCGTGATTCCAACACGTCCTTGAGAGGTAAACACCTTGAGACCCTCGTGTGCAACGAGTGGATCCCCCATGGTCCGTTGCTCTGTTCCGACCCGTCACCGACGAGATGCCAGTCCTTCGAAAGCCAAACAGTGTCACAGGATAGCTGGGCCAACTGGCGGAGCATCTCACAGAACCTCCCACTAAGAGTAAGCGCTATGTGCCGCAGTTGGCGGGGCTGGCAGTGCTGCCTGCGCCTGCATGAAATACGCGACCGGACCTGCAGAGGTGAGCACCAAGTTGGTGGCGGTGGCGGCCTGGGGAGGGTCGCGTTCACAAGGGTCCTCCCCGTGAACCCGGACGGCGAGACGAAACTGATTTCGGCATAGTCGGTTCTCGCTTTACGTACGCCATCGGTTGGGGTGGTCCCCTGGCCCGTAAGCGGCATGTCGGGTCCCGGGGGGCCGAATGGGGTCAAATCGGTCTTGACAATTCGCTCCCCCATCAATACCATTAACTATCCGCAATTCTCACCAAAGGGCCTAAAGGTATTGGTTTTTGGGAGGTATTCCGAAGTACGCTGGTACCTCCTGCGCCCTGGAGGTAGAGGTTTGTTCGGATGGAGTCCGGTTGGAAGTCTTCCTTGCAGGGGTGGTATTTGGTCGGTGGGGCCCAGAAGGGGCACGGCTTAGGCCGATTGCTTGGCCAGCGGTTAGCAGCCGTTTGGGCTGTCGCGTTGATGAGTCTGGTTCCGCTGGCCGCCCTGGCGTACGAGTGTTCAGGGTGGACGCCCCTGAGGCTCTGGGACGGATCATTTTCAGTCCCGCGTGAGCGCCAGGGATATCTAGTTTACAATAATACCGGCACGGTCGTGTTTGTTTATCATCCCGAGACACGGTCACGATATACGTTCGCGCCAGGCCAAAGCGGTCACCTTGGTCAGGACGGGATGGTTCTCAAATTCCATCCCAGCGAAATCATCTGCGGATCTCTCGATTGCCGGAGGCAGTGCACCGTACGCTTGGCCCTCATCGACCTGGTTCCTGTGGTAGTCTTGGAACTGGCCCATCGTCGGCCTGCTCCCCGATACGTGAGAAGACAGGCGCCGTCTTCCCAACCGCCGGAGCGGAGGCAGATCCGGAAAAAGACTTCTGCCCGAGTCCGCCCCGTCCCGGATCAGGTGAGAGCGGATCCGTGCGCAGTCGTAAGGGTCTACCTGGAAAAGATGGTGCACATATATTGTCGCTACCAGGGTGTGGAACTGGGACGCAGACTCAATGACCTGAAATATCGCTATGCGAACAGGCTCCGCCGGATGGTGCCACAGGACATCTTTGCAGATGTGGGACGTTATGAATCCATCTGCCAATGCGTCAACAAATTGGCAGCATCAGGGATGGATACGAAGAAAATCTTCACGGAACGACGCTGCGGCGACTTTACCACGAAACAATTGAGGGCCAGGATAATTGATCGACTGAGGACTCGAATTAAGTAGTCTATCGAATCAAGACATACCTTTGCAAGGGCGATTCCTTCACGGCCGCCAATACTCGCGTGCAAACCGGTTCGCGCGTATTTCAAATGAGAACACTATCATCCCGCGGAAAGATCTGAAGGTCGGAATCCGTCAAGCGGTACGGCGGAGTCCGGGGACCCTCTGATACCATTATCGATGTGAGACAACGCTTCTCAACGTGCAGGAATGGACAATTTGGTGCGTCGCAGATCATCAGGGAAAGCATCCGAGCTACCGATCTGTCGCAAATCGGTATCAAAAGGGAGATCTGCGAAGGATACTCTGCTCCCGGCCGGCTCCGACTGAGATCATCGCGACGGGCACGCCGGTGAGGTGTTCAATGGTCCGCACGTAATGACGCGCGTTCTTCGGAAGCTCATCGAAGGCCCGGCATTCGCTGATCGGCTCGTTCCAGCCCGGCAGCTCGGTGTACTGCGGTACCACCCGCTCCAGATCGTGGATGTCGGCCGGAACCCGGTCGATGAGTTCGTTGTCCAGCTTGTACGCCGTGGCCAGTTTCAGGGGCGATAGTCCGCTTAGGACGTCAAGCTTCGTCAGGACGATGCCGCTTACTCCGTTAAGCCTGATGCTGTGGTTTAGGATGACTATGTCGAGCCAACCGCAGCGTCTCGGTCTTCCGGTCGTGGCTCCGTACTCGGCCCCTTTCTCTCGAATATACTCCCCGAGGTCATCCTGGAGTTCGGTGGGAAATCCTCCGGATCCGACACGGGTGGAATAGGCTTTGGCTACGCCCCAGATGTTGTCCAGATGCGAAGGACTTACGCCTGCGCCGGTGCTCACGTTTCCTGCGACCACGTTTGAGGAGGTCACAAAGGGGTAGGTTCCGTGGTCAATGTCAAGGAGCGTACCCTGTGCGCCTTCGAAGAGCACATGCCTCCCCTCGCTGATCTTCGTCTGGAGAACCCGGGATACGTCCGTGATGTGGGGGGCGAGTTTCGTACCGTATTCCAGGTATTGTTCCGTAACCTTTTCCGGATCCACCTTGGGACGCTTGAAGCGTTGTTCGATAAGGAAGTTCTTCTCTTCCAACGCCGCTCGAACACGTTGTCGCAGGCTGTCGGGGCGAATCAGGTCCCCGATCCTGATCCCCATTCTCGAAGCCTTGTCTTCGTACGCCGGGCCAATTCCACGACCGGTCGTGCCGATCTTCGCTTTACCCAGAAGCTCTTCACGGCCGTGATCAATGACCTTATGATACGGCATGATCACATGCGCGCGATCAGATATTATGAGCTGTTCATCGTTCCGGAAGTAGCCTCTTCTGCGCAGTTCTTGCTTCTCTTCCAGGAGGATTCCAGGGTCCACCACCAGGCCGTTGCCGATGACGTTCAGGGTGTCCGCGTAGAGGATCCCCGAGGGGATGAGGTGGACAATGATCTGCTCGCCCGCCACGTTAAGCGTGTGACCCGCGTTGTTACCGCCCTGAAAGCGGACCACGACTCCGGCCCGACTGGTCAGGAGATCGACGACTTTTCCTTTACCCTCATCGCCCCACTGGGTGCCAAGTATGACAAGAGTACCCAAAACCTTGCCCCCTTCACTAGCTCACGGTTGATATGCCGGAAGCGCCCGACGAACTTGCCGATCATCCAGTATGACCTGCCGGACATTCAGGATTCCGTCTATGCCGCTGATCCGCTCCAGAGTCTCCCGGTCGGCCGGCGTGTCCAAATTGATGATCGATAGGGCTTCGCCGCCTACAGCGTCCCGGGAGAGATTCATCTGAGCAATGTTGATCCCCCGGTCGGCCAGCGCCCGGGCTATGCCCGCCACCATGCCGGGAATATCCCGATTGGTGACAACCAACATGGCTCCTGCGGGCGCGGCCTCGGTTACGTAGTGATCGATCCCCGTGATCCTCGGTTCCTCGGTCTCACGGGTAGTGAACGCGCCCTGCACAGAGCGGGACAAGCCGTTGGCAAGCCCCAGACGAATGACCAGCGTCGAAATCCGGTCCGTGGCCTGCTTGTTCGCGGTCTCTGAGACGCGTATGCCCCTCTGTTGAGCAATGTATAACGCGTTAACCGCGTTGACTTCGGGACCCTCGGTACGGTTCAGGAGCCCTACGAGGGCCGCATTGGTTATCGGCTTGACATCCCACAAAGCGATCTCGCCCCGGTATTCCACTTCCAACTCCGTAACGAGCGGTTCAACCAGGCAGACGGCCAATCGAGCCAATCTCCAGGCCAGGTCCATATACGGGCCGACCCGAGCCACCTCCGTGGCGTCAACGGCCGGAACATTCAATGCGCTCTTTGCGACTCCGTTTTCCAGGTAGTCGATCAGCTGTTCGACCGCGGCCAACGCGACGTTCACTTCCGCCTCATCGGTGGAAGGACCGAGATGAGGGGTCACCACCACCTGGGGATGCTCTATGAGGGCCCGGTCTGTGGGGCATGGCTCTGAGAAAAAGTCAAGCCCGGCGCCGGCAACCTTTTCGTCTTCGAGTGCTCGGAGCAAGGCTTGCGAATCGATGATCCCTTCCCGGCCGCAATTGACAATGATCACGCCCTGTTTCATCGCCTCAAACGCCTGATCGTCAAGGAGGCCACGGGTTTCCTCATTCAGAGGAGCGTGGACCGAGATCACGTCCGATGAGGCCATCAGCTCGTCCAGAGATACAAGACGGGCGCCCATCCGGGACGCGGCGTCTCGGGTAACCATCGGGTCGTATCCCAACACGTTCATTTTCAGACCGCGTGACGCGCGTCTACTCACGAGACTTCCCACTCTGCCCAGGCCTATCAGGCCTATGGTTCTCCCCGCGATCTCCCTGCCCTGGAACTTCTTTTTCTCCCACTTGCCCCGCTTCGTCGAGAGCACCGCCTGCGGGATGTGTCGATGCACGGCCATGACAAGGGCTATCGTGTGTTCCGCCAGAGAGACCGCGCTGACTCCGGGACTCGTCAGTATCACCACTCCGTGCCGCGTGGCTTCAGCGACGTCAATACTCTCCGTGGCCGACCCGGCTATCCCGATCACCCGCAGCCGAGACGCAAGCCTCAGGACCTGTTCGTCGACCCTCACCTCCTCGCGAATCAGAAGTCCGTCATAGTCGGCAATGATCTTCGAGAGCACATCCTGACTCAGATCCGACCGGACATCAGCCTCGAATCCGGGTCGGGACCTGAGCAGATCGATTCCCCGCGAATTGACGCTCTCCGAACAGAGGATCGTGTAGCCCATCATGGTCCGCCTTCGGGCCATTGCCTGCGGAGCACGCGCTCCCTTTGACGCGAGAAACGGTCAGGGTAGGGGGCGCCCTCCATGGTAATCCCTGACCGAGCCAAATCTTTCTGAGCAGTCAGCGCATCCCCACGCGGAGGCCATATGGTCCGGCGTGCGATAAACACCGACCGCCGCCGGTTGTCTAACCGTTCTTGTCGGCAAAGGTCTTCATGAAATCGACGAGGTAGCGTACCGCGTCGATCCCTGTAGGATTGTAGATCGAAGCCCGACATCCGCCAACGGAACGGTGTCCCTTGAGCCCTCCCAGGCCGTTTTCCAGGGCATCGGCCACAAATTTCTTCTCCAGATCTTCGCTTGGGAGCCGAAAAGTTACGTTCATCATGGAGCGGCTGTCACGGTCGGCGGTTCCCGTGTAGAAATCATTCTCGTCTATAAAGCCGTAGAGCATTTCGGCCTTTTCCCGATTGCGTCGTTCTATTTCGGTCATGCCGCCAACCGTTTCCTCGACCCACTTCAGGACAAGCTGAACAAGGTATATGTTCACGCATGGCGGCGTATTGAAAAGAGAGCCCTTCTCCACCTGCGTAGTATACTTGAGCAGGGTGGGAAGCTCTTTTGGAACCCTCTCGAGCATGTCCTGCCTAATGATTACCAGGGTTACTCCTGCGGGGCCGAGGTTCTTCTGAGCCCCCGCGTAGATAAGCCCAAAGGGCGCGACATCGAACTGTCTCGAGAGTATGTCCGACGACATGTCCGAAATGAGCGGCACGTCTCTTGTGTCAGGAAAGCCCGACCACTGGGTACCCTTGATGGTGTTGTTAGAAGTGATGTGCAGATATGCCGCTCCGGGAGTAATGTTCAAATCCCTCGGGATATACCGAAAGTCCCGGTCCTCGCTCGAAGCAATGACCTTGTACGATTTCTTCAGGATGTCTATTTCTTTGATGGCCTTTGTCGACCAGGTCCCTGTGTTGACATAGTCGGCAGAGGACCCTTCCGGTATCAGGTTCATGGGAATCATGTAGAACTGTGCGCTCGCCCCTCCCTGGAGGAAGACGATCTTGAAGTCGTCCGAGAGCTTCATGAGTCGTTTGAGGCGAGTCACCGCATCGTTGAGGACATCCTCGAACAACGCGGACCGATGACTGACCTCCGTGACCGACATTCCGGAGCCCTTGAAATCGAGAAACTCCTCTTTGGCTTCTTCCAGGACTTCCAGGGGCAGTGCAGCAGGACCCGGATTGAAGTTGTGGATACGACCGGCCATTCTTCTACCTCCTCAGGAAAATGGCTAGGGAGCGCCCAGCGCAAGGCCCGTACATTACTCCATGACGCAATCGATTTTCAACAGAAATCGCACGAGAAGCCTTTCCGGGCACAGGATGAGCACGGCAATTCAGCGAATTGAGCCCCTGCTCAGGAACGCTCAACCCCCAGGGATTGCCACCGAGCATCGAAAAGAATAAGACTTCCCCTTACTCCAACTCCCGCCTCGAAGACAAGAGAGGCAGAAAGCGGCGAACCTCAAAGAGATATCACCTGTCACATGGTTTACAGCGCATTGGTATCACTCTCGTACGCAGTACCGGAGTGCAAGGCTCAACTGCATGTGACCCCTCCTGGAACAATATTTCCCAAGAGGATTGAAGAAGGCTTCTTTTTGTGCCATGATTATTATAGAAAAGAAGGGTAAGCCGGGCCGGAGGAGAGTTGCAATGGAAGAGAAAAGCGTCTTCTGGACCCTCGTTCCCCTCATACTTATAATCATCTTGCCCTGGCTGGTCGGCTATTTGGGGGCGAGGAAGAAGAAGGCACAGCAGGAACAGGAAGACGGGATGCCGACGATATACCGGGCCGCGGGAACGAGGGAGAGCGAATCATACGATGAGGAGGAGGAATGGTTGTTCGGTGCATCGGAAGAACAGCTTGGTCAAGCACCCTCTCCCGGCCAGGCAGAGTACGAGGAAATCCGGCCATATTACGAGACCCCGGCTCCTGAGGTCAGTTCCAAACCGATTAAACCCAAGTGGTGGGGCGCATGATCGCACGCTTTGCGGCGCACGCATCATCGGTCTGCACATGGCGCTCCAGCCTGATCATTCTCGTACTTCTCGTTGGAGGCACGCTGCTCGCCAACACCGCGGGCGCTTCGGGCAAGAAGGCTCTCGGTGAACTAACCTGGGAAATGCCGGGTCGCCTGTCGATCTACGACCTGCAGTTCGGACCCGCGGTGCTCAAGAAGAAGACCTGGCACTTCCTCGGCAACATCCGTTCCCTCAATGCAGGACGGTTCAAAGATCGTCTGACGCTTATGGTCCGCTTCTCGTACAGATCGTCCAAACCTCAGATCCCGCTGAAATTCGTCATAAAGCTTCCGCAGACCCGGCAGTACGAAGAGACGGTCAACCTTACCAGCCGCAAGGGGCGGTTCGCGTACCGATTCACGATACACCGTCCTGAGGATTTCAGGGGAAGCGGGTCCGTATACCTCTATTACGGATTCAGCATTGTGGATGTTCTCGATTTCACCATTCGCAAGGGTTCGTGAGATCAGAGGAGCGCACCTGTTCTCCGTGACCACTTGCGGGTTGTGCGGTCCGTTGCCTTGTTTTTTGGCGCCTTAATCCGAGGCTTCTGGTGCGAGGCCTTCCCCGGTGAATGCTCACCTCTTGCCAATGAAGAGACACCGGTTAGATTCATTGCTGGTTGACAAGGGGCTAGCTCCGTCACGGGAGAAGGCCCGGGCTTTGATCATGGCTGGACGGGTTTTCGTGGACGGACTGAGAATAGAGAAGCCCGGCAAGGAGTTTGCCTCCGAGGCCACTGTGCGCGTGAAAGGCAACCTCCCGTACGTGAGTAGAGGGGGATTCAAACTTGAGGCTGCCCTGGACGGATTTGGTATAGATCCCAGCGGGTTGAGCATACTAGACGCCGGGGCTTCAACCGGCGGTTTCACGGATCTGCTGCTCCAGCGGGGAGCCGCGAAGATAATCGCGATCGATGTCGGATACGGCCAATTCGCATGGCGCTTGAGGCAGGATCCCCGCGTCACTGTGATGGAACGCACGAACATTCGTCACCTGGACCCCGAACAACTCCCTTTCGCGCTCGACGGGGTGGTGGCGGATCTCTCATTTATTTCCCTGAGGCTCGTGCTCGGGAAGTTCAGGGACGTGCTTCCCCGAGGCGGGTGGGCGCTACCGCTCGTCAAGCCCCAGTTTGAGGTGGGACGGGAATCCGTCGGAAAACACGGAGTAGTTAGGGATGAAACGAAAATCAGACAGGCGCTGAATTCTCTGAAAGAGTGCGCATCAAACTCCGGGTTCCTGGTTTTGGGGGAACTGGAGTGCCCGATACGGGGCCCGAGAGGAAACCGCGAATTCTTCCTCTCCTTACGCAAGAAATAGCCCGAAGACGGGCACCCACGTAGTCACGAGGGGAACGCGCTTCTTCCCAAACGGTCATTACGGGCTAGGAGCCTGTCGAGCAACTCGAAAGATAGCAGTACGGGGTTGGAGCATCCGGCGTTTCGTGGTCGGCGCAGGAAGCCCTACTCGAGGCTCGAGGCCTCTTGATTTCCACGAAACGGGGTGTTTGTTAACGAGAAGTGGCGTTTCTGCCTTATTTTGGGATATTATCGAACCGGAACGGGCAGATTTTTCCCACTTCTCCACATCTTGAGCACATTATAGCGTTTCTCTAAAGTTCTGTCGGAATGGCGCAGGTTATTGTGTCTTGGTTCTTTCTGTCGATGAGCCACCTGAGAGCTTGGGTGAGTCGATCGATGAGTTGCTCTTGGGTTTTCGCGGAGAAGCCTGAGGACCACTCGGCTTTCATGATGAGCCAGAGCCGTTATATGGGGTTAAGATCGGGTGAATAGGGAGGAAGAAAGATCGGCTCAAACCGGCTCCAGTCGGGTGATGTGCTCTTGTGCCAAGAAGCTTTGTCCAAGATCAGCAGGTTGCGGGGGCGCTCGAACAGGATATCCCGGTTGGCGTGCTCCAGGAAGATTTGGAAAATTGCGGTATCGGAATGCCTGAATTCCCGCGCGTAGAATTCACCCGTTCTGGGCTTGACCAAGCCGGTCATTTTCATTCTGATATGTGCTCCGAGGTATGGCCGGCGGATCTGGTCTCCCTTTCTCGCAAACCGCCTTTTCGGCCGTGGGACTCCTTCGACGCCGCACTCGTCAAGAAATTACAAATCTATGCCCTCATCCTTGAGCCGTTGCCTGATCAACTCAATAAAGGCTTTTCTCTTTTCTTCGTCCTGGCCCTCAGGCCAAGGGCGGGGAACTTTCAGACGAAATCCCTCATCGACAAGCCATCGCATGAGCGTACTGGAACCTGCTTCCAGCTCACAAAATTCAGTGAGGTATCCATGGAACTTGCGTCCCGTCCAGTGCGTCTCATTGGCTCGTTCCGGGTGGAGAACCAGTTCTCGGTATTCTTGGGCCGGCTCCTCCCTGATCTTGCGCGGCCGCCCGGACCTTTGACCCTCTGTGAGTCCGTCGATACCGCGCTCATTGAACCGCCGCACCCAACGAGAGACCGAATCCTCGTTCACACCGAACAGAGCGGCGACTTGCCCGTGAGGCAGGCCCATTGCCAATGCCTTGATGCCCTTGAGGCGAGTGAAGGTCCGCATGCTGGGCCCCGCTTTGCCAGCCGTCTCAAGTTCCTCCAAAGTGCAGTTTTCTGTATTCGGGATGCTCCGTGGTCTAGACATGTCGCGAAAAAAGCATATCCGGCAAAAAAAGTCGCGGCTTTTTCGCGATTATTTCCGAGAACCGCTATATCTCCGGGAAAGCGATCCGACGAGGATCTTTCCGGAGCACGAAAGAACTCATCGCGAAGATAGAAGACTTCGCTGAACATTACAATAAACATGCTCGACCCTTCGTTTGGACAGCGACAGCTGATTCCATTCTAGAGAAGGTCGAGAAGATATGCAGACTTATTAACGGGACATGACACTAGTCATGGCGAATTGTTTGGGAGGATTGTGGGCATGAAACAAATTAGTATCTCCTGGGACGCTTTGCTATAGAAGTCTTTCTGAACGAAACCATCAACGACGTCGAGACCCAGCTCTCTCAAAGGAACTGGAGAACCTTGAGCCGCCGATGCCAAAGAAAGAGAGCCCTATGTCCAGTCGCCGCGGAGCGGGCACATAAGGATCAAAGGTCTTTCTTGACGGTAATGCCTTTTCCTTTCATTTCCTTGAGAGCTTGGGCAGTGGTCTTTGGTGCTACTCCTTTACTCAAGCCCTCTATCACCGTGACCTTGTATCCCGCATCGGCGGCGTCCACAGCCGTTGCCTTGACGCAGTAATCTGTGGCTATACCGTAGACGATAAGTTTTTTGATGCCGTTCTTCTTAAGGATTTTGTCCATTCCGGTTTTTGCCCCTCCGTCGTCCTTAAAACCGGAATAGCTGTCGAAGTTCTTGTTCTGACCCTTTTTGACAACGGCCACAAAAAGGCCTTTGTCCAGAAGGAGGTTCGCATTGTCCGTCCCCTGGACGCAGTGGGGAGGCCACAGAACCTGGGTTCTGCCATCGATCTTGATGACTTCAAACGGTTTCTTGCCCTTGTGATTCGTATAGAAAGAGACATGATCCTTGGGATGCCAGTCCTGTGTAGCGAAAATCAGGTAGCCTTTCTTCTTAAGGTCTTCGGTGGCTTTCCGCACCTTGTCGATGAAGTCCTTATCCGTTCCCTTGACGGCGAGAGATCCCTTTTTCAGTGTGGTAAAATCTCCTTGGATATCCACAACGATGACGCCGACACCCTGTTCAGCGAAAACCGGTGGAACACCTCCGACAAGGACCGTCAGGCCCAAGACCAGAGCAAACAGAACGAAGAATCTTCTTTTCATGGCAATACCTCCTATTCCCAGTATTCTTATGGAATCTCCTTGTCTGCCGTCGGATTCCTGGCCGTAATGGAATGATTAACCCCCTGAAACACGTGCCAAGTCCTCTCCTAGTGTCTCAGGGTCACAGGCCCTATCGACGACTTTGGACGGGTAGACGACGGCGTGTGTACGGAACTGTCGCGAAAGCCCCCTTCTTGAGTGTTTCCGCGCTTCCCTTCGCCGCTCTGGTGATCACTTGCTATCGGGGGGCGCTCCAAGATCGCCTCCAGCGGTTGCCATCGCGAACCGCACCTCGGCTTCTTTGCTCGCCAACTGTCTCTTGGACCTGTCCGTGTCCAGTCAGAAAAAGGGAGCCGAGTAATTGAGAGCGAGCACAGAATCGAAGACGGGAGAAGAATTGGAGATGCCCATAATGCCACCGTAGGGGGATAGTGGATCATTCCCTAGACGGCTTCAGCGATCAGTCCATTTCCCGGCCATGTGTGATCCCATCCTCCGGCGCCCTGATTGAATGGAAAATGATGAAAATCTGGACTATTAGGCCCATTCAACTGTAGCCGTCCGCTCGAGTAATGTCAACCTCTTTTGCTCTTAGGCCACGTCTCCTGTAACTGGAATCGGTCTCCTCACCGAATATCGACTTAAGCTCCGTGGTTTCCTCTGGTCGGTGAGCCTGGGTGTGGCTCCCTCTCGATAAATAAGCCTGTTAGACCGCGTCAATGCCCCCACCGGGCCATAGCCCGCAATCGGGCGAAAATACGCATCACGCACGCTAAAGAACACCCCGCTGAGACACGGGGTTACGGTCGCAGATGGGCTTGCTCGGGAACCATAACACCCCGGATTTCTCCCAATGAACCAAGCGATATCCCACAAAACGAGAGAGTCAACCGGACATTTGACCTCGACGAGATTAGCTTGATGGATGCTTCGACGAGCCGTTCCGTTTTTAGGTCAAGGCACAGTATAGCTCTTCGCGTCACTTTGCGGGTCAGCGAAACTATCGATTTCCACGGTCCAATGATCCAAGTATTCGATCCTTCCGCGATCAAGAATGCGGAACGGTCGGTCATGGCCGGGGACAACCACTTTGACCATGGACAGCACCTTGTCGTAGTTCTCCAGCGCGGCTTCGGATGAGTGAAAGGCTGTCGGTGCTATTCCGCGGACAAATTCCCACCCGTTCTTCACGGCATCTCCGGCCAATAATGTATCCAGTTCTTCCAGAATAAGCCCTGTATTCCCCGGTGTGTGTCCCGGCAGCGAGACGGCCCGGACCCCTTCTGCAACATACTGTCCGTCGAAGACGGTTGTCAGTCTATCTCGAAGCACGGTTGCAAGGGAAACAGGCACATAAAGATCACCCGCGTCAAGGTAGGCTTCGGTGCTGATGTAGTCGTATTCCAACTCCGAAAGCATAACCTGGGCCCGCGGGAAAAGTTCCGCATTGAGCGCGTGATCGTAATGAAAATGGGAAATAAAGACCGTGTCGATATCACTGGCCATTAGGTTGAGCGCGTCAAGTCGGTCGAGAAGGAGCTGTCGATCTCCATAGGATCCGGTATCGAAAAGGATGTTCTTTCCGGCTGCTCGTACGAGCACCACGCTGCACCAGCCCAGTGCGCCTCTTGTGGACGTCACCGGTATGCCGGGGAGCAAAACCGAGTACTTCACCTTGACGGTTCCGGTTGGGTTCATTGCCAGGCTTCCCTATTCTCCCAGGTGTTATGACCGGAATTCGCCGTCAATCCAAGTTTTCTGAAGAATTTCGCTCCACTCCTTTTCTTTTCCTTCGAATGCTCTTTTCATGAGAGCCTCCCTGTCCGTCTTTATGCTTCATTACGGGGAACAGATTATAGTAATGACGGTAACTATTCCCCGACCATCTCTTTCCGAGACTTGCGGACCAGTGATTACCTGTCCGATGGTCTCCGGCATTCCGAGCTGCCGTCGACTCGTCCCCTGAACCGATCCCATCCGATGAATTCCGAGCTTCAGGGCAGATCGGCGGCTCACTGTCCATGATTTGAGCGTACCACACATTAGGTCGCGCGATCAACCGCAAGGTTGAGCATGCCTTCACCCGAATGCCGCCGGATAATGATGGGTCAGAGGTAACGCTGACGCAACATGGACAGGTCTTCTCGCCGTACGCTCTGACAGCCTTGCAGATGTCTGCTGAGTCACCTCTTTAAGATGAAGTCCCGTCTATTACAGATAAGCCCTATGACGTCTCGCCTGCGTAGCGCACGACGATTCGATCTCGTCCAGCTCTTTTGGCTTCATATAACGCCTTGTCAGCTTCACGGATCAGGTCATTGGCCGTCATATCTTGAGAAGTGAGTTCGGCTACTCCAGCGCTACAAGTGACTGAGAACCGGGCGGAATGGCTACCGAACCTTGATTGCTTGAGGCGCCTCCTGATGCGTTCCATCAGTGCATTGAGTTCTTGTCCAGAGGTATAGGGGCAAGCCACTACGAACTCATCGCCGCCGTAACGTCCGGCTAAGTCGCTTTGGCGCAACTCCTGCTTCATGATGTGCCCCATTTCTCTAATTACCTTATCGCCCATCTGATGACCGTGAAAGTCGTTCACTTGTTTGAAGCGGTCTATGTCGCATATACTGAGGCTTAGGGAGTAACCATAGCGTCGTGCGCTTTGCATAACCGAATTGAAGGTCTCCAAAAAGTGGCCATGGTTCGGTAAGTGGGACAGCGCATCGTGAGTGGCTTGTTGTCTGAGCCACTCTTCCAGACGCTTCTGCTCGGTGATGTCTCGGGCGACGCACACGCATCCAACGATACGCCCATGGTCAAAAAGGGGGGTGAGCGTCTCCAAGAAAGCTTGGTCCGTCTCCCCGTCCACGAGTTCTATAGAATGTTCCTTTCCGTCTGTCATCAATTGCTCAAGAGGGCAATCCGCCGGGGGATCATTCGCCAGACACCATTCCCGACAGCTTTTTCCAACGGCTTCTCTCGGATGTATGTTAAGTCTGTCCGCGAGAGACCTATTGAGTCGCAAAATTTGACCTTCCCCGTCAAGGATGGCGATGAGGTCGGGAACTGTGTCAAAGGTCTGTTCCCACTCTCTTTTCGCCTGGGCTATCGCCTCCTCCGCACGCTTTCGGTCCGTGATGTCTCGGGCTATTCCCTGGAACCCCACGACACGGCCCTTGTCGAGGACCAGGCGAGTATTCTGTCCCAGCCAAAGGGTGCTGCCTTGTCTGGTCAGAGTAGGATATTCCAAGTATGTATCACGAGTCTTGCTCGCCACTTGCGCTTCATAGAACTTGCTCACCCGATTTCTGTGTTCCGGGTGGACGAAATCGAGGTAACTCTTTCCGAGAACCTCTTCTCTCGAATATCCGGTGAATCGTAGGGCAATTGGATTCACTAGGGTCAAGCGACCATCTGGCCCAGTACTGAAAATGAAGTCGTTTGCCGCGTTCACGAGCTGGCGGTACCGTTCCTCACTCTCTGTGAGCTTTGCAAGAAGACTCTCCTTTTCAAACCTCAACTTCAGAGATTGCGTATTAGTCGAGTGCATTCGACTGCCGATGAAAATGAAACAGGCCAGCAGGACTCCAGCCATGACTCCCATGGTAATGTGGGTAAGATCCCCTTCGTACAAATACCGGCCGACCAGTGATAGCATTACTGCCGTGACGAAAGGCAGGTAAACCTCCTTTCGCGGACAGTAGGCAGCTAGAGTACCGGCACAGATTCCGCCTACCAATAGGCTCTGAAGCGCCTGGTGTAGGACCGATTCCGCCGGGAACAGGAAAAAGGCTGCCACGCTCCACAGTATCCCGGAAACCCAAACTCCAAAGGCATACCAGAAGCCCCAGCGGATGGTGGCCTCGTCCTCGGGCGATGCTACGCCAAATGCGGCTACAAGACGCTGCCTGGCCAGGTACACGGCAAGGCTGGCCCCACACCAGAATAAAAGAAGCGTCCGCGGTGTGACGGTCCAGAGTGCAGCGGTCAAGACGACTACAGTGAGCGCAGCCCCGTAAACTCCCGACGGCGCCTGCTCGTAAAGTTGCCTTATCTGCGCCGCATTTAACCTGAGTCTTTCGGCGTCCGAACGAGGAGCCCACATTTTATTATTGGAGAGACTGCCGCCTTTCACGAAATCCCCCTCTGCCGTGAGAGGCACACTGGAATTATGCGGCGGTTTTGCCATTTGCCCGTTTTGCCACCCTTGAGGGGCAGAGAGGTCGGCCCGCTGACCTCAAGAAAAGGTCTCCCTGGGGTCAGGCACTCGACCGGATGCAGGCAACACCGTCGTGACGTTGATGAAAACAGCCCTCTTCTACTTGTTCTGAGCGTACTTCACCCTCAGCAGCTCCGTCAAACGTTTTTCCAGTCTGGTCGTCACCCGAACACGGCTCGGTAATGTCGAGCCCAACGAAACGCAGAAGCTACATGAACGTGCCACGCCCCGCCGTGATACGCGACTTTCGCTCTGACCTTGATCAGACGCTTGATGAGCCATTCCATTGACCGTTTGACTTCTTCGCCCACAAGGTAGAATTGCCGGAGCATGTGGAGCAGTTTGTAGGCAAGCACTCCCACGAGTAACCGAGCCTCGTTGGCAGCGATAAGCAACGGCAACTCGACTTGTCACAGAGCAGCGCGTTCTTGCCCTCTGTGCTCCGGTTCTCAACGTCTCCGCGGCGGTTGTACACCATGAGCACTTTCCCGGCAGGGAACGTGGCATTGGTCACGATGAATCCGCTCCGTGGGAGGAATTCCCCATCGTGCCACTCGATCTTGGCGACCAATCTGCGTTCTTTGTCCCAAGTCTGCGCCCGTTACCTCAGATCAAACAGCCTGATCTGAATCCCACTCTTGGGAAGCCGCCCCACGGGACGGGTCAGGTACCGGTCCACGAGGCGGTTCAGAGCCTCATTGTCAGGCAACGTGATGAAGTGCGTTACCCGTTCACCGTCGCACTATTCGTACACCTCGAGATCGGCTCGCCCTTCGTCTCCCTTGCCTATAGCGAGCCGAAGAGCAGGATCTATAAGCAGAAAATCCGCATCATTGCAGTCCTCATATCCTGCCGCCATCTGATACACTCTCTCCGGGACCATCTGAAGCTGGGTGTGTTTGCTGTGTACCCACGACCTGGTATCCTCCAGTTCACTGTCCATTGGACCCAAGATAACGAAACGCTTGTTTATCTCCCTAGGCAAGAGAAGACGCCTGTCCGAGGCGATCTTGGCCGCCTGGTAATCTATCATGATGGAATTGTCAAATTGTGGGCGAACTGTCTCTTTTTGCTCATCCCCGCTCCCGTGCATCAGATCATCCTCGATAGCGGTCTATTTCCTTCACCATATCAGATAGTTGACCGGAAGAACAGATAATTTCTCTGTCTCACCGCGGAATAATCCAGGTGTCAGTCCTCTGATGGCATGGTCTGTTCCACTCGGGGACCAGCCCAGCAATATGCCAAGAACTGTCGGTCATGCAAACAACTCGTTCCGAGAAATCCTGCACGAGTCCTTGGGTGGCTTGGTATCTCGATGGCATACGGAGAGTTCCCAGTGGCCACCAACCGTTTTACAATCCGAGGAATGCCTTCCTGACCATATCCGTCGCCAGAAGGTCTTCGCCGGTGCCTTCCTGCACAACGCGGCCAGTCTGGATGACGTATGCTCGGTCCGCGATCTCCAGCGATTCCTGGACATTCTGTTCAACCAGCAGGATGGTTGTGCCCGCTTCTTTGAGACGGACCACGGAATTGAGCAACTCCGTAACCAGCGTGGGCATTAACCCCTGAGAAGGCTCGTCAAGCATCAGGATTTTGGGGTTGGTCATCAGGCCGCGTCCGATGGCCAACATCTGCTGCTCACCGCCGCTCAATGTGCCGGAGCGCTGTTTTCGGCGCGCATGCAATCGAGGGAACAACTCAAAAACGAATTCCTTGTTTCTGGAGATTCTTTCATTGTCCCTGATGATAAACGCGCCGATTTCAAGATTCTCTTCCACGGTGAGTGCAGTAAATAGCCTTCTGTTTTCCGGCACATAGCTTATTCCAAGGCGCAGCACGTCCGGGCTACTGAGGCGGGTGATTTCTTTCCCCTGGAATCGGATTGAGCCACGTCGAGGCCGGAGGGAGCCTGCTATCGCTTTCAGGAGGCTGCTCTTGCCTGCACCGTTGGCGCCTACGATCGAGACGATCTCTTCCGAGCGTACCTCAAAGGAAGCCTCGTGAACGACGGGCACCGCGCCGTAGGCCACATCAACCTTTTCGACGACTAGCATATTTTTCTCCGAGATAAGCTTTGATGACCTCTTCGTCGTTGGCCACTACTTCCGGCGCACCTTCACAGATCTGGACGCCGCCGTCCAATACGAGAACCCGTTCGGACAGGTCCATTACCATGTCCATCACGTGTTCTATGACGAACACGGCCAGATGTCTGGTTTCTTTCTGTTCGCGGATAATCGCTTTGATTTCTCCCATTTCCGAAGGCGTAAGCCCAGCAGCCACCTCATCGAGCATCAGCAGGACGGGTTTGGTGGCGAGGGCTCGTCCGAGCCCCACCCTCTTCTGCATGGCTACCGGCAGCTCGAATATCCGTTTCCGGGCCATGGATTTGAGATCGAGCATATCCACAAGGCTCTCGGCCTCCGCCCGTGCCTGGTGTCGGTTCTTGGTCCGGCAGAAAGCGCCTACCATTAGCTCGTCGAGCACCGAGAGGTCGCCGGTGCTTTCCATAACCTGAAAAGTGCGCGCAATGCCTTCCCGGTTGGTCCGGTGAGCCGGGAGGCCTGTGATGTCTTTTCCCAAGAAATGAACGGTGCCCTTATCCGGCTTGTAATAACCTGCAATGCAGTTGAACAGTGTCGTCTTGCCGGCCCCGTTGGGACCGATCAACCCTACTATCTCATTCTTATCGACGACAAGACTGATGTTGGAATTGGCCATAACCCCGCCGAAGTACTTGTAGAGGTTTTTCACCTCGAGAACTCTCATTGTCGTTGCCCCCTTGCCCTTTCCACGAGGCCCCAGATGCCCCGGGGTTCCACATAGGCGATGAGCATGATGATGAGGCTGTAAATGACGAGGTCCAGTCCCAGCAAGGATTCCACTCCCCCGATCCAGATGCCCAGGTACCGATCAAGTGGTACAAGGATTGCCGCGCCGATGATCGGTCCCCAGAGGGAACCCGCACCGCCCAGCATGGCCATGAGCGCGATGAGGATGGAAAGCTCAAGCTGCATAACCGACGCTGTATCGATATAGAGATGGTACACCGCGTGGAAGGCTCCTCCAACGGCCACGAATGCGCTTGCGATGGTGTAAGCCTTCACCTTTGCCCACCGGACGTTGATTCCCATGCTTGCGGCGACGTCCTCGTTGGCCTTGATGGCTCGGAGCTGATAGCCCAATCGCGACTTGCGATACCAGTTCATATAGAACAGACCACAAGCAAAGAAAAAAAGTATGGCATAATAATAGTAGATGTCATTTTTAAATTGCATGTATAAGAAATTGGGTGTTTCCTTGAACGGTACGGAGATCCCGCGCACACCGCCCACAAAATCCCAGTGCCGCACGAGATCCGCCAGGACCAGAGAAACCGCTATGGTGGCAATAGCAAAATAGTGGCCCCTGAGCCTGAACAGGGGATATCCGATGATAAAGGACCAGATGACAGCCAGACACACCCCTGCAGGCATGGAAATCCAAAAGGGGACGTTCCATAGGATTTGCATCATCGCCACGGTGTAGGCTGAAATCCCTACGTACTGAGCTTTTCCCAGGGCCACCTGACCGCCGTACCCGCCGATGCTGTTCCAGCCCATGCCGTAGAGTGAAAAGAGCAGGAACTGGATCATTACCGCTCGACCGAAAGATGAGGTGACAAGTACGGGACAAATCAGAAGAAAGATTGAAAACAGCCCAAAACCGATACGTTCCGACGCCGGAAAATCGCTGAAGTCCAAGGCTTCCCTTATCGCTTCCATCCGAACAATCCTTCCGGCCTTATGCATACGACAAGAAAATAGCCCGCGTAGACCACAGTGAACTTCAACGTGGGGTAAACCAGTCCTACGCAGGTCTCCAGGACTCCGATCATCACTCCTGCGTAAAAGGCGCCCTTGATACTTCCGAACCCGCCCAGCGCGACCGTTGCAAAAGCGATCATCACAAAGAGCATTCCTACTGTGGGGGTCACGTACCAGAAATTGGCCAGAAGCCCACCGGAAAGTCCGGCGGTTGCACCACCCAGGGCCCAGGCCAGGGCATTCATCCGACTCGTGCGAATGCCCATGTAACCGGCCGCCTCCGAATCGAGCGCGGTGGCCTTGAGCGCTTTTCCCAGGCGTGTGTAATTCACGAGGTAGGATACCGCCAAAAAGGCCACTATACCGATGAGCGCCGGGACGAGCTTGGCCAGGCTTATGACCACCGTCTCGGTCAGGTGGAAGCTCTTGCCGATCAGCCAGCCCTCACTGATGGAGCGAAATTCCGGTCCCCATAGGAAAAGAACCATGTTGCGGATGAAGAGCATCAACCCGAATGTCCCGAAGAGCTGGGCGATCATTGGCCCTCTCAACAGGCGCTTGATCAGACAGTAGTAGGAGAGCAACCCCAGAACGGCCCCCTCCAGAGCAGTAAGCGGTAGCGACAGCAGGGGATCCAGACCGAGCAGCGCGTAGCTCCAGTACGCCACGTACATCCCCACCATCAGGAATTCCCCGTGCGCGAAATTGACGATTTCCATCACCCCGAAGATAATGGTCAGGCCCAGGGATACCAGTGCGAGAATAAGTCCGATGAGGATGCCCGAAATAATGGCGTCCAGTACGAATCCCATGCAGCTACTCCTCGAAACATGCATGCGTCCCGCGACATTGAGCGGGACGCATGTGAGCATGAAATCAGGGCCTATTTCCAGGTCGGAAACGGGTAGATGAGATCCGCTGTGGCGTACTCAAATGGATAGACAGCCTCCAAATGGGCTACGGAGTCCCCTTTGCCGAGCTGCCACTGGGCGATCATGCCGGAGCCCCAAATGTTTTGGCCCATTTCGCCTTTTTGTTCGCTGCCGAATTTTATCCCTTTCCACGGCATGATCAGTTCTTTGCCGGGGATTTCAATGGCGTTGGCCGCGGCCTGTATAGCCTTGGGCTCAGTGGACTTGGCTTTATTGAGCACGAGCGCCCAGGTCTGCAGGCCGGTAAAAGCCCGGGCGGAAGTGCCACTGAAATCTGTTCCGCTCTTGGCCTTGAACAGATCGTTGATCTGCTTGGCCACAGGTTTCACATCGGCTATCTTTGCCACGAAGACGGTACGGGTCAGAACGCCCACGACGTCTTTCTTCAGGTTTTTTGCGAACGCCGGCTGAAGTGTGCCTGCATCTTGCCCCCAGATGACTTTGGGACTGAATTTCTGACTTTTGAACGTTCGCATAAAGAGCAGCGCGTCGGAAACATAGGGCACCAGAGCCACTACACCGGGGTTGGAAGCCCGGATCGATTGGACTTCGCTGGTCAAGTCTGCTGCTTCGTGGGGATATTTTATGGCCTTGACCGCTTTGAAACCGTATTTGGGTGCCAGCTCCTCAAGCACTTCCAGGCCGGTGGCTCCGAATTCCGTCTCCTCACCGGCGATCGCGATGTTTTCCAGATCAGCCTTCGGGACTTTGCCCAACTTCTTTACCTTGCCCTCTGTGAGGCCGTTGAGAAAACGGTAAAGGTCGTGGGTAAAGGTTATGTTATGCGGCGTTGTTCGCCAGAACCATTTAAACCCCCGAGTGGTCAAACCGGGAGCCGTGGAGTTGGAATTGATCATCGGCACGCCGAAACGCTCGCAGACCGTGCTGACGCTCTTGGTGACCGAGGAATTGTAGCACCCCAGAATACCGACCACTTTTTGGTCTTTGATAAGGCCTTTGGCAAGGTCCGCCCCCCTCGCGGGATCGGAACGATGGTCGGCAAAGATCAATTTGATCTTGGCCCCGTTCAATCCCGGAATTCCTTCCCAGCCTGCGATGGGAATCTGAAGACCTGCCTTCTTGTTGTTGACGATTTCAGCCGCGAGTTCTACTCCGATTCGCAGCAATTTACCGGTCGACGCCAGATTTCCGGAAAGAGGAAAAATAACGCCGATCTTCACTTCCTTGGCAGCCGCCTCTACGTTGTCCGCAACCAGCGGAATCAGCAGTATCAGGGCCAGCGAGATAAGCACTACCTTTCTCATACGCCTAACCTCCTTCTTCGTTGATCCGTTGGGATCTTTCATCCGCCTCCAATTCCAGCAGGTCATGGAAGCTTCCGTTAGCGGTTCAGGTCTGATGGCTGAGTGCCCGGTTCTCAGGCTCTGCCTGGGAACCCGTACCGTATCTTCGAGTAGTGCAAGGCGTCTTTTCCCGGCTTATCGGTGCTAGACAAAACGGGTTTGCCGCTACCCCAGTCTTCCGCGGCTGTCAGACCCACAACAGGTACAGGCGCTCATCACACCTCGCCCGGCAGCCACAAGGTCTCGGGTCCGGCTTCCCGTCCAGGAATGCGATATCCGGGCACGCCGGCAGCCGCGGCCAATCAGAGGATCCTTTCAAGTGATCAACGTGGTTGGGCTACCCGATCTGATGCAAGAACTGAAATAGAGAGCGCATTCCGCCCTCCGTTCACGTGGCTGCCGGAAATGCGAGCGAATCCTGGATTGGCTAAATATCCTTGATGGGGGACACCCCAATTATTCTCCCATGATAACGCCCTATAGCATGCCCCAGCATTTTGTTGCAACCACAATATTTCGGGCGGTCGTGTTAATACGGCTCCGCGTCATAGGACAGCCCCAATGTGCCAGGGGAGAAATTCATGATCTCCGAATCCGAGAAGCTCGCTCTTGGTTTTTCGACCGGACGCGGTCTCCAACATAAGTTCGAATATGACACTGCCCATTTGCTCGATAGTTGCCTCCCCATCCAATATCGAGCCGCAGTTGACGTCCATGTCCTCGCTCAAACGGTGGTACATGAGGCTGTTGGTCGCCAGCTTGATGCTGGGAACCGGTTTACATCCGAATACACTGCCTCGGCCCGTGGTGAAGCAGAGGACGTTGGCACCGCCGGCTACCATGCCGGTTATCGAAACGGCATCATAGCCCGGTGTGTCCATGAAAACCAAACTCTTGGCTCCAACGGGTTCGGCGTACCGATAGACCTCCACAAGATTGGTGGAGCCGCCCTTTGCCACTGCGCCCAGAGCCTTCTCGTGAATGGTAGTGAGTCCACCGGCCTTGTTGCCGGGAGAAGGGTTATTGTCGATTTCAGCTCCTTCTCTGGCGGTATATTCCTCCCACCATCGGATTCTCTTGATGAGCTTCTGCCCCACATCGTGGTTGACTGCCCGCCGAGTGAGAAGATGCTCCGCGCCGTAGATCTCCGGGGTCTCGCCGAGAATGGCCGTGCCCCCGTTTCGAATTACCAGATCGGCGGCAACTCCAAGAGCCGGATTCGCGGTGATTCCGGAAAACGCGTCCGATCCTCCGCATTCCAGTCCCACCACCAGATGGCTTGCAGGCACCGGCTGACGTTCCACCTGATTGGCGACGCTCAGCATCTCTTTGACTGCGCCTACGCCGCTTTCCACGGAGCGTCTGGTGCCGCCTTCTTGCTGGATCACAAGGGTTCTCAGGTTAGGCCCCGTCACCAGTCCTGTGTCTGTCATCAACGTTTCCACCTGATTGACTTCGCAGCCAAGGCCGACCAAAAGTACACCGGCGAAGTTGGGATGACGAGCAAAACCGGCCATGGTCCGCTGAAGCATGCGGTGACCCTCTCCTCCCGAGGGCAGGGCGCAGCCGCTGCCGTGGGTGATTGCCACCACGCCGTCAACATTGGGATAGTCTTCAAGCAGGACCTCTTTGCACGCGTCGGCAATGAAGCGGGTCACGCTTGCCGAACAACTTACCGTTGCCAGCACTCCCACATAATTACGTGTTCCAACGCTACCGTCTGCGCGAACGATGCCCTCAAACGTACGCTGTTCATCCGGTCTGAAGAAATCGACAGGACGGATATCGGCTCCAATAGCGTAGTCTCGAGCAAAGCTCTGGATCTCCAAATTGTGCGTATGGACATGTTCACCAGGTTCAATGACGGCGGATGCAAAACCTATGATCTGGCCGAACTTGTAGACTGGCGATCCGACCTCGATTGAGCGTATGGCTACCTTGTGTCCTGATGGGATGAGCGCTTTACAGGTAAGGCCTTCCACTTGCAGCTTGGTTCCAGCAGGGAGGCTCTGCAAGGCAACGGCCACGTTGTCCGTTTGACTGAGTTGGATGATTAACGGTCTCTCGAGAGACATGTGTTATCCCCTCTGTATCGGCAGAGCGTCGCGTGTTTTCGAACTCTGGTTCCGGTGCTCCTTAATCGTCCGCCTGGTGTCGGGCCCTGTTTGATCCGGTTCTGATTAAAGCCGATAATCCACTTGATACTACCGGTTAGGGCGCACCGCGCCAAGGTATATGGCGGTCAAAGTCAAAGCAGCCCCCAGAGCGTTAACCACCGTAGTGGGTCTGGAGAACAGAAGTACATCCCAGATAAATGCGGCCATAGGCTGCAATATCAGTGCTATTCCCGCAGCGGAGGCCTCCATTCGTGGCAAACCTTTTGAGATGAGACTCCACCCGACGCCCGAGCATACGATTCCGTATGCCAGGAGAAAGACCCAGGTCGGTGCGTCGGGAATTTTGAAGGCTTCGTGGGATGGCCAGACCAGCAGGCTACTCACCATAGCCCCGGAAAGGCCTACCCAGGCCATTTGAGCCGTCGGGGTGAGCCTGGTGGGAAGAGCCTGGGCCTTTCGCAGAATCAGCGTCAGACACGTGTAGAAGACAGCAGTTATCAAGCCGTAGACTATTCCCAGGCGATAATGCTGGTCAAGGCCCGACCAATCCCAGCCCACTATCATCATGAGCCCCAATAACGATAGCGGCACGCATATGACATGCCGAAGCGTGACCCGTTCCCTCATAAAAGCGATTCCGACGGCTGCGAGGCCGAAAACCTGGAAATTGGCCAGAATAGTTGCAAGCCCCGGCCCCACATATTGTATGGAACGATGCCAGAAGAAAAGGTCACACGTGAAGACTATGCCGCCCGTGATGCTCCAAAGCAGCGGGTGCCACCCCCGCCACATAGTCTTCCTGGTCAAAATGACAGCAAGAAATAAAGACAGAAACGCGAACAAGAAACGGTAGAACATGGCCGTGGTGGGTCCCACGTGAGAAAGCTTCACAAATATGGATGCAAAACTGATCATGAAAGCGCCGGCAAGGACGTAAAACATGATTCTCAGTAATCACTTTCTCGATGTACTCGGCTCAAGGCATGGGTGCAGATAAGATTAAGGGGCTCTGAAATCTCACCCAGGCATCCTGTTGTCGTGCCCGTCATAGAAAGATTTCTATCTGCCCTTTTCACTATGCTTCCGGGTTCCCGACGGCCGGCAAAGCTCGGTCTCCCGTGCCGGAATCAAATTTGTCCCGCTAGCTGAATAGAGGTCCGCCTGAAACTGTGGCCACGGAGATGCCCTATTCTTTTTGTGCCATGAGAAAGCGGGAAGCAACGAGCCCTGCCAGTTTCTTCATGGTCACGCTCTCTCTAGTCAAGGACGAAAATGGGCGACAGCTCCCATGAT
Source organism: uncultured Syntrophaceae bacterium (assembly GCA_964497585.1). Taxonomy (GTDB): domain Bacteria; phylum Desulfobacterota; class Desulfomonilia; order Desulfomonilales; family Desulfomonilaceae; genus CAZCDS01. Next base: position 74,621 of record CAZCDS010000017.1, read on the forward strand.
ACTGGATCGTCTCCTCCCTTTTCAACCCAGATGCAATACCTTGTGAGCGGTCATTGGGCGCGAACTCCAGACATCGGTTACGGTGCCCCCACCTTTGAGCTGGCAAAGACCAAGGAGTGTCCTTGGAAGAGAGTTCCGGTCCATCTTGAGCTGATTCCGATCTTCGAAGAGCCACACCCTAGGATCCTGTCGGGCAACCCTTTACATTGAGAGAACACGCTTGATATGATGGGAGGTTATGGCAGATCACAGATTCAACTCGTATGAGCCGGATCAGCTATTGTTGCTTCCTCCGGATATGAGGGACTGGTTGCCTCAGGGCCATCTTGCTTGGTTCGCCAGTGATTTGGTGGATCAAGCGGACTTATCCGCAATCACTGATGAATACCTTCATCTGAACGGTGGAAATCCTGGTTTTCATCCAGCCCTGATGACGAAGCTGCTTGCGTATGGATACTGCGTGGGGGTAGCCAGTTCGCGTCAGATATAGCGTTTCTCTAGAGTTCTGTCAGAATGGCGCAGGTTATTGTGTTTTGGTCCTTTCTGTCGATGAGCCCCCTGAGAGCTTGGGTGAGTCGATCGATGAGTTGATCTTTGGTTTTCGCGGAGAATCCTGAGAACCACTCGGCTTTCATGATGAGCCAGAGCCGTTCTATGGGGTTAAGATCGGGTGAATAGGGAGGAAGAAAGATCGGCTCAAATCGGCTCCAGTCAAGTGATGTGCTCGTGTGCCAAGAAGCGTTGTTCAAGATCAGCAGGTTGCGGGGGCACTCGAACAGGATATCCCGGTTGGGCATATTTGCTTGACGAGCCATGCCACTCACAAGAACACAATTCTTGACAGAGTACAAGTACAAAATGAAAAATTACGGACAGTATTGTCGGCAATCGCTATAAACCGGCTGTAACCGTCGATCATGGCAACTTTCTGAATGTCTTGAGGGATCGAAGCCAGTCCAGCCAGCGTGATCCCCGTGGATACTACCGTGAACAGAATGATGTTCTTCAGAGCCGTCCTCAAAGTCGCATCATCAATGATTGTTCTCAAGTTCGCCGGGCTCTCACGTACTTGAATTCCTGGGATCCTCCAGTGATGTCGCTAACGCTGTACACAAAGACCAGAATCAAGGGGTACCCCACCAGGAGCAGTACATAGATTACCACGGGCGGCAAGGGTAGGCGTCACACTCATTGGTACTCTTTCGGGGCCGTCCCTCATCCCTCCTCACAAGGGAACCGGCTCTCTGCGCATACCCGTATCCTGGTTAAAGAACCTGATGGCGTCTCTCGGCACGGCAAATTCGTAGCGGTGTCCGCTCGAAATGGGCATATCAATACTTGTCGTCAACTTTGCAACCACGTGATGCTTCTTGAATCGCTCCTCCAGATTGCCGTTCAAAAGGCGATCCGATCCCAGATACTCTGCCCGTGTTACGTGGAACTCGAGAGGTTCCAGGTCCGCGTGCCCCTTGTAAGCCGCTTTCGGAAGAAAGCTCTCCGGTCGAAATCCCACAACGATATTGCCCCTTTTCACAAGATTCATGGGAGGTGATCCGAGGAAACCTGCCACGAAGGCCTCTGCGGGATCATTGTAGATCTCCGAAGGGGTGGAAAATTGTCGCACAGTCCCCTCGTTCATCACAGCGATCCTGTCCCCCTGCCCATGGCCTCCTGCTGGTCGTGGGTCACGTAGATCGTTGTTATACCGACATTTTTCTGGAAATTGGCAAGTTCCTCGCGGGCTGACGCCCGGAGCTTGGCATCGAGGTTGGATAGGGGTTCGTCGAGGAGAAAGACGTTGGGTTCCCTCACCACGGCCCTGGCAAGGGCCACCCTCTGCCGCTCGCCGCCGGACAGCTCGCGGGGCTTGCGGTTGAGGAAGCCTTCGATCTTAAACATTGACGCCGCCTTGTGCACCCTTTCCCGGATGCGGTCCTTAGGGACCTTTTGAGCTTTGAGCGGAAAGGCGATATTCTTGAAGATTATCAGATGAGGATAAAGGGCATAGCTCTGGAACACCATTGCTACGCCTCGGGAGCGGGGAGGAAGGTGAGTGACCACCTGACCGCCGATAAGAACGTCTCCTGAGGTGGGCCGGTCCAGGCCTGCAATCATTCGGAGCAGGATAGTCTTACCGCAGCCCGAAGGTCCCAACAGAACGAGAAACTCTCCTTCCCCGCTGGCCAGGCTCACGCCGTTAACTGCCTTCACTTCTGCGAAATGCTCCCAATATCTTGCGTTTCTACTCTGGCCAATTGATCCTGCAATCGGTGTCGAATGAAGTCAAACCATCCCTCGGCGAGAAAGGGATGTGGCTTCGGAGTCATCCTTCTCACGTACCAACCGAACTATGCGCCAAGCCGTCGCCGGTCCCGACCAACACCGCATTCGCTGGTTGCTCGGTCGCCCTCGGATTGAAGCTGAGGGTAACCGGCTGTTGACGGTCCAGAATCGGAAGAGTTCCCGGCAGAGTCCATTGATGTCCGCGAACATGGATTCCCCGGCGCCTCCGAACGGGAAATAGCTCATCGGAGGTGCAATTCCGACGGTGATGCCGGCCATGCTCGGCATCACCAAGTATTTGAACCCCCGAGCCCTTTTTCCGCCGGGGGTGGAGAGGCACGACGCATCTGCGAAACCACGACTGTTGATAATTTTTGGGGTTTCATCCAGATCGTTGATGCAAATCATCGTCACCACCAGGCCGAAGATCTCTTCATTTGCTATTGCCCAGTTGACAATTATGCCGGACGTGCCTTTTCCTGAGGGACGGGCGCAGGTGACGTATTACCGACAGGCTGTCGAACCACCGTTGTCCATCGACTCGTCACGGATGATTTCCCAGGCATGGCAAAGACCTACGTAGCTGTTCGAGAAGTACCCAGGCCACTGATTCTCTAGGATGGTTCAACGAGGGACCGACTGTCAACGTGAACCTTGAGACTTGGCCCTCACCCCAGAACTCACCAGTGACGGCGACCCAAGGGAGCGCCGAGACCAGGAGGGCCCCTTGTACAAGTGAGCCCGAGTGCTACTTAAACAGGGCGCGGCAGCGGGACTGTCATGCGGCGTCGTAACATAAAATAAACGGAAGTTGGGAGGAAAGCGGCAGCCGTTTCCCGGCGCGTGTTGTCTGTACACGTCACCATTTTTATACGCGGTGGCATCTTTTCACCGAGAGAAGCGTAAACGAGAATGAAGAGCCTGTCTAGCGGACAGTAAAAGTCAGTCGTCTCGCAAGCTGGTCGTCAATAAAGAGTTCCACTTTCCACAGTCCGGGCTTGTGCTTCCAAAGGTCATAGAGCGGCATGGTGTGAATTCGAGGAGTTCCACCTTTCTTGGGGTCTATTCCCTTGTCTCCCTCGGCCTTCTTGCTGTGTGTTTGCCGAATAGTCCTGAATTCGTTTCCGTCCGGGTCGTACCAGACGGTCTTGGAAACGTAGTAATTTCGATCCTGGGCGGGCTTGAAGATAAGATTCACCGAATTTTGCATGGCATGATCGTAATGCTCTCTCGGCAGGGCCGCCGATCCCGCGGTCAAGATGGCGCTCTTGACAAGGTAGTATTTCTCGTCCTTATCCGTGTGTTCGATCCATTTGACCTTGCCGGGATTGATCACCCCGCAACCTGAAAGCAAGAGAGCGATAAGGCACGCCACATGCAGGATCGCACGAAAATACGGAATCGCCGGCCTCGGTCCTCGGGACGGAAGGCAGCCTGGGGAGCTGTAATTCCTCATTGGTACGCGGTCCTCGGTCAGGGATCTCTCGCGAGCGCGATTTCGTCGCATTCGGGGAATTTGGTGCATCGGATGCAGTCCCCCCAGATCTTGTGGGGCAATTGGCTCTTCTCCATGTGTGTGAACCCCAGCCTCTCAAAAAGCCTGGGGCGATACGTCAGAACGAACACCCGAGCCACCTCAATGTCTCTCGCATCCTGCAACAGGTGCTCAATGAGTTCACTTCCTATTCCCCGGCCCTCGTGGGAGGCGGTGACAGCCAGGGATTTTATCTCGGCCAAATCTTCCCAGACCACCTGCAGCGACCCGCAGCCGATGATTTCGTCTCCATTTTCGTCCTGGTACACGATGAAGTCTCTGAACTGGGCATAAATGTCGCTAATGGCCCGAGGGAGCAGGTGCCCGTTTGCGGCCTGTTCCGAAATGAGCCGGTGGATGGCCTTGACATCCTTGAGTTTTGCTCTGCTGATCACCCGGATACCTCCGCGGCTTCCACGTCCATCAGGTGCCGCACATGATCCTTGGCCGATTTCGACTCAGTGGAGGCGCCCAGCATGCGGGCCAACTCTTCTACCCGTTTTTCCTCATCCAGAGCCACGACGCTGATCTGGGTTCGCTTGTTCTTTACCGACTTGGTCACGGAAAGATGATGATCCGCGCGCGCTGCGATCTGGTGCAGGTGGGTGACACAGAGCACCTGTTGGCGTTCCGCTACACGGGCCAACCTGGCCCCCACGGCAAATGCCGTATGACCGCCGATTCCCGCGTCCACCTCGTCGAAAATCACAGTTGCGTGAGGTCGGTCCTCGACCTGCAGCGCCTTCAAGGCAAGCATGATCCGAGACAACTCGCCGCCGGACGCCACCCGGGAAAGGGGCCGAGGCGCCTCTCCCGGATTCGCGGTCAGAAAGAACTCGACCTTTTCCAATCCCAACGCAGTTCCTTTGTCCTTTTCCAGTTTTTGGAAAACGACCTCAAAGGATGCCTGGGCCATCGCAAGGTCCCTGAGTTCGTTTTCCATTGAACGCTCAATGTCGAGTGCTGCGCGCTTCCTCTCTTTGGAGAGCGCTCGGGCAGCCTCGAGGTAAGCCTGCCGGTTCTCCATTACCGCGGTCTCACGCCTTCTCACGTCCGCGCGCGCCTCGAGGACCTCGCCCGCTTCCTCGTTGAGGCTCTCCAGCAGGTGAAACAGCCCGGGCACGTCGGTTCCGTACTTTCTCTTTAGACGCCGGATGAGCGCCAATCGTTCCTCGATCCGTTCCAACCGGGAAGGATCGCTCTGAGCCTGCTCCGCGGCGCTTCTCAGTTCCATGGCCACATCTTCGATTCGGTAGACGGCTTCTTCGAGGTTTTCCTTTATCCCTGAAAGCTTCGGATTTGCCGAAACCAGGTAGTCCACAGCCTTCCTCACGTCCGCGAAGCTCTCGATGATGCTCCCCGACCGCGCGTACAGCGCGTTGTGAGCCCAGGAAGCCTTTTCGCGAATCTGCACCGCCTTCCTGACGATCTCTCGCTCCTGGACAAGCTCTTCCTCTTCGTTTTCCTTGAGCGAGGCCCGAGTCAGCTCTTTGACCGCGTCCCGGTTCTCCTTGGATTGCCGTTCCAGTTCCTCGAGCCGGGCCTGCGCTTTCCCGAGCTCTCCAAGTGAGCCTTTCCAGCGGCTATAGGCTTCGCGGCACTCGGCCCGGCGCGGCATCAGGCCGCCAAATCGGTCGAGGACATCCACGTGCTCGTCGGGATTGAGCAGCACATGGTGCTCGAGTTGGCCGAAAATGGTCACCAGGGACCGCCCCAACGACTGGAGCATCCCCATGGTGGCGAGGCTCCCATTTATCGAACAACGAGAGCGGCCGGAGCGAAAGACCCTCCTCGCCAAAATGACTTCGTCCGTCCCCGTGACACTCTCGTCAAGGCCCTCGGGGACCACGAACCGTTCGGGCAGCTCAAAGAGAGCCTCCACCTGGGCTTCGTCTTCACCGGTCCGAATGATATCGGCTGGAACCCGGTCGCCCAACAGAAGACCGAGCGCTCCTATCAGGATCGATTTCCCCGCTCCGGTCTCTCCCGTAAGGACGTTGAAACCTTCGTGGAAATCAACTTCGACCTTATCGATGATGGCCAGATGGTTTATTCTCAGGACCCTTAACATACGCACCTGCGAACGCGTCGTGCCCGAACCTCGTGAGCACGTCCGCTCCATTGTCTCGGGTGAGCATATGATGGGAATTCTGAAGTTTCAAGGAGCTTTTCGCTCTTTTTTTGAGGAAGAAGTGAGAGTTCACCGGGGAGGCCCCTCAGCTGGGTCTTCCTGGTGTCTTTGCGGCCTCATGATTGAGACGTCTTCAACTCTTCGTTTTCTTGTGCCCCTGTGGCTGAAACTTCTTCGGGAGGCATCCGCGCGGCACACTGCGACGCTCCCACTGGGACAGCTCACCCGTGAGGCTTTTCAGAGGAACCCGAGCTTGTCCCTGAGCAATGTGAAATAGTCCCTCGCCTTGGACTTCACCATGACGAAGGGGACCGGCGACCGCATGATCCGGATTGATTGGCCCCGTTCCAAATTCATGGTGGTGTGCCCGTCCAGGGTCAAAGTGAGATCCTCCCCTTTGTGGAGGAACAGTTGCGTCTCCAGTTCGGGAGGAATGAGCAGAGGGCGCTTCAGACCAAAATAGGGGCAGATCGGCGTGACGATGATGGCGTCTATCTCCGGATGGACCAGAGGACCGTTCGCGGCATAGGAATAGGCGCTGGACCCGATTGGGGTGGATACGATGAGCCCATCCGCGCGGCATTCGATCTCTTCGCCGTCCCCTATTTTTAGCCCCAGGTCGATCAGCCGCGCTCGGCGTCCCCAGTGGATAACCACGTCGTTAAGCACTCGTTTGGTCCCCGCGTCGGGGAGCGCTATCTGGAGCATCATCCTCTCCACGAAGATTCCTGCACCGTCGAACACGGACTGCAATTCGGTCACCGCCTCGTGAGGAGACACTTCAGCCATGAATCCGACCCGGCCAAGGTTGACCCCCAGGACAGGAACCCGCTTTGCATTGATCAACGAAGCTGCTCTGAGAATCGTCCCGTCACCTCCGAGGACGATCAGGAGGTCTGCGTCGTCCGCGATGTTGCTGCTGGGTACGGCGTCGAGGCTTCGGGCCAGCTCAACCAGACCGGCCTCCACCAGAATATCTTTTCCTTCTCGCTTGACGAACCGACTGATTTCCTGACCGAGCGAAATGGCACGCTCGTCTTCGCGCTTCAAAACGAATCCGATATGTTGCATAAAGGCCTCGGCTTTTCCGCCTATTTCAGAGACCGCAACCGTACGAACCGGGGCTATGGGATACCCGGACACACTTCTCTTCCCAGGGGGCGGCGGTTTGTTCCCCGTGACTCGGCCTCGCGGATCACGCTTGTCGCTTCCTCCCACAAGGCGAACAATAGGCCACGCGGTCCCAGCCACCGCGCCGAACCGTTCTGCCGGACGTCATCGGAAGATATATCCAATGATTCTTCATCGTTCCTGGGGATACTTGGGAAAGAATCTCTTACGCCCGCGCGTTTCGCTGTCTCTGATAACAAAACCTTAGAATGAGTACCACGAATTTTCCCGAAAATCCAGGAAAATAGGACAAGAAACACGAAAATAAACCGAATACCACTTGTCGACACCCCCATATTGATGTACGCTAACGGTATGGATCTGTTCGAAAATCCATCCATGGCACGATCTGACAGGCCGCTCGCGGACAGGATGCGGCCCGAAGAGATCGAAGAGTTTGTCGGACAAGAGGAAATTGTCGGTCCGGACACGCTCTTGCGTCGGGCCATCGAGGAAGACCGCCTGTTCTCTATGCTCTTCTGGGGTCCTCCGGGCAGCGGGAAGACGACTCTGGCGCGCATCGCCGCGCACAGCTCGAGGTCTCGTTTCGTCCCGTTTTCTGCGGTGACCGTGGGAGTCAAGGAAATCAGAGAGGTTTGCAAGCGCGCCAAGGAAGACCTCAAATTTCTCGGAGCAAGGACTATCCTTTTCCTCGACGAGATCCATCGGTTCAACAAGTCTCAACAGGACTATCTGCTTCCCCACGTTGAAGACGGGACGGTCCTGCTCATCGGCGCGACCACGGAGAATCCCTCCTTCGAGGTGAATGCCGCTCTGCTCTCACGGCTCAGGGTCTTCGTCTTCCAGATGCTCGACTGGGAAGCTCTCAAAAAGATCGTCTATCGCGCTCTCAGGGACAGGAACCGGGGGCTGGGGGCCTTGAACCTGGAACTCGGGGAGGAAGAGGCTGATTTGCTTGTTACGGTCGCGGGTGGAGACGGGCGAAGCGCCTTGAATATCCTGGAAGTTGCCGCGGCCAAGGCTCACAAAGGCGGTCGGCGCAGCATAGCCGCCGACGTCATCCGTGAAGCGGCGCAGAAGAGGAACCTGCTCTACGACAAGGGGGGGGAAGAACACTTCAACTTGATCAGCGCCCTCCACAAATCGCTCCGAGACAGTGATCCGGACGCGGGCCTTTACTGGATGGGCAGAATGCTCGAAGGGGGTGAAGACCCCATCTACATAGCACGGCGCCTGGTCCGTTTTGCGAGTGAAGACGTGGGGCTGGCTTCTCCCCGGGCATTGGAGCAAGCTGTTGCTGCGTTCCAGGCCAGCCGGTACATCGGGATGCCCGAATGCGCACTTGCGCTCGCTCAGGCGGTTGTCTTCCTCGCCACCGCGCCGAAATCCAATGCACTCTATACGGCTTACAACGCGGTCAAAGAAGAGATAAGCCGCTCAGGACATCTCCCCGTTCCTCTGCACATTCGAAACGCTCCCACCCGCTTGATGAAACAACTCGGGTACGGCAAAGGCTACCAGTATGCACACGATTTTCCCGACGCGGAGGTCGACCAGGAACACCTCCCACAACCCATTCGGGGGAAACGCTTTTACCACCCCACAGACAGAGGATTCGAAGAAACGATAGGCCGAAGAATAAAAAAGAAGGCGTCGGATGATTGACGAGCTTTGCTTTCGAACGGGTAGCACTGATGCGTTTTCAAGGAAGTGATTCTGACCGACCCGGTTGTCCGTTTACAGGAACCGCTGTCACCCTCTCTCTTTCAAAGAGGGGGCTCTTTTCCCCTTACCAATGGAAGGTAAGGAGTATTGCATCTGAAAGGCGGCCCCTGCGTTAGGATTAGATGTCACCTGTTTGAAACGCGTGGATATTGGGTGAAGCGTCGTCCGCTCAGCCTGTTTTGGGATTCTCCGATTCCGTTGCCTCCCCGCGCAGGCCAAGGCTGCTTCTGAGACTGTCCATTTCGTCGGCGCCAGTCAGCTTTAGGAAGGCCTGTTCGAGGTTCCCGCCCGTCCTTGCAATGGTGCTCTTGAGGTTGTCAGGGGTGTCTGAGGCGATGATTTTCCCTTTGTGAATGATCGTGATCAGAGAACAGATCTCTTCGGCTACCGCGAGGGTGTGGGTCGAGAGAAAAACTGCCATGCCCCGAGTGCGCGCCATCTCAGTAAAGAGGTCCTTGACGAGCCGGACACCCCGTGGATCGAGCCCGACCATGGGCTCGTCAATAATGAAGATCTTTGGGCTGTGAAGGAGAGCCGATGTGATGATCAGCCGCTGTTTCATTCCGTGCGAGTACCCTTCGATCAATTCGTGCTTCCAGTCTGACAGTTCAAACATCTCCAGGTAGAAGTTTCCAAGCCGCTCCAGTTCCCGGACGTCCACCTTGTACAGCCCGGCGCTAAATTGCAGAAACTCCCAGCCGGTAAGCTTCTCGTAAAGGAAGGGTCGATCGGGCACGAAGCCGACAGCAGCCTTTGCCGCTGCCGGCTCCCGGGCGAGATCGTGGCCGTCGAGGATAATGGTTCCCGTATCGGGCTTCATAAGGCCCGAGACCATGCGTATGGTAGTGGTCTTTCCCGCGCCGTTGGGTCCCAGAAATCCCATCACCTCGGCTGCGGGCACATGGACGTCAATGTGATCTACAGCCAGGGTCTTGGTGAATCTTTTCGACAGGTTCTCAATTCGTATCATGTCTCTCTGGAGCCTCGCTCATCGGAATTTGCGTTCATGTCAATGATCAGGGCATCCGGTTCGATATGCGCCCGGCCCCTTGGCTCATCGTGCCTCGACCACCTTGAATTTCAATTTACCAAGAAATGTTAACACATTAAGATGTTTGTCTACATCGCCCACGAGGAGGGTAACGTGCGTCGGGTCCACAGGCATTTGATTCATCAATGGGTCGCCCGTGAACCACCTGGTTCCAGCCCAGTATTGGACCCACGCGTGGTAGTAGAACCCATCCTGCATCCAGACCAACCCGAGAGCGATCCGCGCGGGCAGGCCCACCGCACGGGCAAGCGAAGCGGCAAGAACCGCATGTTCGTTGCAGTCTCCCTGCCGCGTACGAAGAATGGTCACCGCGTCAGGGACCGATGGCGTGGGGACTTTCTTAAGGAACTTGTAGACCCACTCGTTGATGAGGCGTGCAGCCCGGATCGGGTCTTTCTCAGCTCCAATAATGGCACGGGCTTTCGCTACGATGGAGGGAGCGCCGGCCGCGATAAAGCGGGAAGCGGCAAGATATTTTTCCATTCTCTCTCCCTTGTACGGGAGCGAGTAGTTTGCCGGGGGCAGCTTCTCTTTCCTGAGGGTGATGACCGAATCACTATAGGTCTGCCGGAAAGGATCTCCAGGTATGTGAAGCTTGGCTCCCTTTTCGACCTTGAGCTTGAGCACCTTGAGTCCCCGGGGATCAGTAATCCCTCCTTCCGCCGGAACGGCTGCAAGCGCCATTATTTCCGGGAGTCTTCGGCCGGCCCGGAGATAACGACGGATCTCATCCTCGTCGGAGCGAACGACTGTAATTCCCAGCGGCAGATATCCTTTGAGCAGGCGCCCGTCCTTGTCGATCCAGATGGTTAGTGTTAGGGTTCGAAAGACAGCGCGTACCCGCCATGCCTCGATCTCGTGCCCGGCGATTTGAAGGTCGGCCTGTTCGAGAACTTCGATCTGAGCATCCCACTTTTGGTTGTCAAGAGGGTCGAAGACAGGCACGACGAAACGATCCCCAACTTTTAGCCCCGTCAGAGGGAGCGGGAGGCCCAATGACCGCGAAATGCGGGGGCTCTTGAAGAGCTTGATCCTTTTCGTTCCGCCTCCCTGGGAGCGGGGCAGGGCGAGAACCAGGTCCCGTCCTTCCATATGCCCCTTTTGTTCAAAAGAGATAATCCCTGAGGAGACCTTCAAATCGAAGGAGATCAGACGGAACTGTTCATCAACGCGCGACTCGTTCACGATGCGCACGGGTTTGACTAGGCCCTGAATATTCAGCGAAAGGTCAAGCTCGTCGCGTATCACCCAGTCGGCTCCGGCGCGATACTGTCTTGATCTGCCGAAGCCCGAATAGGCCCCCCGAATCCGTATCAGGAACCAATCATCTGCTTCGACAGCCTTTATCTTTAGCGTGTCGGAGTCAAGAGATGTGCGCGAGAAATAGTAGTCCTTGACGAGTATTCCCAGGAGCACAAGCCAAATGCCAACCGCGATTACGGTAACAAGGGCTCTGACGCCGGGGCTTTGAACTCGGGGAACTGATGGGGTCATCTGCTTGTCGTTGTTATTCGCCAAGTCGTTTTCTAAGCACTTCCAGCAGCCGTTCGTTGTTGGAAATGACCTGTGTGGCCTGCCCGTCGGTGAGCCCTGCTCCCACGAGCACCTCCAACGCCCGTTCCCTTGATATCAGGTCCTGCGGCCCGTGGCTGTCGGTGTTGATAACCAGGTTCGCTCCCGTTTCACCGGCCATCCGGGCCACGTGCCCGTTGGTGATACTGTGACCGGCCCGGGAAGTGATTTCCAGGAAGGTACCTTTTTCCGCCGCGTGACGTGCCTCAGTCTCCGTGATGAATCCGGGATGGGCGAGGATGTCCGCTCCCGCTTCAATGGCCGCCGCGTTCGTTCCCGGGGCCACGGGTTCAACAGGAGATTCCCCGTGGACGACAACGAAGACCGCGCCAAGTTCCCTGGCCCGGGCTACCAGTTCACCGATCTGGGCCGGCGGCGCGTGCGTAATCTCGGCCCCTGGAATCACGAGAGTATCCTGGAACCGGTTGAGGTCACGGGCAACCTTGGCAATGTTGGGGACAACAAAGATCAGATTTGAGCTGTCCACGTGGTCGGCCAGGCCTATGGCACGGTATCCGGTTACTACGGCTCGACGGACAAGCTCACTTGGACCCAGCAGTCCGTCGCTGAGAAAGGTGTGCGTATGAAAGTCGATCAAGGGCTACCTCCTGGTCATATCATTGGGTGATCCAACAAGTGACATGCAATCTCCTCGAGGGTTCTCCCCTCAGCCTCTCCCTCTCGGAAAGGGCGCGTGGCAGAGAGTTGCGGCCTGGAAAGCCTTTCCCCGACCGACCTCTCGGACGCTGGGAGGCCTGCGGCGAGGAATAATCTTGCCCGTTTGAATGCGAACTGGTGTCAGGCATTCCGGCTTTCGATATCACCCCGTAAAATACATCGCACCGGCGGAAACTCCAAGGGCAACCGCAACCGGACTCCCGTGACAGTTCACTCTCCGCGCGCAAAGCGTCGTCTCTGACCACCTTCCATGCTTTCAGACGCGCAATGCCAGAGTGAAAGAGTCCCCTCACCCCAGGTTAGCAAAGGTAAGAGCGGGGTGGATTTTGATGGTCGGCAACGTAGTCGATCCCTGTCACTCCTTACGAATGCCCGCTGGTATCACGCGGGGCACAGTTGGGATGCGAGCCGCCCCTTCACGGAAAGGCTGGCGGAGAAGAAAATGCTTTCCATCTTCCCGATTTTATTCTAAGATCAGAGGGAGCCGCAAAAGACTGAGAAGCTCAATATTTTCATTCTCTTCCCGTGATACATGAAGCTGCCTTCGAGACGGAAAGGCCATGGAAAAGAAAGAAGTCCGAGTCAAATGTAACGGTTGCGGGAAGTCCCTTAAGCTGAAGGTCCCGGTGACAAATGAGCCCGTACGCTTCAAGTGCCCGAGTTGTGGGAAACATCTGAAGATACGAGTTGCGCCGTCCCCCCTACAGCGTCCAGCGGCCCAGCCGGTTCAAGCTGACGCATCACCTGAACAGATTCTTCGGTCCACCCCGAGTTCCGTGGCTGCGGACCGAGTCTCCGAGCATGCACAACCAGCCCCTCAGTCGGATCAGACTCCCCGGTGGGTCTATATGGCCGACGACATGGTCCAGGGTCCGTTCACAGATGACGAAATGCGGACCATCATACGCCAGGGCGACGTCGGGCCGGATACTCCCATCCGGATGGGAGAGCGTCCCTGGATCAAGGCCGGCAAGATCGGTATCTTCAAACCCTACTTTCCGAAAGGCATGGCAGTCGGTGAGGGATTGGAAGAGGGACTCGAGGAGGAGGCTCCCGAACCGAGCGCGCTGAGGACGGTGACCCGACCCTTCCATGAAGATGTCCCGGCAGTCGTCATGTATCCGGTGCAGGGCGGACATTGGCAGCCGCTCGCCATCTTCGCGGGAATCGCGGTGGCAGCATCGATCGTACTATGCCTCGACACGACGATCGGGCTTGTCCTCAATTTCGTCGTCTGGATACTGCTGTACGGGTACCTGTCCTCCCTGCTGCGGGAAAGCATGGAATCCCCGGGACATCCGCCGCCGAATTGGCACTTCGCGGAGGCAAAGGACATGGCCGTGGCCGGAATCAGGGTGCTGGCGGTGCTGGCGCTCTACTGTCTTATGCCTGCCGGCGCCTGCCTGCTCCTGATGGTTTACTCCTTCTTGAATGAGGCGGCTATTCTTGGGTACATCTTCATGATGCTTGTCATTGTAGTGTTTGCCCTGTCCATGCTCGTTGTTCCCGCGTCCTTCTCGATCCTCTTCGTCTCGGGGCATCTTATGGCGGCTCTCGGTCCCGGGGAGATCATCAGCACGATCAAGAACTCGGGAAGGCCCTATTTTACCCTGGCAGCCATATCGTTGGCCATGGGTGCACTGTGCCTGCTGGTCACCGTAGCGGGCGTTTTTCTGACTGATATCCCTCTGGTGGGTTTTGTTGTGGCGGGCCTGATCATGGGTGTGGTATTGTCGTACGGTCATTTCGTCTGGTTCCACGCGGTGGGCCGGTTCACCGGTGAAAGAGAGGGCCTTTTTATTCCCTCCGCTTCGCCGGCGTCAGCCTAGCGATGCAGGGTATCAATTTCGAACATGAGGCCTCACTACCCCCACGGCAAACCGCTGAACAAGCTTTGGCTCGCAGCCGCGCTGGCGTTCGTTGCTTTGGCTGCTTTACCGGTACGGGCAAGTGATCATTTCGACTTCGTCTCCGGTATCCTGCAATCTCCCCGTTTCAAGGGCAAGAAGCCACTGGAAAAACTGATGCTGGCCGCGGAGCTGGTTCAGGGCAACAAGCTCAAGCAGTCTGACATCTCCTTTGCGGTGCTCGACTGGGCGGACCAATACCTGAGGGAGCCGAAGGATCCGCTAGACAGACTGCGCCGATGGGCCAAGCTTACCAACGACGAGAACCTGCGACAGATGCGGATCCCCAGGGATTTCCTCAATCGCTTGCTCCTGGCGGATTACCTTGTCAATCGTACGCCCTTTCTTACTGTCGCGCCGTACAACAAGCTGGAACTCCTGGCGAAACTGAACCGCGAGAAGCTAGTTGACTGGTCCGTATTTTTGGCCTATGCCCGGATCTATGCGGGGGGGATCATCATGAACGCGAAACCCGTGGGACCGACTCCGCCCCTCAAAGCCCTCGGGGCTCTGAAACGGCTCAAGGACGAAGGGCTGATCGGCTGGCATTACCGGGTGCCCACGGAAGCGCTCCTGGCAGCGGAGGCACTCGCCGCGGACAAGCATTACCGAAAGGCTTCCCCGTCACAGAAACTGGCCAAGCTGTCCGACCTGAGCAGCACCGGACTCATCTCTCAGCTCACGAGAAAGGAACTGGAACGACTTCCCGCGTGGAGGCTGCTGCTGAGTGACAGGGCATTTCTCAAGGCCGACCCCGCCGTCAGAAAGGACCGGATTCTCCGTCTCAAGGCCGAAAATCTGATCTCCCCTTCCACCGCCTCCGAACTCATCTCCGTTTTCGGCCCGGTGCCGATCGCCTCTCCCGTCAAGGCCCAGCCGACCCCACTCCCCGAGAGGATTCCACCCCCGAAAAAGTAATCAGGACCATTTAGCCTTCCGGCCTCTCTAACTTGACCCATTGCGTCTCCTGGACCGAGCCTCGATCGCCAGGGTGGGGCATTGCGTCAAACACCCCCGACAGGCAGTGCAGTCCCCGGGGCTGGCGAATATCGCCCGCCGATCGTCTCCCATCTGCCAGAGCCCTAAGGGGCACACCTCAAAGCAGTGACGGCAACCGTTGCACTGGTCGTGAGTGTACGTCAGGATGCGGGTTCCGAGCAGCAGGTCCGTTCTTATCGTCCCGGCCCACTCAACGTTTCCGAGGCTCCCTATCCCGAGCCTGGCCAGAAACGGGTCGAGATCGCTCGGCATGGTCGAGGCGAGACCGCCAAGTTCGGAACCGTACACGAGAGCCATGATGGCAGCTATGATCAGGCCGATCCGAACCGGGGATTCTCCCCAGCCGAAGTGCAGCTCAGTCCCCACGAACACAGCCGCCAGAATCAGGTCGAGTACGAGCGCCTTTGTCAGACCTCGCCGCCCGGGTATCCAGGGACACAAAAGAAAAAAGAAAAGGAACATGAGTGCGCCAACGAGCAGGTACTCACTTATCAGATGACGTCCCAAGAGAACCACGCCCAGGGCCCCAAGAAGGTAGAACGGAAACAGCGATCCGAGAGCCGTGTCGAGTCTCTCCCGCCAGGTGTATGTGGCTCGTTTCATGGGCTCAGTTCTGACGGCTCCGCTGGCCAGATAGGAGGGTATGTCCTGTGCTCGCACGGGTCCCCAACGGGTGGACCAGCCCGTCTGCCGTCGAACCTCGTCCGCACGTACTGCGGAAGCGCCGAGGGGCGGCAGGATCAGTCTCCTGTGATCGACCGCGTCGGCAACTCCGCTCGTCTTGAGAGCCGAGACCACAGAATGGGTGTTGAACTCGTCCCCTCCCGCCGCGCACCAGACATTGACTCCCTTGGAATCCGCGACGAGCAACCACGCGGAGAGACCCGCGCGCTCAAGGATACGGGTAACCCTTCTCACCGTGAGGTGAAAGTTGCAGGTGGCGAGCACCGGACTGTTACGATCGGGATTCCCCACCGCACGCAATCCTACCTCCGTCGGGCATGGGAAAAGTCGAAAGAATGTCCCCCAGACTGTCTTGAGTACACTCATTTTGCGCGCTCCGCATCCGGCTTCCGTGCTGTCAGCAGTGCAACCGCGCCACCATGGCTCCTTATTTCTTTCTTCACAGAAAATCCCGCAGCACGGACCTCGCCTGGCAGGTCGGCAATCGGTCGCGTAGTCGACCCGGAAATCATGTATGTTGCAAGCAGCAAAGGAACTCGAATCAAGGACTGCAGGAGCCTCCTGCCCACCGTGCGAGGCACGACCTCGTCCGCGACCGCGAGGAGCCCCCCCGCTCTGAGTACCCGGAACGACTGCTTTAATGCGAACCGTCTCTCGTCGCGGTTCAGCTCGCTCAACACCAAGGTGGAGACAACCGCGTCAAAAGCCTCCGACTCGAAGCAGTCCATGCTATCCACGCCCATCCGCGAGACGCCCAGGCGACCCTGAAGGTTCTTCTCCTCAATGCGTTCGCGAGCCGCCGCGATCATTGACGGGCTCAGATCAAACCCTTCGACCGTCGCGCCTCGCCCGATGAGTATGGCAGCCAGTTCTCCCGTTCCGCATCCGATCTCCAAGACGTGTGCTCCAGCCGGGACTTCAGCGGCCACTCCCTGTTTCATTTCCATGACGCGGCCTCTGCTGGCCTTGTCCATCTTCCGGTCATAGGATCTCGGCCTTCGCTCTAGTATCTTCATGAATACATAGCTGAACATTGGTTGCACCCTCTCCGGGCAAGGCTCCCGTCAGGGCTTCGCCGTCACCATGATGCCACTGGAAAGCAGACCGATCGCGACGTCCTTGAGCGCCTGTAGCCCACAGGCACGTTCGGTGAACACGCCGTGGAGGACGACTCCGTCGAAAATGGAGACGAGCAATTCAGCCGCGGCGACCGGGTCCAGCTCGGCGCGGACCTCGCCTGAGGCCTGGGCGTTCTCAATGAGAGCAGTCAACACGAATCGCATTTCGCTATAGATCTCCTTGAGGGAGAGCGCGGGGTCCCGACCCGTCCTGGCCACGCTGAAGTAATCGACAAAGACCGCGCAGTGCTCTTCCCAGTCCGCTACGTGTTCAAACGCGAAGTCGACCAGGGAAATGAGTTGTTTTCCCGGAGTTGCCTGACAGGAGACCGCTCCGACGATTCCTTCTTTGAACGCCAGAAAATACTGATCCAGCTCGAACTGGAGAATCCCCAGCTTGTCGCGGAAGTATTCGTACACGGTACCTTTTCCGATTCCCGCGGCCTCAGCGATGTCGGCCATTCTCGCGTTGTGGAATCCTCGTTCATGGAAGACCTTGAGTGCCGCTCGAGCGATGTCTCTGGCTTTCTTGTCTTTGTCGACGGTTCGTGGCATAGGGCTCTCCTCAGTAAGTTGACCGACATCTCGGTCATTCATCATCGCGCCACGCGGTTCCTGTGTCAACAATAAAAGATATTCTCGGGTTTTCGGTTGACACAAAAAGGAGATCGTGTCATCTATAGAAGGTGAAACCCCATTTCATCTTATGAAACTTATGGGAGTGCCTGATCAATACGTGACGTGGGATTTCCACGTTGCGTTTGCGCCGGCCCGATCCCTTTCTACGGGGCGAGAGGAGATTTCACTCCTGCCCCCTCTCCCTAGTGGAAAGGGGTGGAGTGAGGGAAGATCTTGCACCTCTGAAAGTCCAGTGAGAGCGCCAAGGCCCATTGGGTGATCTCAAGCCCAGCCAAGGCAAGGGCAACGAAACACATGACCCGACGAGCTTTGAGAAGCCCTGCGGGCTCACCAACGGGGGATGCGGGAGAGTTCCGCGCGTGAAAAGCGATGTGTTTTTCGTACCAACTTTCCCGGAATCAGCGCTGCTTCAAACCGGTAGCACTCAAGCAATGAACAGAAGACCGCGCCCAGAAAAAAAGGTGTACCGTGTTCAGGCGCTAGAAAGAGCCTTGGACATCCTCGACAGCTTCAACTTCCGTGATAGAGATTTGTCCCTGACGGAAATCTGCCGGAGGACCGGCTTGAACAAATCGACAGCCCTGCGCCTAACGTCGAACCTGGTGGCCCGCAAGTACCTGAATGTAGATAACTCGACGGGACTCTATTCGCTCGGCATGCGGCTGTTCGATCTCGGGTCAGTGGTTTTCTCGTCGTTTTCCCTGCGTAAGGCCGCTTCCAAGCATATGACGCGACTTCAACAGGAGACATCAGCAACGGTCCTTCTCGGAGTGCTCATTGACCAACAGCTCGTCTACGTGGACAAGCGTGATAGCGAGGGAGCGGTTCGCATCAGTTCAGAGATCGGCTGGCGTCGTGCTCCCCATTTTGGCATGTTAGGAATGGTCCTGATGTCGTCTTTGCCGGAGGCTCATGTGGATACGCTGTTGGCCAGGTATCCGCTCGAACCAAATACTAGGGCCACGATCACTGATTCTGTGCGGTTCAAGGAGAGATTGGCTCAAATCGTCAAGGACGGGTACGTTGCTGAGTACGGGGAGGCGGTCGACGGCCTCATCGGAGTGGCAGCCCCGGTGATCGACTATAGTCGCAGGGTAGTGGCGGCGGTTGGAGTAGCCATACTAGCAGCCCAGCACGATCGAGCGTCCGTGAAGAGGGTGATCGAATCTGTCCGCTCCGCCGCGGACGGCATCAGTTCGGAGCTGGGTTACGTGGAGTACCAGTCGTCCGATTCCCGCGCTCAACAAAGCTCTGTCGAGTTGAAGCAAGAGGCCGGAGGAAAAGCAACCAAAACGCAAACCCAAACCATTTCATGACCCAAGGAGGAACCGTGATGCGTGTGTTAGGCAGGATTTCGCTGGTTGTTTTGCTGGCGGCATGCGTGCTCGCCGTGTCCACGCCGCAGGCCTTGGGCGCGGACAGCATCAAGATCGGATTCATGGCTCCCTATGTCGGGGTGTACACCAAGCTTGGCAAGGACATGGACAAGGGGTTTAGACTCTACCTCGACCAGGTAGGCTGGAAAGCCGGGGGGCGGAAGATCGAGCTGATCAAAACGGATACCGAGGGCAAACCTCCCTTGGGGCCCACGAAGGTACGGGAATTGGTGGAAAAGGACAAGGTGGATCTCTTGGCCGGAATCGTCCACAGCGGCGTAGCCTATTCCATCAGAGACTACGTCACGGAAAAGAAGGTTCCACTGATCCTGACCAATGCGGGGGCGCCCAAACTGACCGGAGAAAAGAAAAGCGCCTACATTTTCCGGGTATCTTTTGCGAACGGGCAACAGGATCTCGCTGGCGGTTGGTACGCGTATAACAAACTCGGGCTCAGGAAGGTAGCCGTGCTCGCGCCGGACTATTCGGCCGGCCATGATAAGGCCAACGGATTCATGAAGTATTTCAAAGCGTCAGGAGGGAAAGTCGTCAAAGAGATCTATCCTCCCATGGGGACTCAGGATTTTGCCCCGTACTTGGCGGAGATCAGGAAAATCGCCAAGGATATTGACGGAACCTGGGCATTCTTTGCGGGCAGCATGTCGATCCGTTTCATCACCCAATATGCGGAATACGGCTTGAATAAGGACGCTCCTCTGTTCGTTATAGGGGACACGGTGGATGATGCGTTCTTGCCGTCCATGCGCAAGGCGGCTCTGGGCATAAAAAACTATCTCCACTACGCAGTGACCCTTAATACCCCGGAGAACAAGAAGTTCGTCGCGGCTTACGAGAAAAAGTATAAGCAAGAGCCGAGTATGTTTTCCGAACAAGGCTATGTGGGCGCGAAGGTCATCGTAGAGGCCATCAACGCGGTCGGCGGAAAGATCGGAGATAGGCCCAAGTTCCTTGCTGCGCTCAAGAAGGTCGCGTTCGCTGCTCCCAGAGGTCCGTTCAAGTTTGACGCCAACCAGAACGTCATCGAGAACGTGTACATCAGGAAAGTCGACAAGGTCGACGGCAAGCTCCTCAACGTGGTCATTGATAAGGTTCCTAACGTCGACCAGAACTGGAAACCGCCCAAATAGGCGGTCGGTGCGTCAACGCTCTTTCAGGTACAGGGAAGGAGACTGCACCTGCGAGATTGAGGATAGGAAATGCTGATACGTTTGCGCTTTCAAAGAGGTAACATTTACCGGCCCGGAAGGATCTTCAGAGCCGGCAGCGCGGGCTCTAGTGCCTGCCTGTAGGCCTCTGGGATGGGGTGTTAGCCAGGGTCGTGGAGGACGCGTGAGCGGGGATCACAGCACGTGAACGATTGCTCGCCGGGGTCTGGATCCATTCAGGTCTAGGAATTCCGATCCCGGCTTCAATCCTGTTGTCTCCGCTGGTGGCGAGAAACTGGGGATTATTGAATTCGCCCTTGGACAGGATCAAGCGGACCCGGGCTTTGCAAGGTGAAGCTCCAAGCCGGTCCCGGTAAGAATAATGAGGCGACGCCCGTGTGAGGAGAGGAGGCAGGCCAGGTGGATTTTCTGATACTGCAAATACTGAACGGCCTCTCCTTTGCCATGTTGCTCTTTCTGGTGGCTTCCGGCCTTTCTCTGATTTTCGGTTTGATGGGGCTGGTAAACCTGGCGCATGGTTCATTCTATCTCATTGGGGCCTATATCGCTCTGACCGTAGTCAATGAGACCGACAACTTTCTCTACGGCCTGTTGTCGGCAGTTATGTTGGTGCCGGTCCTCGGCATGGTTATCGAACGGTTCTTCCTGCACCGATTCGCCGGGAGCGAACTCGCCCAGGTTCTTCTCACCTTCGGTTTCATCTTTATCCTCGGCGATGCGTGCCTCTGGATATGGGGTGGATTGCCTCAGTCCCTCCCGAAACCGGATTTCCTTGCCCGTTCGCTGTTTCTCGGCGACATCGTTTTTCCCAGCTACCGCCTCTTCATGATTGTCGCCGGCTGCCTGGTCGGTTTATGCCTGTGGCTCTTCCTAGAGAAGACGAATGTGGGAGCCATGGTGAGGGCCGGTGTGGACAACCCGGAGATGGCGTCCGCCGTGGGCGTGAACGTGCCACTGCTCTTCACCGCGGTGTTCGCGCTTGGGACGTTTCTCTCCGCGCTGGCCGGTGTTCTTGGCGGGCCCTTTGTGGGAGTGTACCCGGGGGCCGATCTGGACATTCTACTTTTGGCGCTCGTCATCATAATCATTGGGGGACAGGGCAGTCTCAAGGGCGCGTTCGTGGGCAGCCTCATCGTGGGGATGTTGGACAACTTCGGCAAGGCACTTTTTCCCGAACTCTCACTCTTCATGATTTTTGCTCCCATGGCCATAATCCTGGCGGTACGGCCTCAGGGCCTCTTTGGTGTGAAATGAAGCATTTACTCCTAAAGACGCTGGTACCGATTGTCGGATTGATCTTTGCGACGTGGCCGCTGTTCCTCTCTTCTTATTACTTAGGGCTGGTCACACAGGCTCTCATATTCGCTCTCTTTGCCATGAGCCTTGATCTCCTTGTCGGGACCTTGGGTCTACCTTCCCTGGGACACGCGGCCTACTTCGGAGTAGGCGCGTACACCGCGGCTCTTCTCTGTCTCAAGGTCACACAGAGCTTTTGGATCTGCTTGGTCGCAGGAACCGGCATCGGTTTGCTCGTTGCTGCCGTGTTCGGATTCCTCGCGGTGAGAACTCACGGCGCCTCGTTCCTCATGATCACGCTGGCTCTGGCTCAGGTTCTCTGGGGAATCGCGTACAAGTGGCGGGCATTCACCGGAGGCGACGACGGTCTATCCGGAATAGGATTGCCGGACTTCGGCTTTCCACTGACCGTGAACGAAACGAGCTATTACTACGTTGTCTTGATTATCGTGGCGCTCATGAGCCTTCTACTCAAGATTCTGGTGGACTCACCTTTTGGCGCCGCGCTCAAGGGGATACGCGAGAGCGAATCCCGCATGAGGTCTCTGGGCTACAACGCGTTCGTGTACAAGTACCTCTGCTTCGTGATAGCAGGGGGCTTTGCAGCCGTTTCGGGGGTGCTTTTCCTCTTCTACAACCGTTTTGTCGGGCCATCAGACCTGGGTATCGCATACTCGGCAAAAGGCCTGCTCATGGTCATCCTAGGGGGAGCGGGTACGCTCTGGGGACCGGCCCTCGGTGCACTGATCATTACGATGCTGGAACATGTCATCAGCGCACGCATTGACCGGTGGCTCATGGTCCTCGGCGCCATCTACGTGCTTGCTATCATGTTCTTCCCCAAGGGGATCGTGGGAACACTCGGAGATAGGTATCAGGGGAGATAAACGTGCCGCGCCCACTTCGATTGGAAGCGGTCACCAAGTCTTTCGGCAGGATCGAGGCCGTACATAGGGTCTCGCTCGCCGTAGAGGCCGGTGAACGTCACGCGATTCTCGGTCCGAACGGAGCCGGAAAGACCACGCTGTTCAACCTCGTGACCGGGATTCACCGGCTGACTTCGGGACGGATTTTCCTTTTCGATCGGGACGTCTCCGGGTTGGCAGTACATCGGAGGGCCGCCATGGGACTGGCCCGGACTTTCCAGATCACCAATCTGTTTCAGGCGCTGACCGTGTTCGAAAACGTTCTCCTAGCCTCTCAGGCTCAGGAACCGTTTCGCTACAATTTCTGCAAGCCGGTGACTCGCTACACTGGGCTGATGTCTCGGGTGGAAGAAATTCTCGGTCAATGGGACCTGGAGGACAAGCGGGAGGTTTTGGTGAGTAACCTTTCGTATGGCGAGCAGAGGCAACTTGAGGTGATCATGGCTCTGGCCAATAATCCGCGGCTGCTGCTGCTGGACGAACCGACCGCGGGATTGTCCCCGTCGGAGACCACAAGTATGACCCAATTCATCGGCCGACTTGATAATTCCATCACTATTCTGCTCATCGAGCACGATATGGACGTCGTCTTTTCCATTGCGGAAAAAGTCACGGTGATGCACTTCGGTCACGTAATAGCGCACGGGTCGGCGGAGGAGATCAAGGGAGATCCCAAGGTTACGTCTATCTACCTCGGCGAGCAAGGGGTACGAGATGCTGACGGTTAAGGAGATCCACACCTTTTTCGGGAAGAGCTACATCCTCCAAGGCGTTTCGCTGGAAGTGGGCGAGGGCAAGATAATTGCCGTGCTCGGCAGAAATGGCGTGGGCAAAACCACACTCATTCGATCGATCATGGGCCTGGTCCCTACCAGCAAAGGAAGGGTCCTTCTCAGAGGAGAGGACATCACCGGCCTGCCTTCCTATGCCAGGGCTAAGAGGGGAGTGGGTCTTGTTCCCCAGGGGAGGCAAATCTTCCCCTCACTCACCGTGCTCGAAAACCTGCGGATCAACGCCCGACCGCCGGTCCAGGCCGGCGGACCGAGTTGGGATCTGGAATCGATCTTCGGCCAGTTCCCCATACTGAAGCACCGCATGTCCAATCGGGGCGATCAGTTGAGCGGTGGGGAGCAACAGATGCTGGCCATCTGTCGGGCTCTCCTTGGCAACCCCATAGTCCTGCTCATGGACGAACCCTCGGAAGGTCTTGCTCCCCTCATCGTTCAGGAGATTGCCTCAATGATCGAAGATTTCAAAGCCAGCGGACTCTCTGTGCTCCTCGTAGAACAGAACTTCAACTTCGCTATGAATGCTGCCGACTACGTCTACCTGATGAACAAGGGTCGGATGGTCCACGAATCGAACCCTGCCGAACTGGCTGAGAACAGAGACGTGCGGGCAAGGTTCCTGGGAATTTGATCGTCCTGCAAGGTCGTCGGTCGTCGCCGGTACTCCCGGACCGATCCGGGGGGTCAGGCAGACGGGAAACAAACGCTCAATCGATTTCGGTAATGAGCTACTCCTCACAGCGAAATCTACAGCCAATGGGAGCAGACAGCACCATGGGAATCGAAGGCTTCGCGGATTATGACAGCAGAGACGCCGAACGATACAACCGGTATCGTTGGTGGCTGGGCCTGACGTGGGGAGATGTGCTGGACAGGGCCAGTGACCTGTACCCACGCAAGGTGGGCCTTGCGGATGACACTAATCGGCTGACCTACCGGGAATTGAGGGAAAAGGTCGACCGTCTTGCCCTGGGGCTCATGGACCTCGGCATCAAATCGACTGATCGGGTCCTATTGCAGATTCCTAACTGGTATGAATTCGCGTGGGCATTCTTCGCAGCGCAGAAGATCGGTGCAATCCCGGTCCTGCTCCTCCCCAGACACAACCGGATAGAAGTGAGCTATCTCGCTCGCCTTACCAAGGCCAAGGCATGGATCCTACCACTCAGACACGGGAGCATCGATTACGGGCCGATCATCGAGAAGGTCTCGGGGGAAGTCTCAGCAATTGAGCGCATCATCACGGTTAGAGAAGGCGAGCACAGCACGTTTCTCCCCATGGAAGAGCTGGCCAACCGGAAGGCTCTGACCTCGGAGAACCTGTCCAGGCTCGCTGAGCGAAGGCCCGATCCCATGGAGGTCGCCCAGATAATGCCGACCGGAGGCACGACAGGCTTGCCGAAAGCCGCTCCCAGGACCCATAACAGTTTCTTGTGCAACGCCGAATACCATTCCCGTGCCTGGGAAATCACCAGCCAGGACACAGTCCTGACCATTGCCCCCGTCTCCCATGCCCAGGGCATGTTCTGCGGTGTGGGCGGTGGCTTCATCAATTTTGCCAAGCTGGTCCTTATCGACTCCACGGACCCGGCTGACATCTGCAGGGTAATAGAAAGGGAGCGAGTTACGGCCATTCCCACCGTGCCGGCGCTAGTTATCCGGCTCGTTAACTTCGATCGTCGCAAGGATTTTGATCTCAGTTCTCTCAGAAAAATCTATGCCGGCGGTGCCCCGAGCAGCCCGGACCTGGTCATGGCCGTCCGGGAGAAACTGGGATGTGCTTTTGTCAATGCATTCGGGTCTTCTGAGGGCACCAACTCAATGACGAGGCTCGACGACGAACTGGAGGTGATCTGCAATACGGTCGGCGCCAAATGCTGCCCCTACGAAACCTATAAGATCGTCGATAACAAAGGGAGTGAGTTGCCTCCCAACTGCGGGGGAGAGTTGGTGAGCAAAGGCCCGGGGATCTTTACCGGCTATTTCGGCGCGGGTGATGAGAATCGTAACCTCTTCACACCGGACGGCTTTCTCAGGACAGGCGATGTGGCGAGGATCGACGACGCAGGAAATCTCACCATCACCGGTCGGATCAAGGACATCATCCTTCGCGGAGGCGAAAACATCAGCGCCGTTGAGATAGAGAATCTCGTCAGCACCCACGAGCAGGTAGAAGTGGTCGCAGTGATAGGAATGCCCGATGAGGAGTTGGGCGAGCGGATATGCGCCTACATTCAACCCCGCTCGGACACGGGAGAACTTACTTTCGACGATATT
Source organism: uncultured Syntrophaceae bacterium (assembly GCA_964497585.1). Lineage (GTDB taxonomy): Bacteria > Desulfobacterota > Desulfomonilia > Desulfomonilales > Desulfomonilaceae > CAZCDS01. The sequence goes on from CAZCDS010000017.1 coordinate 99,923, forward strand.
ATCACCTACCTGCGGCAGAAAGGGGCGTCAGTGCTTCAGCTTCCAGAGCGCATAGAATTCGTGGACAGCATTCCCCTGACCAAGGTGGGGAAGGTTGACAAGAAGGCCCTTCGAGAACACATCAAGAAACGTATGGGATTGGCCTGACGTTCGGGTCCGCGTTGGCGGGCTACAATTGGGCGGATCGCGGCGAAAGAGCACCCCAGCAGTGAGAAGGCAGAAGCAAATTAGGTGCCTTCGAATTCCTCGAACTCGTAACCGTGCGGAGAGATTGGAAGGGGGGAACCACACAGACGCCTATCGGGTTCCCCGGTGCGCCACTACTCGCGCTACGTGGCCCATAGCTACATCACACAGTTTTTTTTGATTCGTCTCGAATTACGTATAGTGTACCAGGAACTCACGCTTCACCCGATACGAAGGAGAGACTCTACGCCGGATCAGACCAACACCAAACCGACGAACTTCGGGTGTACGGCCATAGGGAAGCAACAAACCATGAATCGAGCAAGGCGTATGGTGACTTTTATGATTTCAGCCCTTAGCAGAAGATTTTACCTTCTGGATGAAAAGCTCAGTTTGTTTGGCGGCTCTCTCCTCGTATGGGACGGGGTATTCATCTCCAAGGGCCCAAAGGATTTCCTCCAAGGAATAATGAATTTGTATATCGGATTTCTTGGCTGCTCCCCTGAGCTGTGTATAGCACCCCGGACAATAGCAAAAGAGATGGTCCGCCTTCGTATCCACCACCTGTTCTATCTTCTTTTTGGTTTCTTTTGTCCCTTCCGCGAGGTCATAATTGTTTCGAATAACGCTCATTGCCCCGCAAGTGAAATTATTGTAGCGGTTGTTCTTCAGTTCAACGACCTCCATACCGACCGCTTCATGTAAACCTCTCACCGCTTGAAAGAAGCGGTCCCCCAATTCGCTGCTATAACATGAATCTGTGAGCGCGACTCTCTTGGAAATCTTCCGTTGCACTTTCAAATCCCCCTTTTCAAGCTTTTCCCAGAGCCATTCCCACACGGAGATTATCTCAAACGGCAGCTTAACACCATGATAATTCGGCCAGACATTGCCAACATAGTTCGCACAGGAACCACAATAGCACACCAAACGTTCCGTATCGAGAGCCCCCAGCAGTTGACTCGTACGCTCGACCGTTTCGGCAAAGGTTTGATAATCCCCGAACCGATAAGCCAACTCTCCGCAGCAGGCATTGCGTGGAGCGTATTTTGCGAGGTTCTGAAATACACCGGAATGTTCAATACCGTACGGGATCGTCCGACCGACACATCCTATAAAAAGCACTTCCTGAGTCTTTGGTGGAACGATTTCCCATCTGTCCAAGATCGCCTTTTCTTCCTCCGACTCGCTCTCGTATACGTCCCGGAAAAGACAGGTATCCGTTTTTCCCGTAAAAAAATACGTGACAAACGGCGGTATTGCTTTCCCGCTCTTGCGATTTTTTTCCGCCATACGTTCGATCATAAGGGCATAGGGTTTGAGACCGTAAGGACAATAACGATTGCAACTAAAACAGAACGTACACTCATTCAGTACACGCGTGGTTTCCTCGCCATCCAAGAGGCGTCCCATCTCGGCTTTGGATTCTTCTTCGTCCATCTGCATTACGGGACATTTCTGAAGACATATGCCGCATTCTCTACAGAGTTCTCGATCTTTTTCATCAGGGCTGAACGCGTCCAAGTAAGATTTGCTAACCATCTCTTCCTCCACTGATCTCGTCTTTTGCAGCGCATTCATTCTGTTGCCACGCTGCGTGTTGCGGCTTCCCCCTAAAAGTCTCTCCGACATGATGAGACCAAGAAATCATCTCCGTTCGCCGTCCAAAACTGGGACGACAGAGACCCCCAAGGTCAGAAAACCAGGTCCACCCCTTTGTCGACCATACCTCACCACAGCCACCTCCATCAAGTATGATCTTCGCCGGTGCTCTCAATCCGCAAACTGCCTGCCGGAATTGAGCCAAGACAAAAGCTCAAGTCCCGACAACCTTCCGTCTCATTGCTCACCGCAGCTATGGGGGGAAGATCGGTCAGGCCTCGACGGGGATGCTGACGGTACGCGTACGCGGGAAGGAGAGGAAAAAGGTTCAAGATTGATGGGCCCGGTTCAGAAGCGGTTAGGGACAGGTTACATTTCCGTGGCTAACCGAAAGCTGGTTTGAACCTCATTCTCGCCTAACAAATCAATTCATTATTTTCTTCAGTTGGTTACCGACTCAATCACTACACGGAGCGCACACCAGCGGACAGAACATGTTGCAGCACAATGATCCGAGTCGATCCCCTGGAGACCATGAAAGTGTTTCCGAACTCCTTGAAGGCGTACGAGCCGCTCTGCAAGTACCGGGAATCCGGTCACCCAGGTTCCTGGAGTCTCTTCCTTTTTCCGCAGAGGATGTTACCGCCGGGTCTGAAACCGAGCTTCAGGCGGCAGTCCTCGGTCACCGGTCGAACGTCGACTTGCCGTTGAGCATAGAAAAGTCCAACTACTTTGCCAACGTCATCCGGCGAGTCGCCGCGGGCGACACGTCTCTCAGGGCCGTAACCGACCTTGAAGCGTATCTTCAATGCGACGAGGTGCGCATCTGGGAGAACAGTTGGGTGAGGTTCCCCACCAAGAAGCTGAGTCCGTACGCGAGGGAGATATTAAGAGGAGACCTACTCTCGGACAAAAGCAAGTCTGGGAGCCCACCAAGAGCAGACAGCGCAAAGTTCTTCTACTCCAGCGCTGGAGAGCAATGGTTACGTGTGCCGATAAGTTATCTCATCAAGCTCGCGTTGGCCGACATTCTGGGAACACAGGAGAACCTGCCCGCGATGATCCGGAAATCTGTCGGTCTCGCCATGGAACGCCTACTCAACGATAATACGTCGCCTGAGACGCTATCCTTCCACATCGTGCCCCTGCGCCCCGACTCCGGGAGCGGACGAGCCCTGGCTGAGGAGACCTCCAAGAGGTTTCTGCTCACCGAACTGTTGATCATGTACGCGAATGAGGCATTCTCGCTCAAAGAAATGGGACAGGAAGCGACGGTCTATTTCTCGCCCCACCCTCCGTTACGCCAGAAGGAGCTCAACGAGTGTATCTCCGATTCGTTCTACCGGGAGCTGTTCATGAGCCCGTGCTTGTCCGGTTGGGACGACGGCCTGGCGAAGCACGCGTACATGTGCCTCTGCCACGAGGTGCTCAGCCGCAGCCAACTCAACGCAGTGGCCAAGCTCAGGGAGGCGGGTATCATCACCAGAAATCTAGTCGTTATCCCCAACGTCTCCAACATCAGCCTGGCCAATAACGGGACACACATCAGTCTGGGAAGCATCAAGCTCGGAGAGGCTCTCAGAGACCGGGGTTCCGGGTTCACGGCCGTGCATGAGAAATACATCGGAGATCTGGTAATCAAGATTGTGGAACACTTCCTCCCGCTCTTCGTGCGAACGTACAGCGCTGCGCCGTACAGATTGGGTTTCTCGGATTTCCATCCGGAGCGGGCGCTCGGATTTCTCCCCCATGAGATTGATTACACGCACCTGCGTATGATGTGGCGTCGATGGAAAAGAAAGGCACACTTGAGACTCTTTGGCCGGCCTATCACGCCGTTCGGCCTGACGTGGCTCGACCAGGCGATCAGCATCCTGTTTCGGCTGAAGGGTGATTTTATTCCTGATTTCAGGCTGGTGGACTATCTCATGGCCCCCATGAGCACCGTAAGGAGCCCTGCCCTGGACGGCACCCCCGGCAGCCAGGAAAAACTGAAGCGGGATCTTGCCGACCTTGGCGTCTTCGATGCCGCGATGTCCCTCTATAGCCTCTATCGTCTCCGAGAGTTTGCCGCGGTCGGGTATTCGGGTTTCGAGGGTCGGTACTACAGCCTCTTCCACAGCCTGACGCAAGACATGGCTCGAGCGGTGGAACTTCAGGCTCTGGTAACGGCTTTGGCCTTCAAGTATGTGCTCTCGGGCGCGATTACGCACAGACACATCCCTGACGATCCCTTCGTTGAAAGCGAGCGACGCCAGATTTTTTTCGGTCTTGCGATCGGGCTGCCCACCTTCTACGTGAGGTCCGACACGGGCAATCGATTTCTCAAGAGGATCGTCAGGAAGACCAGGGGCGTCCGATACAGCAGGCGCTACCCGGGATACGTGCGAGTCTACCATCGGCAGTTCAGGCTTGCACTTGCGAACCTCATCAGAGAAGACGCGCAGGAGCTTATGGAAATGCTCGATGTTCGGGATACGCTCTCCGACCTCGTCGCCAGAATTGAGGAGCCGGAGACGCACGCGGCGAGCGGTAAGCTCACCCGGCGCATATTGGAACAATTGGGAGCGAGTTCGCCCATGAGGGTGACTGCGGAGCAGTTCAACCTCGCAGCCGAGACCTCGTACCGGATGAGCGTTAAAAGGCTGCATCTGAAAGAGGCGCTCGATCACCTCAAACGGGACTCTGCGCAAATGGACGCGTCAGCCTGCCGGGAGGGCGACTCCTACCAACGCGCCTGCCAATACGCACTCGAGAATCAGGGAGCAACAGAGTTTCTCTCCACAATCGAGCGTGATCTCCTCAGTGAGAGCATCGGGACCGCCGCGTTGCGCAAGCTCATCAACCTCGTGCTCATAACGGTCCATAGAGACGCACGCGAATCGAGTCGTTTCATCGACCGTCGCCGAGCAAGCCTCTCGGAGGCTTTGAGACATTCCGAAACATCGGGCGCCCCCTTCCGGGCTACTTCCCCGGCCGATCGGGTGGAATCCCCGTCCCCGCATTCACATGAACCTGAGGCTTCGCTCGGATGATGCTGCACCAATACATCGACAGGGAAACCAGGGCGGTCCGTGATGAAACGCTCCTGTCGGACTGGCCGATTGACTTCCTCTATTCGTCGGTGAGAGAAAACGCTCCCTCGCTCTTTCGAGCTCTCACGAGCGCTCGAGCGTCTCAGATCCTGGGATTTGTCAGTTTTGACATTCCCGTCACACCTGTGCTGAAGCGATTCCTCCGGCACAACGGACTGGACCTCTCCGAATGCCTTGATCCCCCGGAGAGTCTCAAGACGGCCAGGAAGATCTTTGAACGCCGAATTCGGTATTGGGAATGCCGTCCCATGCCTTCAGACGTATCCGCAGTAGTTTCGCCGGCCGATTCGAGGGTGCTGCTCGGGTCTTTGGCCGTGACTTCCGTATTGTTCCTCAAGGAGAAGTTTTTCGCGTTCGAGGAACTGCTCGGCCGTGACAAGCACGAGTGGATTTCAGTATTTGCGGGTGGGGATTTCGCGATTTTCAGGCTCACTCCAGAGAAGTATCACTACAATCATACGCCGGTTTCAGGATACGTAAAGGATTTCTACGAAATTCCGGGAGGATACCACTCCTGCAATCCCGGAGCTGCAGTGGCCGCGGTTACGCCCTGCTCGAAGAACAGACGCGTGGTGACGATTCTTGACACGGATGTCCCCGGAGGGACCCGGGTTGGCCCTGTCGCGATGATCGAGGTGACGGCGCTCATGGTGGGTGACGTGGAACAGGCGTACAGCCCCGTGGCCTATGAAGACCCTCGGAGAATTGAAAGGGGCATGTTCCTTGAAAAAGGACAGCCCAAGAGTCTGTTCAGACCGGGCAGCAGCACGGTCGTGCTGGTCTTCCGAAAGGGTCGCATCAAATTCTCGCAGGACCTTCTGGAGAATATGCGGCGTCAGGGAGTCAGTAGCCGGTTCTCGCAAGGGTTCGGCCAACCGCTCGCGGAAACGGACCTGGAAGTGAGATCCCTGATCGGGAAGGCCATTCCTCCGGAGACGTGAGCTGGATGCAGTGTCCGATCCGGGCTTCACGGTGGCGATGGTGCGCTGAGGGGTGACTCGCGAGAATCATCCGGATTGACGCGTGAGAGCTGTACCCGGCCGCAGTGGCCATCCCTTTGTACCGACGTAACGCGCTACGCGCGCCTGGCCACGCGAATGGCTTTTTGCTTGCATTTCAGTCCGGGAAACAACAACGGAGGTCGTCTTTATGTGGGATGAGATTTTCGTGGTTACCCTCGCTGTGGGGTCATTCTTCCTCCTTCGGTGGGCAACGAGGACGCTCCCAGGTGAGGGCTGGCAGATAATCGCGTCGGTGCCTGGAATAAAGGAGCATTCGGACTCCTGGAACGGGAGAAATCTCACGTACTACGGACTTTTTGTGGCAGGCTCGCTCGTGGCGGGCACGGCTCTGATTTTCGTGATGGGGGGATCGGCCGGCGTTCCGAAGGCCATGATGGCGATGGTACTGACGGTCCTCCGGGTAGTATGTGTCCCCGCGTCCAGAATCGTGGCCCGCGTGGTGGAGAAGAAGAAGCATACTTTTACCGTAGGGGGAGCTTCCTTTCTCGGGATCCTCATCGCTCCCGGAGCGGTATGGCTCGCGAATCATACGGTGGGATCGTATATCAACTATGAGGCGCCCTCCATCGTCGTCTTCTCGGCACTCGCGCTCGGCTACGCGCTCGGAGAGGGTTTGGGCCGGTTGGCCTGCATCAGTTTCGGCTGCTGCTACGGCAGGCCTTTGGCCGAATGCAGCCCGTGGGTAAGAAGGTTCCTCGGCAAGCAGGTGATCGTGTTCACGGGGAAAACCAAAAAGATAGCTTATGAAAGCGGTTTGGACGGCACCGAGGTCGTACCGATCCAGGCTATCACTTCAGCACTTTACATTGCCGTGTGTCTTGTCGGCACGTACCTTTATCTGAAGGGCTTCTATTGTACGTCGTTGATCCTCGTCATGACAGTGACGCAGATCTGGCGGGCCCTGTCGGAAACGCTCCGAGCCGATTATCGCGGAGAGGGAGACCTTTCCGCGTATCAAGTCATGGCGATCGTTGCCCCCTTGTACGTCCTCGCAGGAGCCTGGCTGTCTCCTCCCGTGCCTCTGCCCGGAGCCGATCTGGTGGCCGGTTTCTCAGTGCTCTGGGACCCGTTCCTGATCATCGCGCTACAAAGCGTTTTCATCTGCGTATTCTTGGTTACGGGCCGGAGTTCGGTCACCGGAGCGACCATGTCTTTCCACGTGATCAAGGACAAGATCTGAAGCGAACCGACTCTTTTCGCTCTCCCGGGGCGCCGTTGGCCGGAAACATTTTTGGACCGGTCCTTTCTTCGGTCGATTTTGTCTGGTAAGATCCTCTCATACATCAGCGTCAGGCAAGACCGTATTCGAATCCATACCTGGGGCGTCAGCCCCGGCTTTTGCCTCGTCCGGTCATCTCTCACGATCGGTGGGCGATGTTGATCACCATGTTGATGCGCCTCCCCTTAACAACACCGCGGGAGCGCTGTGAGAGGAAGGAACTGATGTCTCGCGTGACTGAACTTCTAGGAAGCACGTACCCCGTGATTCAAGGAGCCATGGGGGTTATCTGCAATCCTGAACTTGTGGCCGCTGTTTCCGAGGCTGGAGGATTCGGTCTCCTTGCAACTGCGTTCGCCATGGATCCCGAGATCGTCCGTGCCCAGGTGCGGGCAACCAAGGCGCTCACCGACAAACCGTTCGGAGCGAATCTGCTGGCAAAGAACCCGCATGCCATGGCGTTCGCGGAAATCCTCGCGAACGAAGGGCTTCGGGCCGCGACGATCTCCGGGGGATCGCCAAAGGAAATCATCCCGTTCCTCAAGGAGCGGGGCGTCAAGACGATCACCGTGGTTCCCACGGTAGAAGTCGCGGTGCAGTCGGAGGCCCTCGGTGTTGACGCTATCGTCGCGGAAGGCTCTGAATCGGGAGGGATGCAAGGCTACCGAGGCGCCTCAACCATGGTGCTCGTACCGCTCGTGGTCGACGCGGTGAAAGTCCCCGTGATCGCGGCTGGTGGCATCGGCGATTCCCGGGGGTACCGGGCCGCGCTCGCGCTCGGAGCCGAGGGCGTCCAGGTGGGCACTCGCTTCATCGCGACGAAGGAGTGCATTGCCCACGCCAATTACAAGGACACGATCGTACAATCGCCCGAGACGGGCACCGCGCTCGTGGACATGGGCCGATTTCGAATCCGTGCCCTGCGTACCCCCAAAGTGGAAGGCTTCCTTGAAGGGGAACCGGGATTCCTTGAAACACTCGGAACCGAGGCTCTGGAAGCCTCGTGGCTCAAAGGGGATTTGAATGCGGGAATTCTGCCCGCCGGCGAGGTCGCGGGCCTAGTTCATTCCGTCCCATCCGTCAGGTACATCATTGAAGAGATGGTCAGCTAGGCTGGTGGTGAGAGTTCAGGGGGAGGGATTCGCCCACACGAGGCTTCGTCACCGCGGCACAGAGATGCCGAACAAACACGAAACCGGAATACGCCGACAACGCTTCTCCGGCCTCTGTTTGCGTTGTTATGGCACTATTTGCAGCAGCAGGCGCTCTCCTCACCAGGTCGCCTCAACAGGACATTCCCCAGATTTTCGTAGGTGAGTAGTGTTTTGGTGTGGGATTGTTT